>CP103908.1:665062-1330124 GCA_024970065.1 Pediococcus acidilactici | reverse complement strand
CCAGTGGTTCATTAGCTTTAGATGATGCGTTGGGAGTAGGCGGTTACCCTAAGGGACGGATCGTTGAAATCTACGGTCCCGAAAGTTCTGGTAAAACTACGGTTGCGCTTCATGCGGTAGCGGAAGTCCAAAAACGGGGCGGAACGGCTGCGTATATTGATGCTGAAAATGCGATGGATCCCGCCTACGCAACTAATTTAGGGGTTAATATCGACGACCTCTTGCTTTCTCAACCAGATACGGGTGAAGAAGGATTAGCAATTGCGGATGCCCTAGTTTCAAGTGGAGCCATCGATTTGGTAGTTATTGACTCGGTAGCTGCTTTAGTTCCCCGGGCTGAAATTGACGGTGAAATGGGCGATGCCCACGTCGGTCTTCAAGCACGGATGATGTCTCAAGCATTGCGGAAACTTTCTGGGTCAATTAACAAGACTAAGACCATCGCCCTTTTCATTAACCAAATTCGTGAAAAGGTCGGTATTATGTTTGGAAATCCCGAAACCACCCCGGGTGGTCGGGCTTTGAAATTCTACGCTACCATTCGGTTGGAAGTTCGGCGTGCTGAACAAATCAAGGATGGGGCGGACGTAATCGGTAACCGAGTTAAGATTAAGGTAGTTAAGAACAAGGTAGCACCACCATTTAAGAAAGCAGAAGTCGATATTATGTATGGTCAAGGAATTTCGCAAACTGGTGAAATGATTGATATGGCCGTAGAAAAAGACATTGTTGGAAAGAGTGGTTCTTGGTACTCGTATGGTGAAGAACGAATTGGCCAAGGACGTGAAAATGCCAAGAAGTACATGGAAGATCATCCAGATGTCCGTGCCGAAGTATTGGCTAAGGTTCGAGAAGCATACGGGATGGTAGCTGATCCGGCTAGTGAGGTTAAAGAAGACCATCAACCAGAGGACCAAGCTGAATTGGATTTGAAATAAAGATAATATTTATGGGGAGAAAAGAAGTTGGGATAATTCCGACTTCTTTTTCTACGTTATCAGTGATCGGAACGGATCTTTGAAGTGACAAATGTTCCACTAACTGCGACTCTTAAAAGGGAATCGCAAAGTCGGCAAACCTAGCATTAATCGGTGCTGAGCGCTAAAGACTTATTGACACGCTTATGGCTAAATATTAAAATGATTATAAGTGTGAGAATCAAATAACATCATTCAAAGATTATAACTATGGTCTTGATGATTTGGAGGCAAAGATGGTAATTTATTATATTATCCTCGCAATCATCGCTATAGTTGTTGGCTATTGTGCAGGATACATCATGCACAAGCGGTTCATTGAAAAGCAAACTGCGGATGCTAGTAATTCAGCTGATTTAATTATTGAAAACGCACGGCAACAGGCAGAAACCGAACGCCGGGAAAAGCTTTTGGAAGCAAAAGATGAAAGCCACCGCTATCGTGCGCAGGTTGAAAAAGAGCTCAAGGAGCGTCGGGCCGAATTGCAAAAGCAAGAAGACCGGCTTCTTCAAAGAGAGGACGTCCTGGATCGTAAGGATAGTTCTTTTGAAAAGCGTGAGAACAGCCTGGAACGTAAAGAGCAAAAACTGGCTGCAGATCAAAAGCTAATTGATGAACAACAACAAAAAGCATCATCACTCGTTGAGGAACGACAACAAGAGCTTGAGCGAGTTTCTAATTTAACTCAAGAAGATGCCAAAAGTTTAATTATTTCGGAAGTAAAAGCCAAACTTGAAAAAGAACGGGCTTTGATTATCAAAGAAAGTTTAGAAGATGCTCAAAACCAAGCTGATGAAACAGCTCGGAAAGTAATTGCACAAGCAATTCAAAGAAGTGCTGCGGATATGGCGTCCGAAACGACGATTACCGTAGTTTCGCTTCCTAATGACGACATGAAGGGTCGGATTATTGGGCGCGAAGGCCGGAATATCCGGAACTTTGAAAACGTCACGGGAGTTGATTTAATTATTGATGATACTCCGGAAGCGGTCGTTTTGAGTAGTTTTGACCCGATTCGCCGTGAAATTGCGCACATTGCTTTGGAAAAGCTAATTCAAGATGGCCGAATCCATCCTGCTCGGATTGAAGAGATGGTGGAAAAGGCTAAGAAAGAATTGGATGACACCATTCGCAAGACCGGTGAGCAAGCAGTCTTTGAGCTTGGTATTCATTCGATGAATCCTGAATTGATTAAGTTAATTGGGCAATTAAGATATCGGACGAGTTATGGTCAAAATGTATTAAACCATTCTATTGAGGTTGCTAATTTGGCAGGAGTGCTAGCTGCTGAGTTGGGTGAAGATGTTACTGTAGCAAAACGCGCAGGATTATTACACGATATTGGTAAGGCGGTCCAACATGAGACCGATACTTCACACGTTGAGTTAGGTGTGGAATTGGCGAAGAAGTACAAAGAAAGTGCTACCGTCATTGACGCAATTGCGTCGCACCGAGACAACAACGAAGCAAATCATGTTATTTCTGTGTTAGTGGCAGCCGCGGATTCAATTTCAGCGGCTCGTCCAGGAGCACGGAGCGATACATTACAGAGTTATATTCATCGGTTGGAAAAGCTAGAAGAAATTGCTAACCAGTTCGATGGAGTTAAAAAGAGTTACGCAATTCAAGCCGGACGTGAGGTGCGGGTAATCGTTAAGCCAACTAAGATTAACGATTTGAAGGCAGTTATGCTAACGCATCAAATTCGTAAAGCAATTGAGAAACAATTAGAATACGCAGGCAAAATTAAAGTAACAATTGTTCGGGAAGTTCGGGCCGTTGATTTTGCAAAGTAAGGAGTTGGACCATTGCGGTTCCGCTCTTTTTTTATATGGTGCGTATGATAGAATAGCCATTGTTAAACTAATTTTTTACGTAATTACAATTAACTAAAAAATTAAGAGTCGGAAGGAATGTAAAATGCCACAAAAGACAAGTGATACGCCAATGATGCGTCAGTATATGGAAATTAAAAACCAGTATCCGGATGCCTTTTTGTTTTACCGGATCGGGGATTTTTACGAATTATTTTATGACGATGCCATTAAGGGATCGCAGCTTTTAGAATTGACGCTTACGGCAAGGTCAAAAAACGCGGACGATCCGATTCCCATGTGTGGGGTTCCGCATCACGCCGCCCAAAATTATATTGATATTTTAGTTGACCAAGGTTATAAAGTGGCAATTTGTGAGCAGATGGAAGACCCCAAAGCTGCCAAAGGAATGGTGAAGCGGGAAGTAATCCAACTCGTGACACCGGGAACCACCACGGATCAAAAAGCGGAAGACGCTAAGGAAAATAATTACCTCACGGCGGTCAGCTTTGATGCCGCAAGTAAAAAGTACGGGTTCGCCTATACGGACCTCTCGACTGGTGAATTAAAAGTCGCAATTTTAGACGATATTGAGAGCGTGGTCAACGAAGCCGTTGGGTTACGGACGCGGGAAATCGTTGCGGACCAATATTTCGTGGAGCACTTTGGGGAACGTTTTAAAGAATTAAATATTTTAGTTTCGCAGCAAAACGATATTGAAATATCGGCGGAATTAAGTTACTTAATTCAAGATTTAACTTCTCCGATTGCAGTACAAGTAGTAAAGCAATTATTGATGTATGTTCAAGTTACGCAAAAGCGTAATTTGGCCCACATGCAAAAGGCAATTGCGTACGAACCGTCGTTTTACTTACGAATGGACCATGCGTCAAAGTATAACCTCGAGTTAACTCGCTTAATTCGAACGGGGAAAAAACAAGGAACCTTGTTATGGTTGTTAGATGAAACGAAAACGGCGATGGGCGGACGTTTATTAAAACAATGGTTAGACCGTCCGTTGATTCGTAAGGAAGCCATAAACGCCCGGCAAAGTCGCGTGCAGGTTCTGCTCGAACACTTTTTTGAACGGAGCAACCTACAAGAAGAACTGACGAAAGTTTACGATTTGGAACGGTTGGCTGGTCGGGTAGCCTTTGGAAACGTAAATGGCCGGGATTTAATCCAACTAAAGACTTCGTTACTGCAAATTCCTAAAATCCGGCACGTACTGGCAGAATTGGACGACCCCGTTTTTGACGAGGCCCTGACTCGGTTAGATCCAGTTAGTGAAATTGCGGATTTGATTGAAGCGGCCATTGACGAAGACGCGCCCAATTCCGTGACGGAAGGAAACGTCATTAAAGATGGTTATAATCCGAAGTTAGACGAATACCGAGATGCAATGCGGAACGGTAAAAAGTGGATTGCCGATTTACAAGCTCAAGAACGGCAGGCAACTGGGATTAAAAACCTTAAAATTGGTTACAATAAAGTGTTTGGCTATTACATTGAAGTTACGCGTGCTAATTTAGCTAACGTGCCTGAGGGGCGTTATGAACGTAAGCAAACCTTAACGAACGCCGAACGGTTTATTACGCCAGAGCTAAAGGAAAAGGAACGAATTATTTTAGAAGCCGAACAAAAGTCAACGGACTTAGAATACGAGCTGTTCAAAAAGATTCGGGAAACGATTAAAGAACAGATCGAACGCCTTCAGAACTTGGCTAAGCAGGTTGCGGAGTTAGACGTTTTACAGAGTTTCGCGGTGGTTAGCGAAGAGTACCAATTTGTTAAACCAACCATGACGGAAGCCCACGAAATTGTTATCAAAGCGGGGCGCCACCCGGTTGTCGAAAAGGTAATGGGGCACCAAAGTTACGTACCAAACGATATTTTGATGAACCAAGACACGGATATTTTACTGATTACCGGGCCGAATATGTCCGGAAAGAGTACTTACATGCGGCAACTTGCGTTAACCGTCATCATGGCTCAAATGGGTTGTTTTGTTCCGGCTGAGGCGGCTACGTTGCCAATTTTTGACCAAATTTTCACTCGTATTGGCGCAGCTGACGATTTGATTTCTGGGCAAAGTACTTTCATGGTTGAAATGCAAGAGGCCAACCGGGCGTTAAAGGATGGAACTGCGAACAGTTTGATTCTCTTTGATGAAATTGGGCGTGGTACCGCAACCTACGACGGGATGGCGTTAGCGCAATCAATTATTGAATTTATCCACCAAAATGTACACGCCAAGACCCTGTTTTCGACCCACTACCACGAGTTGACCGCACTTGATCAGACTTTAGCGCGGTTGAAAAACGTGCACGTCGGTGCGGTGGAACAGGACGGCAATTTAGTTTTCCTACACAAAATGGAAGACGGACCTGCGGACAAATCGTACGGGATTCACGTTGCTAAGTTAGCGGGAATGCCAGATTCACTCTTGCAAAGGGCTTCCGTGATTTTAGAGCAGTTAGAAAATGAAAACCAAGATGACGCGGCGAAATTAACCGCTTCTGAGGAACAATCAGTAGTTTCCAATGCTTCGCAGCCTGACGAGCCTGACACACTTGCTCAACCTACGCAAGCAGCTTCGCTTGCCACAAGTACGTCACAGGAAGTTGTGGAAGAACAGATGGCACTCTTTGACGCTTCTCCAGCAGAGAAGAAGGCCGACCGCTTGCAAACACAGGTAGTAGAACAATTAACTAACTTAAATTTAATGGACATGACGCCGATGGAAGTTATGAATCAGTTGTATAAGTGGCAGAAGAAGCTACGAAAATGAGGTGCGGATAAATGGCAAAAATCCAAGAGTTAAGTGATATTTTAGCCGACCAAATTGCTGCCGGTGAAGTAGTGGAACGGCCAGCCTCGGTCGTAAAGGAACTAGTAGAAAATGCAATTGATGCGGGAAGCAGCCGCATTGATATTCTCTTAGCTGAATCGGGATTAAAAATGATTCGGGTGATCGACAATGGTAGTGGAATTGAAGGTAGTCAAGTAGAAACGGCCTTTAAGCGCCACGCAACCAGTAAAATAACCTCCCGTGCCGATCTTTTTCGGGTAGGGACCCTCGGGTTTCGCGGGGAGGCCTTGCCAAGTATTGCCTCCATTGCGGACGTTAAAATGACCTCCGCCACTGCTGAAGGACCCGGTCAATTTGTCCATTACCGGGGTGGTGAGTTAATCGAACACCGGGAGGCTCAGAGTCGTCAGGGGACCGATATTACGGTCAGTGATTTATTTTTTAACACGCCCGCACGGTTAAAGTACCTAAAGTCCTTAGCAACCGAACTATCAAAGATTACCGATATTATTAACCGGATTGCTTTGAGTTATCCCGAGATTGCGTTTTCCTTACAAAACGACGAACGACAATTGATGCGAACGTCCGGGCAGGGCAACGTCCAACAAGTATTAGCCAATATTTACGGCACCCATAATGCCCAAAAAATGTTGGATATTCATGGTGAAAACGTCGATTTCCGTATTGATGGGTACGTCAGCCTTCCGGAATTCACCAGGGCCAACCGCAGTTACATTACGATCCTTGTTAACGGGCGGTATATTAAGAACTTTCACATTAGTAAAGCAATTATTGAAGGATACGGGTCAAAACTAATGGTGGGCCGGTATCCGGTAGCGGTAATCAACATTCAAACCGACCCGCTTTTGGTGGATGTAAACGTCCATCCTTCAAAATTGGAAGTTCGGATTAGTGAAGAAAGTGCCTTAACAGAACTAATCAGTAAAACGATTTTTGACCGGTTGGCCGACCAAAATTTAATCCCTGATGCGGTAGATAACTTGAAGAAAAAACGGGTTACCAAACCAGTTGGTGAACAACTTGATTTAACTGAAACCGTGCTTTCGGGGTCGTTTGGTAATGCAACTCCGGATGAGTCAGCCGCCGTTGAAGAAGAGGATGCCAGTGCGCCGTTGCAACCATCCGTTGCCGCAACTAAGCCAATTATCATCAGCACCCGGCAGGATTTGCAATCGGATCGGATTGCTGAATTTAAAGAAAAGTATGCTGACACGGCAGAACAGGCCACCCCGGATGCGGGAGATGAAAGTGAAAAAGCTGCTAGCACTAGTCGTTTTCCGGCACTAACGTACATTGGACAAATGCACGGTACCTACTTGTTTGCGGAGGCGGACGATGGGTTGTACATCGTTGACCAGCACGCGGCCCAAGAACGGATTAACTACGAATATTACCGGGTGCAAATCGGGCAAGTGAGTGATGACCAGCAAGATTTGCTTGTGCCAATTTACCTAGACTATTCGACAACCGATACGTTGCGGATTAAGGAAAAGCAGTCGGTGTTAGAAGCTTGTGGGCTATTCTTAGAAGAATTTGGGAGAAATACATTTATTGTTCGCCACCATCCCACCTGGTTTAAAAAGGGACAAGAAGAAGACACCGTAAAAGAAATGGTGGATTACGTTTTAAATGACCGCAACATGACGGTGGCAAAGTTTCGCGAAGCTACCGCAATCATGATGAGCTGTAAACGGGCAATTAAAGCTAACCATCATTTAGATGACCTGCAAGCCAAGCAGTTGTTAAAGGATTTGGCGAAGGTGGAAAATCCGTTTAACTGTCCTCATGGACGGCCGGTATTGGTACATTTTTCCACCACCGATATGGAGAAAATGTTTAAACGAATTCAAGATCCCCACAATACGAACTTAATTGACGAAGACTTATGATACAATTATTAATACGAACAAACGTTTTGAAATGGGGATTAACAGATGTATGAATATTTAGATGGAGTGGTTGTGGACATTAACCCCGCCTACATTGTGATTGACGTGAATGGGGTTGGTTATTTAGTTAACGTGGCCAACCCGTACAGTTTTAAAGCAGATGAAAAACAAAAGGTCTACGTTCACCAGGCGGTTTCGGAAACTGAAAATACGTTGTATGGTTTCAAGAAATACGCGGACAAGGAACTTTTTTTGAACCTGCTCAAGGTTAAGGGAATTGGCCCAAAGAGTGCGTTAGCAATTTTGGCTAACGATGACCACCAAGGGTTTATTCGGGCAGTAAATAACGACGACGTTAACTACTTGAAGAAGTTTCCTAAAATCGGCCCTAAAGCAGCTAAGCAAATCATCTTAGATTTGAAGGGCAAAATTACGAGCAACGAACCGAGTGGTCCACTATTTGAAGTGCCAACCACTACTAATAGTACGCTAGATGAAGCGATTGAAGCTTTGGCAGCACTAGGATATTCGGAGCGGGAACTTAAAAAGATTACGCCTAAGCTAGATGAGCTTACCAATCAAACTACGGATCAATACATTAGTGCAGGATTAAAATTGTTAATGAAAGGATAGCGTGATTAATGGATGATGAACGAATTACGTCGTCGGCCGTTCAGGGGGCCCAAGAAGAGGCTAACGAACAATCATTACGCCCACAGAACTTAAAACAATACATTGGTCAAGCCCAAATTAAGCACGAGCTGTCCGTATACATTGAAGCAGCGAAGAAGCGTGAAGAAGCTTTGGACCACGTGCTGTTATACGGTCCCCCTGGACTAGGGAAGACGACTCTGGCAATGGTGATTGCTAACGAAATGGCGGTTCAAATTCGAACGACCAGTGGTCCCGCAATTGAAAAGCCTGGTGATTTAGTCGCCCTCTTGAACGAATTGCAACCGGGTGATATTTTATTTATTGATGAAATTCACCGGCTCCCCAAAGTGGTGGAGGAAATGCTTTATTCAGCAATGGAAGACTTCTTCGTTGATATCGTGGTCGGACAGGGACCTACGGCACATCCAATTCACTTTCCTTTACCACCGTTTACTTTAATCGGGGCGACCACCCGGGCGGGATTACTTTCAGCTCCACTACGGGATCGCTTTGGGATTGTCGAACATATGAATTACTATACGGAAGACGATTTAGCCAACATTGTTAAACGATCGGCCGAGATTTTTAAGACGAATATCGATGACCAAGGTGCCCACGAAATTGCTCGCCGGTCCCGGGGAACCCCCCGGATTTCCAACCGCCTCTTAAAGCGGGTGCGTGATTTTGCGGAAGTAGAAAATGATGCCCACATCGACCGTACGTTAGTCCAAACCTCCTTAAAATTGCTTCAGGTGGATGACCGGGGGTTGGATCAAACCGATAAAAAGGTTCTCACCACGATGATTGAACTATACGGTGGGGGTCCGGTGGGATTGACCACCATTGCCGCTAACATTGGTGAAGAGCCGGATACAATTTCGGAAATGTACGAGCCATATTTATTGCAAATTGGCTTTTTAAAACGGACGCCTCGCGGCCGCATGGTTACTGAGCGCGCATACGCTCATTTAGGATTGGAAAATTTATATATGAATAAATGAGGAATGGAAAAAATGACATTAACAACGGAAGATTTTAATTACGATTTACCACACGAATTAATTGCCCAAACGCCGATTAAAAAGCGGGACGCTTCCCGGATGCTAGTTTTGGACCATAAAACTGGTGAAATGGCGGATAAACATTTTTACGACATTGTTGACCAACTTAATCCCGGGGATGCCATCGTGATGAACGACTCCCGGGTTATGCCAGCGCGGATCTACGGACTTAAAGAAGAAACTGGTGGACACCTTGAAGTTTTGCTCTTGCACAATATCGAAGGCGACCGCTGGGAAACGCTAGTTAAGCCAGCACGGCGTGCTAAAGTGGGTACGAAGATTACGTTTGGGGATGGTAGTTTAACGGCGACCGTCAAAAAGGAACTTGATCACGGTGGACGTGAAATTGAATTTGAATACGACGGCATTTTTATGGAGATTTTAGAAAAACTTGGTGAAATGCCGCTCCCACCATATATTAAAGAAAAGCTAGATGATCCCGAACGGTACCAAACGGTTTATTCAAAAGAGCCGGGTTCGGCCGCAGCACCTACCGCAGGTTTGCATTGGACCAAGGAATTACTCCAAAAGGTTCAGGATAAGGGGGTTAAGTTAGTTTACTTAACTTTGCACGTGGGGTTAGGTACTTTCAGACCGGTTGACGAAGAAAATATCGAAGATCACAAGATGCACAGCGAATTTTACCGGTTGTCCGAAGAAGCGGCCGCTACTTTAAACGAAGTACGGAAAAACGGGGGCCGAATCATTGCTACCGGAACAACCTCCATCCGAACCTTGGAAACTATTGGGACTAAGTTTGACGGAGAAATTAAGCCAGATAGCGGTTGGACCGATATTTTCATTAAACCAGGTTACGAATGGAAGGTAGTCGACGCGTTTATCACAAACTTCCATTTACCAAAATCAACCTTGGTAATGCTGGTAGCAGCCTTCACTGGACGAGAAATGATTTTAAATGCGTATAAACACGCCGTAGAAGAAAAATATCGCTTCTTCAGTTTTGGTGACGCGATGTTTATTAAATAAATAACGAATGGAGAATATTGTGGAACCTGCAATCAAATACCGACTAATCAAAAAGGATAAGCATACCGGTGCTCGACTAGGGGAAATTATCACCCCACACGGCACCTTTCCTACACCAATCTTTATGCCGGTAGGAACGCAAGCAACCGTAAAAGCCATGTCGCCAGAGGAATTGGAAGACCTAGGTGCGGATATTATCTTGTCAAATACTTACCATTTATGGGTACGCCCCGGGGAAGATATTGTCAAAGAAGCTGGTGGTTTGCACCAATTTATGAATTGGCACAAGGGAATTTTGACGGATTCAGGTGGCTTCCAAGTATTTTCACTAGCGAAGCTCCGCGACATTACTGAAGAGGGGGTTCATTTTCGAAACGAAATTAACGGGGCGAAAATGTTCTTGTCACCCGAAAAGGCCATTCAAATCGAAAATGATCTCGGCCCTGATATCATGATGAGCTTGGATGAATGTCCACCATTCTTTGAAAGCTATGATTACGTCAAACATTCAGTAGCCCGGACTAGTCGTTGGGCTGAGCGGGGCTTAAAAGCCCACCGGAATCCTGACACCCAAGGACTATTTGGGATTATTCAGGGGGCCGGTTTTGAAGATTTACGCCGACAAAGTGCTCACGATTTAGTTAGCATGGATTTCCCGGGGTACTCAATTGGGGGACTTTCCGTAGGCGAATCTAAAGCGGAAATGAACCGGGTGCTGGAATTTACCACCCCGTTGATCCCCGAAAATAAACCGCGCTACTTGATGGGGGTCGGTTCGCCCGACGCGTTGATTGATGGAGTGATTCGGGGAGTGGACATGTTTGATTGTGTACTGCCTACCCGGATTGCTCGTAACGGTACTTGCATGACCAGCCACGGACGACTAGTGGTCAAAAATGCGAAGTACGCTCGTGATTTTACTCCGATTGACGATCGGTGCCAGTGCTATACTTGTCGCAACTTTACCCGTGCTTACGTGCGGCATTTGTTGAAAACGGACGAGACTTTTGGACTTCGGTTAACCAGCATCCATAACGTTTACTTCCTCGTGCACTTGATGAAGGACGTGCGGCAAGCGATTATGGATGATAACTTATTAGAATTCCGGCAAAACTTCTTTGAAGAGTATGGGTACGGCAAAGAAAATAGTAAGAATTTCTAACACCTCTGGTTTAGTAGGTATATTTTTGGTACAGTTAATATAAATGAATTAGCGAGGTGAAAAAATGTTATTAGCAGCCGCAAATGGTGGTTTTGGAATGAGTACGATTGTCTTCTTCATCTTAATCTTCGGGTTAATGTACTTTATGATGATTCGTCCACAACGTAAGCAACAACAAAAACGCCAGGAAATGATGAACCAGTTAAACGTTGGTGACGAAGTAGTTACGATTGGTCGTTTGCACGGTGTGGTTGACTCGATCGACAACGAAGCAAAGACGGTTACGCTAGATTGTGACGGGATTTACTTGGTATTTGACCGAATGGCAATCATGCGGGTTGAAAAGAAGCAAAGCGTTGCTCCAGCATCAACAACTGATGCAACTAATGCTGACACAACCGATACAACTGTCGCAACGGACGATGAAAAAACTGATTCAACTACAGAAGAAAAGTAATTTTTATAAAAAGCTAGGAACACCCGGTCTGAGTGGGTGAAATCCTAGCTTTTTATAATCCGTAGTGGGAAAACAAAACCTACCCGTGCGCGAAAAAATACTTCACAAAGCGCTGAAGGATGGCATTAATGGGTAGATCAAGTGGCCAGGATTTTTCCAGGAAGCAGAAATGTTTTTACTTGTTAGGTGAGGCAAACTGATTCATAATATAAAACATTGAATACTGAAAGTGAGGACTCAAAAATGGAGCAAAAGGCATTATTTATTATTTTTGGTGGTACGGGGGATTTAGCTTACCGTAAATTATATCCCGCGCTTTTTAATCTATATGAAAAAGGGTACTTAAAGGAAAACTTTGCCGTAATTGGTACTGCTCGCCGACCATGGTCGAATGACCATTACCATGAAGTTGTGATGAGCGCGATCGAAGATTCCGGTCGGGACGCTGGTCGGACGAATAGCGAGCTGCCTCGTAAATTTGCTAGCCATTTTTATTACCAATCCCACAATGTTGATGATGCGGAACATTACGTGGCCTTACGAGACCTCGCTGACCAATTAGACGAAAAATATCAGCTAGAGGGGAACCGGATTTTCTATTTAGCAATGGCGCCACGTTTCTTTGGCACAATTGCCGGTCATCTAAAGGACCAAAAGCTCCTGACTGAAGGCACTGGATTCAACCGGTTGATTATTGAAAAACCGTTTGGTCGGGACTACCAAAGTGCTAAGGAATTAAACGACTCAATTTCCGGATCGTTTGCCGAAGAACAAATCTTTCGGATTGACCATTACTTAGGTAAAGAACCAATCCAATCGATTGCGGGGCTTCGATTTGGTAACGCCTTGTTTAACTCGTTATGGAACAAAGAACACATTGATAATATCCAAATTACCCTGGCAGAGTCACTAGGGGTAGAAGAGCGGGCTGGTTATTACGAAACCGCCGGAGCCATGCGAGATATGCTCCAAAATCACATCATGCAAATCGTATCGTTGTTAACGATGGAACGACCAGAAGTATTTGACTCCCAGCATTTGCAAGATAAAAAGATTGAAGCTCTTGAAAATATTCAGACGTATACTAAGGAAGAGGCTGCCCAAAACTTTGTGCGGGGACAATACGGGGAAGATCCAGCGCATACGCAATTAGCTTACCGGGATGAAGAGGGCACCGCGGACGATTCCGCTATCGAAACTTTTGTGGCTGGAAAGCTAATCACCCACAACCCTTCCTTAGATGGAGTGCCAATTTACGTGCGCACCGGAAAACGGTTAGCAAAAAAATCGACCCAGATCAACGTAGTCTTTAAAAATGACGATCGAAATATCTTTAGTAGTGATCCAAACCAGAAGTTAGAAACTAACGTGTTAACCTTGCACATTGAACCTGACCAAGGGTTTACGCTGCAATTCAATACGAAAAAAGGGAACCAAGGCTACCAGCTTTCACCAGTCCACTTACGCTACCGGAAGTCAGCTTCGGAAAAGGCGAAGACTCCGGATGCTTACGAAAGCTTGATTCGGGATGCCTTAATGGGTAATAAGACTAACTTTGCCCACTGGCACGAAGTCCGGAAAGCTTGGCAAATTGTGGACGTGGTTCGTCAAGTTTGGGACGCTGAAACTCCTGATTTTCCTAATTATGCAAGTGGTAGCATGGGACCTCAAGCGGCGAACGATTTATTGGCTCGGGATGGTCGAGAATGGATTTTTAACCCACAGCAATAACGAAAGTGGAGGTGGCCGCTTTGACAAACCAGGTGTCAACACCGTTGATAATTGACGATTCTCGAAAGATTATTCATGTTGACATGGACGCTTTTTATGCTTCAATCGAAATGCGGGACCATCCGGAATTGCGCACCAAACCGCTAGTGGTGGCCCGGGATCCTCGTCAAACGGGTGGTCACGGGGTGGTAGCGACGGCTAATTACGTTGCCCGCCAATCGGGAGTCCACTCCGCAATGCCAGCCGCGAAGGCATTGGAACTCTGTCCCCAGGCGGTTTTTAAGACCCCTGATTTTGAAAAATACCGGGCAGTGTCGGACCAAATTCACCATATTTTTCATGAATTTACCGATAAAATTGAAACGGTGGCCCTTGATGAAGCTTATCTCGACGTAACGGATGATAAGAAGGGAATGCAAGATTCGGTACTGATCGCCCATGAAATTCAAAAGCGGATTTTTAACCACACCCAGCTGACCTGTTCCACCGGAATTTCTTACAATAAATTTTTGGCAAAAATGGCGTCGGAATATGCTAAACCAGTCGGGGTGGCTATTATCGAAAAGGATGACGTGGCGTCTTTTTTGAAGGAAATGCCAATCGAACAGTTTCGGGGAGTTGGGAAAAAGACGATTCCTAAAATGCATGAATTAGGCGTGTTTAAGGGAGCGGACTTATTAAAACTGAGCGAAAACGATTTGATTCACCACTTTGGTAAATTTGGCTACACGCTCTACCGGCGGGTCCGCGGACAAGATGACCGACCGGTAGCTTACCAACGTGAACGTAAGTCAATTGGTAAAGAAGAAACTTATGGCAAACCGTTGATGACGGAAAGCGAAGTTGATCAGCGGCTTCGCTTAATTGCCCAAAAATTAGCTCAAGCGGTTGCCAAACGTCAAAAGCATGGTAAAACTTTAGTTTTGAAATTGCGATATAGTGATTTCGAGACCCTTACTAAGCGAATTACCCGTCCCGAATTCCTACCGACCGATAGCGAAACTTATTATTTTTACGCGAAGCAAATTTTTGATGACATCGCTGATTTTTCTCGTGGAATCCGTTTGTTGGGGATTACCATCACCAACCTAACCGACCAAAGTTTCCAAGAAGTTTCTTTACCGCTGTTTAAGCATGAGGACTGATTTTATGGTATGCTTTAACACGTGAGTAGACAGATTAAGCCGGTTGCGGCTTAATTGACAATAGTGAATGAGGTTGAAAATGGATACACAGGAAGAAATTTTAGCACAAATTAAAAAGTATAACCGCATTGTGATTCATCGGCACCAACGTCCGGATCCGGACGCGATTGGGTCACAAGTCGGGTTAGCAAAGATTTTACAGGCATCCTTTCCCCACAAACAAATCAAAGTCGTGGGAAAGCAAATTGATGGATTAAGCTGGCTAGGTCAAATGGACGAAGTGGACAACGAGTTCTTCGACGACGCTTTGGTAATCGTTATTGATACGGCGAACGCTCCCCGAATTGATGACCGGCGGTTTGATCAAGGAGCCTACTTGATTAAAATTGACCACCATCCTAATGACGAACCCTTTGGCGACTTGATGTGGGTTAAAGAAGCTGCTTCCAGCAGCTCAGAGCTGGTTTATGATTTTTACAACCGGTTTAAGTCAGAGCTAGTATTGCCGCAAGACGCAGCTAGTGATCTGTATGCCGGAATTGTTGGTGATACGGGGCGGTTTATGTATTCAGCAACGAGTGCCCACACTCATGAAGTAGTGGCGGGGCTAATGACGACCGGTTTTGACATGGTTAAGGTTAACCAAATTCTGGATGAAATCCCGGTTGCGGTCGCTCATTTGTCGGCCTACCTTTACGACCACCTCACCATTAGTGAGCAAGGCGCGGCCCACCTAGTGTTAACCAAGGAAATCTTGGAAAAATTTGACTTGAAAGATGCTGGAACGGCTGGAATTGTGCCACTTCCAGGACACATTGCGCAAGTTAAATGCTGGGCAATCTTTGTTGAACAAGATGACCACTCCTTCCGGGTGCGGTTACGTTCGAAGGGGCCGGTTATTAATGAATTGGCTAAGCGACACCATGGGGGCGGACACCCGCTTGCCAGTGGCGCAAAGGCAGCAGACCGTGACGAGGTTGCTCAAATCGTTAAAGAATTAGAAGAATTAGTTTAAAAAATTTTAAAGTGGAAGAATACTCGGATATTTTTGACGAGTACAAGAAGAACGTTTTAGCTTGTGGTTTTAATAGAGCCCAAACGTGCGCTAAAAGTTAGTTGGGTTTGCTTAACCAAGTCCCCCATTAATCGCGGTTTAAACGATTGGTGGGGGATTAAGTTAATGGTTATAAAGCACACGGCTTTAGGTTCCTGTGCCATAAAGCTATCCGGATCCTTTTCCACTTTCTGCAATAAATAGTAAGGAGCTAGTATGAACGAATTTCAAAAGTTTAATCTAAAACCATTTCTCATGCAGGCTTTGGATCAAATTGGTTTTGTGAAACCGACTCCGGTCCAAGAGCGTGTGATTCCGCTAATTGCGGATGGTCAAAGCGTAGTGGGCCAATCCCAAACTGGAAGCGGGAAAACCCACGCGTTTTTGCTACCGATTTTTAACCAAATCGATCCGGACAAAAACGCGATTCAAGCGGTAATCACCACGCCTAGTCGGGAATTAGCTTACCAAATCTACGAAGCGGCTAAACAGTTAGCAGCCGCTTCAGAAACCCCAATTGAAATCGGTAATTACGTTGGGGGAACCGACAAAAAACGTCAAATTGCTAAATTAGAACACCACCAGCCGGCAATCGTCATCGGTACTCCGGGACGGGTGCTGGACTTATTACAAGCCCGGGCACTTAACTTTCGGCAAGTTCGGTATCTGGTAATTGACGAAGCGGACATGACTTTGGACATGGGCTTTTTAAGTGCCGTCGACCAAATTGCGGCAAGTATGCCCGAGGACTTACAGATGTTGGTCTTTTCCGCTACGATTCCGCAACAATTAAACGTCTTTTTACAAAAATACATGAAGCACCCGGCAATTGAAGAAATTCCGGTGGCGACTACGATTAGTCCGACAATTAAAAATATTTTGATTTCTACCAAGAGTCAGGATAAAAATAACTTGATTTACCAGTTGTTGACGATGGGGGAACCATACTTAGCCTTAGTATTTACTAATACAAAGGAACGGGCGGACGAATTAACTAACTACCTGAAGTCGCAAGGACTACCGGTGGCTAAAATTCACGGTGGAATTCCGCCTCGGGAACGGAAACGAATCATGAAAGACATCCACCGCTTACGTTACCAATACGTGGTGGCGACCGATTTAGCGGCACGGGGAATTGATATCGAAGGGGTCTCGCTAGTAATTAACGACGACATTCCAACTGATTTAGAATTCTTCATTCACCGGGTAGGGCGGACCGGCCGCAATGGTTTACCAGGGACGGCCATTACGTTGTACATGCCTAACGAAGAAGCCGAAGTAGCGGAAGTTGAAAAAATGGGGGTTAAGTTTATTCCCCAACAATTGCGTAATCACGAACTGATGGATACGTACGATCGTCAACGGCGGCAAACCCGGCGGCTAAGTCAGAAAAAACTGGACCCTACCCTGGTCGGGTTAGTTAAAAAGAAAAAGAAGAAGGTTAAACCAGGTTACAAACGGCGCATTAAAAAGGCAATTTCTGAAAAGGCAATTCGCGACCGCCGGATGGAACAACATCAGGCAGTTCGCGAAGCGAAGAAAGCCAAAATGCGGCAATCGCGTTCGAAACGAAGATAAATTGACAATCTTAATTTGGTTTTCTATAATTAGCTGTGATATTTAGAATCATTAGGGACATGTGGCCGCGCAACGCTTAGTGTAGAGACGTTCTGGTTGGTGAAAAGAGCGAAGCGTCGTGGTCGTGCTACCCGATTAATAATGAATCGTCTTCTCAGCGTTAATGAGACTCAAGAGGTATACGATCTAAACATCGTTGCAAGTAAAGTGGTACCGCGTTTCGGCGTCTTTATTTTACGAGCAACGGTGTTTTTTATTTTAGGAGGAAAAAATGGAAAGAAAATCAAGTAGTGAAATTCGGCGCATGTATTTAGATTTCTTCAAAAGCAAGGGCCACGTGGTGGAACCTAGTGCGTCGCTGATTCCAAAGGATGACCCCACTTTGTTATGGGTTAACTCCGGAGTTGCCACAATGAAAAAATACTTTGATGGTAGCGTAGTTCCCGAAGTTCCCCGGTTAACTAGTTCACAAAAGAGTATCCGGACTAACGACATTGAAAACGTTGGCCATACCGCGCGGCACCACACGCTCTTTGAAATGTTAGGAAACTTTTCGGTGGGCGATTACTTTAAAGAAGAAGCCATCCACTGGGCTTGGGAACTTTTAACTTCTAAAGAATGGTTTGACATGGATCCAGAAAAGCTTTACGTGACGGTTTACCCGAAGGACGAGGAAGCGAAGAAGATTTGGTTAGAAACTGGCGTAGATCCAAGTCACATTGTGGAAGCGGAAGATAACTTCTGGGATATTGGGGAAGGCCCTAGTGGTCCCGATTCTGAAATCTTCTATGATCGCGGCGAAGAGTTCAATAACCTTGCCGATGACGATCCAGAAAATTACCCTGGCGGAGAAAACGAACGCTGGCTGGAAATTTGGAACATCGTCTTTTCACAATTCAACCACAAGCCGGACGGAACCTATGAACCACTCCCACACAAAAACATTGATACGGGGATGGGCTTAGAACGGGTGGTTTCCGTATTCCAAGACGCACCAACTAACTTTGAAACGGACCTTTTCTTGCCAATTATTCACGAAGTAGAAAAACTTAGTGGTAAGAAATACGGCGTTGATAAAAATGACGACGTTTCCTTCAAGGTGATCGCTGACCACGCGCGGGCAATTACGTTTGCGATTGGGGACGGCGCCATTCCGTCTAACGAAGGCCGTGGATACGTAATTCGGCGCTTACTTCGGCGGGCAGTTATGCACGGTAAGAAGCTGAACATTAATAAGCCATTCTTGTATCAAATGGTACCAGTAGTCGGTAAGATTATGGAAGACTACTACCCTGAGGTACTTGCGGACAAGGATTACATTGAAAAAGTAATCAAGTCAGAAGAAGACCGCTTTAACGAAACCCTAACGGATGGTCTGGAATTATTAAATTCAATCATCGCCGACACCAAGGCGGACCATTCTAAGGTAATCTCTGGTAAGGATGCTTTCCGCTTATTCGACACCTACGGATTCCCGTTAGAACTAGCGAAGGAATACGCGGAAGACCAGGGAATGGAAATTGACGAAGCCGGCTTTGCGGACGAAATGCAAAAACAAAAGGAACGGGCTCGTTCAGCACGTTCTAATGCTAAGTCAATGGGCGTGCAATCTGATCTGCTAACGGACTTGAAGACCCCAAGTGAATACGTTGGCTACGACACCTTGAAAGTGGACGCTGCGGTGCTTAAAGATATTATCCAGGATGATCAGTTAACCGATACGGTAAATCCAGGAGAAGCTCGCGTACTATTTGACGTAACCCCATTCTATGCGGAAATGGGTGGCCAAGTAGCTGACCAAGGGGTGATCGAGGACGCCGACGGCAACGTGGTAGCCGAAGTTGTGGATGTACAACACGCCCCTAACGGACAAAACTTGCACACCATCAAGGCTAAACGAGAAATGCACGCCGGTGAATCGTTTACCCTCATTGTGGATCGGGCCTTCCATTTGAAGGTGGAAAAGAACCATACCGCGACCCACTTGCTTGACCAAGCGCTCCGGGATGTTTTAGGAGAACACACTCACCAAGCCGGTTCCTTAGTTGAACCAGGTTACTTACGGTTTGACTTTACCCATTTTGGACAGGTTACTGACGAAGATTTGCAAAAAGTTGAAGAGATTATTAACGATAAAATCTACGATGAAATTCCCGTAACCACCGTCGAAACGGACCTAGAAACCGGTAAGAAAATGGGTGCCATTGCCCTGTTTGATGATAAATATGGTAAAAAGGTTCGGGTAGTTAGCGTTGGTGATTACTCACGAGAACTCTGTGGTGGTACCCACGTAAAGAACACTAATGAAATTGGTCTATTCAAGATTGTTTCTGAATCTGGAGTAGGGGCTGGAGTTCGGCGGATCGAAGCCGTTACTTCCCAAGCGGCACTAGAATTCTTAAACGGTGAAGAAGCGCTCTTACAAAAGGCAGCGGGCTTGCTCAAGAGTGCTCAAATGAAGGATGTTCCTGCAAAAGTTGAACAGTTACAAGCACAAGTTAAGGACTTGAACCAAACGATTAACCAACTGGAAGCCAAGATTGCCCAAGCTGAAGTTGCCAATATCTACGATCAAGTACAAGAAATCAATGGAATTCGGTTAATTACTGCCGAAGTACAGGTTTCCGGCATGGATCAATTGCGGCAAATGGCGGACGATTGGAAGACTAAGGATCAATCTGATGTATTGGTCTTAGGCGCTAAGATTGGCGAAAAGGCTAATTTAATTGCTGCCGTAAAGGATCCGTTCGTAAAGAAAGGTTTGAAGGCTGGCGATTTGATCAAAGCAATCGCACCGAAGGTTAACGGTGGCGGTGGCGGCCGTCCAAACATGGCCCAAGCCGGTGGTTCTGCACCAGAAAAAATTAACGAAGCGTTGAAAGCTGCTAGCGAATGGCTAGAGACCCAAGATAAATAATTTTAAATCCTACTAGTAGTAAAATTTGCAACATAACTAAAAGGGTTTCTCAAGAAATGATAGTTCTTGGGAAATCTTTTTAATTTGGTTACTTTAAGGATTGGTAAGTCGTAAACCTGAAGTTAGTTTGTGCGGCTAATTTAAAAAGCATTTGCAACTACCGTTTATATGCGTCAAAAAAGACACATTTGCCAAAAAACGCCCCTAATTTGGTAGTTGAATATTACACTTCAGTTACGAGCGGCCCCTTTTATTGTGATTTTGCGGTTAATCAAGTAAAATTAATCATAGTATGTGAAGAGGGGTGCTAACAGTGGGAAAACTTGATGAAACCATGTTCTTCGATTTTGGCGATAACAAGCCAAATGACGTTCGGGGAACGTTAAAAACCGTATACGATGCTCTTGAAGAAAAGGGTTATAACCCAATTGATCAAATCGTGGGATATTTGATTTCTGGTGATCCAGCTTACATCCCGCGGTTGAACGATGCGCGGAACTTGATTCGTAAGCATCAAAGAGACGAAATTATTGAAGAATTAGTAAGATACTATTTAGCAGATCAAGTTGCTGGTGGCAAGAAGGATAAGAATTAATGCGGTTAATGGGAATGGACGTTGGTTCACGGACCGTGGGAATTGCGGTAAGTGACCAGTTAGGTTGGACAGCCCAGGGAGTAGAAATTATTCCAATTAACGAGGACGAGGGCGAATTCGGCATTAGTCGAGTTAAAGAGTTAGTCAGCCAGTACGAGGTGGCCGGTTTTGTAATTGGCTTACCAAAAAATATGAATAATACCGAGGGCCCCCGGGTGGAAGCTGCGCGTAATTATGGTAAACTACTAACGGAAACGTTTGGGTTACCAATTGATTTTCAAGACGAGCGTTTGACCACTGTGGAAGCAGAACGAATGTTGATTGAACAAGCGGATACTTCGCGCTCCAAGCGAAAGAAAGTAATTGATAAATTAGCAGCTAGTTTGATTTTAGAGAACTACCTCAATGGTCACGGTAAATTAATCGATAAATTAAAGTGAGGGCACGCAATGGATAACGAAGAACAAAAAATTACCCTAGTAGACGAACACGGCAACGAAGAACTATATAACGTACTATTTACGTTTGATTCAGAGGACTATGGTCGTTCGTACGTCCTACTTTATCCGGCTGAAGCAGAAAATGATGAAGAAGTGGATATTCAAGCTTACGCCTTTGAACCTGATGAAAATCATGATTTAGGCGAAGGTGAATTAATTCCGATTGAATCTGACGAAGAGTGGGATATGGTTGAAGAAGTCTTAAATACCTTCTTAGGTGACCAAGACTAAGTTTTATAATCCAAGTAACGGCCGCGGTTTGGTGTGCAGATGCGATGTCTGGCAACCAAACGGGCCGTTTTTGATTTGAAATGAAATGAGATTATGATGAACAGTAAAATTTTAGAAGTTTTAGAGTATGAAAAAGTGAAAAATGCGGTTAAACAGTTCATTGCGACCGAAAACGGAGCTAAGGAGCTTCGCCAATTAGTACCAATGACGGATTCCGCAAAAGTACAAAACGCCCTTAAGGAAACTCTGGACGCGGTCAACATTTACCGGGTAAAAAGTGGGATCCCCATTCCGCGTTTAGAAGATATTGACGAACCATTACAACGGTTAAAAATTGATGCGACCCTCAACGGCCGTGAAATTGCCCAAATTGGGCGAGTATTGCGAGCAACCCGGGAAGTAATTAACTTCTTTGCGGATTTGCCAGATACGGAAGTAACGGTGGAAACCTTGAACGGTGTAGTGGATCAGTTAGAAACAATTCCAGAAATTGAAGAACGGTTAAATAGTTCAATTGAAGGAAACGGTCACCTGTTAAATTCCGCGTCAAGCGAGTTACGGCGGATTCGGGCCGCAATTACGCGGGTGGAGGGTGAGATTCGGCAACGAATGGAAAAGTTTACCCGGGGAAGTCAGGCGAAGTACCTAAGTGAGCCCATCGTCACGATTCGAAGAGAACGGTACGTAATCCCGGTTCGGGCGGATTCCCGTTCCCGTTTTGGCGGAGTAGTTCACGACCAAAGTTCCTCGGGACAAACCCTCTACGTGGAACCCGAAGCGGTGGTTGATCTAAATAATCAACTCCGCCAAGAACAAGTTGCGGAAGTACACGAAGAGCAACGGATCTTGCAAGAACTTAGTGCGCTGATTGCTCCATACGCGGACACGTTAAAGGATAATAGCAAGGTGCTTGGTCACCTTGATTTGCTTAACGCCAAGGCGCAATACGCGCATAAGTTAAAGGCTACGGAACCGCAGATTTCGTCAAATAACCAAATTAATTTACGGCAAGCCCGCCACCCCTTGATTGATCCAAAAAAGGTGGTTCCTAACGACATTAGATTAGGCGGGGAGTACTCCACTTTGGTAATTACCGGACCGAATACCGGTGGGAAGACCATCACTTTAAAAACCGTGGGATTACTCCAACTAATGGCCCAGTCGGGAATGTTTATTCCGGCCAACGAGAATAGTACGGTACGAGTTTTTGAAGAAATCTTTGCTGACATTGGTGATGAACAATCCATTGAACAGAATTTGAGTACTTTTTCGTCGCACATGGATAATACCATTCATATTTTAGAGCACCTTAACGAACGTTCGTTAGCGCTCTTTGATGAATTAGGTGCGGGGACCGATCCTAAAGAAGGGGCGGCCTTAGCAATCGCAATTTTAGACCGGGTGCGGCAAAGGGGAGCGGTTTCGATTACCACCACCCATTATCCAGAATTGAAAACGTATGGATACGAACGCACAGGGACGATTAACGCCAGCATGGAATTTGATGTAGATACGTTGCAGCCCACTTATAAGCTATTACTGGGAATCCCTGGACAGAGTAACGCCTTTGAAATCTCACGGCGCTTAGGCTTAGACGAAGACATCATTACTCAAGCGCGAGGGTTGGTAGACCAAGATAGTCAAGATTTGAATAACATGATTAAGGATTTAACCACCCGGCAAAAGCGGGCCCAGAAGTTAAACGAACGGGTTCAAACCTTGTTAGCACAAACTGAAGAATATAACGATACCCTGGTTAAGGGAGTGGAACGGCTTAGTCAACAGCGGGACCGTTTGTTAGAAAGTGCCAAAGAATCAGCTAACCAAATCGTAAACGATAGCCGTAGTGAGGCTGACCAGATTATTAAACGGTTGCGGCGGTTAGAGAAATCGGCGGGAAGCTTCAAGGAAAACGATTTGATTGAGGCCAAAAGCAAGCTGAACGCTTTACACCAAGATACTAACTTGAAGCGCAACAAGGTGCTCCGTAAGGCTAAAGAAGCGCAGAAACTCCATGTTAACGACGAAGTAATTGTGTTAACTTACGGGCAACGTGGAGAATTGCTACGGCAAGTGGACGCGCACCATTGGGAAGTACAAATGGGAATTTTGAAAATGAAGGTGGCTACCGACGAGTTAGAAAAGGTTAAGCCAGAACGGACTACTAAACGAGCTAACCATAACGCGGTACACCGGACTAAATCTGCTGGAGTGAAAACTAGTTTGGATCTTCGCGGAAAACGCTACGAAGAGGCAATTACCGAAACGGATCGCTATATTGACGCGGCGTTATTAGCCGGCTATGATGAGGTCACGATTATCCATGGTAAAGGAACTGGGGCCCTCCGTAGTGGAATCACCAAGTATTTAAAACAAAATCGGCGAATTAAAAGCTTCGAGTATGCGCCAGCAAATGCGGGAGGTAACGGTGCCACAATCGTGCATTTGCGATAATTCTTATTATTCGTAAGCAAAATAATTCAAATCTTGATTAAAAACTGCTATAGTTACTATATCAAGATGGTTATTTTTTGTGAAAGAAGGTAAAAAACATGGTTGAAGCAATTACGGACGCAAATTTTGAAGAAAAAACTGGTAGTGGCGTAACGTTAACCGATTTTTGGGCAGTATGGTGTGGCCCTTGTCGGATGCAGTCTCCGGTAGTGGAACAATTAGCCGATGAAATGGGCGACCAAGTTAAATTTACAAAAATGGATGTCGACCAAAATCCGGAAACGGCGCGCAAATTTGGGATCATGAGCATCCCTACGCTAATGGTAAAGAAGGATGGCGCGGTAGTTGATACCATCGTGGGCTACCATTCTAAAGAACAATTAGCAAAGATTTTAAATCAATACCTGTAATTAGGGAAATATTAAGGACGAAAATTAGCATTACACTAATTTTCGTCCTTTTTGTTTACGGGGCTAACGGAGAACGACAGGCTAGCCGGCGAGTTAAATAATTTTATTTTCGGATAGGGTGGCGTAGTTTGATATTGTGTTGACGTTCACATATTTTCGGGCTGGTGAATTGTTAATCAGGTTAATTAGTTTGGTAGGCTGCAATAGCTGGATTAACGGTCTTTGACGAGCATTAGCAACCGCTGATATCCACCATACTTAATTTAAAAAATGGGAAGGAACTCTTTTACTTTGTGCAGAAATGAACTACAATATAGTCGTAGAATGTAAACGCTTCCATCAGTTGTTTAGGATTGTTTGATTAAAGTCAAGTTTCTGTTGATGAGGAGGTAATTTTTATGAGTAGCCGTGAAAATGCAAATGTATTGTGGTTTGACGAATTACACCGTGAAGACGTTAACCTAGTAGGTGGCAAATCGTCATCATTGGGTGAAATGACGTCGGCAATGGATGTGCCGGTGCCGTATGGTTTTGCAACTACTGCCCGGGCGTACCGGTATTTTATGGACCAGACGGGCTTGAATGATAAAGTTAACGAGTTGCTAGAAAGCATCCAAGATTATGAAAATTCCGAGGAATTACATTCGGCATGCGAACAAATTCGGAACTTAATCGTTAACGCCACCATGCCTGTTGATTTGGCAAAGGACATTGAGCAAGCGTACGCGGATTTGGCTGAAAAAGTTGGCCAAACCGCCCCCTTCGTTGCGATCCGTTCTTCCGCAACGGCTGAAGATTTACCTAATGCGTCGTTTGCTGGCCAACAAGAAACTTACTTAAATATTAAGGGGGCCGCTGACGTTGTTAACCGGGTCCAGCTTTGTTATTCTTCACTTTTCACCGACCGGGCGACTTATTACCGGCATAAACAACATTTTCCACATGAGAAGGTCGCTCTTTCAGCGGCAATCCAAATGATGGTCTTTTCTAAAGCCTCGGGGATTATGTTCTCGGTTAACGTTGCCGATGGGGACGATTCTAAAATCGTGATCGATGCCATCTATGGGCTTGGCGAATACGTTGTTTTAGGGAAGGTAACTCCAGACCATTTCGTGATTGATAAAGAATCCATGAAAATTGTTGAAAAGAACATTATTAAGCAACCAATTCGGTTAGTTCGACTACCTGATGGTGGTACGGTAGAAGAAAAAGTTCCTGAAGAGCTCCAAGGCCAGCCAGTTTTGACGGATAGTCAAGTAATTGAGTTGGCGGGCTATGCTAAGGCAATTGAAGAGCATTATGGCTGCTACATGGATATGGAGTTTGCTTTGGATGCCAATACCAACCGCTTATGGATTGTACAAGCACGTCCCGAGACGGTGTGGTCCCAACGGAAAGCAGCGGATAAGACGGAGGAAGCAGATGCCGACGTGGTTAAGGAAGCGGATGCGAAAGTGGCGGTCCGCGGTCTTCCAGCTAGCCCAGGATTAGCGAGCGGGATAGTGCACGTTATTGATAACCCAAAGGACATTGACCAATTTAAGCAAGGAGAGGTTCTGGTCACGGTGATGACTTCTCCAGACTGGGTCCCGGCGATGAAGAAAGCTACCGCGATTATTACTAACGATGGCGGGATGACTTGCCATGCTGCAATTGTTTCCCGGGAAATGCAAATCCCATGTATTGTGGGAACTAAGAGTAAGAACCTGGCTGCTACTGATGCTCTTAAGACGGGCGACGTGGTTACCGTTGATGCTAAAAATGGGGTGGTTTACCACGGTAAAGTCGCTAGCATGCTAAAGAAATCCGCTTCCGCACAGCAAGTGGGTAATCAAATGGTTGCTGCCGAAACTTTTGCGCCAACTGCTACCCGGGTAATGATGAACCTTGGCGATCCCGAATTGGTTGAAAAGTACTCCACTTTGCCAGCTGACGGGATTGGACTCATGCGTGAAGAATTTCTCTGGACCACTTACATTCACGAACACCCGCTTTACCTAATTGAACAAGGGCATCCCGAAAAAGTAGTCAACATGCTTGCGGATGGGATTGCTAAGGTTACTCGGACAATGGCACCTCGTCCGGTAGTGCTCCGGTTATCCGATTTCAAATCTAGTGAATATCGGAAACTAAAGGGTGGCGACAAGTATGAGCCTCACGAACCAGCGGACTTGCTTGGTTGGCGGGGAGCGTCGCGGTACTACGATCCAAAATACGTTGATGCCTTTAAATTAGAACTTGCGGCAATTAAGAAGGTCCGCAATGAATTTGGTTTGAAGAATTTAAACGTGATGATTCCGTTCGTCCGGACGGTCGATGAAGCCCAAAAAGTAACCGCGATTATGCAAGACGAAGGGTTAGTTCGGAGCGCGGACTTTAAGGTTTACATGATGGCGGAAATTCCATCGAACATCATCTTGGCAGATCAGTTTAACCAGTTTGTAGATGGATACTCGATTGGTTCGAACGACTTAGCAATGTTAATTTTAGGATGTGACCGGAACAACGATACGGTTGCCCGGCTCTTTGATGAACGGAATTTAGCTGTTAAACGGGCAATTCATCACCTTATTGAAGCTGCACACAAGGATGGCAAGACGGTTTCGATTTGTGGACAAGCGCCATCCGAATTCCCTGAATTCACTAACTTCTTAATTCAAAGTGGAATTGACTACGTTTCGGTTAACCCAGACATGGTTAAAGAAACTAAGCGGAACGTCGCTCACTTTGAACAACGGATTATGTTGGATAAAGCAACCGGCAGGGGGATTCAGGACCCTACCGATTACGACTGGTAATTAAAATTCAAGAATCCCGCATTCACGTTTTCTGAAAAGTGAGGTTGAAATAATAAATGGCTTCTCAAGAAACTAAAAATTCTTGAGAAGTTTTTTATTACTTTTAAAGGCGTTAAACGAGCGGGAGCGGTCGCCCAAATTCAAGTTACCTAAAGTGATGTTCCGGGCTGAATTTTAACCTCCTTACTTTTTTTGGACGACTTTTCCTTTTTTGTCCAAAATTTAGTATTATAGACAATGTGTAATTGATTTGTCTGGGGGTAAAGAATATGGATAATCGTCCAATTGGATTTATGGATTCCGGGGTCGGCGGATTAACCGTTGTAAAAGCGGCTAAGGAACTGATGCCTAACGAAGCGGTTGTTTTTATTGGAGATGAGGCCCGGGTACCGTACGGACCACGTCCCACGGCGGAAGTAATCAAGTTTTCGCAACAAATGGCGGATTTCTTGATTAAAAAGGATGTTAAGGCGTTAGTAATTGCTTGTAATACAGCAACGACCGCGGCTTTTCAGGTTTTAAGCACTACGTTACCAATTCCAGTAATTGGAGTTATCCAACCAGGTGCGCAGGCAGCGGTGGCAACCACGCAAAACAAGCGGATTGGGGTAATTGCGACTGAAGGAACCATTAAGTCACAAGCATACTCAACCGCGCTAGCAGAGTTAGCGCCCCAAGCAGCTGTTTTTCCGGTTGCTTGTCAATCGTTTGTGGAACTGGCGGAGCATAACCAGTTGACGACACCCAAAGCTTTGCAAGTAATCGATCAACAACTTGCTGGGTTAAAGGGGCAAGCCATTGATACATTAGTACTGGGATGCACCCATTTCCCACTCTTAGCAAAGGGAATTCAAACCGCAATGGGGAACGGGGTTAAGTTGGTTGATCCGGGAGCTGCGGCGGTTCGCCAATTGAAGGACGTTCTCGAACAACGACACCTTTTACGGGAAGCAACTACTACTCCGAGTGAAGAGTATTTCGCTACGGCTAATATTGAAAGCTTCCGTACCATTGCCCAGGGCCTCATTGCTCCGGATGTACAAGTAAACTTAGCAAAAATTGATTAGGAGATTAAGATGAGTAATCAAATTTTAATAGCAACCAAAAATGAAGGTAAACTAAAAGAATTTAAGCAGATTTTTACTGCGAAGGGGCTCGAAGTTTTGTCGTTAAAGGACATTGATGAGGACGTTGATGTTCAAGAAAATGGCTTAACCTTTGAAGAAAATGCTCGCCTTAAGGCAGATAGCTACGCCCAAGCTATTGGAATTCCGGTCCTTGCAGATGATTCTGGTTTACAAATCGACGCACTTAACGGACGCCCCGGGATTTTCTCGGCACGTTATGCGGGAGATCATAACGATGCTGCTAATAATGCCAAAGTGCTTACCGAATTAGGCGGGGTTCCTGATGAGAAGCGAACCGCAACTTTCCACACCACCGTAGTAGTTCGGAAACCGGATGGTACTGAATTAGTGGCCAACGGTAACCTCCGTGGGCGGATCCTTAGCGTTCCACGCGGAGAAAATGGTTTTGGTTACGATCCGCTTTTTTACGTGGAAGAAAAGCAAAAAACGTTGGCTCAAATGACCCGGGAAGAAAAAAATCAAATTAGTCACCGGGCGTTAGCCATCCAAGATTTATTAACTAAGTTTGATAAATTCTGGTAATTTAAAAAGCAATCTCTAAGGGCTTCCTTAAAGATTGCTTTTTTGGTAATAAAATTTAACGTACATCTTACTGTTGAAAAATGGTGATAAAGAAATGCTTAGTTTTCTGAGGGGGAAATTTCCGTTCACATAATCAATGAAAAAGTAACGTTAGTTTTCCACTTCAATTTGAGCTTCCCGTAGAATTTTCAAGGTACGGTCAAGAATCATAGTTTGCATCGCTGCTTGATAGCCGGGTGCCACCTTCGTGGAGATTTGGACTCCGAGGTAACCATGGCTTTTTTCGGCAACTGGAGCTTGGATAACGATTCCCGCCTTTAGTTTGGTGGTGTGGTGCTTAGCTTTTGGTAGTTGATCTTGTAGCAAATCCTTGGCTTCGTCAATTCTAAACGGGTCTTTAATACGAAGGAAAATGGTAATATTTTGGTTTTCCTGAGAGTGGTTAGAAATGGTTGTAATGCTCCGGTTGGGCAAATAATGCAAGGTGCCGTCTAAGGCGCGCAGTTCAATGGTCCGTAATCCAATGGAGACCACCGTTCCATCAATTCCTTGGATAGTTACGCTATCGCCCACCCGTAGTTGGCCTTCAATCAAGATGGTCAAGCCGTTAATTACGTCAGAAACCAATCCTTGGGTACCTAAACCAATGGCCACACTGAGGATTCCAGCTCCAGCAACTAGGGTACCGACCGGGACACCGAGGTTTGAAAGAATGGTGTAAACGTAAAAGAACATTACGGAATATTTGAAAATATTTCTTACTACTACGAAAATAGTCTGAGAACGGGCCGACTGTTTATCGGGAGACTGGTACGGCCCGAAGCTTTTATTAATCAAGTGTTTACCAATCCGGTTAATCACCCAAAAAATAATGCTAATGAGAATGATTTGTAAAAAATGCTTAAGAAAGTTGGCACCAATTTGACTCCAGTCAATTCGTGATAATTCTCTTTGGAGTGGCTGGAAAGTGGCGCCGATTACTAAGGTTTGGGGCATGTTGTAATTCCTTTCTAGTTAGGTTAAGTAAGTTTATTTTACCAGAGTTTAAGGGTGTTTTCATTGCACATCACGGGCCACAATGCTATTCTGGAGACATAAACTAACGGGAGGGGATTATTGCATGACTGGAGGCGGAATTGCAGCCATCATCGCGGCAGTAGCGTTGCTGGTTTTAGTATTATTTATCGGTCTAGTGCTGGTAAATGCTTCAAAGACTTTGGCAGAAATTAATCGCAGTTTAGCAATCATTACTAGAGACGTGGATTTAATTTCACATGAGGCAGAAGGCATTATGGCCAACGCAAACGAGTTATTGGAAGACGTTAATGGTAAGGTCGCAACGATCGACCCGCTTTTCCAAGCGGTTGCGGATTTAAGCGAAAGTACTTCGGATTTAAACCAAGCAACTCGGCGACTTGCTGGTAAGGTCAACCACACCGCAAAGACCAAAAAGACGGGAAAGGTTGCCACAGCCATGAACGTTGGCAAGGGCGCGGTTAATCTATACAAAAATCGGCAAAAAAATAAGTAGGAGGTTAAGTAAATGTCAAAAAGTAGTTTCTTATTAGGGGTAATTGTAGGTGGCGCAGCAGCTACGGCAGCAGCAATTAAATTAACGGATACCACTCCGGCAGAATTAAAGGAAGCAGCCATGAAAAAGGTTGACGATTTCATGGAAGCAAACGACTTTGACATGGCCGGCTTAAAAGAACAGGCAGCGGCCTCGGTCGATGAACTTAAGCAACGCGGAATGGACTTAGCTAACCGTGCAAACGAAAAGTTTAATGGTGACGACGAAGTTACCGAAGAAGAGGACGTGATCCTCGACAAAATGGCAACGGCACCTTATGAAAAGCCAACCGAAGTTTTCATGCCTCACAAATTAGAAGACTAATTACTCATGAAATTTAACGTTAAAAAAGTGGGAACGAGAAATTACTAAAAAGATTTCTGGTTCCCACTTTTAATTTGAATTTGATGAAGTTTAAATTTTATAGGTACTTAAGTTCTTTAGAAGTATGGGTGAAAGGTTCACAACCGTCTTTGGTGATGTGAACACAGTCTTCAATTCGAACTCCAGCAAAACCGGGAATGTAAATCCCTGGTTCGATGGAGAAACACATGCCTTCTTCAAGGACTAAATCGTTACCTTCCATAATTGAAGGGAATTCGTGTTCGCCCATGCCCATTCCGTGGCCGAGGCGGTGAATGAAGTATTCACCATAACCCGCCTTATCAATGATATCACGAGCAACTTTATCTAAGCTAGCGGCCGTAATCCCTGGTTTAGCATAATCCTGTGCAGTTAATTGTGCTTCCAAGCATACCTTGTAGATGTCAGCCTGTTTGTCGTTTAGCTGTCCTAAAGCGACCGTCCGGGAAGCGTCACTAATGTAACCATCGTGCACGGTACCTAAATCAAAGAGGATTAATTCATTATTTTCAATTTTGTTCATGGCCGTTGCCCCGTGAGGTTCAGCCGCGTGAGCACCCGCTTGAATGAGGGTGTCAAAGCTCATTTCCATTACGCCACGCTTTTTAAGTGCGTATTCCAATTCGGCAGCAACCTCTGCTTCGGTTTTACCTGCGGCAACTGCATCGAAGCCGACTTGGAATGCAAAGTCAGCTTCGGCACCGGCAGCCTTTAATTTTTCAATTTCATCGGCCGTTTTTACCATCCGTAATTTTTCAAAAACGGGGGTTAGGTTGGCTTCGAATTTAGCGTTAGGAAATTCAGCACGCAAAACTTCGTAACGGTCTACGGTAAGATTGTCTTCTTCGATGCCCCAGTGCACGGGATTGGCGTTCCGTTCCCGAATGTAGTTAGCAATTAAATGGAAGGGTTGTTCGTGATCAAGGTAACCATAAACAGGGTACTTCCAGCCGGTATCTTTAATCGCTTCAACTTCTAAAGCGGGAGCAAATAAGAAAGGATCTTGGTCAGGGAAAATAAATAACGCGAGCACCCGTTCAATTGGATCGCTTCCAAAACCTGTCAAATACTTAATACTTTCAAAATTACTGATGTAAGCAACGTCCAATTGATGGTCAGCAACCCATTTTTGGACTTTTTCTAATTGTGACATTTGATCGCTTCTTTCTTTACTTAAAGTAACTTGATTATATCACACAAAAAAATTCGCCTACAGAGCGAAAAAAAGCTTGCAAGAAGGTACAAAATTTGATAACGTATTCATGGCGTTGAAAACAGTATGAAAACAAATCAAATCAAGATGGAGAGGAATTTATCATGTCAAAACAAACTATTACAATTTACGATGTTGCTCGTGAAGCCGGCGTTTCCATGGCAACCGTCTCTCGGGTGGTTAACGGGAACCCTAACGTTAAGCCAGATACGCGCAAGAAGGTTAACGAAGTAATTGAACGCTTAGATTATCATCCTAATGCGGTTGCGCGGGGATTAGCAAGTAAAAAATCAACCACCATTGGGGTGATTTTGCCAGATATTACCGAAATGTTCTTTGCTGCCTTAGCACGGGGAATTGACGACATCGCTTCAATGTACAAATACAACATTATTTTGGAAAACTCTGATGAAGACGTCGACAAAAAAGTGGAAGTACTTGAAAACTTACTTGCAAAGCAAGTTGACGGGGTTATTTACATGGGAAATGCAATTGACGACCGTTTGCGGGAAGCTTTGAAATCAGCGCGGACTCCGGTAGTTTTTGCAGGATCTGTTGATGATAAGCATGCTTTACCATCGGTCAGCATTGATAACGAAGCTGCCGTTTACGAATCGGTACGTAAATTAATTGAAAACAAAAACAAGAAGGTGGCCTTTGTTTCCGGTCCACTTTCTCAACCAGTAAACGGGAAGTTCCGGATCGAAGGCTACAAACGTGCTTTGGCAGAATCAAAGATTGATTTTGATGAAAGCCTAGTATTTGAAACTACCAACACTTATGAAGACGGAATTAAATTAGCTTCGCAAATTGCTTCTAGCGACATCACGGCTGCTTTCGTTGCTAACGACCGTTTAGCAGTTGGTCTATTAAATGGTTTACAAGACCTTAACGTAAAAGTTCCAGAAGAATTTGAAATTATGACTAGCAACAACACTAACTTAACTAAGATGGTTCGGCCACAAATCAGTTCAATTGGTCATCCAATGTACGATACTGGGGCAGTTGCAATGCGGTTGTTGACTAAGTTAATGAATAAAGAAGAAGTTGAAGAACGTAACATTACCTTGCCATTTGACATGGTGTTCAGACAATCAACTAAATAAAACCAAGACGGGACGGCGAATTTGGCCGGGCCCGTTTTTTAATGCCGAATATTGCTAATAAAAATAGGTGGAAACGCGGATTTCCGTTGCCGGAAAACGCCGAGTTCCACCTATTTTTTAATATATATATTAGTTAGTTTGGACTATTTATGTATAAGTCTTTTATAAGAAGATCCCTTTGTACAACGCTACCGCACAGATTCCCGCTAAAATAGGAGCAACTACTGGAATTGGGGCGTAGTTCCATTGGGAAGAACCTTTATGTTTGATTGGTAAGATAGCGTGAACTAAACGAGGACCTAAGTCACGGGCAGGGTTGAGGGCTGGACCAGTTGCACCACCAAGTGAAGCGACCAAAGTTCCAACCAAGAATCCTAGAGCGATAAATACTGAGCTCATGTTTTCTTTAAAATATGGTGCGTGAGTGAAGGCCGTTGCTCCAAAGAAAAGAATGAACGAACCAACAAACTCGTTAACGAAACCGTTCCATAAGCTATCACTTGCGTCAATGGTTCCAAAAGTTCCAAAAATTGATTCTGGGTCAGTGGTTTGGTCGTAGTGGGGTAAGTAAGCCCAATAAACAACTAGTTGTCCAATAATTGCCCCAAGCATTTGCGCAACTACGAATGGGATGACCTGAGACCAGCTAAACATTCCAGAAACGGCTAGCCCAATTGTAAAGGCGGGGTTGATTTGGGCTCCTGATACGGTACCAAACATCAATGCCGGAACCATTACCCCGCAACCGTAACCAACGGCAATTACTAGCCAGTCGCTACCGTTTCCCTTGGTTCCCTTAAGTTCCACGTTGGCAACTGAACCATTTCCTAAAATAACTAAAATAGCGGTACCTAAAAATTCGGCAGCTAATTTAGCAAAAAAACTATATTCCATCATCTAACTCCCTTAAAATGTATTTTGATGAGACACACTGTTTAAAAGTATATCTTATCTAAAAGGGGATATGCAATACTAATTTTGCAAGCTTTCGGGAGAGTTTTCAAAGAAAAAAGTAAATTACATCTGCTTTCATTGAAGAAAAATTGCTTGAAATGATAAACTAAGAAGTGAATATGGCAGTTGACTAGGGGGTGACCTTAGCCAATGCGAATGGGGAATAATAAGGCAAGGATAAACTACAATTGAGAAGGGGAAGTGGTCAAAATTCAAGAAACTAGAATGAGTAGGCAAAGTCGTTTGGAAGCCAAGGATACCGAAAAAGCGGGGAAAACCGCGGAGCCGGTGCGGCCACCCCGACTAGTGATTGCAAGGGTACTAATGATTTTGTTAGGGTTATTTTTCTTTGGGGCGGTTTCAGCTAAACAAACCGTGTTTAACGCTAACTACGTTCAGCAACAGATTGAAAAATCCAACGCGGCCGAAGTGATTAACCAACAGTTAGATACCCAGTTGCAACAAGCGGGGATTAACCAAACCAACTTAATTCCGGATGATTTAGTTAATGAAGAATTAAAGACGATGGTTCAACAATTCTACGACGGTCAACAAGTCCACATCGATGAAAATATCATCACTAACGCGGTTAACCAAAATACGCAAGCGGCCGGAGCCTTTCAACAGACGGTTAACGGAATGGTGGTTAGTAAAGTAGTGGCCGTCTTTAACAGTCAGCTTGATACGCAAAAGCTTTCGCAATACGCAGGGCAAGTGCAAAAGCTTTCCAAGATTGACCAATCCGTAATCTGGATTAGTGGCGTAGGTTTAATTTTAACGTTAGGATATGCGCTGCTTCGCAAACGGTTAGTTAGTACAGTAGGATCCACACTGCTAGTGGTGGGAGGCTTCGTCGCCATTATTTGTGGAATCGGGTATGTAAGCAACGTGTTGAGTAATTTACCAATTCAATATCCGGTGGTCAAGCAAATTGTTCAAGCTGCAGGACAAGACTTATTGGTCCGAGAATTTACGATCGCGCTAGGGTTATTCTTATTGGGCATTATTTTAACGGTGTTTAGCACAGGACTTGCTAAAGTCCGGCAACAACTTACTCGGCGGTAAACTAAACAAGCTCTTAACTATGTAATTGAAGAAATTAAATTTATAAAAAACACGGAACTGGATCGCTCTGACGACGATTCAGCTCCGTGTTTTTAATTTGTAGTGGGCGTGCCGGCACAATTTAACTCAACATCTACGCCATTTTTTTGTAAAGTCTGTACGTGCATTTCACCCCATGAACACAACTGGTCTAATAGGGTAGACAAGGTCAATCCATATTCACTGAGGGAATATTCTACCTTAGGGGGAATTACGTTGTAAGATTTGCGGACTACAATGTGATCTCGTTCCAATTCGCGTAATTCTTGAGTGAGCATTTTTTGGCTGATGCCAGAAATTTGCCGACGCAATTCGCTTGGGCGTTGTTTCCCGTGGCGAAGGTTGCACAGGATAATTGGCTTCCATTTTCCGCCAATCACGTCCATCGTTGCTTCAACTCCGATATTGTATATTTTTTTCTCCATTAAAATGCACTCCCGTAAACACTAAAAGTAACTTTTTGGTAAGTATAGCACATTAAAGTCGGTACTAGATTAAAAGAAACTTTGTTCATATAATTGCTTTACTAAACTAATTAAGGAGCATTGGTTAACATGATTAAATCTTTAGACGATCGCGTAACTTTAAACAATGGCACGTCTATGCCAGGTTTGGGGATGGGAGTATTTCAGATTCCTAATGAGCAAACTGCACAAGTGGTTGCCGAAGGCATCAAAGCGGGGTACCGTTTGATTGATACCGCCCAAATATATGGCAACGAGGCGGGAACCGGCGCCGGAATTAAAGCTGGAATGGCCGCAACCGGGCTAAGGCGAGAAGACTTATTCATCACTTCTAAGGTGTGGAATGATCACCTTTCTTATGATGAAACGCTCCGAGCTTTTCAAGATAGCTTGGCTAAATTGGGTTTGGATTATCTTGATTTGTATTTAATTCACTGGCCGGGTCAAGACGCTTTCCGGGATTCTTGGAAGGCGTTAGAAAAACTTTATCACGACGGTAAAATCAAGGCGATTGGGGTAAGTAATTTCCAAATCAGCCATTTAAAAGAGCTGGCCGAATTCGCAGAAGTTATGCCGGTAATCGACCAAGTGGAAACCCACCCGAAGTTAAGCCAAACGGAATTGATCAAGTTTGCGTCCGCTCACAACTTGAAAATTCAAGCTTGGTCGCCGTTAATGCAGGGTAAAATTTTGGATAATCCTGTTCTGAAAGAAATTGCACAAAACCACCAGAAGAGCGTCGCTCAAATTATTTTACGGTGGGACATCCAACGGGACGTTTTGTTGGTAGTTAAATCAGTCAAGCCCGCCCGAATTAAGAGTAACGCGGAAGTCTTTGACTTTGAACTAACCGCCGCCGAGATGGCCCAAATTAATGAGCTAAATGAAAATTTACGGGTAGGTCCCGACCCAGACACGTTTGATTTTTAAATTGGAAAGTGAGGATAATTAAATATGGAATTACATTTAGATGGTAAATTAGCGTTAATAACTGGTTCAACTAAGGGCATCGGAAAAGCAATTGCGCTGGAAATGGCCCGGGAGGGGACTAACGTAATTATTAACGGTCGTCGTGCTGCGGACGTACAAAAGGTAGTCGATGAAATTAAAACGCAATTTCCGAGAACTCGTCCGCAGGGAGCTCCTTTTGATCTCACTGATGATGCAAGTCGGCAAGCGTTGTTTGAAAAATTTCCCCAAGTTGACATTTTAGTAAATAATATGGGAATTTTTGGCACCATGGAGTATTGGGAGATTGATGACGAAACTTGGGAACGTTATTTCCGGACCAACGTTTTATCAGGTAATGCGCTAGCTAAATTTTACATGCCCCACATGCTGGAACAAGATTTTGGGCGGGTGATTTTCATTGCTAGTGAAGAAGCCGTGATGCCTTCGGGAGAAATGCCCCAGTACAGCATGACGAAGACCATGAACTTATCTCTGGCAAAGAGCCTATCGAACCTGACCGTGGGCACTCATGTAACGGTAAATACGGTGATGCCGGGCTCAACGCTTACGGAAGGGGTCCAAAAGATGCTTACCGAGATGTATCAGGATAGCGGAATTCCTGAGGAACGGTGGGAGACGGACTTTATGAAGAATCACCGTTCAAGATCACAAATTCAGCGCCTTATTCGTCCTGCAGAAATTGGACGGTTCGTAACTTTTGTGGCTAGTCCGGATTCTTCATCATTTTCTGGAGAAGCTTTAAGAATTGACGGCGGACTAGTACCGACTATTTTTTAAATTGAAAAAGGCCTTGCAACATCCGGGATGGATGCTACAAGACCTTTTATTTTATATAGATTCATTTCTTGATTAATAAAGTTTAGCCCCACATATCGTTGATTACCACGGTTTGTTCACGGTCAGGACCGATTGAAAAGGCACTAACTTGAACGCCGGTAATCTCTTCGATTTTCTTAAGGTAGTTCTTCGCGTTGGTTGGTAATTCATCATAAGTTTGCATTTGGGTTAGATCTTCTTGCCAACCTGGCAAAGTTTCGTAAATTGGGGTTAGGTTTTCCAATTCCTTTTCGGAAGCGGGGTAGTAATTGATTACACCGTGGTCGGTTTGGTAACCAGTACAGATCTTCACTTCATCAAAGCCGGACAGAACATCGAGACAGTTGACAACTAGGTCAGTCAAGCCGTTAACGTCGGCAACGTACTTCATCAAAACTCCGTCAAACCAACCGATCCGCCGCGGACGGTGGGTAACGGTACCGTATTCGTGAGCAACTTCGCGAATACGATCACCAATTTCGTTAATTTGTTCGGTTGGGAAAGGACCTTCACCAACTCGGGAAACGTATGCCTTACATACGCCAATGACGTGCTTAATCTTAGTTACCCCAATTCCAGAACCGGTAGCAGCGCCACCCGCCGTTGGGTTTGATGAGGTAACAAATGGGTAGGTACCGTGGTCGATATCAAGCATGGTACCTTGTGCGCCTTCAAAGAGGACCCGTTTTTGTTCGTGCAATTTAGTGTTGATTAAGTAACTGGTATCGGTGATGTAATCCTTAAGGATTTGGCCGTACTCAGCGTATTGCTTAGTAAGTTCGTCCACACTTGGTAATTGTTCCCAAAGATCATCATCCAAAACCCGTTGTTTTTGTGCTAAGTTAAAAGAAATCTTTTCTTTTAATCCTTCAGCATCAAGCAAGTCGACGGCCCGGATTCCGATCCGTTGCATCTTATCCATGTATGCTGGACCAATTCCCTTATTGGTAGTACCAATCTTTTCACCATTTTTCGAACGGTCGCGTTCTTGTTGTTGATCTTGCAAGATGTGGTAAGGGAAAATGATGTGCGCCCGGTCAGAAATTCTCAAGTGGTCGGTGTTTACGCCAGCTCGATTTAATTCCTTAATTTCGTCCAACAGGGTGTGTGGGTTAACCACGGTTCCGTTGCCAATGATGCAAATTGAATTAGGCGCCAAAATTCCGGATGGGATTAGTCGCAAGGCTAGTTTTTGATCGTTAACGACCAAGGAATGACCTGCGTTATCTCCACCAGAGTAACGAACGGTAACATCAGCGTTTTGTCCTAAAAAATCAATGATCTTACCCTTTCCTTCGTCGCCCCACTGGCTGCCGATTACTACTGTAGCTGTCATCTTCATTCCTCCATATTTTATCAATACACAACTTCCTGATAATAACATAAAACGGGTTAAATTTAAATGAGTCGACCCGAATTATTGACAGAGTAAAGCTTTTGATAGTTCGCGTTTATTAATTAGGGAGAATTTGATAAAATAGGTTAGTAAATAATTTTTTTAGGACGAGGGGTAATCTAAATGATTGATCGTTATACACGACCTGAAATGCAAAAAATATGGAACCGGCAAGCGCAGTTTGACAGTTGGCTAGAAGTCGAAATTGCGGTAGTTAAAGCTTGGAATAAGGTTGGAAAAGTGCCTGATGAAGACTTGGCGTTAATCGAAAAAAACGCCCGGTTTGACATTTCCCGCATTGATGAAATTGAAAGTCAAACTCACCACGACGTAATTGCCTTCACGAGGGCGGTTTCCGAATCTTTGGGTGAAGAACGGAAATGGATTCACTACGGGTTAACCAGTACGGACGTGGTCGATACTGCACAATCGTTGCGAATTAAGGCTGCAAACAAAATTATTGCGGCTGATTTAGAAAAGCTACAAGCAACCTTGAAGGAAATGGCAATCAAGTATAAGGACTTGATTACGGTAGGGCGAACCCACGGGATTCATGCGGAACCGACTACGATTGGCTTGAAATTCTTACGCTGGTATTCCGAAATTAATCGTAATATTGAACGTTTCAAACAGGCTCGCCAACATATTGAAGTTGGTAAAATTAGTGGTGCGGTAGGAACGTTTGCTAATATTACTCCTCAAATTGAAGAATGGGTTTGCGAAATGTTGGGAATCCGACACCAAGAAATTTCCACCCAAATTTTACCGCGGGATTTACACGCCGAATACCTTAGCGTGCTAGCATTAATTGCTTCCCAAATTGAAGAAATGGCAACCGAGATTCGGCATTTACAACGTACCGAAGTTAACGAAATGCGCGAAGGCTTTGCTAAGGGGCAAAAGGGTTCTTCCGCAATGCCACATAAACGTAATCCGATCGGTTCAGAAAATGTTTCCGGATTAAGCCGGGTGGTGCGTGGCGAAATGGTTACGGCCTTTGAAAACATGAATTTATGGCACGAACGTGATATTTCGCATTCTTCGGCAGAACGGGTGATTCTACCAGACGCCACTTCCCTGGTGGACTACGTATTAAACCGGATGAACCGGATTTTAAACAACCTGGTCATCAACGAAGACGAAATTAAAAAAGATTTGGAAATGACCCACGGACTGATTTTCTCACAACAAGTAATGCTCAAGCTCATCGATAAGGGTTGGACTCGTGAAGAGGCTTACGATACTGTTCAACCAATTGCCATGGAAGTTTGGAACACTGGGCAGCATTTTATGGACTTACTGCTTAAAGATAGTAAAATAAAGACGACGTTAAGTGATGAAGAAGTTAAATCAATTTTTAACTATCGCTACCACTTGAAGAACGTTGACGCGATTTACCAACGTTGTGGAATTAACGTAGAATAAGCAGGTGCGAAACCAGGAAGCGAGGAATTAAAATGGGTGCAAACGAAGCTTTACTGATTATTGATTATACAAATGATTTTGTTGCTACAAATGGAGCGTTAACGACTGGCAAGGTGGGTCAAGCAATTGAACCAGCTTTGATTAAAGCGGCCAATCGCGAACTTCGCGAAGGTGGCTGGGTAATGCTCCCAACGGATTTACATGTTGAAAAGGATCCTTATCATCCCGAAACCAAATTATTTGATGCGCATAATTTAGAAGGTTCTTGGGGACGGGAATTGTATGGTCAACTAAAGGACTGGTACGAATTGAACCAAGACAATCCACGGGTCCGGCAGTTTGCTAAAACTCGTTATAGTTCTTTTGCGGGCACTGATTTAGATATTCGTTTACGTGAGCGACATGTGGATACTCTGCGATTAGCGGGGGTCTGCACGGACATCTGCGTGTTGCATACGGCGGTGGATGCTTATGATCTAGGTTACCAGTTAATTATTGACCCAACGATGGTCGCAACGTTCACCGAACACGGTCAAGACTGGGCCTTATCCCATTTCAAAAACGCGTTAGGGGCAACGATTGAATAGTCAATTTATACCTAATAAATAATATCGAAATAAGAAGTGTAACGTCACTTAGTGGTATAGTGAGCGTTGCACTTTTTTTATGGACCAAGCGCTTTTTAAGTCCGTCAAGAGAAGGCATCCATTTAAGCGCTTTTTTATGCTAGAATGGATATAAACAATAAATCGCGGAGGGCGCAGATGAGCTTTACTCTAAAAATCATGCGGAGCATTTTTTCAATCCCTCCTAACTAAGTTTTTAGGGAGGATACCATATTTATTGTAAATAACTTAAAGGAGATTGATTAAATGGTTGAAGCAATTAATTTAAAAGCAGGAATGACGTTTATTAAGGATGGTAAGTTAATTAAAGTTCTCGAAACGAACCATCACAAGCCTGGTAAGGGAAACACGGTAATGCAAATGAAGCTTTACGACGTGCGTTCGGGAGCTACCGTGCAAACTACGATGCGGCCAACCGAAAAAGTTGAGCAAGCAATTGTGGATACTAAGGAAGCCCAATACCTATATCGGCAAGACGATATGGCGATTTTCATGGATACGGAAACTTACGAACAATACGAACTACCGATTTCAAGTATCGAGCAAGAAATGAAATACTTACTAGAAAACACGGAAGTGAAAATTAACTTCTATGGTGACGAAGTGATCGGGATTACGCTCCCAACTACGGTAGAACTCAAGGTTGTGGAAACTTCACCTTCCATTAAGGGGGCAACGGTAACCGGCTCTGGTAAACCAGCAACTATGGAAACTGGCCTAGTGGTTAACGTTCCGGACTTTGTCCAAGAAGGCGAAACTTTAATCATCAATACTGAAAAGGGTACTTACACGAAACGGGCGTAATTGTATAAATCCGTAATTAAAATAGCTAATCTACTTTTCGCAGTTAGATAACGTTGCGAGGAATGCTTGAAGCTGGGAAATTTTCCCGGCTTTTTTTGTTTTAGTAAGTGGGAGCGGTTAACTTAGCATGGAAGCCAAACGCGATGAAGTTGAGCGCTGCTTTAGACTTTTAGGGAAACCTTTACATTTTTGGCAATTAGGTGTACTTTATAATTGTTCTAAAGTAAAAACGGGGGTTAGCTAATGATTAAGTCTAAAATTGGATCAATATTTTTTGTATTGCTCTACGTGTATTTGTTTTACTTGGTGGCCACTAACCAAATGATGCCTGCGATGTACGTCATGGCAGGCGGAATGCTGCTAGAGTCAGTGCTATGTTTGATACATAACTTTAAAATGGGAGGGAAATCAAAATGATTACAAAGTATCTATATGATGAGAATGCCTATGATTATCATGATGGAGGTTACCGACCGTTAAAAAAGGCGCCTGGGGAAGAGCATCCATTGAACGTTCCGGCTTTCTTGAAACCCGATCGGATAGAAGGAAACGAGGTTTATTATACGGTAACCGCGCAAGCCGGCGAAACGAGCATTTTGCCTGGTAAGCCAACGCATACATGGGGATACAACGGTAGCATTTTGGGACCGGCAATTCAATTTGAGACTGGTAAAACCTACCACGTTACCTTAAAAAATGAGTTAGACGAAGTTACTACTTTCCATTGGCATGGGTTAAACATTGTGGGACCTTACGAAGACGGGGGACCGCATGCGCCCGTTTATCCCCACGGAGAACGTAAAATTACGTTTACGGTCGACCAACCGGCGGCTAACATTTGGTTGCATCCGCATCCATGTCCAGAAACGGCTCGTCAAGTTTGGAACGGGTTAGCAGCTCCAGTAATCATTACCGATGCACACGAGCAGAGCCTTAAACTTCCACGGCGCTGGGGAGTTAATGATTTCCCAGTGGTATTGCAAGATCGCAGCTACCATGACAACCAGCTAGATTACAAAGCCGACTACGATGTGGATGGGACTTTGGGCGATTACGCGTTGGTTAATGGTACGGTCAACCCGGTGGTTAACGTTACAAAACCAATTGTCCGGCTGCGCTTCTTGAACGGTTCTAACCGGCGGGAATGGCGGCTGCACTTTGCGGATTATCATCCGTTCACCCAGATTGGTAGCGACGGGGGATTGTTGCCGGAAGCCGTCGAAATGGATCGCATTATGTTAACTTGTGCTGAACGAGCCGACGTGTTGGTTAACTTCTCCGATTACCAACCGGGGCAAGAGGTAATTTTGCAAACTGACGACTTCGACCTAATTAAGTTCAAAATTGGCGACATTAAGAAGGAAAATATGCTATTACCGTCACCGTTAGCAGAAATTCCAGCTTTGCCGGTTGACGAAAGTACACCGGTTTTCAAAACGGTAATGTCCGGGATGGATGACCAAGTACGGTTAGATGGCAAACTGTTTGATATGCAACGTATTGACACCCGCCAACAAGTTGACCAAACCCAAATTTGGGAGGTTTCCAACACTAACGATATGGAAGGTGGGATGATCCACCCGTTCCATATTCACGGTTGCCAATTCCAGTTGATTGACCGCAACGGCCACGAAGTTAACCCTAACGAACATGGTTGGAAAGACACCATCGGAGTGAACCCTAACGAAACGGTTCGAATTAAGGTTAAATTTACCAAACTAGGAATCTTTATGTACCATTGTCATATTCTGGAACATGAAGATACCGGAATGATGGCGCAAATTGAAATTTTTGATCCTGATCACCCAATTGAATATCATTTAATGCCAATGAACCACAAAATGTAGGAATTTAGGGGCGTTTTGCGGTTGAGCCCAACAAGTTAGCGCGCAATAACGGCCGGTAAACAATCTGAATAACTTCCGGGTGGAAACGTGGCGAATTATGGATGAGGAATCGATCTTGAATGAGTACGAACTTTCGTTGACAAGCATATTTCGGAAGCGTATCATATTAAGCGTCTATGAATACGATAAATATAATATGAAAGAAGGAGTTCGGAAATGTCAGGACATTCAAAGTGGCATAATATTCAAGGCCGTAAAAACGCCCAAGACGCAAAACGTGGTAAAATTTTCCAACGGATCTCCCGGGAGATCTACGTGGCAGTTAAAGCTGGGGGTCCGGACCCTTCTGCCAACCCTCAACTTCGCTTAATGATGGATAAAGCTCGTGCAGCTAACATGCCAAAAGATAACATCAAACGTGCTATTGATAAGGGTAGTGGTTCTGGTGGAGCTAACTACGAAGAAATTACTTACGAAGGTTATGGACCAGCGGGAACTGCAATTATCGTTTCTGCTTTGACTGATAACAAGAACCGGACGGCTGCTGCTGTTCGTTCCGCATTCACTCACCATGGTGGTTCATTAGGAGCGACTGGTTCAGTTTCGTACATGTTTGACCGGAAGGGTTACATCGTTATCAAACGCGAAGGTTTAGATAAAGACGAAGACCAAATGATGGAAGACGCTATTGAAGCGGGTGCTGATGACGTACAAACTTCTGATGAAGTTTTCGAAATCTACACGGATCCTAAAGAATTTGCTGCCGTTCGCGACGCACTTGAAGCTAAGGGTTACGATTTAGCAAATGCTGAATTGACCATGATTCCGGAAACGGAAACTCAAGTCCCTGCTGATAAGGTAAAGCAATACACGGGATTAATCGACGAATTGGAAAACAACGACGACGTTTCAGAAGTGTACGAAGCTGCTGTTTTACCAGATGACGCTGAATAATAATGAATTTCAGAACCAACCCCCCATTTTGGGTGGTTGGTTTTTTTGTGTCTTTTTAATAAAAGAAAGTTCCAATGGTGGTAGGCGTGTGTAAAACCGGTGTGGTAAAATCATTGCATACGTAATGATAATGAGGTGGCAAAATGACTAATAAAGTAGTTGTGCTAGGTAGTTTAAACGTGGATCGGATTTTACAAATGGATCGGGTTCCGGAACCTGGTGAAACGTTAGCATTGAATAATCAAGACATGGCTGGCGGCGGTAAGGGAGCTAACCAGGCGATTGCTGCTGCCCGCTCCGGCGCACAAACAAGCTTCATCGGCCGGGTTGGTGCAGACGAAAACGGGAAGTTTATGTTGCAACAGCTAGTAAATAGTGGGGTTACCACTGATTTAGTGGCGGTAGATGAAGAAGCTGGTACTGGGCAAGCATTTGTAATGGTAGAAAAAAGTGGCGAGAACCGGATTTTGATATACGGGGGCGCCAACGCGCAATTGTCCGAAGCGGACGTGAAAAAAGCGCAGGCACAAATTGCGTCAGCAGATTTAATGGTTGCACAATTAGAAACACCGGTGGCGACTACCCAGTACGCTTTTCGAATGGCCAAAGAATTAGGGGTAAAAACCATTTTAAACCCGGCTCCAGCAGTGGCTGAGTTACCAACCGAACTGTTAGAAAACACGGACGTGATCACCCCCAACGAAACGGAAGTTGAAATTCTGACGGGCGTTGCCGTGGTTGATGAGGCAGCCATGCTTAAAGCCGCCCAACGTTTACACGAATTAGGCGTAGCAACCGTAATCATCACGCTAGGAAGCAAGGGCGTATTTTATGACGATGGTAAGCAACACGGCATCGTTCCGGCCTTTAAGGTCCGGGCAGTAGACACAACTGCGGCTGGAGATACCTTCTTAGGTGCGCTTAGTTCGCAATTAAACCCGGACTTGAGCAACCTAAAGGACGCAATTGAATACGGAAATAAGGCCTCTTCATTGGCAGTACAGAAGATGGGGGCACAACCTTCAATCCCGACCCGTGAAGAAGTGCAAGAAAAATAGCGTTAAAATTATTTAAATTAAACAAACGCCAAGTTAAAGCCAAATGGTTTAATTTACAAGTAGGAAAAATACCAGTGTTGGTGGTGCTCGGATAAAAACTATCGCCGTCGAAAGTTGGCGAATTTGACTATTTAAAGGGACTTTCCAAGATTTTTTATTTCTTGGGAAGCCCCTTTTAATTTTGGCTTAGATGACAAAAAATTTACATAAGCTAATTACCATTCAATCTTAAAATTATCAAATACAAGTGCAAAATTTAAAAATAAATGCGCGCTCTTTTCGTATCTACATGATGAGGAGGCGAAATGAGTAGTGGATATAACAAACCAATTAAACCGAATAATGCAGGAAAGCATCGTTCACCGGGATAGTGATTTGTTTATTATGCCCCGAAACGATAAATATCAGGTGTTATATCGGAACGTGCATGGGTATCGGAAGTCTACGCACATTGAGCAGCGGGAAGCTGAGCAAATCATGTCCTACATTAAATATCGGGCGGATATGGCAATTAGCGAGCGACGCCGACCACAAAGTGGCGCGATGACTTGGCTGGCAGCCGATGGACAGGTAGTTAATTTACGGATTTCAACCGTTGGGGATTTTTTAGACCGTCCTTCAATGGTGGTGCGCTTTATATACGAATTAAAGCAGCAACGGGAGATTCTAGATCCGATCAGTTTGCAAGATATTGAAGCGACGGCTCGATTAAGGGGAATGGTGGTGTTTTCGGGGCCAACGGGTTCGGGAAAAACCACCTTGATTTACGAAATCGCGAAAAAATTAAGTGGCTCAAAGCTGGTGATGTCAATTGAAGATCCGGTAGAAATTCAGGAGAATAATTTTCTTCAGTTGCAAGTTAACGAAAAATCGGGGATGACCTACCAAGAGCTTTTAAAAAGCGGACTCCGTAACCGACCGGATATCTTCATTATTGGAGAGATTCGGGATGCTAAGACGGCTGAAATTGCAGTCCAAGCCGCGCTAAGCGGACATTTAGTCTTGAACACCCTTCATTGCAAAAGTACGGCAGGGGTGTGGGATCGGTTATTAGAACTAGGTGTCCAGGAAGAATACTTAAAGGAGGCTTTAACGGCAACCATTTATCAACGGATTATTCCGGTTAAAAACGGCACCATCCGAATTCTTTCGGAGATGAAATCGTTCCACCCGTTATTAAAGACCCGATCGCCAAAATGGCAGACTAAGTTAGAGGAGTGGAAAAATAGTGGGCAAATTACCGATGAAGTATTCCAGGACTACCAATACGGGTAAGATTTCACTGGCAGACCAGGCGTTTATTTTCTCCACGATGGTTGATTTGCTAAAGATGGGAATTTCACTAAGGAAAAGCGTAGATTTCGTCCGTATTATGCGGCCGTCAGTTGCGCAGCCGATGCAAAACGTAGTGGATCGTTTACAGCGGGGCCAATCCTTTTCGGCGGCTTTCCAACCGTACGTAAGTACAAATATTTACTATCAATTAGCAATCGCAGATCAGCACGGCGGACTTGTTAGAACGCTTAGCACGATTGCCCAGATTTTTAGTAGTCAAGAGCAGCAACGCAAAAAACTACGTTCGGTAATTCAATATCCGTTATTTTTACTGTTGTTTTTAGGTTTGATGATGGTTGGGATGCGGATCTATATTATGCCAGAATTGGCGGATTGGAACCGGGGAACTAAAAGTTGGGATAGCCAGTTAGTGAAAGTTGGATGGGCAATGGTGTTCCTAATTGGGATAACGGCGTTGGGCTATTATTGTTGGAAATTTCGGCGCTCTAGCATTACTAACCAAGTTAACTTACTCTGTCGACTACCAATTATTGGGCCGATTTACCAAAACTATTGTCATTACTACTTACTGGCAAACTTATCTTTTCTAATTGCAAACGGTATGTCGGTTGGGAGCATTTGTAAGTACCTCGGGCAATTAGATTCTAAATCTCTGCTGCATCAAATTGGTAAAAAGGTCGAACATAACATTGCTAGTGGTCGTCAAGTGGAACAAATCATCCAGAAAGCCGTTTACCTACCGACTGAACTAAGCCTACTGGTACAAAAAGGCAGTCAAAAAGACACCCTAGCCACGGAAATTTATGCGTTATCAATGATGAAATATAAAACCCTAATTAACCGGATTGAACGGTTGATTTTAGTTGTGCAACCAATCCTATTTGGCATTATTGGAGTAGTAATTGTGATAATGTACTGGAATTTATTAATGCCAATGTATAACTCAATAAAGGAAGTGTCGTAATGAAGAATAAAATTAAGAAAGCGTTTACATTAATTGAAATGACGGTGGTGCTATTTATCATTTCGTTATTGATTCTAATTATTTTGCCAAACGTAACTAGTCAAAAACATAACGCCCGCCATATTCAAGGGGACGCACTTACCGAAGTGGTCCAAACTCAGGTTGACTTATACGAAAATGAATATAACCATTTGCCGGAAAGCTTAGACGATTTAAAGGAGAAGGGCTACTTATCGGATAAACAAATGGATCAGGTTAACCGAGACGGCATTAAAGTTGACAGCAGCGGACATGTTAGCCGCAGTTGACGTTCGTAAAGCGGGCTTTACCCTCTTGGAAAGCGTTGTAGTACTCCTGATTACCTGTGCCACGGTCGGAATTGGCCTGGTCAGTTTTCGGGGAGCCCATAGTGAGCAGCAGGAAAAAATATTTTTCAAACGTTTTGATACGGGGTGGCAGGAAATGGAACGGTTAGCAATGTATGAGGGATGCCAGGGCTCGGTTATTTTTTTAAAAGACGATCACAGCGTCTTGTTTCATTGGCAGCATGGTCGGGAGCGACACTCTAAATACCTAGATTTACCCCCTAATTTAGAGCCGTATACTGACCGAACCATCCGAATCGGAAGGGATGGAATTGTTACCCCTACTACGGTGGTTTTACAGGAGCACGGACAAAATAAGTACCGCTTAGCAGCGCAGTTAGGATGGGGTGTTTATGAAATTACCCGTGTTTAGAAAATCGGGCACGTTACTTTATGAAGGAATCGTCGGTTTGTTTATTTTAGGAAGTTTTTTTGCGGTGATGATGAGTGCTTGGCATAACTGGCAAACTAGTATCAACGAAAATCGAACTGAACTTAATCGAGAGCGGGAAACGTTAAATGAACTTAGGCAAAAATTATAAACGGGGATTTACGCTGGCGGAAGCAATTTTAGCATTACTAATTATGGCGTTAATCGTAAATTTAACGGTAATGGCGGTCAAAACGACTAGGCAAAAGGCGGAAGTTGATTTTGAAGATAAGATTACCGAAGTGGTTCAAGACTTGGAAGCAAAACGACACGACTTTAGTTTAAAAGAAGTCCGTCCAAATCGATTAATCCTGTATTCGGAAACGCAAAAGAAGCGTTACGAATTGGAATGCTATTCCCGGAAAAATATGTTGCGTTACACTCCGGGACATATGCCGCTAATTACTGGGGTTCGATCGGTTTCTTTTAAACAGGTCGGAAACTTAATACAAATCAAAATAAGGGTTAATGGAGGCAGTCACAGTGCATACGCGTTTATTCCGCCAGCCGAAAAAGCAAGCTAGTGCCATGATTACCGCTTTGTTTGTGCTTACGTTTATGGCAGGAATCAATCTATTCTTAAATGACCAGGCGCGTCAAACAATTTTGCGATTAAAAAACGAACAAGCAACCACGCAAGTTAAAATTTTAGCCAACCAATTTTTATTGCATTACCGGGAAAAAGAAATTAAAAAGTGGACTGATCAACAACTGGGTACGGTAGAATTAAATGAGGATCAAAACTTGACGATAAAACTCAAGAAAGGTAATACTGTAAAGGTTAGATTTAACGAAAGTGGATATTAGTGAGGAAGGATCGTAAATGGATACAGAAAAGATTGAGAAGATATACCGTGTTTTTAAAGAATCAACCGAATTATTGCAAAAAAATCTAGACGTGGATTTTTTAGATGCGTTTATTGAAACGGGGGACAACTTGATTACGGGAGAAATTCAAGTTGAAGATGGCAAGCCCGACCAAGAAACGGTTCAAAAGTTAAAGCAAGTTTATGCAAATTTCAATTGGCAAGAATATGAGCCAGAAGAACTTCGCAAGGCAATTCAGCTGGTAATGATCCAAGCCAACCGCGTTGAACGCATCCAGGCTAATCACCAATTTACTCCGGAAGCAATTGGAATGCTCTTTAACTACATTATTGAAAACTTACCGTTGTCTCAAAAGCAAGTGTCAATTTTTGATCCGGCGGTGGGAACTGGTAATTTGTTATCCACCATTTTAAATTATTTCCAAGATCACCAAATCAAGTTTAACGGTGTCGGAATTGATAATGACGACACCATGTTGGCGATTGCAAGCATGTCATTTATTTTTGAACACTTAAAGGTGGATCTTTATCACCAAGACAGCATTGATAACTTGTTAGTTAAGAATGCTGATATAGTGGTCTCGGATTTACCAGTAGGCTATTACCCAATTGATGAGCGGACGGTCGGGTTTGCGACCCGTAGTTCAGAAGGTCATTCTTTTGTGCACCACCTCTTAATTGAACAGTCAATGAAGGCGGTTCGACCTGGAGGATTTGGGATTTACCTAGTACCAAGTAACCTTTTCCAGACCGAAGAGGCTAAGAAATTGCTCGCGTTTTTCCATGACAAGATTTACCTTCAAGCAATTTTAAACCTACCAAGCAAGATGTTTAAAGATGCGAAAGCCCAAAAATCAATTTTACTTCTCCAAAAAGTTGGCCAAGATGCGCAACAAGCTGAACAAGTTTTACTAGGGGAATTTCCGGATTTTAAGGAGCAAAAAGAGATGGTGGCGTTTCTTAAAGACTTCAAACAGTGGGCTGAAAAAAGTCTCAAATAGTGTATTTGCTTAATAAGATGTGGAACTTACTGTTAAAGGTAAACTATTCTGTAGAATAAATTGTAAAAAGAAAGCTGGAGATCTCCAACGGAGGCTCCAGCTTTTTTGTGCACGGACAAATTGTACAAAATTTGCGGAACCGCGGTACAATTAAAAATGATTCATAAATAAATGATGCAAAGCAATGAAGAGGATGATAATTTGAATTTTTTTACGGCGGACACCCATTTTTTTCATAAAGAACTGTTAAAGGATCATGATTTTGCGCCACGAGATTTTACCAACATCAACGCGATGCACGAAGCCATCATTAAGAATTGGAACGAACGGGTTACCGATCGGGACGTAGTTTATCATTTGGGCGACATTGCGTTAAATTTTGTACGACCGGAAAAGAAGGCTCACGAGCAAGTTTATGAACTTTTAAAGCAGCTTAACGGACGACTCGTCTTAATTAAGGGAAATCATGATTCTCGGAGCTTTTTTAAATATTTAGCTAAACACAATTATTTAGTAAATGGTAAGCCGAAATTTGAATTCCATTCGGTAGGAACAATTATTAAAATGAACCACCGGCAGTTAATTATGAGTCATTATCCAATTATGCTAGGAATTGTCCAACAGGTGGTTAACTTACATGGGCACATTCATCACTACAGCGTTAACGTCAAAGAGAACATTAACGTAGGCGTAGACACACCTGAAAAAGACTATTTAAATTATCAGATTCCGTTTGGAGCACCCTTTTCCGAAGGGGATCTTGAGCAAATGATTGAAGGCAAACGAGCGGATTTTAAAAAACGACGCTAATTTTAGGCTATGGAAAAGTTGGGGTAATTAAAGTAACATATTGACCTGTACGTTCCTTTTAATTTAGGATGGTGCTATACGATAAGTGGGGAATTACGATGAATAAAAAAACGAATGAAGAATTAGCCGAAATGCGGCGGCCGGTAGTTAATCGAGTTGTTCAGGTTAACGAGGACGAAATTTTAATTAATGATCACGAATACCGGTTGGAAAAAAATTACCGGGATGCCTTCAATGAAGAGATGATGGCAGAACGCTTTGTTGGCTTATTAAGTCGTTATGATTTTATCGTTGGGGACATCGGTTCAGGGCAACTACGGCTCAAGGGCTTTTTTGCCGACGAAGAAAAGGTGCCAAACGAATTAAAGATCAGTCGTTTTGAGGATTATCTTTTTGAAATTTGCAGTTTTGGTTGCCCGTATTTTATATTGCGTAATATGCAGGTCAACGAACGATCCAAGCGGCGTTGGATTAAAGAATGGCATCGGACGGAAAATAAGCATAAAGCTAAACGACCAGCCGCTAAGAAGGCAAAATCACGTAAGCCAGTAGCTAAACGGCGTAACGAAGTGGTTGGCACTAGCAAAAAGAAGCGACAAAAAACATTTAAAATAAGGGAGAAAAAGAAGTAATGATTGAAAACTATGGCGGATATATGATTGATTTAGACGGAACGATGTACCGGGGGAAGGAAAAAATTCCGGCAGCTAAACGGTTTGTAGAACGTTTGCAAGCAAAGCAAATTCCATTTTTATTCGTTACTAATAATACGACTAAAACGCCAGAAGCCGTGGCTAAAAATTTGATGGAAAATCACGACATTAAGGTTAAACCAGAAAATGTCTATACGGCAGCACTAGCTACGGCGGATTATTTAGATGGGGTTGCTGATAAAGATCATCGAAAAGTCTACATCATCGGAGAAATTGGTCTAAAACGGGCCATCTTAGCCAAGGGTTTTGAAATGGAAGAGGAACACCCGGATTACGTAGTTGCCGGGTTGGATTATGACGTTACCTACCATAAGTTTGAAGTAGCCACCTTAGCAATCAAAAAGGGTGCTAAGTTTATCGGAACCAACGCTGATACTAATCTGCCTAACGAACGGGGATTAGTTCCGGGTGCGGGTTCGGTAATTGCCTTGTTGGAACGTTCTACCCAACAAAAAGCCTTTTACATTGGAAAACCAGAAACCATCATTATGGAGAAAGCTTTGAAGGTAATGGGATTACCAAAGGATCAAGTAGTGATGGTAGGAGATAACTACATGACGGACATTTCAGCCGGAATCAACTTCGGTGTGGATACTTTATTAGTATACACGGGGGTTTCGACCCGCGAATTGGTTGCAAAACAGGCGGTTAAACCGACACATGAAATTAATAATTTTGATGAATGGCAATAACGATGCGTAAGTTCATGGCAGCACTCTTAACGATTTGGGTAGGTCTTAGTGGAGCGGTTTTTCTTACAATCAATTCCCCCTGGTTGCTGCGCTGGACGTTAACCCCGCACGTTTTGCATACGGCGGGGTTAAGTGCTGCACAAGTTATGGATAACTACTACCAACTACTAGCGTATTTAGAGCTACCTTGGGTAAACCGTCTTAGTTTACCTAATTTCCCATTTTCGCGGGGTGGCTTAATCCACATGGCAACGGTAAAAAATCTGTTTTTAGCAAACTCAGTTACGTTAATCTTAGCGCTTGGGGGACTGCTATTGATTTGGCGGCACATTTCTAGGGAAAAGCAGGAATGGCGGATGTTACGATTCTTTCAGACCAGTATTGTATTGACGCCATTAGTGATTTTTTTCTTGGGGGTGGACTTTGACCGCTACTTTATCATTTTTCACCAGATTATTTTTAGTGATAATTATTGGATTTTTGATCCGAAAACCGACCCAATTATTAACGTATTAACAGATCGATTTTTTACACTTAGTTTTATGGTAGTGGGGATTCTTTTTGAACTATACATGATAATTTTTTATCGAGTAATAAAAAAACAGGTCCTAACGCAGACCTCCGTTTAAACGGGGGTTACGTTAGTTAACCTGTTTTTTTGTTTTAGATTTAATTAGCGAGATGAGCGCAGGAATGAGGGAAACAACAATAATTCCGATAACTACTAACGAAAAATGGTCTTTTACAAATGGAATATTGCCGAAGAAGTAACCTGCACCACAACAAATACCCACCCAAGCAAAGTTTCCGACGATGTTGTATCGGATAAATGAACGATAAGGCATGTTAGCGCCCGCAGCAACAAATGGAGCAAAGGTTCTGATGATGGGCATGAACCGTGCTAAGGTAATGGAAATATTACCGTGTTTTTCAAAAAATTGCTGAGCCTCATCCATTTTTTCGTCACTGATAAATTTGCCGAAGAAGGGATGTCTGCGCAGAGCCATACCCACGTGTTTTCCTAGGAAGAAGTTTAAGGAGTCCCCCAGTAAAGCCGCAAGACTAAATAAAATTACAAACGCCCAAACGTTAAGACCGTATTCTGGCTTAGCTGAAAGGGCAGTAGCCGCAAATAACAGGGAATCTCCTGGTAAAAATGGCAAGATGACGGCGCCGGTTTCAATAAAAATGATGGCAAATAAAATTAAGTACGAGTAGTTACCAAAATTATTTACAATAGTTACCAAGTGCTCATCGATGTGTAAGACAAAGTCAATTAGAGTTTGCAAAGAATCATTCCTTATCTAGATTATGTATTGTGGTTGTAGATTTTTTACCGCTACTAAGCAAATCGTTGGTGCGGCTTCTTTTCTTAAATCCGCAGTCTATATTATCATACAGTAGGGAAAGGAACTTTGCTTTTTTGAAAGATTACCTTAAAATTAAACTTTTAGGAGGGGAGCAATATGTATAAACTTGGAGAAGTTCTTGAAGTAACAATAGTTGGTATTCGGGATTACGGGCTTTTTATTCAAGATGATCAGGGCCGTAAGGGATTGATTCACGTATCGGAATGCGATAACCAGTATATTAAAAATATGTACCATACCTTTAGTGTTGGTGAGAAGGTTCGTGCAATAGTAATGGAAGACGACGGTAAGCGCCGTTTTGCTCTATCGATGCGAGCTTTGAAAGAAACGAAGGGAGAGCTAAGGCAGTATCCCCGACCAGTTAACTTTTACGTAAATCATAAGCATTTTTGGACAAAAAGCCATTACAACACCGGATTTGAGCCTCTAGCAGAGCATTTAGAGGACTGGAAAGCAGAAAAGTTGAAATAATTTAAAAAAATGGGTTGACGTACCCGTACAAAACTTGGTACTATATTTGAGCGGCGTTAAGGAAGACGTCGTTCATGAGACTTTCAAATAAAACAATTTAAAAAAAGTTGTTGACAATTGATTCTCATGATGATATATTTAAATAGTTGTCAAAAACGTTATAAACGTTGACCTGACAACGATGGTAGACCTTTGAAAACTGAACAAAATTTTGACAAACGATCGTGTGAGGACTCGCAAATCAATATGATTTAGTGAGAACAAACATGCGAAGTCAATTCGCAAAAACAAACAATTAATGAGCTTGAAAAAGACTCATCATTTTAATATGAGAGTTTGATCTTGGCTCAGGATGAACGCTGGCGGCGTGCCTAATACATGCAAGTCGAACGAACTTCCGTTAATTGATCAGGACGTGCTTGCACTGAATGAGATTTTAACACGAAGTGAGTGGCGGACGGGTGAGTAACACGTGGGTAACCTGCCCAGAAGCAGGGGATAACACCTGGAAACAGATGCTAATACCGTATAACAGAGAAAACCGCCTGGTTTTCTTTTAAAAGATGGCTCTGCTATCACTTCTGGATGGACCCGCGGCGCATTAGCTAGTTGGTGAGGTAACGGCTCACCAAGGCGATGATGCGTAGCCGACCTGAGAGGGTAATCGGCCACATTGGGACTGAGACACGGCCCAGACTCCTACGGGAGGCAGCAGTAGGGAATCTTCCACAATGGACGCAAGTCTGATGGAGCAACGCCGCGTGAGTGAAGAAGGGTTTCGGCTCGTAAAGCTCTGTTGTTAAAGAAGAACGTGGGTGAGAGTAACTGTTCACCCAGTGACGGTATTTAACCAGAAAGCCACGGCTAACTACGTGCCAGCAGCCGCGGTAATACGTAGGTGGCAAGCGTTATCCGGATTTATTGGGCGTAAAGCGAGCGCAGGCGGTCTTTTAAGTCTAATGTGAAAGCCTTCGGCTCAACCGAAGAAGTGCATTGGAAACTGGGAGACTTGAGTGCAGAAGAGGACAGTGGAACTCCATGTGTAGCGGTGAAATGCGTAGATATATGGAAGAACACCAGTGGCGAAGGCGGCTGTCTGGTCTGTAACTGACGCTGAGGCTCGAAAGCATGGGTAGCGAACAGGATTAGATACCCTGGTAGTCCATGCCGTAAACGATGATTACTAAGTGTTGGAGGGTTTCCGCCCTTCAGTGCTGCAGCTAACGCATTAAGTAATCCGCCTGGGGAGTACGACCGCAAGGTTGAAACTCAAAAGAATTGACGGGGGCCCGCACAAGCGGTGGAGCATGTGGTTTAATTCGAAGCTACGCGAAGAACCTTACCAGGTCTTGACATCTTCTGCCAACCTAAGAGATTAGGCGTTCCCTTCGGGGACAGAATGACAGGTGGTGCATGGTTGTCGTCAGCTCGTGTCGTGAGATGTTGGGTTAAGTCCCGCAACGAGCGCAACCCTTATTACTAGTTGCCAGCATTCAGTTGGGCACTCTAGTGAGACTGCCGGTGACAAACCGGAGGAAGGTGGGGACGACGTCAAATCATCATGCCCCTTATGACCTGGGCTACACACGTGCTACAATGGATGGTACAACGAGTCGCGAAACCGCGAGGTTTAGCTAATCTCTTAAAACCATTCTCAGTTCGGACTGTAGGCTGCAACTCGCCTACACGAAGTCGGAATCGCTAGTAATCGCGGATCAGCATGCCGCGGTGAATACGTTCCCGGGCCTTGTACACACCGCCCGTCACACCATGAGAGTTTGTAACACCCAAAGCCGGTGGGGTAACCTTTTAGGAGCTAGCCGTCTAAGGTGGGACAGATGATTAGGGTGAAGTCGTAACAAGGTAGCCGTAGGAGAACCTGCGGCTGGATCACCTCCTTTCTAAGGAATAATACGGAACCGCACACGAGTCAAAGTTTTGTTTAGTTTTGAGAGGTCTACTCTCACTTTTGTTCTTTGAAAACTGAATAATATCTATAATTTTAATTAATCATAATTAAACCGAGAGAAAACCGCGTAATTTTAAAGAGTTAAACAAGATTAGTTCAAAATAATCGCAATACTCAATTAATCGCTTTACCGTAGGTAAAGTTAGGTTAAGTTAGGAAGGGCGCATGGTGGATGCCTTGGTACTAGGAGCCGATGAAGGACGGGACTAACACCGATATGCCTCGGGGAGCTGTAAGTAAGCTTTGATCCGGGGATTTCCGAATGGGGCAACCCAATAGTTTTAATCGACTATTATCCGCATCTGAATTCATAGGATGTGTGAAGGTAAACGTGGGGAACTGAAACATCTCAGTACCCACAGGAACAGAAAGAAAATTCGATTCCCTGAGTAGCGGCGAGCGAAACGGGAACAGCCCAAACCAAGAAGCTTGCTTCTTGGGGTTGTAGGACTGAACATTTGAGTTACCAAAGAGCTTGATAGCTGAAGGGCCTGGGAAGGCCAGCCAGAGAGGGTGACAGCCCCGTAAGTTAAATCAAACTCCCTCAGTTCAGGATCCTGAGTACGGCGGAGCACGTGAAATTCCGTCGGAATCCGGGAGGACCATCTCCCAAGGCTAAATACTACCTAGTGACCGATAGTGAACCAGTACCGTGAGGGAAAGGTGAAAAGCACCCCGGAAGGGGAGTGAAATAGTTCTTGAAACCATGTGCCTACAAGAAGTCAGAGCCCGTTAATGGGTGATGGCGTGCCTTTTGTAGAATGAACCGGCGAGTTACGTTCGTATGCCAGGTTAAGTTGAAGAGACGGAGCCGAAGCGAAAGCGAGTCTGAAGAGGGCGAATTAGTATGCGGATGTAGACCCGAAACCAAGTGACCTACCCATGTCCAGGTTGAAGGTGCGGTAAAACGCACTGGAGGACCGAACTCGTGTACGTTGAAAAGTGCTGAGATGAGGTGTGGGTAGCGGTGAAATTCCAAACGAACTTGGAGATAGCTGGTTCTCTCCGAAATAGCTTTAGGGCTAGCCTCGGAATTAGGATCGTGGAGGTAGAGCCACTGTTTGGACTAGGGGCCCGTCATGGGTTACCGAATTCAGATAAACTCCGAATGCCATCGATTTATGTCCGGGAGTCAGACGGTGAGTGATAAGATCCATCGTCGAAAGGGGAACAGCCCAGACCACCAGTTAAGGTCCCTAAATATATGTTAAGTGGAAAAGGATGTGGAGTTGCATAGACAACTAGGATGTTGGCTCAGAAGCAGCCACCATTTAAAGAGTGCGTAATAGCTCACTAGTCGAGTGATCCTGCGCCGAAAATGTACCGGGGCTTAAACATATTACCGAGACTGTGGATGCCACCATTAGGTGGCGTGATAGGAGAGCGTTCTAAGGGCGACGAAGGCAGACCGTGAGGACTGTTGGAGCGCTTAGAAGTGAGAATGCCGGTATGAGTAGCGAAAGATAGGTGAGAATCCTATCCACCGTATGACTAAGGTTTCCTGGGGAAGGCTCGTCCTCCCAGGGTTAGTCGGGACCTAAGCCGAGGCCGAGAGGCGTAGGCGATGGATAACAGGTTGAGATTCCTGTACTAGTTAAACTTGTTTGAACAATGGAGGGACGCAGGAGGCTAAGGAATGCACCCGATTGGAAGTGGGTGTCCAAGCCGTGAGTCTGAAGTCGAGTCAAATGCTTGATTTCTTAAGGACAAGCGGTGATGGGGAGTGAAATTTAAGTAACGAAGTTCCTGACGTCACGCTGCCGAGAAAAGCTTCTAGTTAGAGTTTAACTACCCGTACCGCAAACCGACACAGGTAGTCGAGGAGAGTATCCTAAGGTGAGCGAGAGAACTCTCGTTAAGGAACTCGGCAAAATGACCCCGTAACTTCGGGAGAAGGGGTGCTGATCGCAAGATCAGCCGCAGTGAAAAGGCCCAGGCGACTGTTTATCAAAAACACAGGTTTCTGCAAAATCGTAAGATGACGTATAGGGGCTGACGCCTGCCCGGTGCTGGAAGGTTAAGGGGATGAGTTAGCGTAAGCGAAGCTTTGAACTGAAGCCCCAGTAAACGGCGGCCGTAACTATAACGGTCCTAAGGTAGCGAAATTCCTTGTCGGGTAAGTTCCGACCCGCACGAAAGGCGTAACGATCTGGGCACTGTCTCAACGAGAGACTCGGTGAAATTATAATACCCGTGAAGATGCGGGTTACCCGCGACAGGACGGAAAGACCCCATGGAGCTTTACTGTAACTTGATATTGAGTGTTTGTACAGCTTGTACAGGATAGGTAGGAGCCGTAGAATCCGGAACGCTAGTTTCGGAGGAGGCGCAAGTGGGATACTACCCTCGTTGTATGAACCCTCTAACCCGCGCCACTAATCGTGGCGGGAGACAGTGTCTGGTGGGCAGTTTGACTGGGGCGGTCGCCTCCTAAAAGGTAACGGAGGCGCCCAAAGGTTCCCTCAGAATGGTTGGAAATCATTCGCAGAGTGTAAAGGCAGAAGGGAGCTTGACTGCGAGACAGACAGGTCGAGCAGGGACGAAAGTCGGGCTTAGTGATCCGGTGGTTCCGTATGGAAGGGCCATCGCTCAACGGATAAAAGCTACCCTGGGGATAACAGGCTTATCTCCCCCAAGAGTTCACATCGACGGGGAGGTTTGGCACCTCGATGTCGGCTCATCGCATCCTGGGGCTGTAGTCGGTCCCAAGGGTTGGGCTGTTCGCCCATTAAAGCGGTACGCGAGCTGGGTTCAGAACGTCGTGAGACAGTTCGGTCCCTATCCGTCGCGGGCGTAGGAAATTTGAGAGGAGCTGTCCTTAGTACGAGAGGACCGGGATGGACACACCGCTGGTGTACCAGTTGTTCCGCCAGGAGCATCGCTGGGTAGCTATGTGTGGATGAGATAAACGCTGAAAGCATCTAAGTGTGAAACTCGCCTCAAGATGAGATTTCCCATTGCCTTCGGGCAAGTAAGACCCCTGAGAGATGATCAGGTAGATAGGCTAGAAGTGGAAGTGTAGCGATACATGGAGCGGACTAGTACTAATCGGTCGAGGACTTAACCAAGTAGAACGTGGCAAGTAACTCGAAAGAAAATGTAGATATTATTCAGTTTTGAGAGGACAAAAGTTTTCTCAAGTGATAACGCAAGTTAGCACAGAGTGTGGTGACGATAGTGAGAAGGATATACCTGTTCCCATGTCGAACACAGAAGTCAAGCTTCTTAACGCCAAGAGTAGTTGGGGGATCGCCCCCTGCGAGGGTAGGACGTTGCCATGCGATTATTCCGGCATAGCTCAGTTGGTAGAGCATCTGACTGTTAATCAGGGTGTCGACGGTTCGAGTCCGCCTGCCGGAGTTTCATTTATTTGGAGAGTTGTCCGAGTTGGCCGAAGGAGCATCATTGGAAATGATGTAAACGGGTTAAAGCCTGTTTCAAGGGTTCGAATCCCTTACTCTCCGTATAATATGATCTGACCCGTTGGTCAAGTGGTTAAGACACTGCCCTTTCACGGCAGTAACATGGGTTCGAATCCCGTACGGGTCATTTTGGAGGATTAGCTCAGTTGGGAGAGCATCTGCCTTACAAGCAGGAGGTCACAGGTTCGAGCCCTGTATCCTCCATTCCAAAAGTGTTTTGGTCCTATGGTCTAGTTGGTTAGGACGCCTGCCTGTCACGCAGGAGATCACGAGTTCGAGTCTCGTTAGGACCGTTGCACCATTTATATATATTTTATTTGGCTCGGTAGCTCAGTCGGTAGAGCAATGGATTGAAGCTCCATGTGTCGGCAGTTCGATTCTGTCCCGCGCCATTGTGAACAGCTTTGTTCACTTAATTTAATAACAGTCACTTATCAATGATAGGGATATAGTTTAATGGTAGAACTACGGTCTCCAAAACCGTCAGTGTGGGTTCAACTCCTACTATCCCTGCCATGATGGCGGTAGTGGCGAAGTGGTTAACGCACCGGATTGTGGCTCCGGCACGCGTGGGTTCGATTCCCACCTACCGCCCTTTGAGTTTGAAAATAAAACTCAGTTTGTTAGATTTTTTAGTTGCCTCTGTGGCGGAATTGGCAGACGCGCTGGACTCAAAATCCAGTTCCTTCACGGGAGTGTGGGTTCGACCCCCACCGGAGGCATTAAAATAATTAAGAGTTGTTTCGTGTAATTATCGTGTATTTTTTACACGGGTGATTACACTTTTTTATTTGTCATGGCGGTATAGCCAAGTGGTAAGGCAGAGGTCTGCAAAACCTTTATCGTCGGTTCAAATCCGTCTACCGCCTTTTTATAGAGAACGATAAGTTTAGCTTAATAGCTAAGCTTTTTTATTTTGCAGCAAAACAGCAATTTATTGCTTAAAAATATCGGGCAACAAAAAGCCCCTTCCTTAATAACTTCGAGTTCTTAGGGAAGGGGTGAGTTTTTGAATACATTATTTATGCTTATTACGCCGACGCTGTTCGAGAAGCATTCTTATGCTGAAAAACATGTCGGTGAAATCGTAGGCGGCAAAAGCCATTAAAATCACGCGGAGAAATGTTGATAGATTTACCGCAACCTTTAAGTAATAAACGAAAAAGATGCCCACTATCAAGTCAAAAATAATGTTATAAATGAGAATTTGCGGTTTCTTGGTAGGAAAGATCAGTTTCAACTCCCTTCATACTTCAATATACCAGTATACTGGAAAAGTAATAAAATAACACCTACTCGACAATTTGATAAGTGGTTTTAAAATAATTTTGGTTACGATACTTATTAACGACCTTCTCTAAATATTCGGGAACCGTGCCACTTTGCGAAATTTCTAAAATTACCCGGTTATAGGGTTTTTGGTCAAGCGGCTTCAAATTAAAAAGGGCGGTCGAAGACGTACTTGCCCAGCCACCAATTTGGTTGTCAAAAGCGTCCAAAGAATCTTCACTTAGTTCAAAAAAGTGGTACGTAAACACCGGCCCTTTTTTAGTCACGTTAAAAGAATCTAAAACGGTATAGCGCTGGGGGGTTTTGAAAATAGTTGGTTCTCCAGAAAAATCCACCATTTGATAACTGTCATTATCATTTTGGTTAGCCAATATTAATAAATTGCGCAAAGAATATTTTTCCTGGATCAATTTCAAAACGGCATGGCTGCCGAACGAAGTAGTAATAATTTTACTCATGGAAACACCTCCATTTTTATAACCATTATAATGCTCATAGACTAAAACTAAAAATATTAAAGTTCGATAAGGTAGGTGATTTGCGTTAAAATGGGTTAATGATATTGCATGGAGGGGATTTTATGAAGATTACAATTTTAGGTTATTATGGTGGTTATCCAAGTAAAGACACTGGAACAACTGGGTATTTGGTCCAAACCCGAGACACAAATTTGTTGCTCGACGCTGGTTCAGCCACTCTTTTAGAATTGGAAAAGCATCTTGATCCACTAGATCTAGACGCCGTTTTGTTAACACATTATCACCACGACCATACGGCAGACTTAGGTGTTTTACAATACCGGTGGCAGTTAAACGAAAAGAAGAGGCTTACCACGTTGCCAATATACGGACACACAGAAGACCCGTTGAATTTTGGCGCATTAACCTGGCCCAATGCTTCCAAAGGGGTTGCTTACCAAGTAAATGACGTTATCAAAATTGGGGGAATGCAGATTACCTTTAAAAAGACGGAACATCCAGTAGCTGCATTTGCTACCAGAATTGAAGAAGTGGCAACGGGCAAAGTCTTCACCTTCACTTCGGACACGCGCTATTTTGCGGAATTAGCGGAATTTGCCAAAGACAGTGACCTGTTAATCACGGACACCAACTTTCTAAATGAGCATCAGGGAGCTAAGTGGCACTTAACTACAAAGGAAACCGCGGAATTGTTTGACAAAGCACATGCTAAACATTTGATTATTAGTCATTTATCGCCACAGATAGATCCTAAATTAATGTTAGAGGAAACCCAACGTTTTTCAATGAATCCGTCGGAAATCGAATTGCCAGCAACGGGAAAAGTTATCGAATTATAAGCAAATAGTTATAAGGTGATGCGTTTCATATATATAAGTAATCGTTTAAAAACGACTTAAGCGTGTATTTGACACTTTTTAATAAAAAGTATTATAGATAGATAAGTAAAAACTTTAATGCCGTTTTAAGGATTATTTTTAGTTATTTTTTATAAGTGATTTTAAAAATAATTGTAGACAAAGACACGATAAAACTGTATAATATTAACCATAAGACAGGTAATATTTAATGACGTTAAGGGGTACATACGTTATGGTTAATTTATATACTTCACCAAGTTGCACATCTTGCCGGAAAGCTAAGGCATGGCTCGAAGAACATGGTATTGAATATAAGGAAAGAAATATATTCTCAGAACCTTTGAGTGCTGCAGAAATCAAGCAAGTTCTTCAACTAACTGAAAACGGGACGGAAGAAATTGTTTCGCGTCGTTCAAAAGTTTTCCAAGAACTAGATGTTGATTTAGACGACCTTTCCTTAAAGCAATTAATTGATTTAATTGAAAAAAATCCGGGACTACTTCGGCGGCCAATTCTTGTTGACGACAAGCGTTTGCAAGTGGGGTACAACGAAGACGAAATTCGGCGCTTCTTACCACGTAAGGTAAGACAACTTGAATTAGCGCGGGCACAAAAGATTGCTAACCTATAATAGCTAATCGGGGAAAATTTTCCCAGCAAAATTAAAAAAGAATACGTAAAGTTCAAACTAGGGGCTAGGAAAAAATTTTTCCAGCCCCTGTTCCGTTTTATGATTAAATAAAGGACTGAATCGGCGGCGATAGTGGAATTTTTAATGAATTTATGGGATAATCGTGGGGAACCTGATATATACTAATATTAGTGTGTTCTTTTCATTCAGTTTCGTTAAACTGGAGGTGCTGCTTAATGGAAATGGAACGAATTAATGAAGATACCATTCGAGTCAAGATCAGCTCAGAAGATTTGAGCGAAAGGGGAGTCACGTTCCTCGACTTACTTGATAACCACAAAGAAATAGAAAACTTTTTTTATTCTGTATTAGAAGAAGTAGATACTGATCATCAATTTGCTAATAATGATGCAGTAACTTTCCAAGTTTTACCAAATCGTAATGGCTTAGAATTGTATATTAGTAAAAATCCCGCTAATGGAATGGAAGAAGCAATGAAATCAGTAGCCAAGAATGATTCACCAAGTAACGAAGAATTGGATGAGGTTTCTGACTTTTTAAAGAAAAAACTTGCTGAAACTGATGGTCAAGATACTAACATGAGTAATACCAGTCGTGATGCGGATGCAGCAGATTATAATAGCTACGGCGATGATAGTGCGGACACGCAAACCAAGGTAATCAAACTTAACGATTTTGAAGGATTACCAGGGATTGCAGCCGCAATTAGCGACGTAAGCGGTCTGGATTCGGTACTTTATCGTTACAAGGATAATTATTATCTAGAGTTAATCTTCTTCATGAGCGAAAACACTCCGGAGTTGGTTAAAGATAATCTAGCGTTGGCGTACGAATACGGTGATAAAACGTCAATTACGAGTGAAGTACTCCGTGAACACGGAAAAACAATCATTGATAGTGCGGCTCTAGAATTGGCGCAACACTATTTTAAAGCATAGAATTAGTTTTGAGGTTAGCGAAATCATTTAGATTTCCTGACCTCTTTTTTGTGGGGAAAAGCGGTTTGGCAGAATTGGGCGCACATTTTTTACGAATAATCTCCGTTAGTTTGCGTAATTGCTAACGGAGGTGAATTCAAATGAAGGTTGCATTAACAGAAGCGGGCAGGCTAGTCAACGCCACCACGGCCCTTACTGGACAAAAATACTATTGTCCGCAGTGTCATCGACCATTACGTTTATGTGGTGGCCGTTACCGGGGAAAATATTTTGCCCACTTAGCCCAGTCCAAAACGAAGGTGGGAAGTGAAGAAACAAACCGCCATCAAATTGGTAAAAAGCGACTTAGGGATTATTTTGTAAAACTGGGTCTGACTGTGGAAACCGAATATTATTTCCCGAAAATTAAGCGGCGGGGCGACGTGGTCGTGTGGGCACGTGGCGAAATCTATGTAATTGAATACCAATGCAGTCCCATTACAGTTACCGAGATTCGGCAAAGAACCTATGATTATCACCAAGTTGGCAACCACGTTTACTGGATCGCGGGCCCGCGTTATGTCACCGGGAAAGGGTGGCTAGCGACGGTGCAGAAATTTGGTCATTTTACCACTCGGTATGGGTGGTGGTTTTTAGCGTGGGATGCGCTACGGGAAGATTCGCCAGGGCTATTTTACCGAGTTCAACGGCGTTTATTTGGCGACGTTGCTTATTTAAAACAGCCCTTGTTAGCACTCAATAGCAAGGAGGAACTACTTAGTCAACCACAGATACAGACCGTTGATTCAAAAGAATTAATTCGGCAAGCTCGGCAGCTTGAACATTATGTACTCGGGACCCAAACCGACGCCCGGTACCTTAAAATGCAGCAGCTTTGTTATGAACGCGGATACTCTTTGCTGGGATGCCCTTGGATAGTTCACGTACCCGAAGCGTGCACAGATTTTGTGCACCTAAGTCCGCCAATTTTAAACCGGGTTCGTTTGTTGATTAAGTTGGAAAGTACGATTGAAGAAGATGCGTTAAAAATAGAAGAAGTGGACCAAGAGTTTTGGGAGTATTTAATTAATAACCAATGGGTAATAAAAAAAGGAAAACGCTGGCAGCTACAGACGAACACAATTACGTGGTTTCCGGATACGACAGCTAAAATACGTGCTTTGAAGAAGAGAAGAAAAGGTTTTGAGAAAAGAGTTGGGGGAGGAGATTTTACAAAAAAGGCTGGAACTTAATCCAGCCTTTAAGTTTGCTATGGTAAATTAATAAGCCTGGCTAACTAAATTTCAAGACAACTCCCTGACTAGAATTTGTCTTGAAATTCTATTAATCAGAAAAAGTAATTCCGTAGTGCTAACAAGCTCAAAGTGTCTTAGGGATAAACACGTTATCATCATCAGATGCTAATTTTAATTTACAAACTGAAGCAAGGGTTTGGTAATCGTAATGATCCATTAAGATACCATACTCTTCATCCTTGACGTTGAAGATTACCGCAGCAGGGATGCTTTCTGCTCCCATTTCATGGGCCAATTGTTGGTCGTGTTTAAATTCTTTTTGGACCATTTCAGAATGCCGGTCATCTTCAAACATGGTTAAGTCTAAACCAACTTGTTGAGCAAGTTGACTACCTAATTCGGTTGAATAGCTTTTGCCTTCGTCGATTACGGATTTTTGCATCGCAACCAAAAATTGGCGCCCCTTTGCGCGACCCTGGTAACAGGCAGCTTTGTAATCAAGGCAGGTTAAATACATGCGGTTAAAAAGGTCGTTATAATCTCCGTCTTTGACTTGGTTATGCTTCATGTAGTTGAGAACCACTTGCATATTTAAGACCGGGAAGATTTTTAAATCCACTTTTTCTTCGGCGCGGTTAAAATAGCGAATGGTCTCCTTTTCGCATTTGAAGCATTCATCACCCCACGGAGTGATGAAAAGGTAAGTTTCCAGCATTTAAATTCCTCCAAAGAATACGTAAGTCAAACTGATTATACTTTAACAAATTATGGCATAAAAGCAATTATTTTGCTTGAAAATCTCTGGAGAATGTTTAAAATAGTTGAGCGTGTTTCTATGATAAAATAAAAGAGGTTGTTAAATTGATTCGGGGGGATCCGTATGATTGAAGATTGGAATAGTTTTTTATTGCCGTACGCGCAAGCTGTTTCTGAATTGAAAGTTAAGCTAAGGGCGATGCGCACGCAATTTTTAAGAAGTGACGAAGAAAGCCCAATCGAATTCGTTACTGGACGTGTAAAGCCAGTCGATAGTATTAAGGAAAAAATGGTCCGGCGACAAATTTTAGAAGAACGCATTGAACAGGATATGCAAGACATCGCGGGGGTGCGGGTCATGTGTCAATTTGTGGAAGACATTTACCAAGTGGTCGACTTAATTCGCAAACGAACCGACATGACCGTAATTGAAGAGCGCGATTACGTGGAAAATGAGAAGCCAAGTGGTTACCGCTCGTACCATATCGTGATCGAGTATCCAGTTCAAATGTTGACGGGCCAAAAGAAAATTTTGGCGGAAATTCAAGTGCGGACTTTAGAGATGAACTTCTGGGCCACCATTGAACATTCGTTAAATTACAAGTTCAACGGTGATTTTCCGGCAGAGTTACGTACTCGCTTGCAAAAAGCGTCCGTTAAATCATACGAACTCGACAAAGAAATGTCCGAAATTCGTAAGCAAATTATGTTAGCACAAAGGGAACAGCGTGATGAATAAAATGAAAATAGCGATCTACCATTCGGGTGACGAACATTCTATTGAAGTTGGACAGGATTTGAGTCAAATACTGCGGGAAAACCACCTTACTTTAGATGACCAGGATCCTACCGTGGTGATTACAATTGGGGGAGACGGGACTTTGCTTTCGGCGGTCCAAAAGTACTTACCAATTATTGACCGGGTCCGTTTTGTCGGGGTGCATACTGGGCATCTAGGTTTTTATACCGATTGGCGCGACTATGAATTAGACGCGTTGGTTAAAGCTTTGAAGAGTGATGACTGTTCTGAAATCGGCTACCCGTTACTTAATATTGACGTTGTCCATACTGATGGCACAAAGGCAAACTATAAGGCGATTAACGAATCCACGTTACGAAAGTTGAATGGAACCTTAGTTGCGGACGTCCTTATTGGAGACCAGTTATTTGAACGTTTTCGGGGAGACGGGCTGTGCATTTCCACGCCAACTGGTTCAACCGCGTACAATCGGTCAGTTGGAGGGGCAATTGTCCACCCGCAGTTAGAAGCAATGCAAATGGCGGAGATTGCTTCGATTAACAACCGGGTTTTTCGAACGGTCGGGGCAGCGTTAATTCTAGCGCCTAACGAAACCGTCACGATTCGGCCCTTGCCAAGCTACCACCGGACCTATAATTTTACGGCAGATCGGTTGGGAATCTTGGATAAGAACGTCCAATCCGTACATTACGGAATTGCGGTTCCCCAGGTGAAATTTCTTAAGTATCGGCACACCGGTTTTTGGAATCGGGTGCGAAATTCGTTTATCGGGCAAATCGATGAAATTTAATTGGCAGGTTCGCGATGAATCCCCCCAGCATCTCCGAACCTTTTTAGTGCGAAAACGGATTTCTCGTGCGCTGTTAAAAAGTATTAAATTTAATGGCGGAGAAATTTTAGTTAACGGGCAACCTAAGCGAACTAACACGATGGTGTCCGCCGGTGACCAAGTGGTGGTGACTTTGCCGCCAGAACCGGGGAACCCCCACGTAGTTTTGTCAGAGCAACCAATTGACGTGATTTATGAAGATGAAGACTACCTAGTGGTAAACAAGCCGCCTTTTTTAGCAACGGTCCAATCGGCACGAAACCAGACGGATACCCTAGTAAACCGGGTTAAAAATTATTACGTTCAAAACGGTTATGAAAGCCAAGTGGTCCACGTGGTCACTCGACTTGATCAAGATACCTCGGGCTTAGTTTTATTTGCTAAACACCGCTTTGCCCATACGATTATGGATCAAGATTTGCGGCAACACCGGGTGCATAAGTTTTATTTGGCGATGGCGCAGGGGAAATTCACGCAAAGCCACGGGGTGATCGATGCCCCAATCGAACGGGATCCGAATTCGTTCATTAAGCGCCGGGTTGCTGCTGATGATGGAGGCAAACCTTCAAAAACGGAGTACTGGGTGATCGAACAATCTGAAAAAGACGCCCTTTTAAAGGTGCAGTTGCATACTGGACGAACCCACCAAATTCGGGTTCATTTCAGTGCCTTGCACCATCCGCTGGTTGGGGACCCGCTTTATAACGAAGCTTCTTTTGAAGAGTTGCAGCGGCAAGCATTACATTGCTATTCACTGAAGTTTGAGAATGTGTTTAGAGGAAAGACAGTTGACGTACAAGCGCCAATTCCAAATGACATGCTTGAATATTGGAAGAAAGAAAAGGATAAGGAATAATGGATAATACTCAAGCGATTTTTGATAAGTTAAAATTAGAACTGAATAAAGAAGACGCAAAAAGTTTCAAGGAAGATTTTCTTGATTTACATAATTATGACCAAGGACGATTTTTTGGGGAGTTGACCGGCCCGGAGCGACAGCTGGTGTACCAATATCTTAGTCCTGATGAACTAGCAGACGCTTTTGACGAAATTGACGACGAACCCGATTTGATTGCGGAATACCTAGATGAAATGACTCCGCGGTATGCGGCAGCATTGTTAAACGGGATGTATGATGATAATGAAGCGGATGTTTTAGGGGCCGTGCGAAACGATAAGTTGCATAAACTGCTTTCGTATATGCAGCCGGTAGATGCAGCCCGGGTTCGCCAACTATTAAAATACGAAGATAAAACGGCGGGAGCGTTGATGACCACCGAGTTTATTTCCGTAGCGGTGGACGCCACCGTGGGTTCGGCGATGAACCAAGTTAAACAAGAAGCGCAGTACGCGGAAACTATTTCATACATTTACGTAGTTAACGAGTCTAACCAGTTGATTGGGGTAATTTCGGTTAAGGATTTGATTGTTAACCCAGATGACGTGTTCATCAAGCGGATTATGAATACCAACGTGGTGTCGGTATTGGACAACGAAGACCAAGTTGAGATCGCAACTCAGATTCGGGATTATAACTTTATCGCGATTCCCGTTGTTGATAAGCAAAATAAGATGCTGGGAATCATCACCGTCGACGATATTATCGACGTAATTGATGAAGAATCAGCTCAAGACTATTCTCGTTTAGCCGGGGTTGATACGGAAGACCTTTCGGTAAACCCTTGGGCGGCGTTTAAAAGCCGGATGCCCTGGTTAGTGACCATGCTATTTTTAGGGCTGATTAGTGCCGTTGTGATTAGTCAATTTCAAGGGGTGCTCGACCGGTTTGGCGTACTTGCGGTTTTCATCACGTTAATTACCGGGACGGCTGGCAACGCGGGTACCCAAAGTTTGGCTGTGTCCATGCGGCGCCTGGCGAATAATGAAGATGAAAATAGCGGTTTTAAGTTGATTTTAAACGAGGTGTTGACCGGGCTTTTAACTAGCGTACTTACCGGGGTGGTAATCTTTGCCGTGGTCCTACTTTGGCAACGTAACTTGACGTTAGGAATTATTGTGGGAGCCGCTATGTGGGGAGCAATCTTTATTGCTAACTTAGTTGGTAGTTTAATTCCAATTATCCTAGAAAAGCTTGGGCAAGATCCCGGAGTGGCTAGCGGACCGTTGATTTCAACCGTTAGTGATATTATTTCAATTTTGATTTACTTTAACATTGCAACGGTTTGTTTAGCGCATTTTTATTAGAGAAGCGCCTTTCAAATTAATATAGCTAGTAGTAAAAACACCGTGACTCCTTACACATGAAGGAAATCGCGGTGTTTTTATTATTCTAAAATTAAACTAATTTTGAACCGTGTAATTCGGGTACGTTAAGCTGTTCGGCAATTTCAGCAGCGTTAGCAGCCGTAACTCCACCGCCCGGCATTACAATAATACGTCCCTTTGCGTAGTCGACCGTCTCTTTAACGTGACTAAGCGTATTTTCAATCGGTTCACTTAGGGGACCGCCGTGGGTGAGAATGCGTTCAACGTCGTGTTCGACTAGCCAGTCAATGCTGGCGGCTTGGTGTTCAACTGGAATGGCATCAAAGGCCATGTGGAAGGTGATTTGCATACCCCCGGCCGCACCGATTAGTTGCTCCATTGCTTCTTCATCAATGGTTCCCTCGGGGGTTAAAGCGCCAAATACCGCGCCGTCAACGCCGAGTTGCTGAGCTTGGAAAAGATCAGCTTCCATCATTTTTAGTTCAATATCGTTATAAACAAAGTTGCCACCCCGGGGGCGAATCATTGCCATAACGGGAATGTGGTGTTCACTAGCATATTTTTGGCTTTCCGCCATCACCCCGTGGCTAACGGTGGTGCCGCCCACCGCCAAATTGTCGCAAAGTTCAATTCGGTTAGCCCCGTTGGCAATCACCCGCGGGATATCAGTATAATTTTCTACAGGAACTTCTTTAAGCATAATCAACCTCGTCCTTTATTTAAAGTAGACACAAACCACTTCGGGAGCGGCAAAGTCTTTTTGAATAAGTTTAAGTTTACCATTCTCGGAATTTCTTTCAAATAAGCTCAAGTTATTAGTGGTTTGATTACCACAGACGAGAAAACGCTCGTCAGCATTTAAAGCAAAGTCACGAGGAAAACTGCCGGCAATGGCGCAATTTTGGATCAGTTCGAGAGTACCGTCGTCCTTAACCGCGAATACCGCAATCGAGTCGTGTCCCCGGTTGGAAACGTAGATAAACCGGTTATCTTTGGTAATCCTAATTGCGGCCGCGCCGTTATGTTGATCCCAGTCGGCAGGAATGGTTTTTAGGGTTTGCAAGTGTTGGAACTGGCCGTTTTGGTACTTAAGGACTTCTACTTCACTCGCTAATTCGCCGACTAGGTAAGCGCGATTTCCCGTACGGTTGAAAACAATATGCCGGGGCCCGAATCCGGGAGCGGTTTCGTACTTAGAAACGATTTTGAAGCCAGTGGCAGGTTCATAATCTAAGATAAACACTTCATCGCACCCTAGATCGCAGACTACCAAGTGCTTGTCTGGAGTACGGTCCACGTAGTGCGGGTGAGCTTCGGTTTGTTCGGGACGGGGGCCCGAGCCTTGATTAGTAAAGGTGTGGACTAAGTGAAGGGTGCCGTTAGCTTCAATTTGGTATGCGTGCACGGTACCTTCATGATAGTTAGCGTCAAACACTATTTGGTGTGCTTCATCCACGGTTACGTAAGCAGGAGGGGTCCCGGGTTGAACAAGGTGTTGTAAAACTTGGGGCTTATTGCCTAATTGGGTTGCGGAAACGCCTCCTTGGTCCCGATAACGATCAACAGCGTACAGCACGTTTTGTTGGCTTACCGCTAAGTAGGTTGGGTTGGCAACTTGTGCAACCAATTGAAGGTTTTGCAGCCGTTTTTTTGTGGAATCTAACTCGACTTGGTAAATCCCTTCGCTGGTTTGCTTAGTATAGGTGCCTAGTAAAATGGTTTCAATCATTGCGTTTGTGCTCCTCTCTAGGTAAAACTCAACGTTAAGTATAGCATATTTCACGGAATGAATACGTTTTCTAAAGGTGTCGGAACGCCACTATGGTACAATAAAATCATAATGAGTAAGGGGTGTTTTAAATGATTTCAGCCAAGGTGAAAAGTATTGGACCAGAAGCAATTGCTAAGCAAGATCAATTAGCAATTTTGTTCGATGAAACTGCAACGCCAGATTTAAAAAAGATTGCGGTCGTCCAAGAAATTGAAAAGAATAATGATCAACAATTTAATTTAAAAGCAGGTTCGCAAATTGTTATCGGTGAACAGACGTACGACGTTGAATTTGTCGGTAGTTTGGTTAACCAAAACTTACAAAGCATTGGTCACACGACGCTGGTTTTTAAAGACGTCCCTGAACAACTGCTGGCAAGTGCAATTTACCTTAGCCCGAAAGTTTTCCCCGATTTTAAGGTGGGGGAAGCCATCCAATACAAGTAATTAGGCGGTGAGAATTGATGGAACGAAAACCCAAAGTACCTAGATGGCGAACTTGGTTTAATCAGTTAGTGCTCAATAACCGGCCGGTAGTTAGCTTAATCATCGTGTTATTGGTGTTGCTAATTTTATTCATGTTTTCCAAAGTGACTTGGATTTTCAAGCCGCTGGAAGAATTCTTTAAAATTGTCGGATTCCCCATTATTTTAGCGGGAGTTCTTTACTACCTATTAAACCCGCTGGTGGACCGTTTAGAACATCGTTTTAAAATGAAACGGGTGGTTTCCATCAGTATTATTTTTGTTGGGGTAGCTGTTTTAATCGTTGCTGGCGTGGTCGCGGTAATTCCGGTGATTCGGGAACAAACTGCCGCTCTGTTACAAAACTGGCCGGATTACTGGAACGCCGCGGTAGACAAGATCAACGGAATTTTAAATGATCCGCGGTTAGGAGATTTTCAAAAGCAGCTTCACGGAGTCAGCGGAGAAACAATCCAATCGTGGACGAAGAAGGTGACTAACGTTGCTAACAATACGGTTACTTCGTTAGGTAGCGTCCTGAGTCTAATAACAAAGGTAGTTATTGGAATTATCACGATGCCGTTTATCTTGTTTTACTTATTACGTGACGGCCACGAATTGCCAGAATATTTAGCAAAGGCGTTTCCCGTACGGTACCGACCACAATTTCTCCAAATTTTAGGAGAAATTAATACGCAACTAAGCCAGTACATCCGGGGCCAATTGGTGGTAGCTTTTTTTGTAGCGCTAATGTTTTTCGTCGGTTACTTAGTTATTGGATTAAAATTTGCGCTCACCTTGGCAGTTGCCGCCGGCTTTCTCAATCTAATCCCTTACCTAGGGTCATTTTTAGCAATGGTTCCTTCCATTGTAATTGGGGCGTTTATTTCCCCAGTAATGCTAGTTAAGGTACTGATTGTTTTTGCGATCGAACAAACTTTAGAAGGCCGATTCATTTCGCCGCTGGTGTTGGGCAGCAACTTAGCTATTCATCCGGTAACTATTCTGGTAGTTTTACTTGCCTCTGGACAAATGTTTGGTTTGGTGGGCGTAATCTTTGGGATTCCCGCTTATGCCGTTTTAAAGGTCTTATTCATTCATGGATTTGAGCTTTTTAAGCGTAAGGTGGGCGGTTACGAGCAATAGCCAATTTGCAGAATGAAAAAAGTAGTGTTAGTATGCGGATGGAGCCCGTGTTACGCGGATATCGAAGGGATTTCGTTTGAAACGATTCAGGGACTTCACGAACGTAGATACTCGCCGCGCAATACCGAGTGTCTACGTTTTTAATTTTAAGACTAAATGGAGATTAAAGATGACAAATCATATTGTATTATTTGAGCCGCTAATGCCGGCAAATACTGGAAACATTGCCCGAACTTGTGCGGGAACGAATGCGGTATTACATTTAATTAAGCCACTGGGTTTTGAAATCAGCGATAAAACTTTGAAGCGCGCTGGCCTTGACTACTGGGATAGCGTTAAGGTAGTGTATCACGATAACTTGCCTGATTTTTTGGCTACCGTAAAAGATCGCAAACGACTTTTTGTGGTTTCTAAATTCGCTTCGAAAGCTTATACTCAAGCTGATTACACTGGAGCTGAAGACGACGTAGATAACTACTTTCTATTTGGAAAGGAAACAACGGGATTGCCAGAGGCCTTTATGCGGCAGTACGCAGATTGTGCAATTCGCATTCCGCAAAACGACCAGCATATTCGCGCATTGAACTTGTCCAACTCGGTAGCAATCGTAATATATGAAGTTTTGCGGCAACAGAAGTTTCCTAACTTAGAAATTAGTCATGAATACGAAAATGATAAATTGAAATAGGGTTAGATATGGCAAAAGCAAAGAAAAGGCGTAAAACAACGCGTAAACGTAAGAAGCAGCAAAGCCTCCCCACGCAAAACCTATTGGGGTTGGCGTACGTACTGGTTGCCCTTTTGGGTTATTTTGGCCGGGGATTCTTAGGGATGCTGGTTGCCAATATGTTTCGCATCTTTATCGGAAGTTTGAGCCCGGCTGGGTTTGTCTTGCTCTTTTTTTACGGGCTTTATCTCTTATTTATGGGGAAGGAGCTACGGTTTAAGGGAGCTAGTGACCGGGTGATCGGGTTGAGCTTGACCATGATTGGGTATTTGCTTTGGGTGGAGTACCGCTTTGCGAGTGGGTTAAATCTGGAAAGTGGGTTCGTTGCCCGGACTGTCGAAGGAATTGAACGGTCCTTTCTGGAGCAAATTACCACTAACGACATTGGCGGTGGGTTACTCGGAGCCATCCTTTATAGTGGAACCCATTTTTTGTTAAGTGAAATCGGGAGTGCAATTCTAGCCATTGTGTTAATGACGGTGGGGCTAGTAATCCTCTTTGGGATTCCGTTTGACGAAGTGTTATCAAGTACGGGGACGGCCGTCCTTTGGATTGGACAACGATTAATCCAAGGAATTCGGGCACTAACTCGTGGAGTACTGGACTGGTGGGAACAGTTGGACTTCACGATTACCAAACCAGAAACCAAACGTACGCAAGTGGAGCGAAAAACTCCGGAGAGCATTTCTACCAAAAAGCCAATTTCCTCTGAAAGTACGGAGATTGAACCATCGCCTAACGAGCCGGTGGTTGACGGAACTCGCGGAATTGAGCATGCCCCGGAACCGAAGATTGAAATTTCAACTAATAATCAGCGAAGCCCGCGAAAGCCCAAGAATCAAGAGGCTCAACCAGTTTCTAGTGCGGAAGTGGGCTTTGAAAGCGAGAATAAGTTGAACCCTAATTACCGGTTGCCATCCTCGGCCTTGTTAACCGAAATTCCGCAAGCTGATCAAAGTTCGGAGTATGATTCGATTAAAAAGAATACCCAAATTTTGCAAGATACCTTGAATAGTTTTGGGGTCGACGCTTCGGTAGAAAGCGTAAAAATGGGGCCGTCAGTTACCGAATATGAAATCCACCCTGCAATTGGGGTGAAAGTCAGCAAAATTGTGGGCTTGGCGGATGATTTAGCCTTGGCTCTAGCTGCTAAGGATATTCGAATTGAAGCGCCGATTCCGGGTAAGTCGCTAGTGGGGATTGAAGTGCCTAACCGCACAATTTCCACGGTTTCGTTCCGCGACATCATTGAATCACAACCAGCGCACCCAGAAGATCCGCTCAAGGTGCCGATTGGCCGCGACGTTTCGGGAAATCTCGTTGAAGCAAACCTAGTAAAAATGCAACACTTATTGATTGCTGGGGCAACTGGTTCAGGAAAGTCAGTGATGATTAACGTGATTATTACCGGCTTGCTAATGAACGCACGGCCCGATGAAGTCAAGTTGATTTTAATTGATCCTAAGAAGGTTGAATTGGGCATTTATAATGACATTCCTCACTTATTGACCCCGGTGGTTACCGATGCTCGTAAGGCTGCTAAGGCATTACATAAGGTGGTAGCAGAGATGCAGCACCGGTACGATTTGTTTGCTGAAATGAACCAACGCAATATTAAAAGCTATAACGAGTTCATTGAAGAACAAAATGCCGCTGACGGAGGAAAACGGCCGAAAATGCCGTACATTGTGGTAATTGTCGATGAGCTGGCGGACTTAATGATGGTTGCTTCTAACGAAGTGGAAGATGCAATTATTCGATTGGCACAATTAGCCCGAGCTGCCGGAATTCACATGATTATTGCTACCCAACGACCTTCGGTAGACGTAGTTACGGGATTAATTAAAGCCAACGTCCCTTCTCGGATTGCCTTTGCGGTAGCTTCAGGAACCGATTCTAGAACCATTATCGATGCTAATGGTGCTGAAAAACTCCTTGGACGGGGAGACATGTTATTCTTCCCAATGGGTAAGAATAAACCAGAACGGGTTCAAGGGGCCCTTATCTCCGATCATGACGTTAAGGAAATCGTGGATTTTGTTAAACAACAACAAACTGCCGAATACGACGATCAACTAAACGTCACTGACCAAGAAATTGCAGAAACCGAAGCAACCGATGAACTAGACGAGTACTATCCAGAAGCCGTTGAGTTAGTAACGGAAATGCAACGGGCAAGTACGTCAATGTTGCAGCGAAAATTTCGGATCGGTTATAACCGGGCCGCCCGAATTATTGATCAACTTGAGGAAAATGGCGTGATTGGACCTCAAGAAGGTAGTAAGCCACGGAAAGTTTACCGTGCTAAAGACGAATAAATGCTCCAATAGATGGAGAATAATAAAAAGACTGGTAACTAATTTATGGATTAGTTACCAGTCTTTTTTAGTATCTTGATGGTTATTAAGCACCCAAAAGTTGTGCCAAAGGTGCGTAAAGGACGCTTCCAAGAGTCAAGATGATCATGATCCAAACGAAGACCATGATGACCTTTTGTAGGCCACTTTTTTTCTTCTTTTTATTATTGTACATTCAAAAACACTACTTTCTCATGATTTACAGCAATTCTACAATAAGTAATTTTTTTAGGCAAATCTAAGAAAGGATCCCCCACTTTTCCTCTACCCGATAAAAAGGCCACAAACCCTATTAGTATCATGCTTTTGTGGAATGTTTAAAATTAATAAAAAATTGGGAAAAAACATTTGTAATTAAGTGGTGGAAAGTGGGGGGAAGTGGTAATATTGTTATAGATTTAGTTGACGGAGGCGGTTTCATGTTCATGGGTGAATTCGAACATTCACTGGACAACAAGGGACGTTTGATCATACCATCTAAATTCCGCGATCAACTAGGCGAGGATTTCGTAATCACGCGAGGACTGGATGGGTGTTTATTTGGTTATCCCTTAACCGAATGGAAACTCGTCGAAGAAAAACTCAGTCAACTACCATCTAACAAAAAAAACAATCGGGCGTTCGTTCGGTTCATGTTTGCTGATGCAGCCCAATGCAACTTTGATAAGCAAGGTAGAATTATCATTCCTAAAAAATTGCGGGTTCACGCAGATTTACAAAAAGAATGTGTTCTAGTAGGGGTTTCTAACCGAATTGAAATTTGGAATAAAGCACGTTGGGAAGCTGCAATCGAAGAAACTGAAGCGAACTTTGACGATATTGCCGAAAATTTAATTGATTTTGGATTGTGATATAAATGACAGAATTTAAACATACCACCGTGTTATTGGAAGAAACCGTTGCTGGATTAAATATCCGCGAAGACGGTATTTACGTGGACTGTACCCTTGGCGGGGGCGGTCATAGCGAGCTGATTTTATCAAAGCTAGGCTCTGCAGGTCATTTGTATTCGTTTGACCAAGATCAAACAGCGATTGATTACAATCAGGATCATTTGGCACCATACATAGCAAATCAGCAAATAACCTTTATTAAAGCTAATTTTAGAAATTTAAAAAAAGAATTAAACCAACGTGGGATTGACCACGTTGACGGAGTTTTGTACGACCTTGGCGTTTCTTCACCCCAGTTTGACGATGCTCAACGGGGGTTTAGTTACCGTTACGATGCACCTTTAGATATGCGCATGGACCAAAGCCAAGAACTAACGGCTCAAACGGTAGTTAACGAATGGTCGTACAACGATTTAGTGCGAATTTTCTTCCGTTACGGAGAAGAAAAGTACGCCAAACAAGTTGCGCGGCGAATTGAACGGGTACGTGAGCAAGGACCTATTGTAACGACCGGAGAATTAGTCGAAATTATCAAAGAGGCAATTCCTGCGGCGGCTCGGCGTACCGGTGGTCATCCGGCCAAAAAAGTCTTTCAAGCGATTCGAATTGCGGTTAATGACGAATTGGGTGCGTTAGAAGAATCCTTGGAACAAGCCCTTGATTTATTAAATGACGGGGGCCGAATTTCAGTGATTACTTTCCAATCACTGGAAGATCGGTTAGTGAAGCGCATGTTTAAGGAAAAAACCGAAATTGGGGACTTGCCAGCTGGACTTCCAGTAATTCCTGCGGATAAAAAACCCCATTTTAAATTAGTTAATCGAAAACCAATCGTTCCTTCTGAGGACGAATTAAAAGAAAATCGTCGAGCACACAGTGCAAAATTAAGAATTATCGAAAAGTTACAGGAAGGGTAGACGCCAATGGCTCAAAATAATGATTATGCTGGTCGTTCAAGAATGATTAACGAACCAACTTCAATTGCCGGAGTAGGAAGAAAAGAACTAAAAAAAGCCCGGGAGGTTGTAACTGCTCGACAACTGCCCTTGTCGAAGTTTGAAAAGTTTTTGATAACATTTTGCGGATTTATTTTGGTAGGCTTAATGCTGACCGTCGTTTCTGGTAAAATAAGTTTATCTAATGCACAGCATAAACTTGAAGCAACCCAAGAGAAAACGACGGCCTTGTCCAGCAAAAACACAACTATGAAGCAAGAGGTTAATCAATTATCCGACCAAAATCGGTTGAACAAAGTTGCTAAAAAGGCAGGCCTTTCTCTTAAATCAGAGAATATAAGGAATGTAAATAAATGATGAACCCAAAAAAGCGAACGACTAATACTACGGAAACTCAGCACAATCGGATGATGTTTGGAAAATGGTTTTTATTGATTGTAGCGGGAGTATTTATAGTGATTGTTGGGCGCTTTTCTTATATTGCCATTAATAAGACGATTGAAAGCGTCAATCTCAGCAGTCAAGCTAAACGGCTATACACTGATAATAAAACCATCAAGGCAAAACGGGGCTCGATTTTAGACACTAATGGAAACCCAATTGCTGAAGATACTAGTACATATTCAATTTACGCGGTCGTTAGTAAAAAGCAGGTGGGCCCTAACCACCAGCCTCTTTACGTAACGGACAAAAAGAAAACGGCACGGGTACTTAGTAAGTATCTTCCAATTAGTTACAAAAAGGCGTTAAAAACCTTGAGTCCTAGCGACCCTAAAACTTTTCAGGTTGAGTTTGGGAGTGCAGGGAATAACATCTCCGTGGCCACTAAGGAAAAAATTGAAAAGTATAAGTTGACCGGGATCAACTTCGTTTCTTCAGAAGCCCGGTTGTACCCTAACGGGGTCTTTGCTTCTAACTTAATTGGGTTTGCCCAACAAACCCAAGAAAAGGGGAGCGACACTACCCAACTTTCAGGGGTAATGGGGCTTGAAAAGATGTTGGATAAACAACTGACGGGAACTGACGGTGAAAAATCCTTACAAAAGGATAAATTTGGCTACCAGTTGCCAGGCTCTCAAGTTGAGCGTCCGGCCCGGGATGGTAGCACGGTGTACACTACCTTAGATCAGCGGTTGCAAACCATTATGGAAAGTACGGTTAGCAAGGTCCAATCCCAAGCCCACCCTGAATCAATCGGGGCAACCATCATGAATGCTAAGACGGGTGCAATCCTGGCAACTACCCAACGGCCCACGTTTAACGCTTCTACGAAGAAGGGGTTATCCAAAGCTTGGAATAATGGCTTGGTTCAGGATACTTACGAACCTGGCTCAACAATGAAAATTTTTACTACCGCTGCCGCAATCGATAGCGGGAATTTTGATCCAGACGAAGTGTATAAGTCCGGTACTTATGAAATTGATGGTCAAATAGTGCCTGATTGGAAACGGGAAGGCTGGGGGTTAATTTCTTACGAAAAGGGATTTGCCCTCTCCAGTAACGTGGCGATGGCTCATTTGGAACAAAAAATGGGTACCAAGACTTGGAAGAAGTACATTAAACGATTCCACTTGCTAGAATCAACCAATTCTGGCTTAGAAGGGGAATCCAAGGGAAATATGCAATTTGACTACCCCATTGAACAGGCTGATACTGCCTTTGGTCAGGCAATTAACGTGACGGCAATGCAAATGTTGCAAGGTTTCACTGCGATCGCAAATAATGGTCAAATGGTTAAACCGCAGTTTGTTAAGAAAGTAGTCAACCCGAACACCGGAAAAACGACCTATCGGATGAAAACCAAGAAGGTTGGGCGCCCGGTAAAGGCTAAAACGACCAAAGAAGTCCGTAAATTAATGCAGGACGTAGTCTACAAGCCTTACGGAATCGGGGGCGACTTTAAACTAAAAGGTTACCGGATTGCGGCGAAAACCGGGACGGCGCAGGTTGCAAGTAACGGTAACTACGCTTCTGGCGACGATAGCTACCTATATTCGGTAGCCGCAATGGCCCCGGCTAAAGATCCAAAGTACATCATGTATATTACGATGAAGAAGCCCAACTTGCCTGCGGACAAAACGGCCACGCAACTACTGGATGAAATTTTTGGCCCGGTAATGAAGCAGGCGTTAGAACAAGATAAGTCTACCGCTAATACGGATATTGATAGTTCAATTGAAGTACCAAACGAAGTTGGCAAAGATGCCGACGATGCGGTGAAAGAATTGGGTAAAAATAACGTAGCGGTAGTGCGGCTAGGTAATGGCGAACGGGTTGTAGAGCAGTCCGAAAGCGCCGGTAGCAAACTTCTAGTAGGACAACGGATCTTGTTGAACACCGGAGGAACGGTCACCATGCCGGACCTTACCGGATGGTCAAAAAATGACGTAATTAAACTTGCGAAAATGTTTAACATTGAAGTGAAATACCAAGGCAAGGGATTTGTATCCGGGCAATCGGTAGCAAAGGGAACGACCCTTCAATCAGGAATGACCATGACGGTCACACTCAAAAAATAGCATAGGAGAAGAAAAATGAGTAACTTGTTAGCGTGCGGCTTAAGCGCCGTAATTACTTTGATAGGGATGCCTAGTTTTATCCACTATTTCCGGGCGCGTAATGAAGGACAGATGATCCGGGAAGAAGGCCCAAAGTGGCACCAAAAGAAATCTGGAACGCCCACTATGGGCGGCCTAGTTTTTATCGTGGCGATTATTGTGGCCGCGGTAATTAGTGGCTTAGCATTCCATTTATTAACCACTAACTTAGTAATGCTTTTGTTCGTCCTTTTAGAATTTGGACTGATTGGATGTTGGGATGACAGTATTAAACTGTTAAAACGGCAAAATGAAGGTTTTAAAGCCTGGCAAAAACTGCTCGGTCAAATTATCGGGGGCTTGATTTTTTACTGGGTCATTAAAGAAACCGGCGTAGCATTACAGTTAACGATTCCTGGAATTGGGGTCTGGCATTTAGGTGCCTGGTACGCTCTTTTTGTAATTTTTTGGTTAGTTGGATTTTCAAATGCGGTCAACCTTTCTGATGGATTAGATGGGTTAGTTGCGGGATTATCAACCATCGCGTTCGGAACTTACGCAATTATTGCCGCTAAGCTTGACCAACCTGCAGTAATGCTATTTTGTTTGGCGGTAGTGGGCGCAATGCTTGCTTTCCTTGTGTTTAATCACAAACCAGCAAAGGTGTTCATGGGAGATATGGGCTCCTTGGCGTTAGGTGGCGCACTAGGGGCAGTTTCCATCATTTTGAATCAAGAATTGTCATTACTGTTGGTCGGAATTGTATTTGTATTAGAAACCCTTAGCGTAATTTTACAAGTATTGTCGTTTAAACTAACCGGACACCGAATTTTTAAAATGAGTCCTATTCACCATCATTTTGAGATGTTAGGTTGGAGTGAATGGAAAGTCGACACCGTCTTCTGGTTCGTAGGATTGCTTGGTGCGCTAATTACGTTAATTAGCATTTGGTAGGGAGATTTTAGGATGAAAGCATTAGCAGAGATAAAGGATTTAGCAAATAAGAATATTCTCGTTTTGGGAATGGCAAAGAGCGGAGTTAGTGCCGCTCTTTTGTTGCGTAAACTGAATGCGCACGTACTGGTAAATGATGCAAAAGCGGAACAACCTCAAGAATTGGTTGAGCAGCTTAAACAAGCCAACGTTCAGATGATTTTAGGCAGTCACCCAAAGGACATTTTGGTCCAGCACCACGTTGAATTAATCGTCAAAAACCCTGGAATACCGTATACGAACCCGGTTTTAGTAGCGGCTAAGGAGCAAGATATCCCGATTATTGCTGAACCGGAATTAGCATATCGGGTGATGGACAGCGAATTAATTGGGGTAACCGGCAGTAACGGAAAAACTACCGTAACCACGATGATTCAGTTGATGCTGGACCAACAAAACCACCACGCAGCATACGTGGCTGGAAATATTGGAGTTCCTGCAACCACGGTAGTGCAAAAGGCCACGGCTAACGACCGGGTCGTGATGGAGTTATCTAGTTTTATGCTTGCCGGGATTGACCAATTACACCCCCACATTGCGGTGGTTAATAATATTTTTTCTAACCACTTAGATTGGCATAAGACGCGGGAAAATTACGTTAATGACAAGATGAGGATCACGGAAAACCAAACCAAAGATGATTATTTTGTCATTAACTGGGATAATCCCGAGTGGCAGCAATTGGCGCAACGAACGCATGCCCAAGTTGTGCCATTTTCGCGTCAAGACTTAGTCGAAAATGGGGCCTACGCAAAGAACGGTAAACTATTCTTCAGAGATGAATACATCATGGATGCTAGCGAAATTGGGGTGCCCGGAGATCAAAACGTGGAAAATGCGCTTGCAGCGATTGCCGTAGCTAAGATTGAAGGGGTCGCAAATAAGCATATTAAACAAGTTCTCCAGACTTTTAGCGGAGTAAAGCACCGGATTCAGTACGTAAAAACTTTAGCGGGGCGTCAATTCTACAACGACTCGAAGGCTACCGATATCGAAGCTACACAAGTAGCCTTGAAAGCTTTCCAACGCCCAATTGTCTTGATTGCGGGAGGATTAGACCGGGGAGATGATTACACCCGGCTTGTAGAAGATTTGAAGCCGCACGTTAAGGAAGTAATTGTGAACGGTCAAACCGCTTCCCGGATGAAGGAAGCCGCACAGGCAGCGGGCGTTAAGGTCGTTAAGGATAGCCCGCGGGTTAAGGACTCGGTTGCAATCGCCTTTGAAGATAGCCAACCAGGTGACGTAATTTTACTTTCACCTGCAGCAGCAAGTTGGGATCAGTACAAAACGTTTGAAGAGCGGGGCGACGAATTTATTGCCGCCGTGGAAAATTTATCGAAGGAAAAAGGAGATGTCACTAAATGAGACTGATGGTTTCAGGAGGCGGAACTGGCGGCCACATTTATCCAGCACTTGCCTTAATTAAGCAAGTTCGGGAAGTGGAACCCGATTCAGCAGTGTTGTATGTCGGCACCCATAAGGGTCTGGAAAATAAGATCGTGCCAAATGCCGGAATCGATTTTAAAACGATTAAGATTCAAGGATTCAAACGTTCGCTATCGTTAGAGAATTTCAAAACCGTGGGCTTGTTTTTAAGCAGCGTGGTTAAGGCGCGTAAGATGATTAAAGAATTTAAACCGGACGTAGTGTTAGGAACCGGGGGATACGTCAGCGGGGCGGTGGTGTTTGCCGCCAGCATGATGGGAATTCCAACGGTGATTCACGAGCAAAATAGCGTAGTGGGGGTTACTAATAAATTTTTAAGCAAGTTTGTTAAGAAAATTGCGATTTCTTTTGAGGCTGCTGCGGATCAATTTCCAAAAGACAAGGTTGTCTTGACGGGGAACCCACGGGCGACCGAAGTGGTTAAAATTACGCCCCAATCATTAGATCAATTTGGACTAAAGGATGATGTGCCGACGGTGTTGATTTTCGGTGGCAGCCGGGGAGCAGAAAAAATCAATGAAGTTACCATGCAATCGTTAGGCGAGTTGGCTAAGCGAAACTACCAAACGATCTTTGTTACTGGACGAGTTCATTTTGAAAAGCTAACTAAGGACGTAGATTTGGCCCCTTATAAGGAAAAAGTAGCGGTATTGCCATACATTGCTGACATGCCAGCTATGCTTCCTCGAATGGCCGTGGTTGTAGGTCGCGCAGGCGCAACTAGCTTAGCAGAACTTACTTCATTAGGGATTCCATCAATTCTAATTCCAAGTCCGTACGTGACGAACGATCACCAAACTAAAAATGCCCGTAGTTTAGTTGACCAACACGCTGCGGAAATGATCACGGAAAACGAATTAACTTCTACAACGCTACTAGCTAAGCTAGATGAGTTGATGTTAGATGATCAAAAGCGGAGCCAGATGGCGGAAAATACTAAGAAGTTAGGTCAACCACAAGCGGCGGAAAAATTGTACGATGTTTTGAAGTCAGTGATTAAAGCCTAACGGGTGATGCCAATGAAAAAGAGAAAAGATGATGAAAATCTAACTCCGTGGGCCCGTTATCAAAAGGAACATCAGCAGCTTAACCGGGCAAAAAAACGGTCTAAAGGTGGAAAATTTAAGAACCCGCTTAAAAAGAACTCACCGGGCAATCAACGCAAGCAGCCACCAAAAAAGAAAGTCCACCATCCTTTCCGGATTAGTAAGCCAGTTAAAATTGTCCTAGCTAGTTTCATAGGGGGTCTAATTTTATTAACGGTTTACCTTTGTACCCCGGTTAGCCGAGTTCAATCCATTACCGTACAGGGAAACAAACGGGTTGACAGCAGCCAAGTTATAAAGAAAACTGCAATAAAGAAAAATGACGTAATTCCGGTAGCTTGGTTTACGGAACACAAAGATGAAGCCCAATTGGTTCATGAGTTTCCGGATCTAAAGGACGTCCAAATTTCGGTCTCGTTGTTGGGACACGTTAAAGTTAAGGTTCGAGAAAATGCCGTGATGGGGTATGTGGTACGTAATAAATATTATTACGCGGTTCGGCAAGACGGCACGGTTTCGAAAAAGAGTGCTACCCAACCGGATGGTGATTATCCCGTTTTCCGACAATTCAAAGACAATCAAATTTTAAAACGTTTCTTGAGTGAATATGCGAAACTACCTAACGAAGTCCAAAATGACGTTGCGGAGGTTGACTATACGGCAACTAAAAAAGAACGGCACCAGTTGCATTTTTTCATGAATGACGGTAACGAAGTGTACGCGGTGTTAAATACGTTCGCCAAAAAAATGAAGTATTACCCAGAAATTTCAGCAAGTATGAAAAAAAGGGGAATTGTAGACTTGCAAGTGGGAGCATACTCATACCCACGGAGTCAAGCGGATACTTCGACATCCAGTTCCGCTACGGCGGAAGTCGAGGATGATAAAAGTCAATCGACAACACATGAAAAAAGTTCATCAATTAAGGCGCAGTTGTCAAAGAGCTCATCGGCGAGTTCTTCAAGCAGTAATTCGGTAAGCGATGTTGACTATCAAACCCAGCAACGACGGGCTACGCAAAACAGTGTGACGGATATTTCGTCAACCGACGATGAGAACGCAGACGTCAACTAGGAACACGAAGAATCTTTTTAATCAGCAATAAGTTGAAATATGCTGTAATTTTAGTGGAATTCTGCGTTCTAAATAAAGAATGAATATGGTAAACTAATTAATATATGTGATAAGTATATAAATGAAACAGTTAAACGACTAGGAGGTTCCTTTATTATGGATAATTCAGGAATTTACGTTGGACTGGATATTGGAACCACCTCAATAAAAGTTATTGTTGCTGAATATGTCAAAGGACAAATGAACGTTATTGGTGTGGGAAGAGAGCCCTCGGATGGAGTCAATCGTGGTGTAATCGTTGATATTGACAAAGCAGCGATTGCCATTAAGCGGGCTATTGAAACTGCAGAGCGCAAAGCAAATATTCAAATCCAAGATGTAGTGGCTGGAATTCCAGCTAATTTATTAAGAATCGAACCCGTACGGGGAATGATTGCTATTTCAGATAGCTCACGTGAGATTAATAATCAAGATGTGATTGAAGTTTCTAATGCGGCGTCTGTACATAATTTACCTCCGGAACAAGAAGTAGTAGATGTACTTCCGGATGAGTTTATTGTGGACGGTTTCGACGGTATCAAGGATCCAAGAGGCATGGTAGGGGTTCGCCTAGAGATGAACGGCGGATTGATTACCGGGCCTAAAACAATCATCCATAATTTAAAGAGTGCGGTTCGTCAAGCAGGATTGAACTTAGTGGACATTGTGGTTAATCCGCTAGCACTAGGCAAGACAATCTTAAACGATGGTGAACAAGATTTTGGAACGATTACGTTAGATTTAGGTGCGGGCCAATCCACGGTTGCCGTAATTCATGACCATCACCTTAAATACACCTTTGTGGAACAAGAAGGTGGCCAATTTGTTACCAAAGATATCTCAGTGGTGTTAAATACCTCTTTGGATAACGCGGAACAAATTAAGCAACAGTACGGCTATGCGGTTGCTAGTGAAGCGGGGAAGGAATCGTTCCCGGTTAACGTGGTCGGTCAAAACGAACCGGTTGCGGTTGATGAAGAGTACTTGAGTGAAATTATTGAAGCACGCTTGGAACAAATTTTAACTAATATCAAAAAGCAGTTAGATAAGATTGGTGCACTGGATATGCCAGGCGGAATCGTGATTACTGGTGGAGGGGCAGCCCTTCCTGGAATCGAAAAGTTAGTTGAAAGAATTTTTGAAACTAACGCTAAATTATACGTTCCTGACCAAATGGGATTGCGGCATCCGGCCTTTGCGCAAGCACTAGCCATCCTGAACTATGAAGGACGAATGAGCGATGTCGATATCTTAGCGAAAAATGCGATGGTTTCGAGTGAACGGACGGTCTCGGATACGCCGCAAGAAGACGTAGTGGATGAGAAACCTAAATTCAAACGTGCTCAGGCAACTATAAAGCATCCTGAACCAACGCAAGAACGCTCTAAGCCGGCTGAACGTAATTCATCACCAAAGGCGACATCCAATCGCTTCGATGGAATCAAAAAATGGTTTAGTGATTTCTTTGACTAACATTAACGATGGAGGAATTAAACATGGAATTTTCAATGGATGATAACAAGAGTAAAGGCGCGAACATCAAGGTTATTGGTGTTGGTGGCGGTGGTGGTAACGCCGTAAACCGGATGATTTCTGAAGGAGTCAAAGGGGTACAATTTATCGTTGCTAACACTGACGTGCAAGCTTTACAAGCGTCAAACGCAGACGTAAAAATTCAATTAGGACCGAAACTAACTAAAGGATTAGGTGCTGGATCAACTCCTGAAGTTGGTGCTAAAGCAGCTGAAGAAAGCCAACAAACAATTGCTTCTGCTTTGGAAGGCGCAGATATGATCTTCGTTACTGCCGGCATGGGTGGTGGTACTGGTACCGGTGCTGCTCCAATGGTAGCTAAGATTGCTAAAGAACAAGGTGCCCTCACCGTTGGGGTAGTTACTCGTCCATTTACATTTGAAGGACCAAAGCGTGCGCGCTTTGCTGCTGAAGGGGTAAGTAACCTCAAGGAACACGTTGATACTTTGATTATCATTGCGAATAACCGTTTGCTTGACTTAGTTGACAAGAAGACGCCAATGATGGAAGCATTCAACGAAGCTGACAACGTTTTACGTCAAGGTGTGCAAGGTATTTCCGACCTGATTACTTCTCCAGGTTACGTTAACTTGGACTTTGCGGACGTTAAGACGGTTATGCAAAACCAAGGTTCTGCCTTGATGGGAATTGGTTCAGCGAACGGCGAAAACCGGACCGAAGAAGCTACTAAAAAGGCAATCTCTTCACCATTGCTTGAAACATCAATCGATGGTGCTGAACAAGTCTTGCTTAACATTACTGGTGGTCCAGACCTTTCCTTGTTTGAAGCTCAAGCAGCTTCACAAATCGTTACGGAAGCCGCTAACGATGACGTTAACATCATCTTCGGTACTTCGATTGACGAAGAATTAAAGGACGGTGTTCGGGTAACGGTAATCGCTACTGGAATTGATAAAAAAGCTGGTAGAGCGTCTTTACACCGTCAACCAGCACGCACCTCTTTCGAGAGTCCAAGTAGTGTAAATACTACGAACACAAACAACATTTCAGCCAATACTGAAATGCGCGGGGCTGGTTCGACCGATAACCTTAATAACAATGGAGCAGCTAACAACCAAAATACGCAAGCTGCAAACGATCCATTTGGGGATTGGCAATTACGGCAATCAAATAACTCTAGCAACGTTCGTCCTTCTTCACCAAGTGATGACGAGTTTAAGAACGTTGAAAAGAAAGAGTTTAACGCGTTTAACGATAATAACAATACAAGTTCTGACGACGAATCATTGGATACTCCTCCATTCTTCAAACGTCGTAGAAAATAATTTGTATTTAAATGGGTTTGAGCAGGGCTCAAGCCCATTTATTGCATAATGACAAGAAATGAGTGATTAAAAATAATGATTGCGTTAATTTTTCAATTACTACACTGGGCAATTCAAATTTATATGATGCTGATTTTTATTTGGGTATTAATGTCTTGGCTCCCTGGAGCCTACCAATCGGCCTTTGGACAATGGTTAACCAAAATTTGTCAGCCGTACATGAGTTGGTTTAGGTTTATCCCGCCAATTTTAGGGATCGATTTCTCACCAATTCTTGCATTATTAGTTCTGGAACTATGTTCGAACGGGTTAACCTACATTGAAGCACTGCTATTTGGTGTGACGGTTTATGGATAACGCAATTGGACAACATTTTCGTCCAGAAGAGCAGCCGTTAATTGAAGAGTTTAGCGCGTTAGTACAGGAAGCAAAAGACCAAAATCGGTCCATCTTGACTAATTTCTTGAACCCGCGCCAACAACACATTTTAAGGACCTTAGTTAACCGAGACGAAGAACTAAAATTAGCTTTTGCGGGAGGCTTTGCCAACGCAGAAAATCAACGGGGACTAATTTATCCCGAGTATTTTATTCCTGAAGAAGCAGATTTTTTAGTGAAAGTCCTGGAAATTGATTACCCAGTTAAGTTTGCGGAGCTAGAGCACCGTCAGATTTTAGGAACGCTTGCAAATTCGGGGATTCAGCGCGATACGTTTGGCGATATTGTCCACCAGCACGACCGGTGGCAAGTGGCGACGAATGGTGAGTTGGAAAAATTCTTTTTAAACGAAATTACGCGGATTGGACGTATTAAAGTGCGCTTAAAGCCCGTAGATCAAGCTAACATCTTAAGCCCAATCAATGATTGGGAAAGAATTCAGGTTACGCTAGCTTCGTTGCGTCTTGATTCGGTGGTGGCCACCGCCTTTTCAATCTCACGGCATCGGGCTAAAGAACTAATTGAACACCGGCAAGTGCAATTAAACTGGATGGTTGATGAAAAAGCAGATACAATAATTGCGAGAAATGATGTCATTTCAGTTCGAAAATATGGTAGGATTAAGCTTGTGGAAGTTTTAGGTAAAACAAAAAAAGATAAGCTAAAAACCCAACTAGATTTAATTAAAACTAGGTAGCGATTTACGGAGGTTTTATTCAGATGGCAATTGAACCACAAGATATACAACAAAAACACTTTTCCAATAAAATGCGCGGGTACAATCCCGACGAAGTTGATGAATTTTTAGACGACGTTGCTTTTGAACAACGGCGGCTACAAGATGAGATTGATTCATTACGGCGTCAATTAGCTGAGGCTAAAAGCCGGGTGGAATACTTCGATGAAATGAAGGAATCCCTGAACAAATCCATCATGGTGGCGCAAGACGCTGCTGATAAAGTTAAGATTAGTTCTAAACGAGAAGCGGAATTTACTGCTAAAGAAGCACAAAAAGAAGCCGAAGTAGTGGTTAAAAACGCGCATAAAAAGGCAGACGGCTACATTGGTGAAGCCGCTGGTAAAGCACAAAAGGTAATTGTGGCAACTGACGACCTGAAGAAACAAGCACGCAGTTTCCGGCAAAAACTGGAAGTCCTTCTTGAATCACAATTACAAATGATCAAGGGGCGTGACTGGGATAACTTGTTGAGCTCTGATGAGTTGCTAACGATTGGTGAAATCAAGGAAGCAATGCGGAATAGCGGAGCGCTTGACATCATTCAGGAAAACAGTGTACACTCAGAAGAAGTTGGAAAAATTGATCCGGACACCCCTGCCGTAGAGCCCAAAGAAGATGAGCTAAAAACGGTGGTGGTCTTCCCAGAAGATCAATCCAACGAACAGGGGAAACCCACTGATCAAGGGTTCCACGTAAATCCTAAAAAATAAAACGTAAAAAAAGAAGGACTTCTAACAATTAGCAGTTCAGCGAGCTAACGGTGGTGTGAGGTTAGTCTACTAGTTAGAAGGACAATCACTTTTGAGTGCAACGTTGAATTATTTAGTAGACGTTGTCGGTTTCCACCGTTATTGGAAAATGAGGAGGACGCTTTTAGCGTCCTTGAATTTGGGTGGTACCACGATTGACTTCGTCCCTGGTAGGGATGGAGTCTTTTTTATTGTCTAAAATATTAAAAATGATACTTAGGAAAGCGAGTGATTTTAGTGCGGGTTAAAGATACTTTAAATCTAGGAAAAACCAAGTTCAAAATGCGCGGAAATCTTCCGGTAAACGAAAAAAAGCGCGAAGACGTTTGGTTTGAAAACAAAGTTTATGAACAACGGCAAAAATTAAATGAGGGCAAGCCAAGCTTTGTTCTTCATGACGGACCGCCATACGCCAACGGAAACATTCACATGGGCCACGCGATGAACAAAATTTCGAAGGATATTATCGTACGGTATAAATCAATGAGTGGTTTCCGGAGTCCGTACGTTCCGGGGTGGGATACGCATGGTTTACCGATCGAACAACAATTAACCAAGGAAGGCCACGACCGTAAAAAAATGTCGACGGCTGAATTCCGTAAGTTATGTCGTGACTACGCTTTAAAACAAGTTGATAAGCAACGCGAAGACTTTAAGCGTTTAGGGGTAGCTGCCGAATGGGACAACCCATACTTAACTTTGCAACCATCTTTTGAAGCAGAAGAAATTCGGACTTTTGCTAAAATGGTTGAGTTAGGATTGATTTATCGCGGTAAAAAGCCCGTATTTTGGTCATGGTCTTCCGAATCGGCAATGGCAGAAGCAGAAGTTGAATATCACGACGTTACTTCACCATCTGCTTTTTATGCGGAACGAGTAAGCGACGGTAAGGGGGTCTTGGATCAAGACACTTACTTCGTAGTTTGGACAACGACTCCATGGACCATTCCGGCTTCAGAAGGAATTACCATTGATGCTGGTTTTGATTATTCCGTTGTAAAACCTGCGGGGGATGACCGCAAATTTGTGATTGCTACGGACCGGTTGAGTTACGCTGCCGAACAATTTGGTTGGCAAGACGTTGAAACCATCAAGACGGTTCGCGGGCAAGAGTTAGAAAACATCACGGCGCTCCACCCGTTTGATAGCGATCGCAAGCTAGTGGTTATGTTAGGAGACTTTGTAACCCTAGATTCCGGAACGGGATTAGTTCATACGGCACCTGGCTTTGGGGAAGACGATTTCCGGGTCGGTAAAGAATACGGCCTCGATATTTTTGTACCGGTCGACGATCGTGGTTACCTCACTGCCGAAGCGGGTCCTGATTTTGAAGGGGTCTTCTACGAAGATGCCAATGAAATTGCCTTAGACAAGTTAAAGGCAACTAATGCCTTGCTTAAGCAGATGGATTACACCCATAGTTATCCGTTTGATTGGCGGACTAAGAAGCCAATTATTTTCCGGGCTACGCCACAATGGTTTGCCTCGGTAGACAAAATTCGTGATCAAATTTTGGACGCGCTAAAAGACGTTAAGTTCCTCCCAGAATGGGGTCAAAAACGACTCCATAACATGATCCGGGACCGTGGTGACTGGGTAATTTCTCGTCAACGGGTTTGGGGTGTACCACTACCAATCTTCTATGCTGAAGACGGTACGCCAATCATGAACGGGGAAACGATTGAACACGTTGCGGAACTATTTGAAAAACATGGTTCCGACATCTGGTTTGAATGGGATGCTAAGGACTTGCTACCAGAAGGATACACTAGCGAACATTCACCAAACGGAACGTTTACCAAGGAAACCGATATTATGGACGTTTGGTTCGACTCCGGTTCTTCACATCAAGGAGTTTTGGCAAAACGCGATTACTTGAAGTATCCGGCTGACCTAACTTTGGAAGGTTCCGACCAGTACCGTGGTTGGTTCAACTCTAGTTTGATTACGAGTGTGGCAATGTCGGGTCACGCACCATACAAGCAGATAATTTCGCAAGGCTTTACCCTTGATGGACAGGGACATAAGATGAGTAAGTCCTTAGGCAACACCATCGTTCCCGCAGACATCATTAAGAAGATGGGTGCTGAAATCATTCGGTTATGGGTACTTTCCATCGATTCATCGTCTGACGTGCGGGTTTCACAAGATAACTTTGTAAAGATTTCAGATTCTTACAAGAAGATTCGGAACACAATTCGTTACCTATTAGCAAACACGGCGGACTTTGATCCCCAAGCTAACACCGTAGCTTACGCTGACTTGCAACCAGAAGATCGTTACATGTTAGTCCGGTTTAACGAATTAGTTAAGGAAATTCGGCAAGACTACGACCAATATAATTTCATTGAAATTTACAAGGCGTTGATGAACTACATCATTACGGATCTTTCCGCGTTCTACCTCGATTTTGCGAAGGACGTTGTTTATATTGAACCGGAGGATAGTTTGAAACGTCGGTCAATGCAAACCGTGTTCTACCAAATTTTAGTTGGTTTGACGAAGCTGATGACGCCGGTACTACCACATACGACGGAAGAAATTTGGCAATTCCTCTCCGAACCGGAAGAATTTGTCCAACTTGCTGAAATGCCAGAAGTGCAAGAATTAGCCGGAGCAGCAGACCTGTTGGCTAAGTGGCAAACCGTCAAGAAGTTGCGCGCCCACGTCTTAAAGGCTCTTGAAGAAGCACGGGACCAAAAGATGATCGGTAAATCAATGGAAGCAAAGGCAACCTTGTACCTTGATGAAGCTACTAAGCAAGTTGTTGACGAATTAAACGTCGACTTGCGGTTGATTTTAATCGTTTCGCAATTAGAAGTTCGGGATATCGCGGAAGCTCCTGAAGATGCGGCAAGTTTTGATGGTCAAGTTGCGGTACAAATTGCCCCTGCTGCTGGAGAAGTTTGCGAACGGTGCCGGATGACGAAGACGGACGTTGGTAGTGACGAACACTTCCCAACCTTATGTGCTAGCTGTGCGGCAATCGTTACAAAGTACTATCCTGAAGCAGTTACCGAAGGTTTTGAAGAAAAATAGAGCGTCGTTAGCGATAAAAAGCTGGGTATGATTGGAAAAAATTAACCAGTAACTAACGTGCTAAAATTAGAGGCTGAAAAATTCAGTCTCTTTTTTAATTTACAGAAGTAGTTCTCACGATTATGATGGTATTAAATAATAAAAGGAGTGGGCAATTTGGAAACTGGTACGGTAACGAGTTTTGATAAAACCAAGGGGTACGGCTTCATCAAACTTGACGATGGGGAGCAAGCCTTTGTACATTACAGTGCGGTGCAATCCGACGATTTTAAAACTTTAGATGAAAACGAAGTCGTCCAACTAATGGTGGCTGAGGGTCCCAAAGGGTTGGTGGCTGTAAAAGTATTTCGTAAGGGAGAACAGGAGTAATGGATTTAGAAGAAAAAGTAGTTAAGTCAGTTTCCCGTTATAAGGGAGAAATTGTTGACGTCTACCAACAAACGGTAGAGTTACCGGATGGCACGTTAGCTAATCGAGACGTAGTCAAACACCAAGACGCAATTGCAATCTTGGCGTTGACTACGGATGGCAAAGCCCTTTTTGAAAAGCAGTGGCGGGCGCCAGTAGCTAAACCAACGATTGAAATTCCCGCTGGCAAAGTGGAACCTGGAGAAGACTTTTTGGAAACTGCTAAGCGAGAATTAAACGAAGAAACGGGCTACGCTGCCGGAAAGATCGAAAAAATGGTCGGCTTTTATTCCGCGCCAGGCTTTACGGACGAATACATGACGGTTTATAAAGCGACGGATTTAAAACCGGTGGAAGATAAATTACCGCGGGACCAAGGTGAAAACTTAAAAGTTTTTGAACTTTCACTATCCGAAGCGCTAAAAGCAATCGAAGACGGTAAAATTGAAGATGCAAAAACGGTGCTTGCAATTTATCATTGGCAGGCGACCACAAAGTAGGTGATTTTTTGGACGAAAAGAATCAAACCCGTGCGGAATACCAGAAAAAAATTCACGCACAAAAGGCGTCGGAGGAAACTTCTACAAGTGAAGATTCTAAAAATGAATCACGGTTACGGACGAGTCGTGAACAGCGGTTTAGTACCGATGAAATCGCTGAAGAAAAAAGTCGCGCTTTAGCAAAGAAACTCAACATTGCGATTGCCCTTTTAGCGGTCGGAATTGTATTAGTATTTCTCGTTTTATTTTTTATAGGATAGGTGGAAAAGAAGATGAAGTATGGCGTAATTTGCGCAATGGAAGAAGAAATTAAAGCACTTAAGGAAAATCTTGAGTTAACTAAACAAACGGATATTAACGGGGTCATTTTTTACGAAGGGCGTATTGAAGATGTCGAAGTTGTGCTAGTCCGCTCCGGAATTGGCAAAGTTGAAGCCGGGATTACTGCCGCAATTTTGATTACTAATTTTAAGGTGGATGCGTTAATTCATTCCGGTTCCGCTGGTGGAATTGGGCAAGGACTTGCGGTCGGCGACGTGGTGCTTTCTTCGGAAGTTGCTTATCATGACGTTGACGCTACCGCATTTGGGTATGCTTATGGTCAATTGCCAGAACAGGACGTTGCGCGTTATGCGGCGGATCCAGCGCTAATAGAAAAGTTTAAACAAGCAGCTCAGGATACTAACCTCAACGTGAAAACTGGATTAATCGTCACCGGTGACCAATTTATTGCGAGCCAAGAAAAGGTTCAAGCAATTTTAGGTCATTTTCCCGATGCGTTATGTTGTGAAATGGAGGGGGCAGCCATTGGACAAGTTGCCCATCAGTTCCGTAAACCCTTTATCGTGGTTCGGACAATGTCTGACACCGGGGATGACGAAGCGGGAGTATCCTTTGACGAATTTATCATTGAAGCAGGGAAACGTTCTGCTAACATGTTAATTGATTTATTTAAGATGGAAGGGAAGCAAGCGTGAAACAAGTATATTTAGATAATGCGGCGACTACACCGACTGCTCCTGAAGTAGTGGATGTCATTGCTGACCAACTTAAAAATAACTGGGGGAATGCCTCTAGCTTACACGGCTTTGGTCGACAAGCACGGGCCCAATTGGATGAAGCACGGCACGTGATCGCCCAAAGCATTAATACCAACGACGATGAAATAATCTTTACCAGCGGGGGGACCGAAAGCAATAATACGGCCATTACGCAGGTGGCTTTACGCAACCGCAAGCTTGGTAAACGGGTCATCACTACTAAGATTGAACATCCGTCCGTACTAAAGCCAATGGCTCATTTAGAGGAAATGGGCTTTGACGTAGTTTATTTAGACGTTAACGAAGACGGGGTAATTAGCTTAGATCAGTTTAAAGAAGTCCTAGACGACCAAACCATCTTAGTTAGCATTATGATGGGGAACAACGAAGTGGGAAGCCGGATGCCGATCCATGAAATTGGCGAAATTTTAAAGGATCATCAAGCAGTTTTCCATACCGATGCGGTTCAAGCTTACGGTTTGTTAGATATTGACGTGAAGCGAGACCATATCGACCTCTTGTCCACGTCGGCACATAAGCTCAACGGTCCTAAAATGACTGGTTTTCTATACAAAAACGAAGCGGTTAACTTTGATAGTTTTGTCCGCGGCGGTGAACAAGAAGATAAACGCCGTGCTGGTACGGAAAACGTTGCTAACCTAGCCGGGTTTGCTAAGGCAGTAAGTTTGCTGGATGAGCAGACTAAAGCTGACTTGCAAAAACGCTATGCCGGTTTCAAGCAACAAATTATCCAGCAGCTCAAAGACCATGACGTTGATTTTGCAATTAATGGCTCACTTTCGCCAGACAATTTGCAACACGTCTTTAACATCTGGTTGAAGGGAATGTCGACCTACGTGATGCAAACTAATTTGGATTTAGCCGGGGTAGCTATATCCGGTGGTTCAGCTTGCACGGCGGGGAGTCTGGAACCTTCCCACGTACTCACGGCGATGTACGGGGCCGATTCGCCACGAATTGGGGAATCGATTCGAATTAGCTTTGGTAAAAACACCACTGCGGAAGACGTTGACTATTTGTGTGAGCAAATCATTGCTATCGAAGAGCGCTTAAAGCACTTAAAACAAAAGTAAGGAGATGCAGGCATGGCATTTACTAAAGAAGTTACCATTGCTGGGGACCCCCACGTCTACCGGCTTAGCGAAAACTTGAAACGTTATACGTTAACTGACTTAGGATTCACCACTAAAAACAACGGAACCTTTATTTTGGAACGGTCATTGGATGCCACTTCACCGTACAACCAGGGCATCAAGTTAAAAATAATGATCAAACCTGATTTTTCAGCATTTAAAATGAGCACGGTGACCGCTAACGGAATGCAAAAAGCAAACATCTTCAAGCGCGAACAGGACCAACCCTTAGTGGAACAATATCACTTCATTATTGACCAACTATTGGAACGGGAAGTCCTCGTGCAAGAATAATTTTTACTAACTTTTTGTTAACGGTGGAATTTCAGAATTGATTGTTATAGAATGTAATTTACTGGATTTATTGCGACCTTCAATCGTAAGATTCTCCAGAATCTCTAGAAATGATGGTGATATATAATGACAGACAACAGCAAGACGCGTGTTGTAGTCGGGATGAGCGGCGGTGTCGACTCATCTGTAGTAGCTTATTTGCTTAAAAAGCAGGGCTATGACGTCGTTGGGGTGTTCATGAAAAATTGGGACGACACTGACGAAAATGGGTACTGTACTGCTACCGAGGATTACAAGGATGTGGCTAAGGTAGCCGCTAAGATTGGGATTCCTTATTATTCCGTTAACTTTGAGAAGGAATATTGGGACCGGGTCTTTACCTACTTCCTAGACGAGTACAAGAAGGGCCGGACGCCTAATCCCGACGTAATTTGCAATAACGAGATTAAGTTTAAGGCTTTCCTAGACTACGCAATTAGTTTAGGGGCTGATTACGTAGCAACTGGCCACTACGCACAAGTAGAGCGTGATGAAAATGGTCACCAACACCTTTTACGGGCTACGGACAGCAATAAAGATCAAACTTACTTCTTAAGCCAACTTAGTGCTGAACAGCTTGACCGGGTGATGTTCCCATTGGGCGGCATGGTTAAGCCAGAAGTCCGCGCAATCGCTAAGGAAGCTGGTTTGGCGGTTTACGATAAGAAAGATTCGGTTGGAATCTGCTTTATTGGTGAGAAAAATTTCCGTGAGTTCTTAAGCAATTACCTTCCTGCAAAGCCAGGCAAGATGATGACTCTTGATGGCGAAGTTAAGGGCGAGCACGCTGGTTTGATGTACTACACCATTGGTCAGCGTCGCGGACTTGGAATTGGTGGCGGTTCTAAGAACAACGAGCCGTGGTTCGTGGTTGGTAAGGACCTTTCCAAGAATATCCTATACGTTGGTCAAGGATTTGATAATCCGCACCTTTACGCTGCTAGCTTGGACGCTTCCGATATGCATTTTGTAAACCGGTTGGGTGAAGAGCGTGGCCATGATTTCCGTTGCACAGCGAAGTTCCGTTATCGTGCTAAGGATGTCCCGGTAACGGTGCATTTCAACGACGATTTCTCTAAGGTTACCGTTGATTTTGACGAGCCTGCTCGGGCAATTACTCCAGGCCAAGCCCTTGTGCTTTACGATGGTGAGGAGTGCATTGGTGGCGGAATTATTGATGCTGCCTATAGTGAGAGCAAGCAACAGTTACAATACGTTTAAAAGTAAAATTACTAACTTTTACGTGTTGGGCAATCCTAATTTAGCTATAGTAACCGTCAGCGCGTTAAAACGCGTGGCGGTGTCAAAAAGAATACTAAACAAGGCTAGGAAAAATTTTTCCCTAGCCTTTTTCTTTGCGGCGAAAAGGCTCGCGTTACTATTACCAATCTAGCGTTTAATGTTAAAATAGTGGGTAAACACATTGATAAAGGGACGAGAGATTTGACAAAATTATATTTTGTAAGACATGGAAAGACCGAATGGAATTTAGAGGGCCGTTACCAAGGAGCAAAGGGCGACTCACCATTGTTAAAAGAAAGCTATGCGGAAATTAAACAATTGGCCGCTTTTTTAGCTCCCCAAAATTTTCAACATATCTACGCTAGCCCATTGCGAAGAGCGCGGGTAACGGCGACGACGTTGCAACACGAATTGGACGAATTACAAGGACATCCGATTCCATTAACGATCCTCAGCCGGTTACGAGAATTTGACTTGGGAATTATGGAAGGAAGGAAGTTCGTCGACGTAGAAAGGGAGTTTGCCGAAGAAGTAGATGCCTTCCGGAACCACCCCGATCGCTATTTTCCCGCACGAATTAAGGGAGAAACTTTTCAGCACCTGATTGAACGAATGCGCCCAGCAATTTTGCGAATCTGCGAAGCGAATCCTGGCGACGATGATCAGGTAATTATTGTAAGCCATGGGGCAGCGTTAAATGCGATTATTAACGCACTATTGGAAGTTCCGTTGGCCGACTTGCGAAAACGGGGTGGGCTTGCTAATACCAGTACCACCATTTTGGAAACCCGGGACCTGGGGAAGACTTACCAGCTCCTGGATTGGAACGATACCAGCTACTTAACTAAAAAAACTGATCCTACGGATGTAATTTAAGGTGAAAAGATGACGGAAAAAGACGAAAAGCAAAATTTAGTTCATGAATTGATTCAAAAAATTGACCAGGATCCCCACGAGGCCCAAAACTATTATGCTTTGGCCACGGTCTTGGTAAACCAGCAAAGCTTTGACCAGGCTGAAGAACTTCTGGTGAAGGCGCGGGGGCTTTTTGACGACCAAGCGAGCCGAGATTTACTAACTTACGGATTAGGTAACGTTTATTACGCGGCGGGACTTTATGAACGGGCTAATACCACTTTTCAAACCGTTAAAGACCCCCAGTATCGCCACGACGCTAATTTAATGATTGCACAAGGGTATTTTGCACAAAGTCAGTATAAGCTAGCCTTTGCGTTTGCACTGACCGCTTTAGAGCAGCATCAACAAGATCCAGAAACTAACGAGTTGCTAGGAGATATTAATTTAGCAATGGGGGAAGCCGAGGCGGCCCAAAAATATTATGACGTGGCGTTAAAAAATAAAGATACCGCGAAATTATTATTTAACCGGGGAGTGGTCGAGATGACCTTAACCAAGAAACCGGATAACGATTACTTTGTAAGGGCAAAGCAACGGGATCCCGAATTCTTTGCAAAAGCAAAGCAGCGATTAGTTGACATTGATAAGTTATTGCATTCGTCAAAGGAAGCGGATTAATGGCAGTTGAAAAATTAAACCTTTTTGATGATGAAGATTCGGCGACGGTGCCGCAAAAGAAGAACGTCCCGAAGAATAAAGTGGTGGAGTTAACTGGTACGGTTAACGCCGTCTTTTTTGAGAGTCCCACTAGCTTATTTAAGGTAGTTCTGATTGACGTGGTTGACCAAGATTTTGACTGGCATGAGCCCCAAATTGTGGTAACTGGCAACATGGCCGAAGTCCAAGAGGGTGCTAAGTACCAATTCAAAGGTAAATTAGTGGAACATCCTAAGTACGGAACGCAGATTCAACTAAGTCAGGCCAGCCGGTTGGGGCCGGATACCAAGGAAGGGCTGGTGGAATACTTTGCTAGCTCGCAATTCAAAGGGATTGGCAAAAAGACTGCGGAAAAGATCGTTAGACAACTAGGGATGGACGCCATCGAAGTAATCAAGGACAACGCCCAAGTTTTAAGGGATATTGGTTTATCCAGTGCGCAGGCAGACGTAATTGAAACGGTACTGGCAGAATCCAACGGGATGGAAAAAATCTTAATCAAATTAGCCGATTTGGGAATTTCGGGAAAGACTGCGGATAACGTAATTGCCAAATATCGCGAAGATACTTTGAAAATTATCGAAGAAAACCCCTACCAATTAGCGAACGATATTGAAAATATTGGCTTTAAACGGGTTGATGCGATTGGACGCCAACTCAACTTTCCTGCTGATTTTCCGGGGCGGTTACAAAGTGGGATTTTAGCGACAATTCAAGAATGGTGTAACAGCACCGGAGACACCTACGTGGTTGCGGAAACCATGCTACAAAGAACGCAGCAATTATTGGGAGGCGACATTAGCGCCGAACAGATTGCTGAGCAAGTGTTAGAGCTAGGCAAACAGGGACGGGTCGTTGGCGAAAATGGCCAGATTTACTTAAAATGGCTCTATCAGGCTGAAGAAGCAATTAGTTATCAACTCCAGCATCTACTTAAAAATCCGCCAAAAGTCAACGAAAAGGCGGTCGATAAGGCAATTAAGCGGGCAGAAAAGAACCTCGCTTTGGAGTATGATGAGACCCAAAATGCCGCAATTAAAATGGCTCTGTCACATGGAATTACCATCGTTACCGGGGGACCGGGAACTGGTAAAACCACCATTGTAAAGGGGTTAATCAATAGCTTTGCGGAATTACACGATTTAGACCTGGATCCTAACGCGAATACGGAACAGGATTACCCCATTCAATTAGCTGCGCCAACTGGCCGGGCTGCTAAGCGACTGAGTGAGGTTACGGGGATTCCCGCTAAAACCATTCACCGGTTGTTAGGATTAAACGGAAATGATGATTTACATGACGAACAAATTCAGGAACTGAGTGGTTCACTTCTCGTTGTTGACGAAATGTCCATGGTGGATACGGGATTGTTCAACACCTTGATTTCGGCCATTAACGCTGAAATGCAAGTTGTTTTAGTTGGTGATAAGGATCAGTTGCCTTCGGTGGGACCGGGACAAGTTTTCAGCGACTTAATCCGCAGTCAAAAGATACCCACGATTTCGTTAACGAAGATTTATCGGCAAGAACAAGATTCTTCTATTATTCAGCTGGCTCATAGTATTCAAAATGGAAAGCTGCCGGAACATTTTACCGAAAATCGACCTGATAAATCCTTCATTAAAGCAACCGCCTACCAGGTTGCGGATGCAATTGATCAAATTGCTCAACGGGCAGTTGCACGCGGATTATCCAAAAATGATCTGCAAGTTTTAGCACCGATGTACCGGGGTGCAGCGGGAATCGATGAAATTAACCGGCATTTACAAAAAGTACTTAATCCACCGCAAACCGACCATCCGAAGTATCTTGAAGCAAATCATCAGCAATTTCGGATTGGCGATAAAGTTTTACAATTAGTCAATGCTCCCGAAAACAACATTTTTAACGGGGACATGGGCGAAGTTACCGGAATTGTTACCGAAAAAGCTGGTAAGGGGCACGCACAATTAATCGTGGATTATGACGGTAATGAAGTCACGTACGGAAAAAATGATTTAAATCAACTAACGCTGGCGTATTGCGTTTCGATTCATAAATCCCAGGGTAGTGAATTTCCGGTCGTGATTTTGCCCATGGTACGACAGTATTACCGAATGTTACAACGCAACCTGTTGTACACGGGACTGACCCGCGCGGCAAGTTCGATTATCCTTTTAGGAGAAGTGGATGCTTACCAACGGGCGGTAGAAAATGAATCGGCTAACCGACAAACTGGGTTAGTTAAGCGACTTAACCCCCAAGTTTCGACAACGAACGTTCAGCCAACAACGCAAGACGTTAAAGAACCAAGCAAAGAAGTTGGGGAGGCTAAAAATGATGATGTTCAAGCAGCTTCGGTTCCGGCGACGGCGACGGAGAACAATGTCGATAATGAGCCAACAATTTTAACTAACCAGTTAATTGAAACTGGCCAAATTGACCCCATGATTGGGATGGCCGGGGTGACTCCCCGTGATTTTCTTTAAGTAGTTGTTGAAGTCGGTAGCTAAAGGTGGCTATAATAGCGGTAGATAAAAATTGGAGGTTTAGCCGTGGAAAGCAAAGCAAAAAGAAGAATGAAAATATTCTCTTTAAATTCGAATCGGGCGTTAGCGGAAAAAATTGCACACGAAGTAGGAATTCCATTAGGAAAGGCAACCATTAAGCAATTTAGCGATGGAGAAATCCAAGTTAATATTGAAGAAAGTATCCGGGGCGCGGAAGTTTACGTAATCCAATCAATTTCTGACCCCATTAACGACTCTTTAATGGAATTGTTAATCATGGTGGATGCATTGCGGCGGGCGAGTGCGCGTCAAATTAACGTAGTGATTCCTTATTACGGCTATTCCCGTCAAGACCGGAAGGCCCGCTCACGAGAACCGATTACGGCAAAGTTGATTGCTAATTTATTGGAAGATGATGATATTACACGGGTTTTAACCTTAGATTTACATGCTCCTCAAATCCAAGGATTCTTCGACGTTCCGGTAGATCATTTAGCAGCAGCTCCATTACTAGCGAGCTATTTCCAAGAACATAATTTTGATACCGAGAACCTAATTGTGGTTTCACCAGACCATGCGAGCGTTTCTCGTGCACGTAACATGGCGGAACTATTAGGAACTCCAATTGCGATTATTGATAACCGTAACGAAGAGTCGGCGGAAAACCTCAATGAAATCCCTACGGAAATTATTGGGGACGTCAAGGGTAAAGTGGCGTTGGTAATTGATGACATGATTGATACGGGAACCCGGTTAACCATTTCGGCGGAAGCACTGCACAATGCCGGGGCTACCGAAATTTACGGAGCGGCTACGCACGCAATCTTTTCACGAAACGCTCCCCAAATTTTGCAAAACTCCCAATTATCTAAGGTGATCGTTACCGATTCCATTAGAATTGGGGAAGAAAAGCAATTCGAAAAGCTGGTAGAATTGTCGGTGGGACCTTTATTAGGGAACGCGATTAAGATGATTTACAACAATGGACCCCTTGCTCCGTTATTTAAAAGCAAAAACTAATTAAATAACCATTAAATATTAATGAATATTTTCCAAAAGGGCCTGCAACAGACTATAATTTGTGCAGGCCCTTTAAGATATAATTTGGAGGAAAATAATGGACGTTTTAATCAGGATTTGGCAAAAAAAGTCGGTACAACTTTGGACAACGTTGGCGGCTTTGTTATTAATTGTGTATCTTTTACGCGGGTTTATGTCGCAAATTTTATTAATTGTCATTTTCTCGTTTGTTGCCCACGTGGGAATTAAAAATATTCGAAAGTACCTGCACGTCAACCAACCACTAGGTACTTTAATTTTCTACTCGGTATTGTTAGCGTTTGCGGCCGTAGTATTTTCTTTCACGGCTTCAATGCTTTATGACCAATTAAAAGGAATTCCTGCGCTGATCGGTCAGGCAATTAGCAGCGATGCTTTTAATAACAAATATTTTCAAGGAATCGTTAATGAAATTGCTAAAAACACTACGGCAGTTAGGGGCAGTCAACACTTAGCTATGTCAGGGCTGAATCAACTAGGCCGGATTGGAATTGCAGCGGAACACGTAATGATTGCGTTATTCCTCAGCTTAGTTTTCAACCTAACTTACAACCACCTGCGGGACTTTGGACACGCGATCTTGCATAGTCGTTACCAAGGGCTATTTAACCTCGTATACTATTTGCTGCGAAAGTATGTCTTGATTTTAGGGACCGTGATTGAAACTCAGTTAATCATTTGTAGCATAAACACCGGACTAATGGTGGTTGGTTTATGGCTAATTGGAATCCCTAAACTTTTGTTAATGGCGATTATCGTGTTTGTACTCGGACTGATTCCAGTCGCCGGAGTTCTGATCTCCTTAATCCCGTTGAGTATCGTCGCTTTTTCGGCAAACGGATTGGTTTCGGTCGCCGAAGTGCTCGCGTTAGTGGCGATAATTCACTTTTTCGAATCATACTTCTTACATCCTCGTTTAATGGCGGGTGCCACGGATTTACCAGTATTTGTCACCTTTATCACTTTAATTATTGGTGCCAAGATGATTGGAACGTGGGGCTTAATCGTCGGGATTCCTACAGTGGCTTTCTTTATTGATTTGTTAGGGATTAAGATTAAGCGGCGCCGGACCAAGGATCCAAAGGAAGTTATTGAAGAAGAGTTTGAATGATTTAAACTAATAGTTTATGGAAAATAAAAGCCGGCTAGCTTGTGAGTCTTAACTAGCAACGACTATTATGCCTAAATTGGGCGTAATAGTCGTTTTTTAGTTATGCAAAACAGGCTGGTTTTGGGCACTATTAAAGGCAACACGTTAAACGATTTTTTATAATCTTACCCTTAAAAAGAATTTTTAGTTTTTCTCGGCCGCTTTTTTGGGGCAATTTTGTAAAGGGCCCCATATCAGAAGGCGAAAATATAAAAATTCCCGCTCGTTTGAATCTTTTTGAACAAAAATGAATTATTTTGAACAATTTTGATTGATTTTGGCGAAGAATGGTGATATATTCTTCTAGGGAGTTGATGAAAATGCTTACAGAACTGCGTGAGAAAAACATTTTGCGAATGTTAAAAGAACGTCAATTCGTTAAGGTTAATGAAATTATGCAAGAAAACGACGCTTCTATCTCCACTGTTCGGCGAGATTTAAAACGCCTAGAAGCAGCCGGAAAGTTGAAGAGGATTTATGGAGGGGCGCGCTTAGAGACCAATTTACAAGATGAAACTGATTTTCGGGTTAAGTCTAAATTGAACTTACTAGAAAAAAATGAAATTGGTAAACGGGCCGCGGAACTTGTCCAAGACAATGAAGTGATTTTTCTAGATGCGGGTACTTCTACCGCTTCAATGATTGCTTATTTAGCGGAACTCCAGGGTTTGCTAGTGGTCACGAATGGCTTATCGATTGCTAGCTTATTGTCTGATTTTGATATAAAGACTTACTTAGTTGGGGGACAGCTAAAAAACAAGACCCGGGCGTTAATCGGCGCTGAAGTGGTCGATCGGTTACGGACTTTCCGTTTTGACCGTTGCTTTATGGGAACGAACGGCATCGACCGGGTTCAAGGGTTGACCACTCCAGATATCCAAGAAGCGCAAATTAAATCCACGGCAATTGAGCAGAGTCGGGACGCATATGTTTTGGCAGACTGTAGTAAATTTGATCAGACTTCTTTTGCAAGGTTCGCTGATTTACGGGACGTAACCATCATTGCTGATGAATGTCCAGAATGGTTAAAAGCCGATCAGCAACTAAATTACTTGGAGGTTCAAAAATGATTTATACAGTAACGCTTAATCCCTCAATTGATTACGTAATTAGCTTAGACGAAATGAAAGTGGGGCTAGTTAATCGGTTGAAGTCTGCAAGTAAGTTTCCTGGGGGAAAAGGGATCAACGTTTCCCGGATTCTTAACGAACTAGACGTAGAAAATACCGCCTTTGGATTTTTAGGTGGTTTTACCGGGCAATTTGTTGCCAACGCTTTAAGGGAATTAGAAGTACGTTCTGATTTTGTTGACATCAAGGAAGACACTCGGATTAACGTGAAAATACACGCGCAACAAGAAACGGAACTAAACGCTCTGGGTCCCAACATTGACGAAGAAGAACTCTTCCGTTTTATGGCTAAGTTCGACCAAGTTGGGTCAGACGACGTAGTGATTTTTTCTGGTAGCGTTCCGGCAAATTTACCACAAACTTTATATGACGACATTATCAAGAAAATTAGCCAAAACGGAGCAAGCTTTGCGGTAGATACAACGGGTCAAGGATTGTTAGACACCTTGGAAAGCCATCCGCTAGTCGTTAAGCCAAACAACCACGAACTTGGCGATTTGTTTGGGGTAAAGTTGACTACTGATGACCAAATTGAAGAATATGGCAAGCGTCTAATTGAAATGGGTGCGCAAAACGTAATGATTTCAATGGCCGGAGCGGGCGGAATGCTTGTTACTAAAGACCAGGTTTTCCGTAGTTTTGCTCCCAAGGGTACGGTTGTAAACTCGGTTGGTGCTGGTGATTCAATGCTTGCTGGTTTTGTTGGTGAATTGGTAAAATCCCACGACAAGCAACGAGCCTTTAAACAAGGGTTAGCTTGTGGTAGTGCAACGGCCTTTTCATTAGACATTGCTACGAAGGCTAAAATTGATGAAGTTGCTAACGCAATTGAAATTTTTGAAAAGTGAGGCATGAAGGATGAAAATTAAGGATCTACTCAAACCAAATTTGATGATTCTAGATTTAAAAGCTGATTCAAAAGAATCCGCAATTAATGAAATGATTGATAAGTACGTGGCTGAAGGGGTCGTTACCGATCGTGAAAAATACCTTAAGGGAATTTTAGACCGGGAAGCGGAATCCACTACCGGAATTGGTGATGGAATTGCTATGCCACATGCTAAAACTGATGCGGTTAACCAAGCGGCCGTGTTATTTGCTAAAAGCAGTCAAGGGGTGGACTTTAACGCCTTAGACGGACAACCAGTCCACCTTTTCTTTATGATTGCAGCTCCCGAAGGCGCAAACAACGCTCATTTACAAGCGTTGGCGAAGCTTTCCAGTTTGCTAATTGACCCAAACTTAGTCGCAAAGTTGAAAAAAGCGCAAAGCGCCGATGACGTGATTAAGTTGTTTGAAGACGCGGAAGCTAAAAAAGATGCCGAAGATGCTGCGGATGCTCAAGAAGAAGCTCCTGCGACGGATGCAGCTCCTGCAGCTGAAGAAACTTCAGCAAGTGAAAAACCATTTATCGTTGCAGTTTCAGCTTGTCCAAATGGAATTGCCCACACTTACATGGCAGAAGCCGCTTTGAAAAAAGCAGCCAAGGATAAGGGAATTGATATTAAGGTTGAAACTAATGGCTCTGAAGGGGTAAAACATCGCTTAACAAAAGAAGACATTGCGCGAGCAGACGGAGTAATTGTCACCGCCGATAAAAAAGTGGAAATGGCCCGTTTCAATGGTAAGCCATTACTAAACCGGCCGGTGATCGATGGAATCAATAAAGCTGATGAGTTAATTGATATGGTCGAAAATCATCAAGCAAGTACGTTCCATGCAAGCCGAGCCGATGGTGATGAGGGCGCTGACGAATCAAAGGGCGGCTTTTGGAACGAAATATATAAGGACTTAATGAACGGTATTTCCCACATGTTGCCATTCGTGGTTGGTGGGGGAATTATCATGGCGATTTCCTTCTTCATTGAGCGTTATACCTCGGCAACCAGCCTGTGGTTCACTTTCCCAAATGACATTGGTAATTACGCCTTCTCGTTCTTAATCCCAATCTTAGCTGGTTTTATCGCCCAATCGATTGGTGATTTACCTGCGTTAATGCCCGGGGTTGTCGGTGGTTACATGGCTACCCAATCAGCAGCAAGCATTATGCACACTAACAGTGTCTCAGGATTTATTGGTGGTTTAATTGCTGGTTTTGCGGCTGGATTAATTGTAAACGGCTTGAAGAAGTTCTTCCGGTTCGTGCCTAAATCGTTAGAAGGTTTGAAGCCGATGTTATTCTACCCAATCGTTAGTTTGCTGTTAGTAGGGGCGTTAATGTTCTTCATTATTAACCCGGTATTCGCAGCGGTAAATGCGTGGGTAACGGGCGTCTTGGAAGGCATGGGAACTGGTAATGCAGTTCTCTTAGGAGCAGTTCTAGCCGGAATGATGTCAATCGATATGGGTGGTCCGTTCAACAAAGCGGCTTACGCCTTTGCGATTGCGGCCTTTACTTCAACTAAAAATGGTGATTTAATGGCCGCCGTAATGGTTGGTGGGATGGTTCCCCCACTGGCAACGGCAATTGCGACAACTTTCTGGCCAAAGAAATTTACCGAACAAGAACGTGAAGCGGGAATTTCAAACTGGGTCTTAGGGATTTCCTTCATTACCGAAGGGGCAATCCCATTTGCAACGGCTGATCCGCTCCGGGTAATCGGCTCAAGTATCGTAGGTTCAGCAATCGGGGGTGGATTAAGTCAACTTTGGAAAGTTAGCGTTCCAGCTCCACACGGTGGCCTTTGGGTGATTGCACTAGCTGATCATAAGCTTTTCTACATCTTGTCAGTCCTAATTGGTGCAGTAGTTGCTGGAATTATTATGGGGATTTGGAAGCCTCGTCGCACCGAGAATAACTAATAAATATTCATTTTATGCATAAAAATAGTTAATGAGCTAAAGCACATTATTACAGGGTTTGTAATAATGTGCTTTTTTTGTAACAAAACTGTAACGCTAGCTAAATATGCTTGAAATTAAGCTTTTTATCAAAAAATCGGGACAAAAAAATTTGAAATTATTAAGTTTTGTTAAATAGCGTATTGAAGGGGTTTATAAGAATTCCTAAAGAAAAATTGAATATCTGATGTATAAATAGTGTTTTCAAAGTTAGCAAAAAATGCTAATATTATAGACGTGCAAAACCAATAATAATTTATTTTGAATAAAGTCGAATGAAATAATATATAAATCGTAAACTTTAAGGAGTGGACAAACTTATAATGGTATCTAAATCTAAATCAAATGCGTCCAAATTATTGCTTGCCGGAGTAGCCGGTGCGGGATTACTTGTTGCGGGCGGTTCGCAAGCAGTTGCGCATGCTGATTCTGTGAAGGTTCAAAAGAACGACACAGTTTGGGCACTTTCTCAAAAATATGGGGTTTCCATTAAGAGTATTGAATCATTGAATAACATTAATCAAAACAGTCATTTGATTTTTGTTGGCCAAGAAATCAATATTCCAGGAAAGAACAGTGTTGAACCAAAAACAAGCGTTAGTGACAAGGTAAAGGCTAACTCAGTTACTGTAAAAAGTGGCGACAGTCTTTCAGTAATTGCTGAACGTTATGGTGTTTCAGTTAACGCTTTAATGCAAGCAAATCACTTGACTAGCTCATTGATTCTTGTTGGACAACAACTTAACATTCCTAATGGCAACGTTGCTTCAACACACAGTACATATGTAGCACCTGCAGCACCAGCAAGTTCTGCTGCTAAGCCACAAGTACAAACTCAAGCTCCACAAGCTGCTCAATCAGCAGCTTCTAACAGTGCAGCAGTTTCTTCAGCGGTACAAAGCAGTTCTGCAGCTAGCCAAACTCCAAGTAGTGCAGTTACTTCGAGTGCAGCTAGCTCTGTAGCACCATCAAGTGCAGCTAATAGTGTGGCAACGGCTTCTTCTAACCAAGTAAGCAGTGCAGCTAGCCACAATTACAATAGTTCTGCTTCTGTTGCAAGTAGTGCTCCGGCTACAACACATGCTAACCAAGCAGCAAGCTCATCAGCTCCACAAAATCAACAACAAAGCGCTGCTTCGTCAGTAGCACCATCATCAAGTGCTCCAGCTGCTACTAACCACGTGGCTTCATCGGCAGCACCATCAAGCGTTGCTCCTGCAGCATCTAGTCATGCTGCTTCATCAGCAGCACCATCAAGTGCAGCTCCTGTAACGCCAAATCACGTGGCTTCATCAGCGGCACCATCAAGCGCTGCTCCAGCTGCTGTTCAAAACACTGGTTCAGTTACTGGTTTAGCTACTTCGTTGGCTAACAACACAATTCCTTACGTTTGGGGTGGTAAGACACCTGCCGGCTTCGATTGCTCAGGATTTGTATCGTACGTATTCCAACATGCAGCAGGAATTAGCTTACCAAGCTACACCGTAGCAATGGAATCATACGTTAACAAAGAATCAGTTTCAGCTGCTCAACCAGGGGACTTATTATTCTGGGGTGCTCCAGGAGCAACTTACCACGTTGGTATTTACCTTGGTAACAACCAATACGCAAGTGCACCAACTTTTGGACAAAACGTTAAAGTACAAACAGTTTCATCATACTTCTACCCAAGCTTTGCTGGGAGAGTTAAATAACATAGCTTGATGATTATTCATCAAGAAAGCTCCGCTTTATTAGCGGAGCTTTTTTTGTGCTTTGAGGGAAAAGGGGCTTGCTTAACGGTGATATAGAGGGGGGAGTTTTTCGCCCGCTAATTAGATTAGGTGGTTTAAAAACAACGGATCGGAAGGAATAAACAACGAATAATGAAAAATTAAGCTACAAAAAAACACCGCTATTGATTTAGCGGTGTTAAGGATCTAATCCATAATTAACATTGGAATGATCACTGGATGACGTTCGGTTTGGTCGTACAAGAATTTTTGTAAGTCATCAATGATTGCGCGGTTAATTGATGCTTCGTTAGCGTGAGGGTTACGCATTGCTTGCCGGATCGTGGCAAACATGCGCCGCCGTCCTTCATTAATGAGTTCGCCAGATTCACGCATGTAAACAAAACCGCGCGACAATAGATCTGGACCAGATTCAATCATCTTAGTCTTGAGGTTAATGGTGGCGACAACGACCACTAAGCCTTCTTCAGAAAGCAATTGGCGATCTCGTAACACGACGTTTCCGATGTCACCGATGCCATTACCATCAACGTAGACGTCTCCGGCATTAAAATGACCACATCGCCGTGCAGAATCTTTGGTCAATGCTAGTACGTCCCCGTTGGACATAATAAAGCTGTTTTCGAAGGGGATGTCGCAATCGTGGGCCAATTCAGTATGCAACTGGAGCATCCGATATTCACCATGAATGGGCATGAAGTACTTAGGCTTCATTAAACGGAGCATCAGCTTTTGCTCATCTTGACCACCATGACCGGAAGTGTGAATGTTGTTAACTTTTCCATGGATTACCCGTGCTCCGGCTTCTTCCAATTCGTTGATTACGTTATTCACACTGATGGTGTTTCCAGGAATCGGATTACTTGAAAAGACCACCGTATCGCCTGGTTCAATTGAGATTTGCCGGTGAGTCCCGTTAGCAATTCGACTAAGGGCAGCCATCGGTTCACCCTGCGAACCTGTACACATAATTAGTACCTTATCGGCAGGGAGGTGGCGAATTTCTTCAGCATTAACCAGCGCTTCGTCGGGGATGTCTAAATAGCCTAACTCACGTCCGTTAACTAGTGCAGCTTCCATAGAACGACCAAAGACCGCAATCTTTCGCCCGTGCTTTAGCGCAGCCTCAGCCGCCATTTGAATCCGGGAAATGTTGGAAGCAAAGGTCGCAAAAATGATTCGTCCTTCAACTTCTTCAAAAATTTTGCGGATCGATTTACCAACCCAACGTTCGGATTTGGTGAATTCGTCACGCTCAGCGTTCGTACTATCTGACATTAGTAATAATACGCCTTCATCGCCTAGTTTAGCCATTTTTTGTAAATTAGGTGGCTGATGGGTAGTGGGGGTGAGATCAAACTTAAAGTCCCCAGTTTCCACAATCACGCCAGAAGGAGTGTGCACCGCTACTCCAAGGGTATCCGGAATGGAATGGGTGGTCCGAAAAAAGCTTACGCTGGTTTTAGGAAATTTAATTACGGTGTCTTCATTAATTTCGTGAATTTCCGTAGTTTTTAGCAATCCGTGCTCTTCAAGCTTGCCACGAATTAAGGCGGCAGCTAACGGACTGGCATAGATTGGCACGTTAATTTGTTGCAGTAGAAACGGGATTCCACCGATATGGTCTTCATGACCGTGGGTGATAACTAAGGCTTTTATTTTTTGTTGGTTAGCGACTAAAAATTGATAGTCGGGGATAACGTAATCAATTCCCAGAAGTTCGTCTTCAGGAAATTTAATTCCGGCATCTACAACGATAATTTCGTCTTGAAATTGGATCCCGTAGGTGTTTTTTCCAATCTCATTTAGACCACCGATTGCGTAAACGGCCGTCTCGTTATTTTTTATATTAATCTTACCCATCGCTTAGTACTCCACAAGCTTATAGTTTACCCCTTGTTGTTCGTATTCAAGGGCTTTCCCCTCTAAAACTTCAATTTGTTCGAGGTTATAATCGGGATTGTGGTCTTCGACACGCTTGATTGCTTCTGGTTGAGAATCCGCTTCGATGTATAGTGAGCGTGTATTCTCCCGGCGTGGCATTTCTTTTTTTGATTCTTGATAATAAATTTTAAAGATCATGTTTTTTCCTTCCTTCTTCAATAAAAATGTGTTCCAATAAAAATAAAAGTTTTTCCCGTTCAATAAGTTGTATTACTACAACGCATCTTAGAACATTTTATCACAGCGGCACTTATAAGTATAGAATTAGGGTTTTGAAAGGACGGACGTTCAATGAAATTAATGATTTTAATATTATTACTTATACTTGCGGTGTTAGCGCTAATGGTTTATATAAAGCGGCGCCGGGTTTCGAAGGCGGCAACGATTGTCCGTAATTCGGGTGAAACGATTGTTGACGAAGCGATGGGCTTTGTGGCAACGCAAATGCGTTCCAAGGGTTTTGTCCTAATTACCAAGCGGGGCACGTCCGTAGCTGATGTTTGGGGCCAGGCGGTCGTGGGATTTAATTACAAGATAAAGCTTAGCGAACAGGGCAATTTTAAGGACGTGGGCAAACAAATTGATTATTGGCTAACACAGTATTGCCAAAAGAAAGATTTAATGGAAAATCAAGCCCCCATGTTACGGGTGTCAGATCTGTGGGCAAATAAAAATGTTTTAGAGGTTGATGTGGTTTACCTGATTAACGAACAAACCAAAAATTACTTAAAAGACTTGAGCAAACTGTAAACAAAAAGACGCGATCCACCTTCCTAAAAAATAGGAGGTCGGTTCGCGTCTTTTTACATTCTTTAATAAATTTTAAATTAACTGCCTAACCAATCAAAATGGCATTGTCGTCAATTGAAAACGGATCTTGTTTGTTGATGTGGTCGTAGAACAAGGTGCCTTTCAAATGGTCAATTTCATGTTGGCATACAATTGCTGGGTAATCGCGAAGTTTAATGGTTTTTTCTTCGCCATCCACCGTTTGGTACCGGATGGTAATCCGGTCGTAACGAGGTACGTATCCTGGAATTTCTTTATCTACTGAAAGACAGCCTTCACCTTCGTCAAGTGCAGCAACTTGAACAGATTGGCTAACAATGACTGGGTTTACAAGGGTTTCTTCAAAGATAATTTCATTATCTGGACCAGGAACTAAAACCGAAGCCATTTGAATTGATAAACCAATTTGTGGCGCAGCCAAGCCGACGCCCGCTCTCAAATGATATTTTTGAGCGATTTTTGGGTCTTGGCTATTCTTCAAATATTCCATCATTTCGTCAGCAACTTTAACGTATTTGGGATCGAGAGGAAAAGTCAGCTTTTCGGCCCGCTTGCGCAAAACTGGATTACCATCTCGCGTGATATCATTCATTTTAATCAAGATAAAAACCTCCAATTTGTCTGATATTAAGTATAATATAGATTAAAGAGAATACAAAATAAATCTTTAGTGAGGTAACGCTGTGGGAATCAAAGCAAATTTTAGCTATCCGTTAGATGAACGGTGGGACGTTCAAGAAATCACGGACGTGGTAAACTTTTTTTCTAAAATTGAGGAAAGTTATCAAAAAGGTGTTAAACGACAAGTTTTAAAGGATGCCTACGATAAATTTCGGCAAGTCGTTCCAAACAAAAGTGAAGAGAAGCGGATTTATCGGGAGTTTCAACAAAATTCGGGAATGCAACCGTTTCAAGCGGTTAAGCAGCTTCGTGATGAAGGTATCAAAACTATCAAGGTGACTGAGAATGGATATCACTAAAAAACAATTAGCACGGCTTGATCAAGAAATCTGTATTTTTTTGCGACAGGATCGACAGTTTATTTTAGAGCGGATGCAGCAACGTTATGCGGTTGATGAAAAGACCGGGCGTCGCGATTTGGTAACTACGCTGGATAAAGAAAATCAACGAAGAATCATTGCTTTTTTAAAGTCGCAATTGGGGTCGGCAAAAATCTTAGCGGAAGAAACCGAACACCAAATTACGGATTTTACCGGTTTAGTTTGGGTTATCGATCCAATTGACGGGACCATGAATTTTGTGAAGCAGGGCGAAGACTTTGCGGTGATGATTGCGCTATATGAAGATGGACAACCACTTTTGGGATATATTTACGACGTGATGCGTGACCGGCTATTGCACGGCGGCCCTGGAATTGACGCGGCTTTTTGTAACGAAGTTAAATTGGCAGCGCCAGCGGACCTCCCGTTAGCAAACGGGTTAGTGGGGCTGAGTGGCCCAATGTTGATTGCAAATAAATATAATTTTCAAACAATCGAAGCTCAAAGTCTGGGCTCGCGGGTTTTAGGCAGTGCGGGAATTGAATTTAGTCGGGTGATTTTAGGCAAGCAAGTTGGCTATGCTTCTACTCTAAAGCCGTGGGATTTTGCCGCTGGAAACGCTTTAGCGTCGGTGCTGGGGCTCATGGTTGACCGTGTTGACGGAAGGCCACTTAATATGCTAAAATCGGGCGTTGTACTAGTTGCTACGAAAAAGGCATTTGCTACTATAATGAACATAGTAAAATGAGCTTGTGCTGTGACCGAACAATGAGTCACAGGTTTTTTTATGTAAAGCCATTGCAAAATGAAAGGGAGAAACAAATTTTGAAATTAAGAGACGATATTAGAAATATTGCGATTATTGCTCACGTTGACCACGGTAAAACAACGTTAGTTAATGAATTGTTAAAACAATCGGACACGTTAGATGAACACGTTCAAATCGAAGATCGGGCGTTAGACTCCAACGCCATCGAAAAGGAACGTGGGATCACCATTCTTTCTAAGAATACAGCTGTTCGTTATGGCGACAAGCAAATTAATATCTTAGATACTCCAGGACATGCGGACTTCGGTGGTGAAGTAGAACGGATCATGCGCATGGTTGACGGTGTTTTGTTGGTTGTGGACGCGTTTGAAGGAACTATGCCACAAACCCGCTTCGTATTAAAGAAGGCTTTGGAACAACACTTGACCCCAATCGTGGTGGTTAACAAGATCGACCGTCCCGGCGCTCGTCCTGAAGAAGTAGTTGACGAAGTTTTGGACTTGTTCATTGAACTTGGCGCTGACGAAGATCAACTTGAATTCCCAGTGGTTTATGCTTCAGCTTTGAACGGAACTTCAAGCTTCTCTTCAGATCCTGCAGAACAAGAACACACGATGAAACCAATTTTTGACACGATTGTGAAGACCATTCCTGCTCCGGAAGATACTTCTGATCAACCACTTCAATTCCAAGTAGCAATGCTTGATTATAACGATTTCGTAGGTCGGATCGGAATTGGTCGTGTATTCCGCGGTACCATTAAGGTCGGCGATAACGTTACCGTAATGAAATTAGATGGTAGTAAGAAGAACTTCCGGGTTACTAAGTTGTTTGGTTACTTTGGCTTGAAGCGTTTGGAAATTAAGGAAGCTAAGGCCGGTGACTTAATTGCCGTTTCCGGGATGGAAGACATTTTCGTTGGGGAAACCGTAGCGGATGCCGAACATCCAGAAGCATTGCCGGTCTTACGAATTGACGAACCAACTTTACAAATGACTTTCAGAACTAACGATTCACCATTTGCAGGACGTGAAGGTAAATTTGTAACTTCTCGGCAATTGGAACAACGTTTGAAACAAGAATTGCACACGGACGTTTCCTTACGAGTTGACGATACGGATGATCCTGGTGCTTGGGTCGTTTCTGGTCGTGGGGAACTTCATCTTTCAATCTTGATTGAAATGCTTCGTCGCGAAGGCTACGAACTTCAAGTTTCTCGTCCAGAAGTTATCCTTAAAGAAGTTGACGGTAAGATGTGTGAACCGTTTGAATCAGTTCAAATTGATACTCCTGATGAATATACCGGTTCAGTTATCGATTCACTTTCACAACGTAAAGGTGAAATGAAGAACATGGAATCAACCGGAAACGGACAAACTCGGTTAACTTTCTTAGCTCCTTCACGGGGATTAATCGGTTACTCGACCGAATTCCTTTCAATGACTCGGGGATACGGAATTATGAACCATACTTTCCAAGAATATCTCCCAGTTATTAAGAACTGGAACCCAGGCCGTCGTAACGGTACTTTGGTATCCATCAACTCTGGTAAGGTAACGACTTACGCAATCATGGCTATTCAAGATCGGGGAATAATCTTTACCGATGCCGGAACTGAAGTATACGAAGGAATGATCGTTGGCCAAAACAGCCGGGAAAATGATATTTCAGTAAATATCACCCGGGGACGGAACCAAACTAACGTCCGGGCTGCTGGTTCTGAAGATATTGCTAAGGTTAAAGCACCATTGCACATGACGCTTGAAGAATCCCTTGAATTCTTAAATGAAGATGAATATTGTGAAGTTACGCCAGAAAATATTCGTCTCCGTAAGCAAATCTTGAACACTAACGAACGGGAAAAAGCTGCTAAGAAACGTAAAATGGCTGCTAAAAAATAATAAATACCAGGGGAACGTAAACGCGTTGCCAAATAACGCTGTTTAAGTTCTTCTTAAGAAGGGGTCGGGAAAAATTTTCTCGGCCCCTTTTTAATTTTCCGGGGAAAATATAGGATATAATAGAACAGTATTATTAGGATAAGGGTGGATAACAATGCAAAGCATTATAAATTGGCTGCCGCAAAAACTAAAGCGACGGCTTCCAGACCTAGATTTATGGGTCGTTTTTCCATACGTGTTACTTAGTATTTTTGGGATTATTATGGTGTATTCGGCCAGTGCAGACTACTATATACAAAATGGGATTAGTGCTAAAAGCTATTTATTGAAGCAAGCGGTGTGGGTGGCCGTTGGGTTTGTAATTACCCTGCTAGTCTTTTTAATGAACAAGAAGGTTTTTCGTAATAAGAGAATCCTGATGTTTGCGTTTGTGGCTCTGCTGTTAGCATCGGTATACTTAATTTTCTTTGGGTCTAATACCAACGGAGCCACCGGTTGGATTTACATTGGTTCATTTGGGATTCAGCCAGCGGAATACCTAAAACTGTTTATTATACTTTACTTAGCCAATATTTTGTCGTTACACCAGCATCGCATGGAATTAGGTGATGAAATCTCGGCGAAAACGACTTGGAGCCCAGCGGTTATTGTGTTTGGCCTCGTTGTGTTGAACTTTTTAGAGCACGACTTAGGAGGTTCTACAATTAACGCGGCAATTGCAATCGTGCTATTCTTGGCGGCTGGAAAGAATTATCGTCGGAGTGTTGCGATAATTTTTGCGGGCTTAGCAATCTTTTTTGGTCTGTTAACGACGGTGGCGTCTAAAATTGACGTTAATACCTCCAATTACATGCTCCAAAGATTGGTTGGCTTTGCACACCCATTTGAGCTTTCAAAGGGAGCCGGAAACCAGTTGGTTAACTCATATTACGCGCTTGGCAATGGGGGGATTTTTGGAGTTGGCTTAGGAAATAGTATCCAAAAAAAGGGTTACTTGCCAGAAGCCAATACTGATTTCATCATGTCCGTGGTGGCTGAAGAGCTAGGATTAATTATGGTGATTATTATCATTTCAGTCCTCTTCGTAATCATTTTTCGGGCAATCATCTTAGGAACCAAATCTAACCGGATGTACGATACGTTAATCTGCTACGGAATCGCGACGTATTTAGTGGTTCAGACCTTCTTTAACGTTGGTGGAATCACCGGTTTGATCCCCATTACCGGGGTAACCTTCCCCTTCATTAGTTATGGGGGGTCTAGTATGATTGTTTTATCTGCTACAATTGGGGTGCTACTAAACATCAGCGCTTCACAAAAGAGAAGCCAAAGAATACAACAAAGGGAAGAAGCAGAGTAAATGGAAATTACTGAACGACAAAGCATTGTAATTTTCTTCAGCCATTTAAAAAAAGTTACGGCTTTGAAGAAATTAGGGGATATCAATTACCTTTCTAAAGAGATGCATTACCTAATTTTGTACGTTAACCGGGCTGATGCTCCGGAAGCCTTAAAAAAAGTCCGTAGTTTTAACTTTGTACGCACGGCTTACATTTCACCACGTGCGGATTTACGGGTTAACTACGACGAGGACTATACGATAACAGAGGAAGATGAGTAATGAGAATTATATCTGGTGATTTTGGGGGCCGGCGTTTAAAGGCGGTTCCTGGTATGAAAACCCGCCCCACGACTGATAAAATTAAAGAAAATGTGTTTAACATTATTGGGCCGTATTTCGACGGAGGAGCGGTTTTAGATATGTATGCTGGAAGCGGGGGGCTTGCGATTGAGGCGGTTTCCCGGGGGATGGACCATGCTACCTTAATCGATAAGCAGATGGCGGCGATTAAGACCATTCGAGATAATGTGCAAGTCACTAAACATCCGGAACGTTTTCAGGTGGTTAAGGGAGATAGCAAGAAAGTGGTACATAAACTGGCAAAGCAATCGGCAACGTATAACATGGTGTTTTTTGATCCGCCTTACGCTTTGCAGACTATCGCACAAGATATTGTAAGCCTCATGGAACTGGACTTGCTTGCCAAAGACGTTACGATTGTCTGTGAAACTAGCGAAGAAGTGGAGTTGCCTGACCAAATTGGTTGGTTAGCAAAAGCCAGGGAGCAACGTTACGGAATCACTAAGATTGTCATTTATAAGGCAGGCAGTTAGATAAAATTTATTAATAAGGAAGCAAAATACAATGACAAAGGCGCTTTATGCGGGTAGTTTTGACCCGGTCACTAACGGACACGTGGATTTAATACGCCGTGCCGCCCAAATTTTCGACGAATTGGTGGTGGTGGTGGCTATTAACACAAATAAAAAGCCGCTGTTCTCACCCCAGGAACGGGTTAATTTACTAACCACGGCTGTGCAAGGGCTAGATAACGTGAGTTTTACCAGCGCACGAGGGCTAACGGTGGATACGTTTAAAGAGTTGCAAGCAGACGTTTTAGTACGGGGGGTTCGCAATGCTGCCGACCTAGATTTTGAAACCCAGGTGGCACAAATGAACCAATTCTTGGCCAATCAAGTAGAAACCGTCTTTTTGCCAGCTGATCCAAAATGGAATTTCACTTCTTCGAGCTTAATAAAAGAAGTGGTAAAAATGGGTGGTAGCATCCACGGGCTGGTGCCGGATGCGGTAGAACTGCAATTAATAAGTCGTTTAAAAAATAAATAAGTTAAAGACCGGAAAAAAATTCGGTCTTTTTTTGTATATATAGGTGAGGAGGGGAACAAATGTGGGAAGAAATTTGGGAAAAATACCAAAAACCAATTATAATAGGAAGCATCTTAATGGTACTTTGCCTGTTGGTTGGTAGTTTGTTCTGGCCTAAATCGGTTACGCAAGGATCTCAGGAGGATTCAAAAATGATGATGGCGGACTCTAGTGCTTCAGCTAGCTCCGTTCCTGCAACTCTGACGTCCAGTAATTCGCCTAAAGCGGGCGGTAACCAGAAATTAATGGTAGACGTGAAGGGTGCCGTCAAAAATCCGGGGGTTTACGAAGTAAAACCAGGTATGCGGGTGGTCGACGGAATTGAGTTGGCCGGTGGACTAACTAAATCTGCAGACCGGAAAAACATTAACATGGCGCTACAATTAAGTGACCAACAGGTGGTGTATATCCCCATTAAGGGAGAAATTAAGGATTTTGATCCTAAACAACTAATGGGTTCTGCGAACAATTCTGGGAGTGCTAGTTTGGCATCAGGCTCAACCAGCTCTTCATCAACCAGTGACTTAGTGAACATTAATACGGCTGATAAAGCGGCATTATTGACGTTGAACGGGATTGGCGATAAAAAAGCGGACCAAATCATTAGTTATCGTGAAGAACGGGGAGGTTTCAAGACCATTGACGATTTAAAGCAGGTCCAAGGAATTGGTGATAAAATTTTTGCAGGATTAAAGGATTCAATTACGGTTTAAAAAAGGGTGGTTAAAAATGGATAAAAGAATTGATTGGGACCAATATTTTATGACGCAAGCACTATTGTTATCTCTACGGAGTACGTGCAAACGACTTTCCGTGGGAGCAATTATTGTCCGCGATCGCCGGGTGATCGCTGGGGGATATAACGGCTCGGTCAGTGGGGACGTGCATTGTCTAGACGAAGGCTGCTATTTAGTTGACGGACACTGTGTACGGACGATTCATGCGGAAATGAACGCGGTACTGCAATGCTCTAAATTTGGTGTAGCGACTGACGGGGCGGAAATTTACGTCACCGATTTTCCGTGTTTACAATGTACCAAAATGCTTTTACAAACGGGGATCGTCAAGATCAATTATTTACGTAACTATAATAACGATCCCTATGCTTTAGCGCTTTTAAAACGAAAAAATGTTGCGGTTAAACAAATCAAATTTACGGATGAAGATCTAGCAAAAACGGACATTAAAACATTGCTAAGGGATGGAAAGTAATCGTTCTTTAATTTGGCCAACGGTGACGGTTTTTTGGCTATCCGGGTGGATTTTTACCCGATCAGTAGTTTTTTTAATATTAGGAGCAATTTGGCTGCTACGAGTTAGCTGTTTGAAGCAACTTTTACCAGTAATACAAGTAATGGTCCTGGGGACACTTTTCGGATGGCATTTCATCCAAGAGTCTCACTTTATCGTGCAACACCAAAAGGATCACGAAAATGTTCGAATAACGTTGAAAGTCCATCCTGACGAAGTTAAAATTCGGGATGATGGATTCAGCATCCACGCGTTTGACAACAGCTTTGACCATCAGGGAGTGCAAGCCTTTATCCCGCTTGACCAATTCGAAGCAATACAGAAACTACGAAATAATACTCGAGATTTAGAGCTTACGGTTAAGGGAAATTTGGGACCCTTAGCGCAACCAACTAACGTTAACCAATTTGATTTTCGGCGCATTATGTACGGAAAAAAAGTTTATTACAATTTGAGCAAAGCGCAGTTAGTTGCCGCGCAGCAGTTACCCTTACGCAACTTTTCAGCATGGGTTCACCACTGGCGAAAAAGGCTTCTCGATCGTTGCCAACGTTTTGCAGAACCATTACGGAGTTACTGTGCGGGAATTATTTTAGGCGAACAGACTGATTTTTTAAAAGAAAATAGTGAAAAATTACGTAACTTAGGGATTATCCACTTGTTTTGTATTTCTGGATTACACGTCTTTTACTTCGTCAGGCTAATCGAAAAAATCGGGGTTTGGCTACGAATTGATCGGGAAACTCTGGTGACCATTCAAATAGTGATTTTACCGATCTACTTTATTCTCGGAGGGGGAAGTACTAGCCTCTTTCGAGCCGTAACGCTTGTTTTAATTAAGCTGGTGACGCAACGCCTCGGGTTGAATTTTTTGAGTGGAATTGAAATTTGGTGCGTAGTTTTATTGATGAACCTTTGGGTAAACCCATTCGTTCTCCTTCAAATGGGCGGCCAATTAAGTTACATATTGTCTTTGGTGCTAATTAGTCAAAATACGACGAATAGCCTTGAAATTTCATTTAAATTATTTTTAGTTGAAGTGCCGATCATTCTTTTTTCGATGTACAAAATCCATCTTTTGACGGTACTCTTTAATTTACTATGTGTGCCGATCTTTTCAAGTTTGGTAATTCCAATTGTGGTAACTGCATTTTGCGTTCCCTTGACTGCCGGCTTAATTAACCAAGCAATCAAGGGAGTGGAATGGGGGCTGCAACAGTTAGATCGGTTACCAGGCCTTTTGTTGATTGGAAAACCCGGGCGATGGTTGGTGTGCTTTCTTTTGATAATCGCCTTAAAGTTGATATCAAGCAACGCGCAAAGTTTAAAGAAAAGACTGGGTAAAATTTATTGGCTAACTTGGTTGGTGACTGGGATTTACTTTCATATACTTCCTTTTGGTGAAATTACGTTTTTTGATGTGGGGCAGGGGGACAGTATCTTAATTCGAGAACCGTTTAACCGATCGGTTACCATGGTTGATACGGGCGGCAAGTTGCAATTTGGTTCCCGGTCAAAAACGGCTTCTTCAATTGCTAAAAATAGTTCAATTAATTATTTACAAAGTATGGGAATCGGTAAAATTGACACACTATGCTTAACTCACCAAGACGTTGATCACGTTGGAGAAGCAAAGGTGATTTTACAGAATTTAAAGGTGCGTCAGCTACTCTTTCCCGCGGGGGTAGAAAAAACGGATAATTTTCGTTACCAAATTTTACCGTATCTTCACCAAACCCGTATCGTGGCGGTATTAAAAGGTGCTCAAGTTGCCCGTCTACCGTTGCAGATTTTATATCCAGAACGGCCGGGAAAGGGTGCAAACGAAGATTCATTAGTGCTTGAAGGTAAATTTGGCGGAAAAAGAATTTTATTGACGGGTGATTTAGATACTAACGGGGAGCAAAAACTACTGCAAAATCCCGAATCGATTGGCAAGGTAGATATTTTTAAACTAGGGCACCATGGTAGCAAAACTGCCAATTCGTCTGAATTATTATCCGCGATCTCTCCTAAATTAGCGGTCGTTTCGGCGGGACGAAACAACCGGTACGGCCACCCAAATCCGGAAGTGGTTGAGCGCTTACGGCAATTACGCATTCCGACGGTGTCCACGCAAGATTACGGGATGATTTCTTATAGATATTTTTTCAATGGTATGGGAAGATGGAAAGTAGGAATTGATAAAAAAGGAAGCATTGTTCAATGAAACTTACTGATTTAAAAAAAGACGTTGCTCAGGGAAACCTGCAACCAATTTACTTGATTGAGGGCCCGGATAGCTACATCCAAAACGCAGCCAAAAAAATTCTAACCGCGTTAATTCCAGAAGACCAGCAAGTGATGAACGTGGGTACGTATGATTTAGAAAATACCGATTTAGGCTTGCTATTAGATGATGCGCAGTCTTCGCCATTTTTTGGGGACTACCGGCTAGTTATCGCTAATAATCCGGTATTTTTAACGGGAGAAAAAACCAAAGTTAAGTTTAATTTGGACGGCTTGATAAATTACCTGAAACAACCGGAACCAACGACGATTTTAGTGTTCGCGGCTAAATATGATAAACTTGACGGCCGAAAAAAAATTGTTAAAGATCTGAAAAAGCAGGCCACCGTCATTGACGCTAACCCGCCAAAAGAGGCTGATACTCGGCAGTTAATTCAACAGTTTGTTAACGAGCGACAAATTCAAATTGCGGGACCAGCAGTTGAAGAACTAATTTTGCGTACCGGAAATAACTTGGCACAAGTAATTAATGAACTGGAAAAATTAACGGTATACGCGGCCGATTCCAAAAGCATTGATTTAGAAGCGGTTCAAAAATTAGTGCCCAAAAGTCTAACCCAAAATGTTTTTGACCTAATTAAGGTGCTGATGAAAGGGGATGTTCGCCAATCAATTGCGGATTATTCCGTTTTATTACTTAATCAAGAACAACCACTCCGAATTAACGCGGCCTTAGTTAGCCAATTTCGGTTACTTTTGCAGGTTAAGGTCTTAACGGAGCGGGGATTTTCTCAGGGAAAACTTGCTCAAGAATTAAAGGCCCATCCGTACCGGATTAAACTAGCGATGCAGGCGGTGCGCCAATTTGATATGGTCAGCCTTAAGCGTGCGTTTTTAGGTTTGTTGGCTTTAGAAGAGCAATTAAAAACAACCCAAAGACCCCCACAAGAGCTCTTTGAGCTGTTTCTAGTTAAATTTAAAAACGGATGGCAATAAAAAAACACCGGATCACCGGTGTTTTTTTATTTAGCAAGCATTTTTGCTAAGCGAGACTTCTTACGTCCAGCGTTGTTAGCCTTGATAAGACCCTTTGTTTTAGCACGGTCGATACGGCTGTAAGCTGTGTTTAAAAGTTCATTAGCGTTTTCAGCGTTGTTCTTAGCAGCAATTTCAAATGCTTTAATGCTGGTACGCATTGCGCTCAATTGGGAACGGTTGCGAGCAGCAGCTTTTTCGTTTGTACGAACACGTTTCATTGCAGATTTGATAACTGGCATATTATTCACCTCCAGAGTATGCTTAATACAACAGTAGTATTATACAGAAACTACGTTATTAATGCAATGCTCGAATAAACTTGAAAAAAGTTTTGAGTTTCGGTAAACTAGGATGTGCTTATAAAAGCAAACCCATTACTTAGTCTATCGATCTGCCGACGATTCACTCAGTTATGGGCAATTTAAAGAATGAGGTGGATAAAATGGCAATTTCACAAGCAAAGAAGAACGAAATTATTGCAAAATATGCTCGTCACGAAGGCGATACAGGTTCTGCAGAAGTACAAATCGCAGTTTTGACAGCTGACATTAACGAAATCAACGAACACATCCGTGTTCACCGTAAGGATTTCCATTCACAACGTGGATTGATGAAGAAGATTGGTCACCGTCGTAACTTACTTGCTTACCTACGTAAGACAGACGTACAACGTTACCGTGACTTAATCAAGAGTCTTGGCCTTCGTCGTTAAAATTAGTCAAAAAAGCCCTCTGCATTTAGTTGCGGGGCTTTTTTGTTTGGAATAACGAAAAAATTTAAAGACGCCGTAATTTGCAGAAAACGTAATTTAATTGCCTAAAGCAATCAGGTAAAAAACTTAGATATAGGCGACTAAATTTTAATGATTTTCGCAAGGCTTGGTTGGATATCAAATTTTTACAAGCTAGAAAGCTGCTTAAAGTTTTATCTGATTTATTTGGGGCTTAATGCATGATTGCTTTTTAGGTTAGTACCGACAAATGGGGAACCTGGTTAACACAACAAATTACCAATGAAGGCCTCAATAATGGGGCTATTTCACCTACATAAGAATGGTTATGCGACCTTAAGCTGGACAAAATTTGTTAAATGAATTTTGTGGGAAAACTCGCTTGGGCAGGAAAGTCTTCCTGCGTGCTTTTTGTTTTTGACAATTAATCTATGCTAAAATTAAAGCAGTATATAAATTGTGCGGAAACTAAAGAATATTTAATGTAGGTGAAAAAATGAGTGATGTTATAAAAATTATTCCGTTTGGCGGCGTTCGCGAAAACGGAAAAAATATGTATGCAATTGAGATCCACAACGATATTTATATCTTGGATTGTGGGCTCAAATACCCAGAAAATGAGTTGTTGGGAATTGATATTGTAATTCCAGACTTCTCATATTTGATTGAAAATAAAGAACGGATTGTGGGGATTTTCTTAACCCACGGGCATGCAGATGCCATTGGAGCATTACCATATTTCTTAAAGGAAATTGAAGTGCCGGTTTTTGGTTCGGAAATGACGATTGCGTTAGCAAAAATTACGGTTAACGATGACCCAGAATTACGAAAGTTTAAAAACTTTCACGTAGTCGACGAGAAAAAAGAAATTGACTTTGGCGACGTAACGGTTTCGTTCTTCAAAACTACGCATACGATTCCTGATTCTTTAGGAATTGTGTTGAGCTGTGATGAAGGACAAATCGTGTACACCGGCGATTTCAAGTTTGATCAGACCGCTACGGATGGTTATGCAACTGATTTTGGTCGACTGGCTCAGATTGGTACCAAAAAAGTAATTGCGTTATTAAGTGATTCAGCCAATGCAGAAAACTTTGAACGGCCTTCAAACGAAACTGAGATTTCCGCAAGCATTGCCGAAATTATTAAGTATCATGAGGGTCGGGTAGTGGTTGCTTCCGTCGCATCTAATATTTTGCGGATCCAACAGGTGATTAACGCTGCCGTCCAATCCGGTCGTAAGGTGGTTTTGACCGGCCACGACTTAGAAAAAATTGTTAATACGGCAATTAAGTTAAACAAGATTAATATTCCGGATGATGACCTAATCGTTCCGTTAAATAAACTTGACAAGTTGGCTCCGGAAGAAACCATCATTTTAGAAACTGGTAAATTAGGCGAACCAATTAAAGCTTTGCAAAAGATGGCCTCACGGCGACGCGGCAAGTTGCGGATTGAGCAGGGCGACTTGGTGTTGATTGCGACCAACCCGTCCCACGCGATGGAAACGACCTTTGCGAAGACTAAGGATATGCTTTACCGCGCTGGAGCTGAAGTTAAGTCGATTTCTGACCGGGCAAATGCGAATGGTCACGCTAGCCGCAACGATTTACAGTTGATGTTGAATTTAATCAAACCCCAGTTTTTGATTCCAATTCAAGGTGAATACCGTTTGCTAGCTGCGCATCAAGAACTTGCTGAGCAAGTTGGGATGAACCCGGAACAAATTTTCATCGTTAATAAGGGTGACGTTTTAGAGTACCAAGATGGTGAAATGTTCCACGGAAAGGGTATTGAAGTTGGTAACACGATGATTGATGGAATCGGGGTTGGTGACATTGGAAATATCGTGTTGCGGGACCGGAAGATTCTTTCTGAAGACGGGGTGTTTGTTGCGGTAGTAACCATCGACCGGAAAAAGAAAATTATTATTAAGGAACCTAAAATAACTTCTAAGGGCTTTGTCTACGTTAAGGCAAGCGGTGATTTAATTGAAGAAAGTTCCAAACTAGTTAAAAAGACGGTGCAGGCAAACTTAGATAACAAGGAGTTTGATTGGGGACACTTAAAACAAGATGTTCGTGACAAACTAGGCAAGTACCTTTACGATCAAACTAAACGACGTCCGGTGATTTTGCCAGTGATTATGGAAGTTAACCAGCACCATAAAAAAGCTAAAAAGGTTAGTAAGAAAAAATAATGAAGGAAATTGATGAACAGCTCGCCCAGGCACAAGCGCTCTGGGATGATGGAAAACGTGATCAGGCAATTCAAATGTTGGAAAGGCTTGACGCAAAAGCGCCGGCAAACCGGATTGCGGAACTATTAAACCATTTTTACGTTGCTAATCAACAATATCCTGAAGCATTACAATTGGTCGCAAATCAGTCGGCCAATTTTTTGCATCAACCCGCGATTTTTGCGGATTATCTGCAGGCGTTGATTGCGACTAATAATTTTATCGTTGCGTGGAAAGCTTTGGGCACGGCCGACCAGCGGGTTGCGGCACCGCTTGCTGAACAATTGCAGCAGGCTGAAGCACGTTACCAAGCGGACTTTCCCGAAAGTGTGCGGGCTGATGAGCGCCATTTTTACCACTTAGGTGATCGTAAAATGACCGATCAGATAAAGGCCATCACGCAAGCCTACCACTTGCCACGAGAAAATTACGTACGGGCGGCGAGTTACAACCTGGTGGATCCTTATTTAAGTCAACTCACCCGCGTCTCAATTTTAAAAGATTTGGTAGCTTTGCAGGTTACGCGCGAATTAGATTTTATTTGGCTTGATGAGCAAAAATACCGGGTCGTCCCGAGCAAAATTAATGCTGAGCATTTACGAAATGAACTCATGCGTTTAATTGAACAAAGCAGCGATCCGGTACAAGCAGCGTTATTAACCCAGCAGGGGGGATTAATGTATGACTTAGCATTTCCTTTCCCAAAGCGGATTTTTACCTCTGCTGCGGGGTGGCTGGCAGCGCTGCAAGCCCAGTTTTTAGCTGGGAAAGAGGTGAAACAATTTCACAACTTAAACAAAATCATGAACAGTATTATGACTAGTTAATAAAAAAGCCAAATAATTATAATATTTTAGTTTACAAAATAAAGGCGATTATTATACAATACTAGAGGATTCTCTGAGGGTGCTTTGCCTTTCGTGGAGGATGTAGTATAATATTTTTTAAAGGATCCAGTTATTCATTTGAATGCTGAGTGATTCTTACGACATACAGGAGGTTCGTATTAATGGCAAAAGAACATTACGAAAGAACAAAACCCCATGTAAATATTGGTACAATTGGCCACGTTGACCATGGGAAGACTACTTTGACAGCTGCTATTACAAAAGTGTTGTCAGAAAAGGGATTAGCTCAAGCTTCAGATTACGCTGATATTGATGCTGCTCCTGAAGAAAAAGAACGTGGGATTACAATCAACACTGCTCACGTTGAATACGAAACAGAAAAGCGTCACTACGCTCATATTGACGCCCCAGGACATGCTGACTACGTTAAGAACATGATCACTGGTGCTGCTCAAATGGATGGTGCTATCTTGGTTGTTGCTGCAACTGATGGTCCTATGCCACAAACTCGTGAACACATTCTTCTTGCTCACCAAGTTGGTGTTGACTACATCGTTGTATTCTTGAACAAGACTGACCTTGTTGATGACGACGAATTGGTTGACCTTGTTGAAATGGAAGTTCGTGAACTTCTATCTGAATATGATTTCCCTGGTGACGATGTTCCTGTTCTCCGCGGTTCAGCTTTGAAGGCTCTTGAAGGCGACCCAGAACAAGAAAAAGTTATCATGGAACTTATGGACACAATTGATGAATACATTCCAACACCAGAACGTTCAACTGACAAGCCATTCTTGATGCCTGTTGAAGACGTATTTACGATCACTGGTCGTGGTACAGTTGCTTCAGGTCGTATCGACCGTGGTGAAGTTAAAGTTGGTGACGAAGTAGAAATCATCGGTCTTAAAGACGACGTTAAGAAGACTACAATTACTGGTCTTGAAATGTTCCGTAAGACTCTTGATGTTGGTGAAGCCGGCGATAACGTTGGTGCACTTCTACGTGGTATCAACCGTGATGAAGTCGTTCGTGGTCAAGTATTGGCTGCTCCTGGCTCAATCCAAACTCACAAGAAGTTCAAGGGTGAAGTTTATGTTCTATCAAAAGAAGAAGGTGGACGTCATACTCCATTCTTCTCAAACTACCGCCCACAATTCTACTTCCATACAACTGACGTAACAGGTGTTATCGAATTGCCTGACAACGTTGAAATGGTTATGCCTGGTGATAACGTTACATTTACTGTAGAACTTATCGAACCAGTTGCTATTGAAAAAGGTACTAAGTTCACTGTTCGTGAAGGTGGACACACTGTTGGTGCCGGTGTTGTATCAGAAATCGACGACTAATATTTACATTAGTCCCGCGAAAAACCCGCTATTTGCGGGTTTTTTTGTTATATTCATATTTACTTTTTGAATTATATACGTTAAGATTATAAGCGTATGCAATCCAGAATTGTAATGAAATAAATCATTTGTCGGAGGGAACACAATGACTGCAAAGTGGGAAAAAACAGGTACTAACGAAGGTAAATTAACTTTCGAAGTTGGTACTGATATGATTAAAGAAGGCGTTGATAAAGCATTTCAACGTACTAAGAAGAGTTTAAATGTTCCAGGTTTCCGTAAGGGACATGTACCACGCCAAATTTTTAACAAACTTTATGGTGAAGAAGCTTTATACCAAGATGCTTTAAACATCGTATTGCCTGATGCTTATTCAGCAGCAATTAAGGAAGCTGGTATTGAACCAGTTGATCAACCACAAGTTGATGTTGAAAAGCTTGAAAAGGGCGAACCTTGGGTATTGAGTGCCATTGTTACCGTTAAGCCAGAAGTTAAACTTGGCGAATACAAGGGTGTTAAAGTAATTAAGCAAAGCACTCGCGTAACTTCAAAAGAAGTTGACGAAGAAATTGAAAAGAAACGTGAACAACAAGCTGAATTAGTACTAAAAGAGGGCAAGCCAGCTGAAAAGGGCGACACAGTAACCATCGACTTCGACGGTTCCATTGATGGCGTACCTTTTGATGGCGGTAAAGCAACCAACTACGACTTAGTACTTGGCTCAAACTCATTTATCCCAGGCTTTGAAGATCAATTAATTGGTCACAACACGGATGATGACGTTGACGTTAAGGTAACCTTCCCAGAAGATTACCAAGCTGAAGAACTTCAAGGTAAGGAAGCCCTATTCAAGGTTAAGATTCACGAAATCAAGACTAAAGAACTTCCAGAACTTGACGACGAATTTGCTAAAGATGTTGACGAAGACGTTGATTCCCTTGAAGAATTAAAGGCTAAGACTAAGGACCAAATCAAGGAACGCAAGATTCAAGCAGCTGACGAAGCTAAGGAAAGCGAAGCAATCCAAGCAGCCGTTGACAATGCTGAAATCAAAGAAATTCCAGAAGCAATGCTTCGTGACGACGTTGATCGTCAAGTTAACCAATACCTTGCAAACATGCAACAACAAGGTATTAGCCCAGATATGTACTTCCAATTAACTGGTTCTTCAGAAGACCAACTTCGCCAACAACTTAGTGAAGGTGCTGAAAACCGTGTTAAGACAACCTTAGTTCTTGAAGCAATCGTGGAAGCAGAAAAGATCGATCCTTCTGACGAAGAAGTGGATGCTGAATACAAGAGCTTAGCTGAACAATACAACATGGAAGAAAAAGCAGTTCGTTCTGCATTAACAGCTGACATGGTTAAACATGACGTAGCAATTAAGCAAGCTGTTGACTTGATTAAGGACTCAGCAATTGAAGAACCTAAGTCAAAAGCAAAAAAGAGCGCTAAGAAATAATTGAATTTTTAAAGTAGGAAGTAACCAAGTTGGCTACGAAATGTCTGCCAGTAGTTTAAAGAATTAGTGGCGGCACTAGAGAGGTTGGAAAAGGTAATTTTCCAACCTCTTTCTACTTATTTAGGATAACCTACACCACCTAGCGAAACGTTTAAATTGGCTTATCCCTAGGGTTTCTGCTATGATGGTTGTATAAATATTTGAGAGGTGACAGGATTGTATGATGATCAACATACATCTGACCAAATTGCTTGTTCCTTTTGCGGTAAAACGCAAGACCAAGTAAAAAAGATTATCGCTGGTCCAGATGTATATATCTGTAATGAATGTGTTGACCTATGTAAAGAGATCATTGACGAAGAGCTTGCTTCAGAAAAGAAGCCTACTGAAATCACTAACATACCGACTCCTGCGGAAATTGTAGACTATCTTGACCAATACGTCATCGGCCAAGAAGAAGCTAAAAAGACCTTGTCCGTAGCGGTATATAACCACTACAAACGGATCAACAAAATGGCACAAACTGACGCCAAAGACGATGGGCCCGAATTACAGAAAAGTAATATTAGCTTAATCGGACCAACTGGTTCAGGTAAGACTTTCTTGGCTCAAAGTTTGGCAAAAATTTTGAACGTTCCGTTCGCGATTGCCGACGCTACGACGCTAACCGAAGCGGGTTACGTTGGGGAAGATGTTGAAAATATTTTGCTTAAGCTTTTGCAAAATGCCGATTACGACGTCGAAGCCGCGGAACACGGGATTATCTATATCGATGAAATTGATAAGATTGCTAAGAAGAGTGAAAATGTTTCAATTACCCGGGACGTTTCGGGGGAAGGTGTCCAACAAGCGTTACTGAAGATTTTAGAAGGCACAATTGCTAACGTTCCTCCTCAAGGGGGACGGAAACACCCGCAACAAGAGTTTATCCAAATTAACACTACGAACATCTTGTTCATTGTCGGTGGTGCTTTTGACGGAATCGAAACCATCGTGAAAAACCGGTTAGGGGATAAAACGATTGGGTTTGGTACGAATGCAAGCACTTCGTTAGATGAAAGCAAGAGCTTGATGCAACAAGTAATTCCGGAAGATTTACTGAAATTTGGTTTAATTCCCGAATTTATCGGTCGTTTACCAATTTTAACGGCTTTGGAAAAATTAACTGAAGAAGATTTGGTTCGGATTCTAACCGAGCCGAAAAATGCGCTAGTTAAGCAATACAAGGCGCTCCTTGCACTCGACGGGGTTGAATTGAAGTTTACTCCGCAAGCTCTCCACGCGATTGCTGAACAAGCAATTAGCCGGAACACAGGGGCACGGGGACTCCGGTCGATCATTGAAAACGTAATGCGGGACATTATGTTTGAAATTCCTTCCCGGAATAACGTTGCTAAAGTTACGGTTAACAAAAAGACGGTGGTTGACGGGGTAGAACCAGAAGTGGAACTAACCAACGAGCAGGCATCGTAATTTTAGAAATTAGAACTAGGCGAACTACTTAAGCCTGGTTCTTTTTTTTGAATCCATGTTATGATTAAAAGCGGAATTGGAAGGTGGGAATTTAATGGAAGTCCATAATGTAGAATTACAAATTAGTGCTGTAAAACCTGAACAGTACCCAGATCAAGGCTATCCCGAAATCGCTTTGGTGGGTCGTTCTAACGTGGGAAAATCCTCGTTGACCAACACGTTAATCAACCGGAAGTCGTACGCCCGGACGTCTTCGCAACCAGGGAAAACGCAGACACTAAATTTCTACCGGGTTGAAGATCAAGTGTTCTTTGTTGACGTCCCCGGATACGGATATGCAAAGGTATCACAAAAAGAACGCGAAAAATGGGGTCGGATGATTGAAAAATATTTAACTTCTCGTAAGGAGCTTAAGGGGGTAATTTCATTAGTGGATGCGCGCCATGATCCGACTGATGATGATATTTCCATGTACCAGTACTTACGTTATTATGAAATTCCGGTGCTAGTGGTCGCTACTAAAAGCGATAAGATTGCCCGTGGCAAATGGAATCAACACGAAAGCCGGATAAAAAAGGTCCTTAATTTTGATCAACAAGACGCATTTCAAATGTTCTCCGCGCAAACTAAGTTTGGTAAGGACGAAATTTGGCGGTGGATTGAAGATAGGATGGGTGATTAAAGATGGAATTTAACGAATACCAAAAGAAAGCTAACAAGACTCTTTTAGGCAACGAACAAGTTTTAACGAATTGTGCCCTTGGTTTAGCTGGAGAAAGCGGCCAGGTCGTTAATTTAGTTAAAAACTATACTTTCCGGGGAGCGGATTTAGACAAGGAACAGTTGACTAAGGAAATGGGAGACGTGCTCTGGTACCTATCTCAAGTCGCACAATGGGCGGACATTCCCTTTGAGGAAGTTGCCGAAAAAAACATTAAGAATTTGGCAAAAAGGTATCCGCACAGTTTTAAATAAAAAATAAAAAACCATCGTTGCCAACGGCTTTGCTGCAAAAGCTAATTGGTGGCGATGGTTATTTTTTTTGCCCTTTTTTATTTTGATTTTTATCTTTAGCTAAAAATTTATCCTTTTTCTTCTTTTCCTCAGCATCAGTTGCTGGATTAGTAAATTGACCCAGCATTTTCTCCAAATCGGTCGTTCTTTTTACGGTTAGTCCCATCTAATAATCACTCCCTTGCGCCTATCATACCAAAAAAATTAGTAATTGTCAGAATATGCATTTTAAGAGTGAATATTCAGTTTATTTAGAATAATAATTCATAATCACATAAAAATACTTCCGTAATAAGGGGTGTAGTTGTATATTAATAAACATTACATGAATAAGGAGATTGCGATGAGAAAAGAGAGAGAATTTTTTAATTGGGTAATCATTTTATTTTCACTGTGGCTGTTGGTTGGTGGAGTGGTTAGCGCACCTCCCGCACATGCGGCGACTGCCGACCCAACATACCAACGCATTATGAAGCGCGGATACATTGTTTTAGGAACCAGTCCGGATTATGCGCCCTATGAGTTTCAAACAACGAGTAACGGAAAAAGTAAAGACGTGGGGATGGATATTAGCGTTGCTAAAGATATCGCTCATGACTTAGGGGTACAGCTAAAGATTAAAAACATGGATTTTGATTCTTTATTAGTAGGATTGCAAACCGGAAAAGTAGACATGGTCCTTTCAGGAATGAACCCGAGTGCGGCCCGGCGTAAGTCCGTGGATTTTTCAAACGTTTATTACCAAGGTGGGCAGAGTATCATTATCAACCAGAAGGATCGTTACTTGTTTAAAGATAAAAATTCGTTTCATCACCGGAAAGTGGCTGCCCAAACAGGATCAATCCAGTATAATCTGGCAAAAAAACAGATTAAGGGCGCTTCCGTGAGGGGCATCGAAAAGGGGACCGATCTAATTCTAGCTTTACAAACTAATAAGGTTGACGGGATTGTGATGGAGAAGCCTACCGCGGAGGCCTACGCCGCGAATAATCATGGTTTAAAAATTATTAACGCCCATTTTAAGCTAAACAGCGACGAGACGAGCACCGCAGTTGCCTTACCTAAGGGTTCGCCAATCCTAAAGAAGAAAATTAATCAAACCGTGGCACGGATAAAGAAGCAAAATCGGCTTCCCCAATATTTAAAAACTGCGGGTACTTACTTAAAAGGGAATACCGTAGATACGTCAATGATTCATTATTGGAAATATTTTGCACTGGGAGTAGGTTACACAATTTTAATTTCGTTAGTCGGGGTTTGTTTTGGCTCGCTAATCGGAGCTTTGTTGGCTTTAATGCGGCTGAGTCGTCACGCTAGTTTACGTGCAGTGGCGGTTGCATACGTGGAATTTGTGCGGGGAACTCCGTTAATGGTGCAATTAATGCTGGTATATTTCGGGCTGGGGATGGTCGTCAATCTTCCGGCACTCACCGCCGGAATGATTGCAGTGTCCTTAAATAGTGCAGCCTACGTTGCTGAAGTTATCCGGGGTGGAATTAATTCGGTTGACAAGGGACAGGTTGAAGCGGCCCAGAGTTTGGGGTTGAATTACCAAGATCGGCTACGTTTCGTGGTGCTCCCCCAGGCACTGAAAAATATTTGGCCCGCTTTAGGTAACGAATTTATCTCCTTGATCAAGGAAAGCTCCATCGTCTCAATTATTGGAGTGACGGATTTAATTTACCAGCTCAAAATCGTTCAATCGGATACTTATCGGGGAGTGGCCCCAATTTTAGTGGCGATGGTGTTGTACTTTATTTTAACTTTCTCACTGTCCCGGTTACTGAAATTTTATGAAGGGAAGTTTAACTAATGACTGAAACCATTTTTAAGATTGAAAATTTAACTAAAGCCTTCGCACAAAACGTGATTCTAAAAGAAGTTACCGCAGAAGTACAGGAGGGCGAAGTGATTAGTATAATTGGCCCCTCTGGAGCGGGAAAGAGCACCTTCCTACGTTGTTTAACTATGTTGGAAAGCCCGACTGCGGGAGCGGTGGTTTTTGAAGGACAAAACTTGGTGTCCAAAAGTTTACGTGAAATTGAAGAAGTTCGTCAGAAAGTCGGGATGGTTTTTCAGAACTTTAATTTATTTCCAAACCTCACGGTGTTAGAGAACATTACTTTGGCCCCCCGGCGGGTGAAGGGAGTTTCGGAAGAAAAAGCCCAAGTTCAAGCTAAAAGGTTACTGGAAAAGGTGGGGTTGGCAGATAAGGCAGACGCATACCCGGAAAACTTATCTGGTGGTCAAAAGCAACGGGTAGCAATTGCCCGGGCGTTGGCAATGGAACCTGCGGTAATGTTGTTTGACGAACCAACTTCAGCTTTAGATCCTGAAATGGTGGGTGAAGTTTTAGCGGTAATGCAAGATTTAGCCCATTCGGGGATGACAATGGTGGTGGTAACCCACGAGATGCAGTTTGCCAAATCGGTTTCGGACCAGATTTGGTTTATGGACGCTGCGAATATTCAAGAAAAGGGAACACCCGAAAACTTCTTTAAGCACCCCCAAACTAGTCGGGCGCAGGATTTTCTTTCCAAAATCAATTTGCAATAAATTAAGGAACTGCCTGATTTTAAAAGGCCCTTACCGTGGTTTATAAACGCGGCGAGGGCTTTTTCGCTGGCGGAGTGGGTGAAAGTAGAGATGGTTCCTTTTGATTGATAATTATGGTTAAATCAGAGTATAATGTTATGAGTTACGAGTAATTATGTAAACTAGGAGGCAGTGATTTGGCGTCAGAGCATATTGAGCACAAGCTAGCTTTGTTACCGGACAAACCCGGTTGTTACCAGATGAAAAATTTAAATAGCCAAATTATCTACGTTGGTAAAGCAAAAAATTTAAAAAACCGGGTGCGCTCGTACTTCAAAAGCAGCCACGAAGGTAAAACAGCTAAATTAGTCAGCGAAATTGCCGATTTCGACTACATTGTCACCGCTAGTGATAAAGAAGCATTTTTACTAGAAATTACGTTAATCAAAAAGTATCAACCATACTACAACATTAAGTTGAAAAAGGGGACCGGGTACCCATATATCAAGATTACGAATGAACGGGACCCCCGGATGCAAATTGTGTCTAACGTTCGACGCGACGGGGGTTACTACTTTGGACCTTACCCTAACGTCTACGCGGCAGAAGAAACGTTACACTTTTTGGAAAAGGTTTATCCATTACGGCGTTGCAACGGTTATCAAGGACGCCCTTGTTTGTATTACCACATGGGCCAATGTCTTGGGGCTTGCTTTAAAGAGGTTCCTAAAGAAGAGTATGACCAACAAATTGCAAAAATTAAGTCTTTCTTGCGGGGTAACGTTGCTAAAGTTAAAAAAGCGTTACAGGCCAAAATGCAAAAAGCCTCTGAAGCAATGGAATTTGAACGGGCGGCCGAGATTCGGGATCAGATTCACTATATTGAAGTTACCGTAGAAAAACAGCGAATCATTTCCAATGACCGTACCCCCCGCGACCTCTTCAACTTTTACCTGGATAAGGGATGGTTATCCATTCAGATCTTCTTTATCCGTCAATCTCGGTTGATGAAGCGTGAGAAGCGACTTTTCCCGATTGCTTCGGATGTGGCGGACGAATTTTCTTCGTTTATTTTGCAATTTTATAACAACAAAAATAAGGTGCTCCCCAATGAAATTTTAGTACCTAAGGGCTTAGATAACCAAATTATTAGCGAAATCCTCGGGGTCCCGGTGCGTACTCCTCAGCGCGGTGAAAAACGGGATTTAATGGATTTAGCACGAGAAAATGCGCAAATCACCCTCGAAGAAAAGTTCCGCCTGTTAGAACTTGACGAAAGTAAGACGGTAGGAGCGATGAAGGAGATTACCGACGCCTTGGGAATTCCTGAAGGGCACCGTATTGAAGCTTTTGACCATTCTCACATTCAGGGTGCGGATTTAGTTTCGGCAATGGTAGTTTTCACCGACGGAAAGCCCGATAAGAAAATGTATCGCAAGTTTAAGTTAAATACCGTCGATCACGCGGACGAGGCTGCCAGTACTCGGGAGGTAATCCGGCGTCGGTATGTTAGACTATTAAAGGAACACCAATCGTTGCCCGACCTAATTTTAATGGACGGCGGCGACGTACAATTAAACGCTGCTCGCGACGTGTTAGTCAATGAGCTTAGCTTACACATTCCGGTGGCTGGGATGGTAAAAAATGACAAGCATAAGACAGCTGATTTAATTTTTGGTGATCAGGATCAGCGGGTCCAACTTGACCCAAAAAGTCAAGGATTTTACCTGGTCCAACGAATTCAAGACGAAGTGCACCGGTTTGCGATTACTTTCCACCGACAGATGCACGCTAAAAACTCGTTATCGTCCCAGTTGGATTCGATTAACGGAGTGGGTCCAAAGACGCGTAACAAGCTTCTGCGGGAGTTCGGCTCGTTGAATAAGATACGGGATGCCAAAATTGAAGAAATTGAGGCACTGGGAATTTCAGCGAAGGTTGCTAAAACGATTAAAATTTCGTTAAGTGCGGTGAAACGATAGCTAACGGTTAGCGAAGTTAAAAAAGATTAGGAGAAAAACATGTTTGTAGATCAAGTTAAAATAAATGTTAAAGCCGGGAACGGTGGGAACGGAATCGTAGCCTTTCGGCGCGAAAAATACGTTCCCAACGGGGGCCCAGCTGGTGGTGACGGTGGCCGAGGTGGCGACGTTATCTTGAAAGTGGATCCAGGTTTGCGTACCTTGATGGATTTTCGCTACCGACACAAGTTTAAGGCGGAATCTGGCAAGAACGGGATGAATAAGCAAATGACCGGACGTAGTGCCGAAGACCTGGTAATTATGGTTCCAGGAGGGACCATCGTCCGGGACCTAACAACTGACCGGGTAGTCGGGGATCTAACGGAAAATGGTCAAGAATTAGTCGTGGCTAAAGGTGGCCGGGGCGGACGTGGAAACATGCATTTTGCTAACCCACGGAACCCGGCACCAGAAATTGCCGAAAATGGTGAACCAGGCGAAGAATTAGAATTGCAATTAGAATTGAAGGTCTTGGCGGACGTGGGACTTCTTGGTTTCCCATCGGTTGGTAAATCAACCCTCTTGTCGGTTGTTACTAGTGCCAAGCCGAAGATTGCCGAATACCACTTTACTACCTTAGTGCCGAACCTCGGGATGGTGCAACTGGATGACGGTCGCGACTTTGTCATTGCTGATATTCCTGGTTTGATTGAAGGTGCTTCTCAAGGGGTGGGTCTCGGCTTCGAATTCTTACGCCACGTGGAGCGCACCCGGGTGTTACTTCATCTCGTAGACATGAGTGGGCTCACCGAAGAGGATCCCTTCACTAACTTTGAACAAATTAACGCCGAGTTAGAAAAATATAATCCCGATTTGATTAAACGCCGGCAAATTATTGTGCCGACGAAGATGGACTTGCCAGGGGCGGATGAACAATTAGCGGAATTCGAACAAAAAGTGCGTGATGACGAGCGTTATCATGATTTCGAAATCTTTCCAATCTCTTCAATTACGCACGAGGGACTTAGTAAGTTGATTTCTCGGACGGCGGACGTCTTAGAATCAACGCCACAACCAACGGTCGTTAAGGAAAACGCGGCGGAAACTACCGACAAGACCTACGAATTTAATGCGGACAAAGACTTTGAAATTGAAAATGAAGATGGTGTTTGGGTAATTAAGGGAGCAAAAATTGAAAAGCTCTTTAAGATGACCGATACCACCCACGACGAAAGCTTGCTGCGATTTGCCCGGCAAATGCGGGGAATGGGCATTGACGACGAATTACGCCGCTTAGGTGCCCGCAATGGCGATAGCGTACAAATTTTAGACTTTGTATTTGAATTTGTAGAATAGTAAAAATCAGTGATTGAATACCATCACAAATTATTAAAAACATTTGTGCGGGGTTAATCACTGATTTTTCACTTGAGAAATAAAAATTGATTGCGTAGGTAGTAACCGAAGAGGGGGCTGGTGGAACCATTGGTTGAATTTACCAACCAGAGCTTGGCTTGAGGGTCGGCTAATCGCGTTTGGGCGCGAAATTTCCCAAGGGTCAACCCTGCACTTTGTGGGGAACGGTCTCCGAGTAACAAAATGGTTCGTGCGTCATCTGAGAGGGTCAGTTTGGTAATTATAAAAATGGTCTGTTGACGTTCGCCCTTGAGAAGTAGGTTAGAATGAAGTTCCACGGTGGACTTGATAAAGTTACTTAAATTCATTAGTGAAACCCTCCTCAATATTCTTTAAGCCGTTCTGCTAAAATAAGAATAGCTTAAAAGAAAAACGGATGCTAGTGATACAATTAAATTAAGTAAAAAATGGATGTTAAGGCAGTGTATAGGTGAAAGTATGCAACTTGAATTTTTAGGAACCGGTGCGGGAAGTCCCGGTCGTTTTAGAAACGTCACGAGTGTGGCATTGAAATTATTAGATGAAAGCAACGAAGTTTGGTTATTTGATTGCGGGGAAGCAACCCAGCACCAAATTTTAAAAACCAATATTCGTCCGCGAAAGATTGACAAAATATTTATCAGTCATTTACATGGGGACCATATCTTTGGATTACCTGGTTTTCTAAGTAGCCGGTCCAATCAAGGCGGCGATTCAGAACTAACCATTTATGGGCCGGTGGGCATTAAAGACTTTGTAATGACGGCACTGCGGATTTCAGAAACAAAGTTGGCTTATCGCATCCGGTTTATCGAAATTACTAAGGGCGGTAAACTTTTTGAAGACGCTAATTACGTGGTCGAGGCTGCTGAACTGGATCACCGGATCAAGAGTTATGGTTTTCGGGTGCGTGAAAAGGATCACCCAGGAGAACTTTTAGTAGATAAGCTAAAGGCAATGGCGATTCCGGCCGGCCCGATTTACGGTGAAATTAAGCAAGGCAAACAAGTTACTTTACCTGATGGAAAAGTGATTGATGGAAAAGATTTTATTGGTGAACCGCAACCGGGCCGAGTGGTTGCCATTCTCGGCGATACCCGGCAAACCGCGAACATTGAAAAACTAGCCTACCACGCGGACGTACTGGTCCATGAAAGCACGTTTGGTAAACAAGAGGGTAGTTTAGCAAGAAAATATTACCATTCTACAAATATGCAAGCGGCCCGGATTGCACAAAAAAGTCAGGTCGGACGGCTATTATTAACGCACATTTCGGCACGGTATACTGGTAAATTGGCTAAACAATTAGAAAAGGATGCCTGCACGATTTTTCCAAACACTAAAGTAGTGCAAGACTTCGACGAAATTGACATACCGCTTCCATAAGAGCCTGGGGTGGCTCGTTTTTTGAGGAAGCTAGCAAATAAAGGAGGATGATCTTTGATGAAAACTGCGGTAATTACGGGTGCCGGAAGCGGTTTAGGCCGGCAAATTGCAATTTTAAACTGTCCTTACTACGACAACTTAGTGCTTTTAGGCCGTAATTCAGATAAGTTGCGCCAAACTGCACGGGATTGTTTTAAATGTGGGGCCCGCCAAGTATTTACGCTTTCTTGTGATTTAACGCAGGAAACCCAAATTAAGGCAACCGGGCGCTGGATTCGTAGTCATTTAGGTTCTGTAGACCTGCTGGTAAATAACGCTGGATTAGGGTATTTTAAAACGTTGTTAAATCAAGATCATGCCGAAATTGACCGGACGTTGAATACCGATTTAACGGGGGCCATTAAGCTCACGCGAACTTTACTGCCACTAATGGTGGATCACGTTGGGCAACCCGCTGACATCGTGAACGTCGCTTCGATTGCTGGAAAAGTAGCTACTGCCAAAACTACTACTTACGCCGCTGCAAAATTTGGTATGGTAGGTTTTTCGAATGCTTTGCGGCTGGAATTAAAGCAGCGAAACGTGCGGGTGCACACGATTAATCCGGGTCCGATGGACACTAACTTTTTTAACATTGCCGATCCAAGTGGTAAGTATTTAAAGGGTGTACAAAGTTTTGTGATTAGTTCTGACCGGGTGGCGTGGCTAACTAGAAAAGCGATTGAGCAAAATCTTCGCGAAGTAAACGTTCCTAAAGTAATGGCTTTGGGAGCGGCATTTTATCAAATTTTTCCGCGTTTAGGTGACTGGGTGGTTAACAGCCCGATCATCAACCGGAAATAACTGGAGTATGTTATTTAATGAAAGAAAGTCGATTTAATTGGCAGGTTCCGTCGCTGCCCGAAGTGGATATTACCGATTTGGCGAAGGTGACCCGGTTAGAGCCGATCATTGTAAAGATCCTGGTCGCTCGGGGATACCAGACGGCCGAAGAAATAAACCACTTTTTAGCAACGGACCAAAGCATAGTTCACGATCCCTTTTTGTTGCACGATATGCAAAAAGCTGTGGAGCGGATCATGACGGCAATTGAAGCCAACGAGAAAATTTTAATTTACGGGGATTATGACGCCGACGGGGTGACAAGTACGACCATTATGTACGAAACCCTTGCCCAACTTGGCGCGGACGTAAATTATTTTGTGCCCAACCGCTTTAAGGACGGTTACGGTCCCAATCTAGCAGAATATCAGCATTTTATTAATGATGAGCAAGTTCAATTAATCGTGACGGTTGATAACGGAGTTGCGGGCAACGAAGCCATTGCGTACGCCCAAGAGCATGGTGTGGACGTGGTGGTAACCGACCATCACGAAATGCCGGCCCAATTGCCGAACGCCTTTGCGATTGTGCATCCACGCCATCCTGATGGTAATTATCCCTTTGGAGATTTATCGGGGGTGGGCGTGGCTTTTAAGGTGGCTTGTGCGCTCTTAGAAGAAGTGCCCGAAGAATTCTTAGATTTGTACGCAATCGGGACGATTGCGGATTTAGTTTCGATGACCGATGAGAATCGTTTTTTGGTTAAGTTGGGGTTGCAATTAATGCCCGAAACTTCGCGGATTGGTTTGCAAAAATTAATCGCGGTTGCCGGCGTAGAACCTAACCAAATTGATGAAGAAACCATTGGGTTCACCGTTGCTCCCCGGATTAACGCCGTTGGTCGTTTAGGGGACGCCAGTCAAGCAGTGGAATTACTGACGACTTTTGATGAAGAGCAAGCTGCTGCGATTGCCAAGGAAATTAATGCCACCAACACCCAGCGACAAGGATTAGTAAATGAAATCTACGAAATGGCGGTTCAAATCGCTAAAGATGAACAACATCGTGACCAACAAACGTTGGTAATTAGCGGTCACGATTGGCATCAAGGAGTCCTCGGGATTGTCGCCAGTCGGTTGGTAGAATTAACTAATAAACCAACCATCGTCTTAAGTGACCAAAACCATGATGGTTTATATAAGGGGTCCGGCCGTAGCGTGGTTGCTTTAAATCTTTTTGAAGCCTTAAATCCGGCTCGTGAACAATTTGAAGGTTTTGGCGGACACCATATGGCAATTGGAATTACCGTTAAAGAGGATAAATTGCCCGTTTTAGCAGCTCAACTTGAAAAAGGTGCAGAACAGGCGCAGCTCGATTTTCGGCAACGGCCCCAGTTAAAATTAGATGCTACGGTGGCCATTAACGAACTTTCTACCGACCTAGTGGCAAAAATTAAGCAACTTGGCCCCTTTGGAATGGACAATCCGGTGCCTAAGTTGGCGATCACTAACGTGCGGGCTACCGAAGTTAAGGCCATCGGGCAAAACCAAGCCCACTTAAAGTTTACCGCGGACCAAGATGGCCAACAATTGGCGGTAATTGCGTTTCAACGTGGGGAGATTGCGGATAAGCTAAGTCACTTGTCCAATACAATTGACCTCGCGGGAACCCTGAGCATCAACGAATGGCGGGGGAACGTGACGCTACAATTGATGGCTGAAGATCTGAAAATTAACGGTCTGCAAGTGGTTGACCAACGAACCACGAACTTGGCTAAGGATCTATTTTGCGAGGACCAACAGTACGTCTTTTTTAACCCTAAGCTATTAGACTTAATCGAAAAACAAAACTTAGGTCGGCAACTATACCTGTACGATTCGCCGGCAATTCAGCCGCAACGGTCCGTAGTGCTGGTTGATTGTCCACCAAACTTGGAAACCTTGCGGCAGGTCCTGCAAAAATGGCAACCGACCCAAATTACGACTTACTTTTTCCACCAGACTGATTACTACGCGAGCGGCATGCCGAGTCGGGCCGATTTCAAGTCAGTCTTTGCGACAATAAAACGACAACCCCTGACAAAAGCAGCATTGTTGCAGCTAGGAAAACAGTTAAAAATTGACCAAGAGAAGGTTAATTTTATGGTAAAAGTATTCTTTGAACTAAATTTTGTTAAAATGGAACAAGGAAAGCTTTTGGTAAATGATGCGGTTCAGCCCCATCAATTATCCGAAGCCCCAATCTATCAAAAACGCTTGGATTTAATCCAAACGCAAGAAAAATTACTGTATAGTAACGGTGATCAATTGGCAACCATGCTAACCCAGTTACTAAACGTTGAGAATGAGGGAGTGTCCTAAATGGCATTGGATTTACATGATTACATCGCAAGTATTCCGGATTTTCCAGAAAAAGGGGTTATTTTCCGGGATATTTCACCTTTAATGGGGAACGGAGAAGCTTTCCAGGAAGCAACTAACCAAATTATTGATTTTGCTAAAGAAAAAAAGGTTGAAATGGTCGTTGGACCTGAAGCGCGCGGTTTTATCGTTGGCTGCCCAGTAGCATACGCACTGGGGGTGGGATTTGCACCCGCTCGGAAGAAGGGAAAGCTGCCAACTGAAACGGTTAAGGCTTCTTATGGTCTTGAATACGGAAAGTCAGCACTTTACTTAGAAAAGACCGCAATTAAACCAGGCCAACGGGTTTTAATTACTGACGACTTGTTAGCGACTGGTGGAACCATCGCCGCAACCATCAAGTTGGTTGAGCAACTTGGTGGCATTGTAGTCGGAACGGCCTTTTTGATTGAGCTAAAAGATCTCCATGGTCGCGAAAAGATAAAAGACTACGATATGCTTAGTTTAATGGAATACTAAAATTAATCATGACTTATCGTTAAAACGGGAACTAATTCGAAATGGATTGGTTCCCTTTTTATTTGGAAAAATTTCCTTATATAGCGGAAGAGAGTCGGCCACGCAGGTTTAAAAAATGATTTTTTGAAGAAAAAGCTCGCTAATGACCCAACGTCATCATTTATAAAGGAGGTAAGCAATTGATTTTTATTTAAAGGAGTGCCAACAATGGTTAATTTAAAAATTATTATCCCGTTAATTTTAGTGGCGGGAGCTTACCTATTTTGGATTATTGGCGATATTTTCCGAATTCCCCGTACCCGTTACTTACCGAAGTGGGGTTGGATAATAGTAGTGTTGGGGATAATCCCGGTAGGTGGGATTGCATACTACTTATTAGAGCGCCGAGAAGGGGGTTGGTAAAATGAGTAATTTGGTGGATATACGTAATCTAACGGTTCGATTCAAAGATTTTTATGCTTTAAAAGACGTAAGTGGAACAATTACCGACCAGCCGGGAGTGGTGGGGTTAATTGGACCTAACGGGGCAGGAAAAACAACCCTTATTCGCGCAATTTTTGGTCAGGAACCCGTTGAACGAGGGCAAATTTTAGTTAATCAACGAACTAAGTTAGCGTATTGCCCCGACACTCCCGAATTTGAAAATTATTTAACTGCTCGGGAAGTCTTACAACTGTCACTTCGTTTAGGAAACCAACCCGTAGATTTAAACCAACTTGATGAGGCCTTAGTCCAAGTAGGGTTAAGCGAACACCAAAACCGGTTGGTGGGAGGATTTTCCCGTGGAATGAAGCAAAGGCTAGGGATTGCGGCAGCAAATATTTTACAGCCACAATTATTATTTTTGGATGAACCAACTAGCGCACTGGATCCGTTTGGACGACAAGCAATGTTGCGATTAATTAGTAAATTGGCACACACTACGACGGTAGTAATTTCTAGTCACTTACTTAACGATATTCAACAAATTGCCGAACGGTTACTGGTGCTTGACCATGGAAAAATGATTTTTTCGGGCTCATTGACAGAGTTCATTGCACATTCGGACGACACAATTGAGGTGCTGGTTAAGTCGGCGACAGCTAAAGCGCGGGTAGTCACGGCCTTGAAGCAACGCCACATAACGGTAAAAGAAATTCAACAACACCAGATCGAATTTTCGAGCGAGAACTTTAAAACGGGATTGGCTGTTTTGGGTACGTTAACGGACGACGTGGTCGCGATTAAACGCAGTAATCAGGACCTTTACCATGCTTTTGAGCGGAAGGTTCACCAAAATGTCTAGGAGGTAGTGTAATGAAGTTGGAACTACGACAATGGAGGCGTAAACAACGCTTGGTTTTGATGCTCCTTATTGCAGCGTTGATGGGGCTAGTAGCTCCCTTAACGGCGTATTACAGTAACCAACTGGTTCAAAAATTTGGTGAAGGAAATGTGGCCAGCATTCAATTACCAGCACCTACTTGGGATAGTTTGCTGGCTTCTTATTTTCAAAGTACGGAGCAAGTCGTGTTATTTATTATGGCGTATTTAGTTGCGGATGCCTGCACATTAGGAAAAAATCCGGCGCGGCAATTTTTCTACCTCTCCCGAGCGAAAAAAGCGAGCACAATCTACTTTCCTAAAATCGCGGCAGGCTTACTCTGCGCTCTTCTAAGTTCAGTAATGGGAGCTGGCATGGCTCTTTATGTAGATTGGGTTTGCTTCAGTGGCACGATCCACTTTGAACTTGTGTTGCCAAGTTTAATGTTAGAAATAATGGGAATTTTGGGTAGCGTTATTTTAGCAAGCACGGTGGCAATATATTTATCCGCTCCTTTTTTAGCAGCGGGATTAATTGAAATTACGGTGTTGGTCAGCAGCTTGGTTAGTCAGCTTAGGGGATTTGCGAAATGGTCACCTACCATTTTTTTGAACCCTGTGAAATGGCTGTCCCAGCCGGTTTATTGGGCGGATTTGTGGCGCCCCCTTTTAATTTGGGGAATTTTAGTGGGCGGAGGCCTGTTTTTAATTGCGGTTAAACCACTCCAACACCGGCAAGCAATGCACTCAGTTGAGGAAGGGGAAGGATGATCGCAGATTAGATTAGGCACGCAAGGGAACTTCCTTAGCTAAAAAAATAACCAGCGCGTTAGAATAGCCATAATCTGCGGCTTGGTTAACTGAAAAGCGCGGGAGTTATTACTGTTCAATAAGCCTTAAAGTTGGATAGGTCAAATTTGTAGGTTAAGTATAAAATGCTTACGATGTTGGACAATTTGCCTTAATTAGTACTTTAAGTGGGAGACGGATTGCTTTTTTAGGACTCCGGGTGGTGTTATAATTCGTAGCAAATAACGTTATTAGTTTTATTAAATAGTAGATCTACTAAAATTTTTAGAGAAGGGTCGAATAGAAATGTCAGAAAAATTAACAACGGAGGCTGGACAACCGTGGGCTAATAACCAACATACGCAAACTGCTGGGAGTCGGGGTCCAGTATTGATGCAAGACTACGACTTACTAGAAAAATTAGCCCATTTTGATCGAGAACGGATCCCTGAACGGGTCGTGCATGCTAAAGGAGCGGGTGCAAAGGGATATTTTGAGTTAGAAAACGACATGAGCCCCTATACTAAGGCTGACCTCTTCAACGGGGTTGGCAAGCGAACTCCTCTGATTGTGCGTTTTTCCCAAGTTGCGGGAGAAAAAGGCTATCCAGACACGGTCCGCGATGTACGTGGGTTTGCGGTAAAATTTTATACTCAGGAAGGTAATTACGATATTGTCGGGAATAATACGCCCGTCTTCTTTGTAAACGACCCCCTCAAGTTTCCCGATTTTATTCATTCTCAAAAGCGGGATCCCCAAACTAACCGCCGCACTCAGGATATGCAGTGGGATTTTTGGGCTCACTCACCAGAGTCATTGCATCAAGTTACTTATTTAATGGGTGACCGAGGTTTACCGGCGTCTTATCGGACGATGAACGGATATGGCTCCCATACTTTTAAATGGGTTAACCAAAAAGGTGAAGTGTTCTGGGTAAAATACCACTTCATTTCCGACCAAGGCGTTAAAAACATGACGAACGAGGCTGCAGCCGAGGCCACTGTTAAAGACACTGACTATCTACAAGATGACTTATATGATGCCATTGCGCAGGGCGATAACCCTTCATGGACGCTCTACGTCCAAATTTTACCTTATGAAGCGGGACTCCATTACAAATGGGATATTTTTGACGTGACTAAGGTGGTTTCCCATAAGGATTATCCGTTAATTAAGGTTGGAAAGATGGTGCTAAATGAAAACCCAGCTAATAACTTTACGGACGTGGAAGAAGCGGCCATGTCCCCCGCTAACTTAGTTCCTGGCATTGAAGCTTCCCCAGATAAGTTGTTACAAGGCCGTCTATTCTCGTATAAGGACACGCAAAGATACCGCCTGGGCGTAAATTTTGAAGATTTACCAATCAACCGACCGGTGGTGCCCGTGCATAATTATGAACGGGATGGTGCAATGAGGGCTACACAAGGACCAGAAGTAAATTATGAACCTAACTCCTTTGATGGGCCTACTGAAGATCAGAAGGCTGCTATTGAACCTTTCAAAGTGGAAGGGGAGGCCAAAGCTCAGCCTTACGAATATCAGATTGACTATACGACTCAGGCTGGCGATTTATATCGTTTAATGTCCGCAGCTGAAAAAGACCGGTTGATCGATACGATTAAGGGCGCCTTAGGTCAGGTTAAATCAGATGAAATTAAACGGCTAGAAATCAAGCAGTTTTATGGTGCTGACCATGATTATGGGGAACGAGTTGCAAAAGCTTTAGGCATGGATATCAATAAAATTGTTGGTGAAAATGAACGTTGAGGGTTATTTGGCATTAATTAAAAATTAGCGTAACTAGTTAATAAATATTGAAGAGGCTTTGATCACTAAGGTGACGAAGCCTCTTTTTGCGGAATGATTTTTTTAGAAGATGAGTTCTCTTCCTTTAATGATACCGAAGAGGTAAATGAAAAGAGTCTGAAACTCTAGTTCTAGAAAGGGGGTTCCTTGTAAATTAACGGGCATTAGTGATAAAATGCACTCAATTAATGATGAAGACGCTTTCGTTAAATTGTGCACACAAGGAGGAACAAAATGGACATTGAATTAAAACGACCAGTGTTTACGGAGTCGGATTGTATAAAAATTTTAGGCGATTTAATTGCGATTAATTCCACCAATGACCATGAAATCACGGTGGCAAAGTACCTACAAAAACTACTGAAGCAAAACGGGATTGATGCAAAGGTCCTTCGCTATAATGATACCCGAGCAGATTTGTTGGCAGAAATTGGTTCGGGAAGTCCGGTTCTTGGAATTTCAGGACATATGGACGTGGTTGACCCGGGAGAAGTTTCCGAATGGACTAGCGACCCCTTTAAGTTAACGGAACGCGGTGGTCGCTTGTACGGTCGTGGTGCGGCAGATATGAAATCAGGTTTGGCAGCTTTAGTAATTGCTTTAATTGAAATTAAGCAAAATCACCTGTTAAAAAGGGGAACCATCCGGTTGATGGCCACCTTTGGCGAAGAGGTTGGTGAAGAAGGTTCCCAAAAAATTGCTGAAATGGGGCTAATGGACGACGTTGATGCGCTGGTAATTGGCGAACCGAGTGGCTATGATCCCGCGTTTTCACATAAGGGTTCTCTGGACATTAGGTTAACTTCTAAAGGAAAATCCGCACATAGCTCAATGCCAGAGGATGGTCAAAACGCAATTGACCCGCTGATTGAGATTTTGCATACGGCCAACCACCATTTTCGCGATACTGTGGTCGAAAATGAATTACTCGGACCGTTGACCTTTCACACCACCATCTTCAAGGGCGGGAACCAAGTTAATTCAATTCCAGCGGCGGCCGAAGCTGAAATTAACGCGCGGACAATTCCAGAATTTACTAACCAACGGGTGATCGACGACCTCCAGAAAATGGTCAACAAGCAAAATGAAGTGGGAGCACAAGTAAAATTGGAAGCTTACATGACCCAGGATGCAGTGAAAACAACCGGGAAGAATCGGTTAATGGAACTGATTCAACAAGTGGGTGGTGAATTCTGCGGCGCACCAATTAAGCCGGGAGCAATTCCGGCGGTAACCGACGCGTCTAACCTGCTTCGGGATAAAGACGAAAGTTTTCCCTTTGCGATTTGGGGACCGACCGGTGACGGAGTTCATCAAGTAGATGAGTATGTTGAAAAAGAAATGTACTTGAATTTCATTAAGATGTATATTGCGGTATTTTCACAGTATCTCACATCGGCAGACGAAAGTTAGATAAAGCAATGAGTAAAACGGGGCAAGCGGGCCTCGTTTTTTTATTGGAAAATTAGCTGGCAGAGCGGTGATTACCCGCTTTTTAAGGACTGATAACCAATGGTTTAGTTAAAATAGGGGTAAAAACCTGGGCCTACCTGTTACAGAGGGCTTTTATTTGAAAAATTTACTTATTAATGGTAACCTCTAACTTTAGTTTAGTAGTTATGTTAATTGAACGGGATTTTGGTATTATAGATAGGTGCTAAACCAATAAATGTTTAAGGGGATTTGAGAATGGAAAAGAAAACGCGCAAAGATTATGGCGCGGCTGGTTTGTTACCGTTACTGATTTTTTTGGTGCTGTACGTAGGCTGCTTAGCAGTCTTTACGATTAAAGGTGCCAAAGATCCGTCTTCGTACATGCCACGGCAGGTAGCAATTTTAGTGGCGTTATTGTTTGCTTTAATTTTCTTCGAACCGCGGGCAAAGTTTGCTAAGAAAATGAACATCTACCTAAACAATGCCGGAAATGCGGGAGTAATGAACCTTTCTTTAATTGTAATGATGGCCGGAGGGTTTTCTTCGGCCGTGGCAATTTCGGGAGGGCAATCTTCAATCGTTAACTTAGGAACTTCGTTGATTCCAAGCCAATTTTTGGTACCGGGGATCTTCCTGATTGCGGCAATCATTTCGCTATGTATTGGAACCTCTACGGGGACGATCGTAACCATGGCGCCAGTGACCTTTTCACTAGTGGCAGCGGCGCACTTAAACGCTGGAATGGCTGGTGCGGCAGTAATTACCGGATCATACTTTGGAGACGGGCTCTCAATGATCGGTGGGACTACCATTTCAGCGGCAGCGGGAGTCGGCGCTAGAATGCGTGATAAGTTTTTATGGCAAATTAAAATTGCCGTTCCAGCAGCGGTAATCACGATTATTATTTATACTTTAATGAGTTTGAATAATAGTAGTGCTAGTAATATCCATGCTGGTAGCTATAACGTAATCACCATTTTGCCTTACCTGATAGTTTTAGTTTTGGCAGTTATGGGGATGGACGTGGTGCTAGTGCTGGCTTTGGGTACCGTAATGGCCAGCGCAATTGGGATGGCATTGGGTAAAGCCTCCCTGTTTGCATGTGCAAAGGCGATTGGTAGTGGAATGGAAAGCATGTTCTGGCTAGCAATCTTTGCAATGATGGTCAACGGAATGGTTGCGTTAATGCGTCACTACGGTGGAATTGATTGGATGGTCCACGTGTTCACGCGGCATATCAGAAGCAAGGCGAGCTGTGAAGCTCTTATTGGAATTCTAAGTTTCTGTGTTACCGGAGCAATCGTTAATAACAACATTTCGGTTTTGATTACTTCACCAATTGCTAAGGAACTGGGCGACCAATACCAAGTTGATAAAAAGGTGCTTGCTGGGGTAATTTCTATTTTTGCGGTAACGGCCTCCATGGTTATTCCCCAAGACTCTGCAATGATGATGACCCTGCAACTTGCAGGCAAGAGTACGAACTACTTGGATTTGATTCGATACATGGTTTACCCGGTAGTCTTGATGGGCTTAACGTTTATTGTTAACTACTTCAACGCAAGACGTTCTGCAGCCTAGAAATATTTACTAAATAATTTTATAAAAGATACCTAAAAAAACCACCTGATTAATTTCAAGTGGTTTTTGTGTGTCTAGGATTAATTTGCTGCGGTAAACCGCTTCGCGTTTTAGGAATAGTTTTACCTAAAAATTCAGGGTCGAACTTTTTAAAATAATTTATCACTATCGTCATTATTCCAGATTGCAAAGGCCAGTATTTGCCACAAGACTACTGCTAGTAAGAATTCAGGTTTGAAAACTAAAATAATGATCAACAAGACGGTCTGAATTAGCATATATTTTACGTTGGTGAGGTATTGGTAAATTTTCATTTTCCTAATATCGTGCGCTTTTTTATATTGTTTCCTTTTCAGGTCGTCATTAGAAATCACGTAGCTTAATATGAGGTAAGCGGCGGTCCAGATGTAAAAGACGATGGCGTAAAAGATTTCGGGACCCTGGGCTTTTAAGTCTCGCCCAATCCAGGCGGTTGCCATGGGGATAAAGGAGGTCGTGAACATCCAGAAATTATTTGCCCAATAGACTCTTTTAGAAATTCCCGAAGTTTTACTAAACATGTAGTGGTGGCTGTACCACGCAACTCCAATAAGTAGATAACCAACGGTATATGAAAAGAGATATGGCAGTTCGCTTAAAATAGCACTCAGTTGGTTAGAATTGGGCACTTTAAGTTCTAAAATCATAATTGTTAAAATTATTGCTAAGACTGCGTCAGTAAATGCTTCAACTCTTGCTTTATTCATCGTAATTTCCTTTCTTGCCTAATAAAAATTATACAGCACAAAGGAATTTTTGCTAATGATTCCATCTTTATGTGAAATTATTGGTCGTGCAACACTATTGCAGCGGCAAACTATTGTGGTTACTTTGACGGGTGATTTTTTACAAAAGTTGGGTACAGTGCATATTATTTGTATATAAAATGAACATTTGTTACTATTAGTGCAATGAAGGGGGGCGTAATAATGGGAATTATTTGGACATTAATTGTAGGAGCTATTATTGGTGCAATTGCTGGTGCGCTTACTAGCCGTGATTTACCAGCTGGTTGGATTGGTAACATCGTTGCTGGTTTAGTAGGTGCTTGGTTAGGCCAAAGTTTACTAGGAACTTGGGGACCATCCTTAGCTGGAATGGCACTGATTCCTTCGATCATCGGAGCTGTAGTACTAGTAGCCGTTGTATCTTGGTTCCTTCAAAGCCGTAAGAATTAGCAATTTTTAGTTATTTATATTTTAAATAGGGACGATCCGCAGGGGTCGTCTTTTTTTATGCTAGAAAAAGATTTTATTCGCCGGAACACTTTGGACAACGTAGGTCATTATTTTTGTAATGATAAATCGAAAAATGGTATCATTTCTTACAAATATTAGACGTTTGATAACGGCTTACTAGATAGGAGAATATAAATGAGAGATGCAGGGCGAGTTTTAGCGATTTTAGTTGCGGCAGTGGTGATTATTTTTGGGTGGAAGTACTATCAGGACAATTATCAAGCGGAAACAGCGTACGCAGTGGTGCCGAGTGAGGTTCCAGCTAAAAAACAAGCTACCGACGACAGCGGCAAGAAAATATCTGGTGTGCATGCTTACGACTATAAATTTGAGTTTGTTTTAAAAAATGGCGAAAAGCGTACGTTAGATTATGAATTAACGGGAGAAAAGGTTAAACCGTTTACACCTAACGCAACCGTAAAGGCAGATATTTCGAAAAAACGGGTGGTCAAGGGACCTAACGAAGTCAGCAAAGATAAAGTGCCTAGCAACGTGCAAGAAATCTTGAAAATTGACTAGGAATGCCTGAAAATGTTGGTTAATAAGCAGTTAACAAAGACATAAAACATGTAAAATTCTTTTATTTATCATAAAAAGGTCGTCAGATTTTCTGGCGACCTTTTTGCTGGTTATTTAAAAAATTGATTAGCTTTGGTTGAACGGATTTCTTTGATAATGGTAATTAGGTTGGTCCAATCGGATACCGTCGGAAAGGACTTCCAAATCAGTTGGGGGATTTTAATCTTATAAGAGTACGTGTCGGATAAGAAAAGATCCGACTTTGGCTCTAGATGGTTGGTTAAAATTACGTTTTTTCCATACAGGGATTTTAATGTATTATCCACGTACTGAGAATATAAACTTCCCCTCGAAAAATCAATTACCACGCGCACGCGGTCACGACTGTACTTGGGAGGGATGTTATTGACCAAAGCTAGCATGTACCCATAATACAGGTTATATTTGTTAAGGTGGTACGCCTGGACTTCCGGTTGCTTAGCAAGATTTTGCCAAAATCGGCGGATTAAAATATCGAACGTGGGATAATTTTCTTGTAAAGTATGCACCGATTTTTTATAAGTGGCATCTAGTAACTCCGCGTAATAAGAGAATAGTTTCAAGTTAACGTTGGTAAGGTCCCTTCTTAAGGCTTGTTCGACTTCTGCAGGAAATTCTACTAATACATTAAAAGTCTTTAGCCAGGTCAAAAAATCGTCCGTGATTTGGTTAATTAGTTGGTAATTGAATGCCGCTTTTGGCACGCCAACGTAGTCTAAGTACTCTTGATTTAATAAAAAACCGTACAAAAAAAGCATTTCCGAATTGGTTAACTTAAAATGCCAACCTAGGGTTTGCTTTAAAACTCGGTAGATTTGGTCGTAGCGCTGATCCTTAAAAAGATTGGGTGCCGTAAGACGGACGTACTTATGATTATTGTGGCGCAATATCCAAATCCGTAAAAATATTGATAATTTGAACTTTTCTCCGTGTTGCAATTGGTGGTTAAAAAAGGGTTTTAAAGCATCAAAAATTCCATTAATTAAAGGATCTAATTCTGGAAAAGGCTCTTTTAAACCCTTATAGATTTGTTCGTATAACTCAATTATCTCTAGTCGAATTTGAAACTCACGATCTTTGTCAGTTTGGATATCTAAACTATCAAACTCGTCCGTGAGTAATTGCTTAACTAAGGTTAGCTGACGATAAAATACGGCGCGGCTCGAGAATGCTTTGGGGATGTACTTTTTAGGCGTAATTAAATCGTTATAAAACAATAAGTACTCCATAGCTCGAAAAGAAGTGGAACGTTCAATATAATAAAGCTTGATTTTGTCGACCACAATTTGGAAAAGGTTATGACTATCCCACATTCCCTTATAATTTTTTTCACTGATAAAAACACTTTGGTCATTTGCAGTAATAGCTTGTAAATCAGCGTTTAATGTTGCAATGGAAGCCTCAATTTTATACGGTGTCGTATTAAAAATTTCAGCTAACGAGGAGGTGCTGATTGGTTTTACATTGTTTTGACTAAAAAATTGTAGCAGTTGGTAAGCAAGCAAATCGCGCTTGTTCATTAATTTGGTAGAATCTATGGTTAGCTCCTCCTTAAGACTTACTATTACATATAATTATACACGATAAATACGGTATCAACGAAAAATGTTTTCGATATCGGAGATTTTGGCGAAGTTGTTTTACGCTAGTTAACGAAGTGTTTGAAAAATGATACTAAATAAACTTAATAAAGGAATAAAGTTTGGTGGTTTTTACTTAGGGAATGGGAAGGATATGTTAAATGATGAAAAACCGCTAAGGAGTCCGGTTAATTGAAATTAGGTTTTTCACAAAATAGTTAATAGGGTGGCTGTTTTTACCAAGAAAGGTCCCGATAAAATTTAAAAAAATATTTGATTGGTGTTGCGGGTTAATAATTCATCTGATATAATAACTTCTGTTATGGAGAGTTGGCAGAGTGGTAATGCACCGGACTCGAAATCCGGCGAACCGGCTAATACCGGCGCGCAGGTTCAAATCCTGTACTCTCCTTTATAGGTACCATTAGAGCAATATACGAAAAATAGAAATGTCGATATATCGGCATTTCTATTTTTTTATGTCTAAAAAGGAAATTGTTTTGCATAGTAATGATATTTAATGCCATCGCTGTAACGCAATTACCGGTGTGCTCGTGTTACACATGTTTAAGTGCTACGTTTAGGGTTATCTCTCCGATTTTTCTCTAGAAAGTATGGTTAGTAGTTCAAAAACAAATTAACACTTGCATTTAACTGCCAATCTACTTACAATAAGTAAGTGAAATGATGAGTGGCAATGAATTATCAGCGTATTCTTTGTCATGAAGGCATTTTAGAACAGTTAGATTTTTAATCGGGGGGATATATCATGACAATGATTAATGGATATGAACAAAGTGATCGGGAAGAAAAAATAGATATTTTGAATTTGGAATCCTTAGAAGAAAGGGCTGAGGAAATAATTCCAGCAGGCGGGTTTGGTTACATTGCTGGTGGTTCTGAGGATGAATGGACCTTAAAGCAAAATAGAATGGCGTTTCATCACCGACAAATTGCCCCAAAGGCCTTAAGTGGGATTGAAAAGCCAGAACTGAACACTGAAATTTTCGGAATCCCTTTAAGTACTCCGATAATGATGGCACCGGCTGCCGCACAAGGGTTGGCACACTCTCAAGGAGAAAAAGACACTGCGCGCGGGCTTGCGGCCGTTGGTGGACTAATGGCCCAAAGTACCTATTCATCAGTTTCTATTGCTGAAACTGCTACTGCTGGAGGAGATGCTCCCCAATTTTTCCAGCTGTACATGAGTAAGGATTGGAACTTTAATGAAAGTCTATTAGACGAGGCTAAAAAGGCCAACGTTAAGGCAATTATTTTGACGGTCGACGCCACCGTCGACGGTTACCGAGAGGCTGATATAAAAAATAAATTTACGTTCCCGTTACCAATGGCGAACTTAATTAAGTTTTCCGAAGGAAACGGTCAAGGAAAGGGAATTGAAGAAATATATGCATCTGCCGCACAAAATATCCGGCCGGAGGATGTTAAGCGAATCGCTGATTATACGAATTTACCGGTAATCGTTAAGGGAATTCAAACCCCTGAAGATGCTATCAGAGCAATCGATGCGGGAGCCGCTGGAATTTACGTATCCAACCATGGGGGCCGACAATTAAACGGAGGTCCTGCTTCCTTTGACGTCTTGGAGGATATTGCTACCGCAGTTAACAAACAGGTGCCAATTATCTTTGATAGCGGCGTGCGTCGCGGTTCGGATGTATTTAAAGCTTTGGCCAGCGGAGCGGATTTAGTTGCCTTGGGCCGTCCAGCAATTTATGGACTGGCCTTGGGTGGAGCTAAGGGAGTACAGTCGGTATTCGAACATCTAAACCATGAACTGGAGATTGTTATGCAATTGGCCGGTACTAAGACAATTGAAGATGTTAAAAATACTAGTTTGCTAAACATCAAATATTAGACGATTAAATTTTCAATTTCGGGTTTAATTATGAAAAATATGTAATTGATCAACCAGTTTACGCCATTTGTATTTAAGGACTTTATGGCCGTTGCCTACCCCGATGAGCGGTTAATTATCTCAACTGGGATTGTTGGTGGCCTTTAAGAGAGGAAAACCTGTCTTAGTGACTAAGGAAACCATAATGCAACACGGCATTAACAGAGTCTAGTAATTTTTGAATAGCTTAATATCAAGAAATACCTAGCCTATCTGATAAATTTGGTCAGATAGGCTTTTTGGTTGTTTGTATTCGATTATTACAATTGATAGCATTAATCTAATTAAAAACGGGAAGAATTTTCCTTTTGATTTTTAAAAATTAGCTTCAGGCGATTGATTTGAAGAAGGGGTTAACAATGCGAAAACTAAACTATGATCATCAAGACCAGTGGGAAAAGGAAGCACGGATGACACAATCACCAATCCTAATTGAAACGGCTAAGCTAGTGGGCCAGCAAAATAAGGTGCTTAGGAAGACCCAAACGTACGTTGCCACGAAGGTAAGGAATAATTATAATAACTTGTCTATCACAGCTGATGGGGAAATTAAATCTGAGCAACGGCGCTTTCAGTTAGCGGAAGTCCATTTCCATCATCCAGCCGAGCACTGTTTTGCAGGCGAAGCTGAGCCACGAGTTTTAGAAGCGCACTTTGTCCATTATGGTAGTCTAAAGCAACCGCTGGTGCTTAGCGTTACCTTTAAAATGGGTCCTAAAAATGAGGTGTTCGAAAAAATATTAAAGTCTATGGAAACTGAAAAAGTGACCCAACCGATAATTTTGGATGGCCTGATCCCCAAAGATGGTAATTTTTATCGGTATATCGGTTCCCTAACAACTCCTCCATTGACTGAGGGTGTGGAGTGGTTAGTATTTGAAAAGGCCCAAACGATTGATTTACAGCAGTTTAACCGATATACAGCCGTATTTAGCACGCCCAATAACCGAGCGTTGCAAAAATTGAACAACCGTGCTGTCGAAAAGTATAAACTCTAAAAGTTAGTTTATCAATTACTAATTACTTGGTTATTTTTGTCTACTCTTAGTCCAAATATTTTTAATTGGAGTATCTAGTAAATTAAGTGCAAAAAAATATAGATTCTCGTGGATACAAAACTAGATAAATTGTGAAGAACAAATTTCAGAAATTTCGAATGCAATATGTGGCTTCGTTTCTCTAAAATATGTACATAACTTAAATAACCTAATTAATTAAGCTTGATTTCAAGATGGTTATCTACGATTACTATTAGTAACAACTATACATTGAATTTTACTTTTGTAATAGTAACGCCAATAACGTTTGTAGCGCTACCCTTTTAAATTTAGTATTGAGGTGATAATTATATGGGTGTATTCATTTTCTAAGCGTAATCTTTAAGAACAGCGCTCTCAATATAACTAAACTCCATGTACTATCTGCTCAGTTTAATACACAAAATATTTATCTTACTGGTATAAGTTGTTCCGATTTTAACTAGACTATATAAAAAGAGTAATCAAAATGTATTTTTGATTACTCTTGCTTTAGGATGTTTTATAGAGACCAAATAAAAAAACTTTTTAGAAATCGCTTTTTATTTGATTGTTTGAAAGTGCTATATACTGGTATGGGCTACTTTTTATACTTTAATAAACAATATCTAAAGCAACATATGAATTTTTGCAATACAATTAACAAGCAAAATAGCACGATATTACCTTGTGGGTCGTTGTAAAGAAGAGAACACTGCTGCAACAATTAAAGTTACAATAGAAGTAGCTCGCAAGGTTCCACCAAGGAAACAGTCAATATTTCCAATAATTCCTAAAATAGGACCAACAATAGATATACCAGATTCTTTATTTTCAAACATAGCCTTTGTGTTCAAAATTAAGCCTATTATTACAAGCAAAAAAAGGCAGAAGGAAATAATTTTAGCTATACTGATGGAAGGTATATTGAAAATAAATGAAACAAATTCCAAGAAATCATTAGCAGAACCATAATTTTGATCCAAAATATTACTTTTATTTAAAAGTGTATTAATTAAAATTGATTCAGAAATAAATAAAAAATGTATATTTACAATATCAGATATGGCAGACCAAATATTAGTTTTAATTTTCATTTTGCGAAAAGACTCCTTGTTAAATTTTTATCTTATGAAGATACCCTTTTTAAGGCACAACATGCAATATTATATCATTTGTCGTATAGTGTTTGTAGTTGGTTTGATAATCTACAACGTAGATGTTAAAAGCTTTTACTTTAAAAAATTAAGATGAGCCAAGATTCGTAATAACTAGCCAGTGTTCCAAGATGCAGTTGATTTTTTATTGAATAATAGAGTAAAGAATTGACGAAAGTACCATAAATTTTATCTGGGTATAATTAACTAAGATGGAATATGTAGGTGGTAACATCGTGAAAATTTATTTTCTATATTTAAGTGTGAACAGAAGTGTTAGAAAAATTGCAGGAATTTTAATTCATAAAAAATGACTGTTCTAACCTAAAACTCAAAAAAGTGACTAAATCCCGTCAACTACAAGGGATTAGTCACTTTTTAGTTAAGGTCAAAAATATTTAAAAATTAATGTAGTGCCGTGTAGAACGTGAAGAATCCCAGGAAAATGCCGGGAACGTTAGCCACAATAATTGGCCAGTCGCGTTCGGCCTTAAAATAGCCATAAATTGTCCAAACGGTGCAGTTGATTCCAGCAACTAACGGCTGAATGGGATTGCCATAATCGCCATTCATGTTGGAGATTATTTGGGGGATGTACGAAACGTACATCAATACGGAAAGCACGGAAGCCATCCGACCGATAACTCGAATAACCTTAGTTTCTTCTTGCAAAAAACTCATCTCCTAAAACGACTTAGCTTTTAAAGTCATCAATGTTTGGACTTATTCCCGTACACAGAATCGAACTGCGTCTAGTCACCAGAACGGGAATCGGCATTTAATTTAGCAAATTAAATTGAGTGAATAATCGCACCAATCCCAGTAATCATAAAGAATAATCCTACTAGGTAATAGATTGATAAGATTGAAAAGGCGGGATAAATCAATAAAAGAACACCTAAAATAATGCCAATTACGGATAAAATCACGTCAACCATAAAATACTTTTCGTTAACTAACTTGATAATGTTCGAAAGCCATAACGATATTATTGAATCCATCAAGAACATAATTGCAAACGAAATTGCGACAAATAGAATGCCAAACTTTCCGTTGAACAACATTAAAATTCCGATAATAATGTCAACGACCGCGTTAAAAACGACCCATCCAGAATTTTCTAAAGCACCTCTAAGAACGGTTAACTTGTAAATCCCGGACAAAATTGCGGTAATTGCTGCAATAACGACTACCGCACTGAAGGTTGCTAGGGGATTTCTTAAAGAAATGACTGCAACGAAAATACTTAAGATCCCGACGACAAACATAAATGGATCAAATCTGTCCAATAACTTATTCATATAAAATTCCTCCCAATAATGTACAGCTTTTATAGACATCAGATTGTTGGTCGTAAATCAAATAATGCTATAAAAATTGATTTCGGTGTAATTTTACACTTGTGGGTTAACCTTATGAAAAATAATTTGATTTTAACCCGTATTATACAAGCAAATAATAAATAAAAAAAGAAAAGTTAACTGGTTTTGATTAATTATCTCTTATGCTAAACATACAAAAAAACCCGCAATTGCGGGCTGATTTAGTAAACTTAAAATGATGTAGGCGCGGAGGACATTATGCCCCAAAATACCTTAATTAAGTTATTAAGGTAATTCTGGTAGTTAATTAATTAAAATTTTAAATCATACTTGCTGAAATCTTTTTAGGAAGGTGATCATTGGGCTTAAGCTAATTAAAATTACCCCAGCATTAACACAACCGAATATCGCTAAGAATGCCTGTGCTTGGCTGTTTTAGCAGAATATAAAGGGGGCCGATACTTTCCCAATTTTTTCTGAGCATCTACAAGCGTTAAATTTGTAATCGCTTTAAAAACCATTTAACATAACACTCGTAGAAAAAAACTAATTCAAGGAGGAATGAAACATGGCTAAAGAAGAAGAAAAGATGACTCGGGAAGAAGCAGGCAAGAAGGGCGGAGAAGCAACCGCAAAATCGCACGACAAGGATTTCTACCAAGACATTGGTAAAAAGGGTGGCGAAGCGACTGCAGATTCACATGACAAGGATTTCTACCAAGACATTGGTGAAAAAGGCGGGGAAGCAACTTCAGAAACTCACGACAAAGATTTCTACCAAGACATCGGTGAAAAGGGCGGAGAAGCAACTTCTGAAGCTCATGATGAAGAATTCTACCAAAAAAATGGAAAAAAAGGCGGAGAAGCAACTTCCAAATCCCATGGCAAGGACTTTTACCAAGAAATTGGTAAAAAAGGTGGAAGAGCTAACTCCGACGACGATTAATTATAATCTTGCATTTAGTATAAAACATTTTTAAAAAAATACAAGTTTTTTTCTACAATCCAGTCCTTATGGTTAGGAGCGCAGTACGGCTTTTAGTCATAAGGACTTTTTACGTCCATATTTAATGTGCTTTTCCAGAATGTGCAGTGCTATAATGGATTGTCAATTATTGACAATAAGTAAGCATGAATTGAGGGAAAGCTATTGGATAACGTGATTGAATTGATGAACAAGCATACTTCTGTAAGAAATTTTAAGGATACTCCACTTACGGATAGGGTTAAGGAACAATTGATAGTTGCTGCACACGCGGGTGCTTCGTCAAATTTTGTGCAAGCTACCTCGATTATTGACGTGACGGATCGGACCATTCGTGGTCAGCTTGCTGAAATTTCAAAAAGTGCGTCCTACGTAAACCAAAGTGGAGCATTCTTTATTTTCGTTGCTGACCTATATCGCCAAGCCGAAATTTTACGGCAACAAAATCTTCCTCTAGATGGGATTAAGAACATGGAGGCGTTGACGGTAGCCATTGTTGACACCGCGATTGCCGGAGAAAACTTGGCCGTTGCTGCAGAATCTTTAGGTTTAGGGATTTGCTACATTGGCGGTATCCGTAACGATTTAGCAACCGTACGGGATTTGTTAAACTTACCCAAATTTACAGTGCCTTTGTTTGGTATAACGGTGGGGGAACCTACGCGAAAAAATGCGATTAAGCCCCGAATGCCACTACGTAATAACACCTTCAAAAATGGTTATGATCGCCAGGCTGCCCAAGATTTAAGTCAATATCAAGCAATTACACAGACTTACTACGCTAAACGCGCGACTCACGCCCAAGATACTGATTGGGTCCGGAAGATGACGGATTTTTTTTCTGAACCCCGGCGCAAAGAGATGGCTCCGTTTTTATTAGAACAAGGATTTACATTAAATTAAAAAAACCGCTCTAACTAAGTAAATTTAGGTAGGTACCTAAATCTACTTCTGGTTAGAGCTTTTTTATTAGCCCAAGGCTTGCTAGTTACCTTACGTTATCAAATATAATCAAGGTTGGCTTAACCACGTTTGGCAATATTTTAATAAAGTGTATACTGTTAACTAAATTCGTAGGTACTAAAGGAGGGGCACAATGGAAAATGAAAGTCATCGAATTTTAAAACTTTTAGCCACCGTTATGACGGCGCTTTCTTCAATAATGGTAGTTTTGGTCGCTTTTTTAATGAAATTGATTTTAGACTGCGCCATGAATAAGGATTTTGCTGCCTTAAAGCGGTCGGTTGGTATTTCAATACTTTACATAGCAACGTACTTTTTAATTAACTATTTAAAGGAAGTTTTAGTGGCGCGATATATTAAAAGTAAGATGGAGGACTTACGACGGGACGTTTATCACGCCATTATGGAACGGGATTACCAAAGTTACTTTAGTAAAAGCAACGGCGAATACATCTCCATCCTAACCAATGACATGACCACGATTGAAGATAACTACTACAAATCATACTTTTTAATTGTCCAAGCGGCGGTTACCTTTGTGATTGCAATTCTTTCATTAGTGGTAATTAACTGGCAGTTTTCGATTGGAGTGTTAGCCATCTCCGCCTTTTTTCTAGCAGCTTCGTCGTTTACTGGAATGGGGTTGAGCGGGTTACGGACCAATATTCAGAAAAAAATGGTGGACTTTACTAGCAAAGCTAAAGATCTAGTCGCCGGGTACGAAGTGGTTCGTTCCTTTAACGCACAAGATAAAATGCAGGAGCAGTTTGACCATTACAACTACAATTTGGAAGAGATTAAGCTGAAGTTTAACGTTCGTCAGGGAATTACTAAGGTGGTTAACGAAAATTTAGTGATTTTGATCATCTTTTCCATCATGATCCTCGGAAGTTGGTTTGTAATCAGTGGCGCGTTAGTTATGGGATCGCTGATTGCGATTGTTCAGTTATTAAATAGCGTGATGAACCCAATCAATATGATGCTAGTGGCGGTCAATAACAGTAAATCTACGAATACCATGCGTAAACAACTAGCAAAAATACTTGACGGCGGAGGAGCGAATAACGATCCAAATGCGCAACCACAGAGTTCTTTTGACCAAGCAATTTCGTTAGCGACGGTCAATTTTAGTTATGACGGTGAGAAGCCAGCAATCCAAGATTTTAACTTTGTGTTTCAAAAGGGTAAGAAGTATGCAATAACCGGCAAAAGTGGGGGTGGTAAATCGACTCTACTGCGGTTGATTCAAAATTGTTACGCAAGTTATAGTGGCGAAATGTATGTAGATGACCGTAATTATCGCGAAATTACTGATGAAAGCTTTTTGGGTTTGTTTTCCATGATTCACCAAAACGTATTTATTTTCTCAGGAACGGTCCGGGAAAACGTTACCTTGTTTAAAAACTTTACGGATCACGAAATTAACGCTGCGATAACGAGCGCGGGACTTCAACCGTTAATTCAAAAGCTCCCACAAGGGTTGGACACCCCCATTAAAGAGGCTGGAATTTCTTTGTCAGGGGGAGAACGGCAACGGATTTCGATTGCCCGCGCGTTAATCCGTAAGGCGCCAATTCTATTACTTGATGAATTTACAAGTGCGTTGGATAAACCTACCGCACAAACTATTGAAAAAGAACTTATGACCCTTAAAAACCAGACTTGTATCCATGTGACCCATAAACTAAGTGAAGCTGATGAACGATTATACGATGCAATTTTAGAAATTGAAGACGGTCACTTAATTAAGGTCACTCAACCAGGGATTTAACCGACCAAGACTTGCGCAAACCTAAGTTAAATTTCCAGTTGTTAATCCAGAAAGAGTATACTGTACCTGAATTAGTAAAAGTTTTGGAAGAGGGGATCTTAATGACAGCAGATTTGACGGTAATAATTAAAAAAACGGCGGATATGACACCTACCGAGTTATGGGAAGTTTTTCAAGAACGGGTTAAAGTTTTCGTGGTGGAGCAAAATTGTCCATATCAAGAAGTCGACGAAAAGGACCAAAATGCTCGGCACGTAATGTTGAAGAATAATGGTCAATTAGTCGCTTACGCACGGATTGTCCCGCATGACGATCCGACTTACGTTAGTTTCGGCCGGGTATTGGTAGTCAAAGAATTCCGGGGCCGGCACCTAGCACAACGTTTAATACAAACAACCCTCGCCGAAATTAAACGGGCGGAAGGCAATCGTCCGGTTAAAATTGCCGCTCAAAGTTATTTGCAAGATTTTTACGCGCAGTTTGGCTTTAAACCAGTTTCAGAAGTGTATTTAGAAGATAACATTCCACATTTAGATATGGTTTTAGAATAACCGAAAGTTTGTAAAATGTTTTACAAAAGTACTCCGCAAAGTACCTAAAAAGCGTTATAGTATAAGTGTGAAATGCTAAACAAAGAAAGGATGGTTTTAAATGGCTAAAAAAGTTTTGATTGCGACGTATTCACGGACGGGAACGACTGCCAAAGTGGCGGAAGCACTTGCCGAATTACTTCCGGCTGCATACCAGTTTACCATTGAAGTTGCCCCCGGAACCTTTAGTGACGAAATGACGGAAGTTTCAGAGCAGGCGACTAAACAAACGGAAACTGGCAATTTTCCACCACTTTCGAAAGCGGTTCCAGATGTAAGCTCGTATGATCTAATCTTGGTAGGTAGTCCGGTTTGGAATGGGGCACCGGCAACTCCAATCCATTCCTTCCTAGCAAATTTACAAGGCTATCAAGGAATAGTGGCGCCATTTTATACATTCGGTGGCGATCCCGGAATTTTTGAAAAGACTTTCAAAGAATGGGCTGGAAATTTGCAAGTTAAGGCTGGACACGGTGGAGATGCAGACTTAGCTGCGTGGGTTGATGAATTAGTAAAATAATTAATTTAAGTAAATTAGGTATGAACGAAGCTAAAAAATTAACCTAGTGTTTTGACTTTTCCAGAACCAAAACGTGCGCCAAAGTTAGTTTATGCCGCTTAACCCAAATCGATCATTATGCCTAAATTCAGCATAATGGTCGATTTTTAGTCAGCGCTCACCAAACCTCCGACCGTTGTCCAACGCTCATTTATTCCATAATTGAGAAATATTTTGGTACCTTGCTTGGGAAGCTTCGGGCGGTTAAAAGAGTGAAAGCTAAAAATAATGCTTTACATTGAGAAGGTTTGGGGGAGGTTGACGCTTGATAATTCGACGGGTATGCTTTAGTCAACCACTTTAAAGCTAACAAAGCTCGAACCCGTGATTTGACTCAAATTTAGCAGGGTTCTTAGTGGGAAACTTAAAAACAATTAATTTAATCAAAGGGTAGGAACCATAAAATGAGGGTTTTAGTTACTGGAGGCGCGGGCTTTATTGGTGCCAATTTTATGAATATGTGGGTGCCCCGCTTTCCTGAGTTTGACTTTTTAAATCTAGATAAGCTAACCTACGCCGCTGATTTAACCAACCTGACCGTGGCAGAGGAAAAGAATTACCAATTTTGCCAAGGAGACATTGCTGACCGGGCGCAAGTTCATCAAGTCTTTCAGGATTTCCGTCCGGAGGTGGTAATCAATTTTGCTGCCGAATCGCACGTGGATCAAAGCATTGCTGATCCCGCAAAATTCGTTACGACTAACGTGAACGGTACGTTTAACCTCATTGAAGAATTCAGGGAGTTATGGACGGGAAAGTTCACTCATAAACGGTTTCACCAAGTTAGTACTGACGAAGTTTATGGATTCTTGGGGGCGAAGGGAAGTTTTACCGAAACGAGTCCGTACCAACCGAGCAGTCCGTATTCGGCTTCCAAGGCGAGTGCGGATCTGTTAGTTCAGTCCTATGGAAGAACTTTTGGGGTGCCAATTTCAATTACGAACGCCAGTAATAATTTTGGGCCTTACCAACACCCCGAAAAATTAATTCCCAAAGTTATTTTTAACGCGCTTCGGGGGAAAACCATCCCACTATATGGCACCGGAGACAACGTGCGGGATTGGATATACGTTAGGGACCACTGCGAAGCAATTTGGCAAGTGGTTTTCCGAGCAAAGCCGGGCGTACGTTTTAATGTAGGAGCAAACCATCCGCTAAGTAACCGACAACTGGTGGGGGAGCTATTGACTGTTTTGGCTGAATTGACTGGTAAACCGGTCGAAGAGTATACGCAGTTAGTTCAGCACGTTACGGATCGTCCCGGCCATGATTTTCGGTACGCGATTGACGCTAGCCAACTTAAACGGCAGTTGGGATGGCAACCGCAGACCGATTTTCAAATGGGCCTGCGTACCACGGTTAAATTCTACTTACGACAATTTCAAGGTGAAAACTAATCAAAAAAAGCCCAAAATAAGAACCTGCCTACGAATATTGTAGGCAGGTTCTTATTTTTAACTATGCTCGTTTATTTTTAAGAAATTCTGCAATTCGCGCAACCGCGTTAGTTAAGTCGTCCATACTTGCCGCATAACTGAAGCGTACGTATCCTTCACCGCCGGGGCCAAAACTAGAACCCGGGATGACGGCAACCTTAGCTTCCTTAGCAAGCTGCATACTAAATTTGAAGTCGTCTTGTTCTAAGTCACTCGGAATTTTAGCCATTAAGTAAAAGGTACCTTGTGGTTTACTGCATTCGATGCCTAATTTAACGAGGGCGTCGTGGAGGTAGTCCCGACGCTTTTGGTATTCAACGCGCATCGGTTTGCTATCGTTAAGTCCATTTTGGAAAGCTTCCAAGGCGGCGTATTGGGCAACCGTTGTGATGCTAGTAACCGATAATTCATGGATTTTTTCAATCTGCTGGACTAACGGGGCTGGTCCGGCAATAATTCCGACCCGCCAACCAGTCATTGCGTGAGACTTAGAAAGTCCGTTAAGAACGATGGTTTGGTCGGGTAAAAGGTGGGAAATCGAGTAGTGCTCTTGGTCGAAAATTAGGTCACTATAGATTTCGTCGCTAATTACAAAAATATCGTACTTACGTAAAATATCTGCTAGTGCGGTCAACTGTTCCTTAGTATAAGTCATCCCCGTTGGGTTTGAAGGAAAATTAAGGATAATTGCCTTTGCTTGCGGGTGAGCTTGCAAAGTGGTTTCCAATTGTTCCGGGCTAAGTAAGAAGTTGTTTTCTGCCGTATTCATGTAGACGATTTTTCCTTGGTTAGTCTTCACAATCGGGAAGTAAAGCGGAAAAATTGGTGTCGGAATTAAAACTTCGTCGCCTTCGCTAATGATGGAGGTTAGGGTAGCGTACATTCCCCCAGTCACCCCAGCCGTAATAACGAGTTCGTTTTCTGGATCGTAATCTTGACCATATTTTTGTTTTAAGTATTGGGCCGCCGCTTGACGTACTTTAGGATCCCCAGCAGTGGCGGTGTAGTGGCTCTTGTTGTCCCGAATGGCTTGAATGCCAGCTTCTTTGACGTGATCGGGCGTGTTGAAGTCGGGTTCTCCGAGGGTTAACTTAATCACTCCCGGAATTTTTGAAATTTCTTCATTATATTTAAAAACTTGTGCCATTTGCGTATTTTTAACGGATGGCTTAATGCGTTCTAATAGTGCGTTAACTTTATCACTCATGTACAGTCCTCCTCGTGTTAAAAGGGTTAGTTACGTGTTTTACCAGTTGGATTGTCGTTTAGTCATTATCCAATCCGCAAATCAACGTTAATCTTGAATAGGACGCCCCCCTTTGGTAGTTAGAGATCCCAAAACGGTTAAGCAGGGTAACCTTAAGATTCAGGCCAGTTAGCTCACCATTTCGCAATCTCCTTCTAATAAATTATAATAACACTAAATGGAAACTGTCGAATAGGTAATCAATAAATTACCGCGTAAGCCTTAGAAAAATTGAAAACGTTTAATGTGACTTTTTTAGCACAAATTATTAAAAATCACTAGTCTTTTAAGCTTTTTGGCGCTATACTAGCACCTTGGAAGGCTTGAGCCTCCATGTATTAACTCTGATTATCCCATCCAAAACTTGGACATTTATTGATGTCCAACCGGCCGCTATCCAAATGATAGTGGTTTTTTGTTTTTAGCAATTGAAAACGGTTTCTTTGTAAGGTATACTTTACGATAAGTAATATATATATTGCAAAAAGGTGGTGGGGTATGAAAAATCAGCGTTTGAAAATGGCTCGTTTGGAAAACGATCTTAGCCAAGCTGAGCTAGCTAACTTGATTGGGGTGACCCGACAAACCATTGGCTTAATTGAAGCGGGAAACTATAATCCCACGCTTAAATTGTGCCTGGCAATTTGCCATGCTTTAGGTAAAACACTAGATGAACTATTTTGGGAGGACCCATTATGAAAAAACAGTCTATTGATGAACGGGTGCGACAGGTGCGTAATCAAATTGCGTACGAAACCTTAAATATCTTGTTAGCTTTTTTGGTCAGTGCCATCGCCGTTCAAATGACATTTTTTGATCTGCCATGGAGCAGTTACGTTGTAGAAGCGGTCGGATTAGGATTGGTTGGGCTATATGCTACGGTACGTACATTGTTTAGTGGCATAAGTCTTTTTGGTGGACGTTACGAAAAAAGTTTCCTACTATTATTTACTGTTGGATTAACTTGTTTGAATGCTTACCGAAACTACCACCAGTACCGGCAGTTCTACCAGGGCAATCACGTGGGGGTTTTTATTGCAATGATTGGTATTCTCTTTCTTAGTAGTCTATGTTGCGTGTTTTTAGTGATGGGAGTGCTAAAAAAGTTTGACGCGTGGAACCTACAACGGATTGAACGCCGCTTTGATAAAGATAAGTAGACCAGGAACGTTCATGCTAGAAAATGACTTATGATAACCAAAACTTTCGATTTATGGTTATGCTTAATAAAGCTTTCAATCGATAATAAGGAGAAGCACTTGGCTGGCTAAATATTGTTTAGAGATTGGCGCCTAAAATTAAATTGAGTGCCCTATTTTAACGGGATTAAATCAATAATTTAGCTGAAAATGGCGTATTTTACTTTTAAGCTGGAATAGGATAGAATTAGTAATCATAATAAGCGGAAACTACAAATTCAAAAAAAGGTGAGGTGGTCAACAATTTTAAAGAAAATCAAACAATTTTTGCGGAGTAACCAATTACAATATAGTAAAAAATATATTCGCCCGATGATGACACCGGAAAGCGTGTATGTTTTTAAGTTTGGTAAGGAAGAACTCAATAACCGGGTGATTATTAAGTATACCCATACATGGACGGGGCGCATCAAAATTAACGAAATTGATTTACGATTGCACGGACAGCAAAATCCCCGGATTTTTCATCGCGAAAACGAGCTCTTAGCTTACTTGAAGAAGCATTTGACGGAGCAAGATGGCGTTAAGGACATTAAACGCTGACCGGATAGTGTTTAAAATGAGAAATTTTAAATAAACTATTGACGGGGTTATCGAATGTGCGTATGATTATCCCTTAAAGAAACCTTAATTTGGTCCCGTGAGGCCAAAAGGCTAATTGCTCGTTGCAGACCCTTAGTAATTGGGGAAAACCATCAAAAAGCCTCTTGGATCACAGTTGGATCCAAGAGGCTTTTTGCATTAAGAAAGGGAGTAGTGCAAGTTATGTCAAAACAAGGACAGTACCGCAATCCGGAAGCAATTTTGGATATTAATGAATGCCCTACGTTTCCGCATTTAGTAGGGTTATCGATTCAACACATGTTTGCGATGTTTGGTTCTACAGTTTTAGTTCCGATCCTGGTGGGGATGAACCCTGGAATTGCGCTTTTTAGTTCTGGAGTCGGTACGTTACTGTACATTCTGATTACTAAGGCTAAGATTCCAGCCTACATGGGCTCAAGTTTTACTTTTATTGTACCGATGATGGCATTGATGAAGAGTACCGGCTATGAAGGAATTGCTCAGGGAACGATTTCGGTCGGGGTTGTGTATCTGATTGTGGCGCTGATCATCAGTCAGTTAGGATCTGACTGGTTAGATCGAATCTTACCTCCGGTAGTGGTGGGGCCAATCATTATGGTGATTGGGTTGTCATTAGCGGGAACGGCCGCAAAAGACGCCACCATGCGTACGGTTGGCAGCCAAAGCGTCTACGATCTTAAGTATTTTGCGATTGCGTTAGTAACCCTACTGATCACGATTGTTTTCAATATGTATCTAAAGGGATTCGTTAGTTTAATTCCCATTTTGCTAGGTTTAATCTCCGGCTACATTGTGGCGTTGGTTCTCGGAGTAGTTGATTTATCGGGAGTGGCCCACGCACATTGGCTAATCGCTCCAAGTTTTGAAATTCCTTTTGTTAGCTATCATTTACACCTGAGCTGGGGAGCAATTCTGAGCATGATGCCACTAGCCTTCGTTACGATGACCGAACATACGGGGCACATCATGGTTTTAAATACCTTGACGCACCGGAACTTCTTCAAGGATCCTGGGTTACACCGGACCTTGTCAGGGGACGGGGTTGCTTCCATTGTGGCGGGGTTCATCGGTGGGCCTCCCGTAACCAGCTACGGAGAAAACATCGGGGTGCTGGCGGTTACTAAAGTACATAGTGTTTACGTGTTAATGGGCGCGGCAGTCAGCGCAATCATTTTTAGTTTTATTGGCAAATTGAGTGCGCTGATCGAAAGTATTCCTAGTCCAGTTATTGGAGGAATTAGCTTCCTATTGTTTGGAACAATTGCGGCTAACGGATTACGTATTTTAATTGATGAACACGTTGATTTTAATCAGAAACGTAATTTGATGATTGCGGCTTCGATTTTAGTAATTGGGATTGGTAACGCTAGTTTGAATTTGGGTGACCTAAGCTTTTCCGGACTGGCGGTCGCGACGGTTCTCGGCATAATTTTAAATTTAGTGCTACCTGAAAAAGCCCTCAGTGAACGATAACCGTTAATTTAGCCAATTACGGGATAATTTGGGAGAAATGCTTTTCAAGAATTTTTTAATTCTTGGAAAGCATTTTGTTTTCTTCAATGAATATCGGGTTAAATAACGGCTAAGTATGAGTTGATTGTCATTTTTACGTTGACATTCATGTTTGATCGTTTTTTTAGTGTAGCAAAACTTTTTAATTCAAATTTGGTTGATGGGCAAAATTGGCTTTACGTTTCGAAAATTTTGGTCAAATGCGGTATTATAGTATCTAACATGAGATAACTATAGGAGCTGATTAGGTTTGAAATGGACCGAGGTAAACGTAAAAACTACTAACGAGGCCGTTGAAGCAATAAGTAGTATTTTTGATGGTCTTGACGCTGTAGGAGTAAAAATTGAAGATGCCTTAGATTTTAAGAACTACCAGGCTTCTTATCCAAGTGAACTATACGAATTAAAGGACGTTCCCCACGTTACGGAAGGCGCAATTGTATCAGCGTACTATCCGGAATCTACGGACGTCGCCAAGGTTGTTAGCCAGTTAAAGGATAAAATTAATGAATTGCCTGGCTTTGGGTTGGATATTGGACCAGCTAGCGTAACCACCGTGGAGGTTCAAGACGATGATTGGGCTACCGCTTGGAAAAAGTATTACCATCCGGTGCGGATTACCCGCTATCTAACGGTCAAACCAAGCTGGAGCGATTACCAAGCAACTCAACCGGATGAAAAGGTAATTAGTTTAGATCCGGGACGGGCCTTTGGGACGGGGACGCACCCGACGACCCGGTTGTGTCTCCAAGCGATGGAAGTCGTGATGCGCGGAAACGAAACGGTATATGACGTGGGAACTGGTTCCGGTGTTTTGAGTATCGCGGCCAAGCTGCTAGGTGCAGGAAAGGTTGCGGCTTTTGATGTGGATGATGAAGCAATTGCCGCTGCGCAAGAAAACTTTGATTTAAATCCCATTGCTAAAACAATTAGTGCCCAGCCCAACGACCTTTTAAAGGGAATTAGCGAGCCGGTAGACCTTATCGTGGCCAATATTTTAACCGATGTATTGGTGCCGATGATTCCGCAAGCTAAGTCATTGCTAAACAAAAATGGCTGGTTAGTTATGTCCGGAATTATTGACGACAAGCTTCCGGTGATCGAAGAAACGTTAGCCGCAAACGACTTCCAAATCAACCAAGTGTTAACTTATGGGGAATGGCGCGGAATAATTGCGTCCCATCAGCTTGATGAGTAGGAGGTTGCCATGCAAAGGTATTTTATCGGGGAAACTTTAAAGCTCCATGATGAATTCTCGCTTTCCAAGGCGGACTCCCACCATCTCTTAAAGGTGATGCGCGCACAAACTGGTGAAAAAGTTGAAGTGGTGGGGGACGACCAAAAAGTTTGGCTGAGCCAGTTGCTCAACGATGCAGCACCGGCGCAGCTACGGGCGTTGCAAGAAATTACTAAACCTGTTGAATTACCTGTAGAAGTTACAATTGCGTGTGGTATTTCTAAGGGTGATAAAAATGAGCAAATTATTAAGCGGGGCACGGAAATGGGCGCAAGCCATTTTCAATTTTTTTCGGCACGCTATTCGGTGGCGCGCTGGGACGGTAAGAAGGTCGAGCGTAAGTTGCAACGCTTAGTTGAAATTGCTAAAGCCGCCGCAGAGCAGTCCCATCGTCAAATAATACCGACGGTCGAAATTGTTTCGTTTGCGGACGTGGTTAATTCACCAGTTCAACATCGAATGGTGGCTTACGAAGAATCCGCTAAAGAAGGGGAATTTGCCAATTTTAAACGGATTTTATCAAATACAGCTAGTGGGGATGCGCTCCTAGCGGTATTTGGTCCGGAAGGTGGATTAGCTCCTGAGGAAATTAAGGCGTTTACTGACGCTCAATTTACACTTGCCGGCCTTGGCCCCCGGATTTTACGGGCCGAGAGCGCACCAATGTACGTGTTGTCGGCAATTTCATATCAATTTGAATTGCAATAGTGAGGGGAAGAATTATGAAAAAAATTGGTAATTTGGAAATTTCAGCCCACTGGCGCTACATTTTATTTGCGTTCTTAATTGGAATTGTTTTGCCAATTGTGCTGAAACTGTGCCACACACCATCGGTAATGATTGTTTTGTGGTTATTAATCGTGTTTAATTCCTTAGCGAGTTACACGTTTGGCAACCTAATTAAGTCAAATGGTTTGCACTTTATGTTTTTATTTTTATTTCCGGTATTGTACTTAATCGGGGCGATAATTATTTTGCCACACTACGCAAATTACTTTGCCATCGTCTATTTTGCTATTGAAATATTGTCCTATAACTTATCGAATAGCTAAGCATTGCAATTTGTTTATAATAAACGTATACTTTATTCAATAAGACCGAAGCACGTTGTCACTCGATACCGTGCTTTTATTGTATTTTGAGGTTGGTGGTGATGTTAATGTCCAAAGAACCAGTATTATCGGCCAATGACGTGATGAACATGTGCCGAGAATATATGAATGAAGAGCACACGGCATTTGTGCAAAAAGCCTGTGACTTTGCCTCTTACGTTCATAAAGAACAGTATCGGCAATCGGGCGAACCGTATATTATGCACCCAATTCAAGTTGCCGGCATTTTGGCAAATTTAAAGATGGATCCGGAAACGGTTGCGTCTGGTTTCCTACATGATACGGTAGAGGATACGTTAATCACGTTGGGTGACATTGAAGAACTATTTGGTCATGACGTGGCGGTTATTGTCGACGGCGTTTCCAAGATTAGTAAGATTAAGTATAAATCTAACCAAGAGCAGCTGGCCGAGAACCATCGGAAGCTTCTTTTAGCAATGTCGCAAGATATTCGGGTAATCATCGTTAAACTGGCCGATCGTTTGCATAACATGCGGACGTTGCGTCATTTACGTCCCGATAAGCAACGACGGATTTCAAACGAAACGTTGGAGATTTACGCGCCACTTGCCGAACGGTTAGGGATTAGCACCATTAAATGGGAGCTCGAAGACATTGCTTTACGTTATTTGAATCCCCAGCAATATTACCGGATTGTTCACCTGATGAATTCCCGGCGGGCCCAGCGTGAAGAATATATTAATTCAGCGATTAGCGAATTGAAGGACGCAATTGCTGACCTGCACTTGAAACACGCGGATATTTACGGGCGACCGAAACACATTTATTCAATTTACCGAAAGATGGTTGACCAACACAAACAGTTCAGCCAAATTTACGACTTGTTAGCGGTCCGGGTGATTACGGACACGGTCCGGGACTGCTACGCAGTTTTAGGAGCCATTCATGCTAAGTGGAAGCCAATTCCAGGCCGTTTTAAGGATTACATTGCCATGCCGAAGGCCAACATGTACCAATCTTTGCACACAACTGTAGTTGGTCCCGAAGGCCGGCCGTTGGAATTTCAGATTCGAACGGAAGCCATGCACCGGGTAGCCGAATACGGGGTTGCTGCTCATTGGGCATATAAGGAAGGTATCACGGACGAAGTTAACCAAAATACGACCGATGCCAAGTTAAATTGGTTTAAAGAAATTGTCGAATTACAAGATGAAAGTAACGATGCGGCAGATTTCATGGAAGGCGTTAAGGGCGATTTGTTTGGGGACCGGGTGTATGTTTTCACCCCGAAAGGTGACGTTTTTGAACTACCTAAGGGGGCGGGTCCGCTTGATTTAGCCTATACCATCCATACCGAAGTGGGGAATCATGCTACCGGTGCGAAAGTTAACGGCAAAATTGTTCCGTTAGATTACACAATTAAAAATGGTGACATCGTTGAAATCTTGACTTCGAAGAATTCAGCGGGCCCAAGTCGTGATTGGCTAACGATGGTCTCAACCCGACGGAGCCGTAATAAAATTAAACAATTCTTCCGTCAAGCCAACCACGATGAAAATGTTGAAAAGGGCCGCGAAATTTTAACTAAGCAGCTAGAACAGACCGGATACGATGCTAGTGAACTTTTAGAAGACGAAAAACTAGCTCAAGTTGCTAAACAATTGAACTTTAGCCAGGTAGACGATTTGTTAGCTGCCGTTGGTTTTGGGGATTTAGCACCCGTCGGGATTGCTAACCGATTGACCAAGGACATCCGTGAACAGGCCGAAGCCGATCATCAAAAAGAAATTCAGCGTCAAATGCTTGAGAACCACCAGGCAATTTCCACTGACGACCACCGTCCAAAGAGTAAAACCAAATCGTCTTCAGAAGGCGTGGTAATCGAGGGTGCGGATAACCTCTTGGTGCGTTTGAGTCACTGTTGTACACCAGTACCTGGTGATCCAATCGTGGGTTACATTACCAAAGGACGGGGCGTTTCAGTTCATCGAAAAGATTGCCCTAACGTTAAGAGTGCTGAAGAGCAGGGTGAACGGATTATCGAAGTTAGTTGGGAAGATCCGGATGATACTTCAGGAAATTACTCAGCAGACTTAGAAGTTCAAGGATACAATCGCAACGGGTTGTTAAACGACGTCTTGAAGTCGGTCAATAACGCAACCCGCAATCTATCGTCAATCAATGGTAAAATCAACCACAATCGAATTGTAGTAATTAGTTTGTCGATGGGTGTGCATAATTTAGCCCATTTAGAACGGGTAATGGAAAGCTTGAAAAACGTTAAGGATGTTTACGTGGTTAAACGTCCAACCCATTAGGAGTGCAAAATGAGAGTAGTAGTTCAAAGAGTAAAGCGGGCTCAAGTCACGATTGCAGAACGCTCGGTCGGTAAAATTGACCAAGGCTTGATGCTGCTGGTCGCTTTCAATGACCAAGATACCACGGCAGATTTGGATTATGCCGTACGTAAAATTGCTAATTTACGAATTTTTGAGAACGACGAAGGTAAGATGGACTGGTCAATCACTGACGTTGGGGGAGCGATTCTATCGGTTTCCCAATTCACCCTATTTGCTTCTACTAAAAAGGGTAATCGACCTAGCTTTACCAAGTCGGGTAATCCCGAAACTGCCAGTCGGCTTTATGACGAGTTTAACCAACGCCTTACGCAAACCGGAATTCCAGTTCAAACTGGTGAATTTGGTGCAGACATGCAGGTTGAACTAGTTAACGACGGCCCGGTGACCATTATTTTAGATACGCAAAACAAGGAATAAAAAACAAAAGAGGCTGTGAAAATGGGGTGCGCTTGGCAAGTAAACCCGATTTTTGCAACCTCTTTTTGAATATAAAGGAGTAGTAAAATGGATGTCTTTTATGATTTTGACGGAACTTTATTTGATACCTATCCCGTGATGGTGGCGGCGTTTGCGGAGGCCGCTCAACAAGCCGGTTTAGCAGTCAACCAACGGGAAGTATATGAACAAATGCGCCAACATTCCTTAGGATTTGCAATCAACGCGATTGCCGAACCAAATCGGCTAGATGCTGGTGAATTTAAGCGGACTTTTCGTCAAATAGAAACCCCCCGACTAAGTGAATGTCGCCCGTTTTCTAACGTCAAAGAATTGTTAGCCCAAATCGCTACGCAAGGGGGGCGGAACTTTTTATTAACCCATCGCAACCAGGCCGCACTTGATTTACTTCAAAAGTATGGGTTGCAAGAGTACTTTACTGATTTCGTAACCGGAGACCAAGATTTTCCCCGGAAGCCAGATCCGGCTTCTTTAAACTACTTGATTAACAAACATCAGGTTAACCAAAAAGCAGCGTACATGATTGGTGATCGAAATTTAGATATCGATGCCGCACATCACGCTGCTATTAAGGGGATTTTATTTGATCCGGACCAACTGATAAACGTAACTAGTGCCCCAGAATTTACGAGCACTAGTTTTGCTGCCATTAGGGACTACTTAGCCAAGTAGTTTTCTAGTCCTTTGCGGACGGCGGTAGCGACCTTTTGTGGGTAACTGGCACTTGAAATTAGCTTGAAATCGTCTTTAGTGTTAATGTATCCACCCTCAATCAAAATTGCTGGGCGGCGGTTATCACGTAGCACTTGATAATTAGCAAATTTAACGCCCCGGTTATATAAAGGAACTGACTTAATCAGCTGATGGTTAATTGCTTCGGCTAACTGGATTGAACCATTGTCATGATAATAGTAGGTGGTATCTCCAGTTCCCGAGTTATCTACGTCAGCTGAATCGTAATGAATACTGATAAAGGCGTCCGCCTTAACTTGGTTAGCGATCTGAGGACGCTTAGCTAATTCCACGAAGGCATCATCATCGCGAGTCATAATAACCTTTGCACCAGCATTTTTAAGGGTTTGTTGGATGGTTTGCGAGGTCCGCAACGTATATTTTTTCTCTTGATGCTTTTGGTTAATGGCTAAGGCACCCGAATCGACACCACCATGCCCAGGGTCGAGAACGATTTTAGATTCGGCCAACGGAGTTTCCTTTTGTCCCTTTTTAAAGGTGCGATTAGTGATCCAAGTAGGAATCCAACCGGTTTTCGTATCGTCAAAGCGCACCCGGTACCAATCGTTATTTTTGCTAACCACGGTCACCTTCTGGTACTGGTCCAAAGTGCCCACTTGTTTAGCTGTACGAGTGGGTGAACTACGAATGGCAACTTGATCAAGTCCCACGTAGACACTTTCAGTACTAAATAGGGGAACGATTACTAAAATTGCGGCAATGAGGAAGCCGACCGATATAATAATTTGTAAGGTGTTTCGTTTAATGAAGTTAAAAATAATCTCTTTGTTCATATTCCGCTCACTTAAACATTTTATTGATTCACTTCATCCATTATATCAAAGATATGACGGAGGTTTATGAAAGAATCTGGCTTGACTAACCAGCGTTTTTTTAGTACTTTTAATAATAAAGTTAATATAAATCGGTGAAAAGGACTATTAAATATTGATTACATGTTGTAGAGAGCTCGGCGGATGGGAAAGAGTACATGGATCGTATTGAAGACACCTTGGAGATGGGTTGGCAGCCGTTATGATGCTATAGAGTACAATCTAAGGTGGTACCGCGTTTAACGCCCTTGTTTATACAAGGGCGTTTTTTATTTTTCTAGAGAAGCGGCTAGAAGGTGATCGCGTTTTTACCACTAAACGCCCTTGACGGCGTTTAAATTTTTGCCTATGTTCCTTATTTACTGACTTAAAAACTAGTTGAGGTGATTTATATGAAGTATCAAAAGCCTAAGGGGACGGCGGATATTCTCCCGCCATACTCCAAAGAATGGCAATTTGTTGAACAAAAAGCGCGGGAAACCTTTGCGCTTTATAATTATGAAGAAATTCGGACACCGATGTTTGAAAAATTCGAAGTCTTTTCGCGTAGTGCGGGGGATACTTCGGATATCGTTACAAAAGAAATGTACGATTTTGACGACAAGGGTGGTCGGCACATTGCCTTGCGCCCCGAAGGTACTGCTGGGGTAGTCCGGGCTTTCGTGGAAAATAAGTTGTACGGTCCTGAACACCAAAAACCAGTTAAGGTTTACTACATGGGGCCAATGTTCCGTTATGAACGTCCCCAATCCGGACGGTTACGCGAATTCCACCAAATTGGGGTCGAAGCCTTCGGTAGTGACAGTCCTAAAATCGACGTAGACACCATTACCATGGCAATGGACTTCCTTAGTCAATTAAAAGTCGCGGGCTTAAAGCTGGTAATTAACACCCTCGGTGACCAAGCCAGTCGGCAACAATACCGGCAAGCTTTAATCGATTACTTAGAGCCGCACTACGAAGAACTCAGTGATGATTCTAAGGAACGGTTACATAAAAATCCGTTGCGGGTTCTAGACAGTAAGGACGCGACTGATCAAGCAATCGTTAAGGATGCTCCAAGCATTTTAGACTATCTAACTGAAGACGCACAGAAGCATTTTACTCAAGTAAAGGAACAACTTGATGCCCTGGAAATTCCGTACGTGATTGATTCATCAATGGTGCGGGGGTTGGATTACTATAATCACACCATTTTTGAAATTATGGTGGCTGATTCTGCCCTTGGAAAGGGTGACGTTACCGTTTGTGCGGGAGGTCGTTATAACGGGTTAGTTAAGGAATTAGGCGGCCCGGAAGTTTCTGGAGTTGGCTTTGGTTTAGGTGTGGAACGGCTTTTATTGCTGTTAAATGAACAAACTCAAGCAGCATTACAAGCTAGTCGCCTAGATTTCTACGTGGTGGGCATTGGCGAAGCTGTCCAAACCGAAACCCTTAAGATTGTTCACGAATTGCGTAAAATGGATTTCGTTACCGAACAAGATTATTTGGAACGGAAGCCAAAGGCGCAGTTTAAGTCAGCAGACAAGCTTAACGCTCGTTATGTAATTACGGTGGGTGAAGCTGAAATGCAAGCGCACGTCTTCAAGCTAAAGGAAATGGCGACGGGGACGGAAAAGACCTTATCACTTGATGAATTAAAAGATTTAAAAAATGATTTAAAGTAAGGCGAGGAGAAAAAGATGAAGAGAACAACGTATGCGGGATTAGTTGATCAACAATATCTTGATCAAACCGTTACCCTCAAAGGCTGGGTACAAAAGAGACGTAATTTAGGACAATTGATTTTTATTGATTTACGGGACCGGGAAGGGATCGTTCAATTAGTTTTTAGTAATGAATTTTCAGCGGATGCCCTTGCCGTTGCGGACCAATTACGTAGTGAATACGTAATTGAAATTACCGGGGTGGTTAAACAACGTAAGCCCAAGGACGTTAACCCAAAGATGAAGACGGGTGAAATTGAAGTCGAAGTTCACGAAGCTAAGATTTTAAACAAGGCTAAAACTCCCCCGTTCGATATTGAAGACGGGGTGAACGCATCTGACGAATTGAAGATGAAGTACCGTTACCTAGATTTACGTCGTCCAGAAATGCTGAAAGGTCTCAAAATTCGGAATCGAATCACTCAGGCGGTACACAGCTACCTAGATGAACAAGGCTTCTTAGATATTGAAACACCAGATCTAACTAAGTCGACTCCGGAAGGGGCACGGGATTACCTAGTACCTTCCCGGGTTTATCCAGGTCACTTTTATGCTTTGCCACAATCGCCACAACTTTTCAAACAATTACTGATGGGAGCGGGAATTGACCGTTACTACCAATTGGCACGCTGCTTCCGTGACGAAGATTTACGTGGGGATCGCCAACCTGAATTTACTCAAATTGACTTAGAAACTAGTTTTTTGACTGCTGAAGAAATTCAGGACATTACCGAAGGACTAATTGCCCGGGTAATGAAGGATACTTTAGATATCGACGTTAAACTACCATTTGATCGGATTTCCTGGCAAGAATCGATGGACCGTTTTGGTACTGATCAACCCGACGTACGCTTTGGAATGGAACTAAAGGATATCAGTGAAATTGTTGCTGATTCTGAGTTTAAGGTGTTTAGTGGAGCAGTTGCAAACGGCGGGGTAGTAAAAGCAATTGCCGTCCCTGATGGGGCTGCTAAACTTTCTCGGAAGGAAATTGATAAACTTGCTAAATACGTAGAACGTTTCGGCGCGAAGGGCTTGGCTTGGTTGAAGATTACGGACCAAGGCTTTAGCGGACCAGTGGCGAAGTTCTTCGATGAAGCTACTGAAAAGCAAATTATGGCTAAGACGGGTGCTAAGGTAGGCGACTTGCTATTATTTGCCGCGGATCGCAAGAAAGTGGTTGCGGATACGTTAGGTTACTTACGGGTAGAACTTGCTAAACGCTTCGACCTCATCGACGAAGACCAATTTGCATTCCTATGGGTCGTAGATTGGCCGCTCTTTGAATACGATGAAGGTGACGAACGCTGGGTTGCGGCACACCATCCGTTTACCATGCCTAACGAAGAGGACTTGCATTATCTAGACGAGGGTGAAGATCCTCATAAAGCACACGCACAAAGCTATGACATCATCTTAAATGGTTTGGAACTTGGGGGTGGCTCCATCCGGATCAACACCCGTGAAGTTCAAGAAAAGATGCTAAAGGCCCTTGGATTTACGTTAGAAAAAGCCAACGACCAGTTTGGTTACTTGCTTACGGCGTTGGACTACGGTTTCCCACCACATGGCGGACTTGCAATCGGGTTGGACCGCTTTGCTCGTTTGCTAGCTAAACGGGATAATATTCGAGACGTAATCGCCTTTCCAAAGAATTCTAAGGCTTCAGAGCCAATGACGGAAGCACCAACTCCGGTATCGGAAGAACAGTTGGCAGAACTATCTTTGGACGTTGACGTGCGTAAACCCGAAAAATAATTAAAAAGGTCGTTAAGGCTTTTGATGTAATGAAAATTCCTGGCTAGGATAGTACGTTGGGTTAGCCTACAGGATGTTTTCATAACTTCAAAGGGGTCTAACGGCCTTTTTTGTTTATAAACGAGGTTAAAATCATTATTGGATTAGCATTTAAAGTCTAAACGGGAAGATATTTTAAAAATATCCAATAACCACTTTAAAACCTTCATTTTAGCCGTAGTAAAATGTTATATTAAATGTTGAATTTAAATAAAATATGAAAGTGATTGATATAGGGAAATGGGTCATCAGATAAATAAAATTGTTAAACGGCATCAATACGTTGCACGAATTTCTACAGCGTTTATTTACGCAGTGTTAGTTTCGATCGCGATGAATTTATTTTGGACACCGGGGCACATTTACGCTTCTGGAGTTACGGGAGCGGCACAGGTAGCGGCAACAGTTTTGAAACGATTTTTTTCGATGGATGTTTCGGTCGCCATTTTGCTTTTCGCCTTAAACGTCCCGCTATTTGTGTTAGCTTGGAAGGCGATTAGTCCGCGTTTTACTATATTTACCATTATCTCGGTTGGGTTAGCCAGTATCATGATTAAATGGATCCATCCGGTCACGTTGACTACCGACCCAATTATTTGTGCCCTCTTTGGTGGAGCGGTCAACGGATACGGCACGGGGTTGGCACTTAAAAGTGGAATTTCAACCGGAGGATTAGATATTTTAGGGATCACGATTCTTCGAAAAACGGGCCACAGCATCGGAAATATCAACATTGCCTTTAATATTTTGATTGTGACGGCCGCGGGTTTCTTATACGGTTGGCCTTACGCGTTTTATTCCGCAATCGGCTTAATTGTTAATGCAAAGGTGATGGACATGACCTATACGCGGCAACAAAAAATGCAGGTGATGATTATTACGGATCGGCCTAAGAGCGTAATTGATAGTATCCAAAATAATATGCGACGGGGGATTACCATTGTCCACGGGGCGGAAGGTGCCTATAACCATAAGGAAAAGACGGTTCTCTTTACGATTGTTTCGCGGTATGAAATGCCGGAGCTAGAAGCGGCGATGGAGGTTTCCGATCCCCACGCTTTCGTAAGTATCACGGATACGATTAAAATTCTGGGTCACTTTTACGAGCCGACCTTATAAGGGGTTATTTTCTTGAAGAAGTTTTATTTACTACTAGTGCGGCTGGTAGATTGGTTGTTCCAACGACGGCCAGCGCGATTTAAAATTGCCTACTTTATGAGTTTTACGGGCAACACCAAGTTTATTAAGCAGCTAACCGCTCACTTTGGTAAGGATGCGGTACTGCTGGTTTACGAACCGGCTGTAAATACAGAGGTACAACGTTTAAAAAAAGCTGGGGTGGTTTGTCACACTCTTGAGTTTCGAAAATTCCAAATAACTAGTTTTGTTAGGGGAATCCGGGCTGCCCGGGTTGCCCTATTTGATAATTATTATCCCGAATTGAGTGCGGTTGCCAAATTAAAGGAACAGTACTTTATTCAAATCTGGCACGCTAATGGAGCGATTAAGGCGTTTGGTTGGGAAGATCCTAGCACGTATCACCGTTCACCAGCTGACCAGCAACGGTTTCAACAAGTTTACGATAGCTTTGACGAAATTGTGGTGGGTTCCGCTAAAATGGCGGAAGTGTTTCAGCGAAGTTGGAAGGTGGGGCCGGCCAAGCTTGCCGAGATTGGCTATCCACGTTCCGACCAGTACTTTGACGAGGATTGGATAAAAAAGGCGCGCACCAAAGTCTTTCAATACCACCCACGGTTTAAAAAACAACGGGTACTTCTATACGCCCCAACGTACCGCAAGGACGTCACGTTTAAATTACCTGCGAACTGGTCGCAATTAGAAGTTCCCGAAGATGCCGTCTTAGTGGTCCGGTTGCATCCTCATTTAAGTGAGTTAGAACAACAACTAGTGGCAAATTCACCAGCTCGGGTTGTTACGGTTGACCGTCGCGTTACCACTCAAGAGTTGCTATGCGTTGCGGATACGGTAATTACTGATTATTCTTCAATTGCGTTTGACTTTAGTTTACTGGACAATGCCAATGCGGTGATTTTTTTTACGTATGATCTTGCGCAATTCGAGCAAACGGTGGGCATCCAAGCAAGTTTTAAACAAATGTTTTTCAACGAATTAATTGGGGACGTGGCGGAATTGAACGCGGCGCTTCAGAACCACCATTCTAGTAAAAATAGCCTGCGAAAAATAAACCAACAGTGGAACGAGTTGAATGATGGACATGCCGGTACCCGATTGATTCAGCAAATTGAAGGGATTTTGACGAATGCGTAAGTTGAAACAAGTACTTAAAATTATAATTCGATACGGGCTAATTCTGGTTAACGACTGTTTGATTCAGTTGCCAGTGCATCGAGGAAGGGTATTATTTGAAAGTTTTAATGGTAAGGGGTTAACGGATAACCCGAAGGCCATTTACGATGAATTGCTTCAGGAATATCCAAATCGACGGCCTGGATTAATTTGGGGAGTTAAGGGCGAGTTTTACCAAGAAATGGTCACCCGGTTTCCGGAAGCTCACGTCGTTAAACGTTGGTCGTTTGCGTGGCTTTGGGCTTCGGCCACTGCAGAATATTGGATTTTTAATTCGCGAATGCCGACCTGGTGGAAAAAGAATCGGCAAACCACTTACGTGCAGACCTGGCACGGGACGCCGTTAAAGCACCTCGCTTTAGATATGGACCAAGTCAAACTCCCTGGAAACAGTCGGGAACGTTACCTAAAAGAGTTTGTTAGGGAATCGGATCGTTGGGACTACTTGGTGGCGGCCAACCAGTACTCGGCAGACATTTTCAAGCGGGCGTTTAGTTTTCACCACCATTTTTTAAAAACCGGTTACCCGCGTAACGACGTGCTATTTCAACAAAATAATACCTCTACAATTGCCCAATTGAAGCAAAAAATTATTGGTAGGCCGGATTGTCGGGTAGTTACTTACGCACCAACTTGGCGGGAGGATGATTTTATTAAGGTGGGACAGTACCACTTTCGTTGGCATTTTGATTTAGGAGAAATGCTGCAAGTTCTCCCAGAAGACGTAGTTCTACTAGTGCGTCCCCACTACCTAGTAACGGACCATATTGATGTTTCAGGATTTGAGGACCGAGTTGTCGTAGATTCTACTAGTGACATGAGTGAAATCTATTTAATTACCGATTTACTGATTACCGATTATTCCTCGGTAATGTTTGACTTTGCTAATTTACGGCGTCCGATGCTATTTTTCGCCTACGATCTGGATTACTACCGGGATGACCTTCGGGGTTTTTATTTCGATTATTACCATGAATTGCCCGGACCGATAGCGACCACGGCGCCCGAGTTATTACAAGAAGTTCGCAAGTTAGCGCAAAATGACTTTGCTATTTTGGATTGGCAGCAGTTTGACCGATTCGCCCAGCGTTTTGTGCAGTGGGAGCAAGGCGATGCAGCGCAACAAATTATTAAGAAAATCCACTACGGGAGGAATTAACCATGATCATCGGATCACACGTAAGCATGAGTGGCAAAAAAATGTTTCTAGGTTCCGTAGAAACTAGCGTTGCCAACGGCGCCAACGCATTAATGATTTATACCGGGGCACCCCAAAATACTCGGCGTAAACCAATTGAGGAACTAAAAATCGCGGAAGGTCGAGCGCTTTACCAACAACACAATTTTCAAGCCACGGTCATCCATGCTCCGTACATTGTAAATTTAGGGAACACCTTAAAGCCCGCGAATTTTAAATTTGCGGTTGAGTTTTTACGGGAAGAAGTTCAACGAGCAGACGCGTTGGGAGCTAGCCAACTAGTACTCCATCCGGGAGCCCACGTCGGGGCGGGAGCGGATGCGGCGATCGCATCGATTATCGAAGGTCTTAACCAAATCATTACGCCGGAACAACGAGTTCAAATTGCATTAGAAACAATGGCCGGGAAGGGTACCGAAGTTGCCACAAATTTTGAACAAATTCGACAAATCATTGACGGGGTAACCCACGCTGAAAAATTGTCGGTATGCTTTGATACATGCCATACTAACGATGCAGGCTACGACGTAAAGAATCACTTTGATGATGTGCTAGCTGAATTTGACCGAATAATTGGGTTAGAACGGTTGGGAGTAATCCACTTAAACGACTCGAAAAACGAACTGGGGAGTCACAAGGACCGACATGCCAACCTTGGATTCGGGACAATTGGTTTTGAAGCCTTGTATCGCATTGCTCACGATCAACGCTTAGCGGAGGTTCCAAAGATTTTGGAAACCCCACAAGTTAAGGATCCGGATGGCAAGAAGCACGCCCCATACCGGCTTGAAATCCAAATGCTCAAATCTGGTGACTTTGATCCTGATTTATTAACGAAGGTTATGCATGAGTAGCAATTGTTTTTAGCGGGTAAGTTTAAATTTGCATGGACCATTATAAAAAAGGAACTAGTTTTCTTTCGAATTGAAAGAAGGCTAGTTCCTTTTTTATGATTGTGAAAATTATCGTGAGTTGCTTTTCAATACACTGTATTTTTTAAAATTCTGTTTCAAATAAATTATGCCAGACTTTCCATAATAATCGTTGCGGTTTCTTCAATTGATTTATTTGCCGTATTAATTACTAGACAGCCAATTTTTTTAAAGAGGTCGTCGGCAAACTGAAGTTCCTTATTGATACTATCCATATCGGCGTAAGAAGAATCGGGATTCAATCCGTAAGAAATCATTCGTTGCCGTCGGATGCCGTTGAGCACTTCCTTAGTGGTGGTCAAGCCGAAGATCTTGTCACGATCAACCTGCCAAATTTCTTCTGGAATTTGGGTTTTAGGTACTAAAGGTAAATTAGCTACCTTGTAACCCTTATTTGCAAGGTAAAGCGACAGAGGTGTCTTAGAAGTACGGGAAACCCCGAGGAGTACAATATCAGCTTTTAAAAAACCAGCAGGGTCTTTGCCGTCATCATAGGTTACGGCAAACTCCATCGCCGAAATTTTGTCGAAGTAATTTTCGTTGAGGGAATGCCGCCTTCCAGGGGTGTTAGAAGAGGTTAAGCCGGTTTCTTCAGCAAAAAGTTCGATAGCTGGGGTTAAAACGTCAAAATATTTCAAATTTTTTTCTTGGCAAAATTCCTTGGTGCGCCGGTTAAGTTTAGGGTCTACAAAGGTAGAAAAGATCATTGCGTGTTCCCGTTCAGCTTTTTTTAAAATGCTATCTAATAAAGAGATGGTCTGGGTGAAGGGGTAACGCGAAAATCGCAAGTGGGCCTCTAAAAATTGGGCAGCGGCGGCCCGGGCCACTTGGTCCCCGGTGTCACCCACGGAATCGGAAATAATAAAAACGTTAGTAGTTTGGCTTTTTTCTGTCATAAGTAAATCGCTCCTGTCGTCCTTTTATATGATAGTAACATAACTTTAAAAGGCAAGAAAACGGTTTCGATAAACAAATTGTTATGCAACTAGTTAATTATTTGTTGTTGACGGTATGATTTAGTTCAGTTATAATGGTTAAGAAACATGAGTACTAAGTACGAATTGTTATTTCAAAGCTCGGAGGGAGGGAATCACATTGTCAAAAACAGTTGTTCGCAAAAACGAGTCACTTGATGACGCTCTTCGTCGCTTTAAACGTACGGTGTCAAAGTCTGGTACTCTACAAGAATATCGTAAACGTGAATTTTACGAAAAACCTAGCGTAAAACGCAAGTTGAAATCGGAAGCTGCAAGAAAGCGCAAGAACAAAAAACGCTTCTAATCCGATCATCGCTCCTGAATTTCAGGAGCTTTTTTTGTATACTAAAAGGAGAATTAAAATGGATTTTACAAAACAAATTAACGACGATTTAAAAGCAGCCATGAAGGCCCACGATAAATTAAGCTTAAGTGTAATTCGGATGATCAAGTCAGAACTTCTAAATGAACAGGGCCGGGTTGGTCACGAATTAACTGAAGACGATTTTGCAACGGTAATTAACCGCGCTTACAAGCAACGGAAAGATTCCATTGCGGAATTTAAAAAGGGTAATCGCGATGATCTTGTAAAGGAAACGGAAGCTGAATTGAAGGTTGTTGAAAAATACATGCCTAAACAACTAAGTGATGACGAATTACAAGAAATCATCAACCAAGTAATTGAAGAGACCGGGGCAACTTCTAAGGCAGATTTTGGAAAAGTAATGTCGACATTGATGCCTAAAGTAAAGGGTAAGGCAGACGGTGCCAAAGTTAATGAAATTGTAAAAAATACCTTAGGTTAGGGGAAGGTAACGTGTCTGAAGAGTTGTTCGAAAAGAATCTCATATTATCAGATCCAAATATAGAAATGTCGCTGCTTGGCAATCAGGAGCGCTTTGTACCGATTATTGAAGAAGGAATGAATGTGAAGGTGCTTCCCTTTGGCGAACGTATTACCGTAAAGGGAGCGCAAGCCAATGTTGAACAAACCATTGCAATTTTGAAAACGCTGGTTCAAGTGTTAAAAACCGGGGTGCAACTTAGCAGCACCGATTTCGTTAGCGCTATGAAGATGGCTGAAAAAGGTACGTTAAGTTACCTTCCGGAACTTTATTCCACCGTTTTGATTAAAGATGCAAAGGGTAAGCCAGTTCGAATCAAAAATTTTGGACAACGACAATATGTGGAATCGGTCAAAAATAACGACGTCACCTTTGGGATTGGTCCAGCCGGGACTGGTAAAACTTATTTAGCGGTGGTTATGGCCGTTGCAGCCTTAAAACGGGGCGACGTTGAACGAATTATTTTAACCCGGCCAGCTGTGGAAGCCGGCGAAAGCCTGGGCTTTTTGCCAGGTGATTTGAAGGAAAAGGTCGATCCGTACCTCAGACCGGTTTATGACGCGTTATACCAAATTATTGGAGCAGAGCACACCACCCGGCTATTAGATCGGGGAGTGATTGAAATTGCTCCACTAGCTTACATGCGTGGACGGACCTTGGATAACGCATTTGTAATCCTTGATGAAGCGCAAAATACCACTAATCAACAAATGAAAATGTTCTTAACCCGTTTGGGATTCGGCTCTAAGATGATTGTTAACGGGGATGTGACCCAAATCGACCTACCACGGGGAACCCGGAGCGGGTTGAAGGAAGCGCAAGTTGTATTAAGCAACGTTAATAAGGTGGCTTTCGTTAACTTTACCGCCAACGATGTTATTCGCCACCCCGTTGTTGCGAAGATTGTTAAAGCTTACGACGAAAAAGAAGCGAAAGGATAATATGATGGATATTCAAATATTTGATCATACTGAAGAAGTACCCCAACAACATTTGGATTTAATTGCGAACATTTTAGACTTTGCTGGAAATTATTTGAAACTAGACGTGGCCACTGAAATTTCAGTCACTTTAATGCATAATGATGAAATTCAAAAAATTAATCGTGAATATCGTAATGTGGACCGCCCCACGGACGTAATTAGTTTTGCGATTAACGACGAAGATGAAGATATCATTATGGACCCTGAGATGGCGGAAGAAATTCCGGATAATATTGGCGATTTAATGATTTCGGTTGATAAAGTTGCTGAACAGGCTGAATTTCTAGGTCACTCTTACGAACGGGAACTGGGCTTTTTATGCGTACATGGGTTTTTGCACCTTAACGGTTATGACCACATGAAGAAAGAAGACCAAGAAAAGATGTTCCCACTCCAAAAAGAGATTATGAGTGCTTATGGTCTTGAAAGATAAACGCCAAACCGAGAAGAATCGCTCGTTAATTCAGTCGGTTGCCCACGCAATGTACGGGGTTAAAGATATTTTTTTGCGTGAACGCAACTTTCGCTACCACTGTGTAATTGCAATATTAGTGGTGGGATGTGGTTTAGCAGTGCATCTATCACTGATGGAATGGATTGCGATCGTGGTTTGTATCGGGGCAATGTTTGTGGCGGAAGCCTTTAATTCAGCAATTGAGCGACTTGCAGATTTTACCTGTAATGGTAAGTACCAGTTCTTAGTCAAACAGGCTAAGGATGCTGCGTCAGCAGCCGTTTTATTAACTGCTGTTTTTACCATTTTGATTGGATTACTAGTCTTTGCTCACCACTTTTTTTAAAACTAAGGAAACGGAATCGTGATTATGGAAGAAAATAAACAAGCTTTTCATTCGGGTTTTGTAGCCATCGTTGGACGACCTAACGTTGGTAAATCGACCTTTTTGAACTACGTTGTTGGTCAAAAGGTTGCAATTATGAGCGACGTGCCACAAACCACCCGGAACAAGATACAAGGTATCTACACTACGGACCGTGAACAGATTGTCTTTATTGATACGCCAGGTATTCATAAAGCTCACAATAAATTAGGGGACTTTATGGTACAATCGGCAATTTCTTCGTTAAACGAAGTTGATGCGGTTATGTTTATGGTTAACGCGGACCAAAAACGGGGTGCCGGGGATAACTACATTATCGAGCGCTTGAAGAAAATTAAGGACCGCCCAATTTACTTGGTGATTAATAAAATTGACCTCGTTCATCCTGACGAACTGTTGCCAATTGTTGATTCATACCGGGACGCTTTAGATTGGACCGAAGTTTTCCCAATCTCTGCTTTACAAGGTAATAACGTTAACGAACTGCTGGCAACGTTAAGTAAACAAATGCCCGAAGGCCCGCAATATTACCCAAGCGACCAAGTTACCGACCATCCCGAACGGTTCGTAGTTTCCGAATTGATCCGGGAAAAGGTGTTGCAGCTAACGCGGCAGGAAGTTCCACATTCTGTAGCGGTAGTCATTGAGTCGATGAAAACTGGAAAAGACGATCTCGTTGACATCAGTGCCACGATTATCGTTGACCGACCAACCCAAAAGGGGATTATTATTGGTAAGGGCGGTCGGATGCTAAAAGAAATTGGCAGCCGGGCGCGAGTGGACATTGAACATTTACTAGGTAGCCGGGTTTATCTTGAACTATGGGTCAAAGTTTCTGAAGGATGGCGCGATAAACAAGGAATTTTGCAATCCTTCGGTTATAAAAAGGACGAATATTAAATATGAGCCAATTGGTGAACGCGGACTTTACTGGCATGGTGATGTTTGCCAAAAATCACCGAGAAAACGATTTGTTGGTTAAATTTCTTACCAGAGAATATGGTAAACGGATGTTTTTCATCAAGAATGCCAAAAAGAAGGATTTTAAGTTGCGTTCGGCAATTTTGCCGTTTACCCATGGTCGTTATTCGGGGTTAATCCGAAGCAACGGGCTGTCGTATATTAACGCCGCCTTAGACGTGAAACAGTTTGAAAATATTTTTCAAGACATTGAATTAAATGCCTACGCCACTTTTTTATTAAATTTGGTAGATGCTGCATTTGACGATAATTTTAAGATTGAAGCTTGGTTTGACCGGTTAGCGCGGGCGCTAACTTTAATCGACGTTGGCAACGATGCGGAAGTGGTTACCGATTTAATTCAAATCCAATTACTGAATTCCTTTGGGATTGCAATCGTTTGGGATCACTGCGTAGTTTGTGGACGTCGCGATTTGGCATTAGATTATTCAGAGTCGCGTGGCGGGATGCTTTGTCAGAATCACTGGCATTTGGACGAACATCGGTGGCATCTCAGCCCTAAAGCTGCAAAGACCATGGCTATTTTAAGTTTAGTTAGTATTTTTAAATTAGGACAGATTTCGGTTTCACCGGAAACTAAGCGAGAAATTTGGCAGTTAACTGAACGGATTTACCAAGATCAGGTGGGGATTAACCTTAAAAGTCGCCATTTTATTGATCAAATGCAAAATTGGGCGCATTAATTATATTGACAACCAATTAAAAGTTTTTTATTATTATCTCTGTTAAATCGGACAGTGAAGAACAAAGCGGATTTTCCGTACTATTAGCGAGACCAGGGTAGTGAAAGCTGGTTAGGAGCGGTTCCGTGGGGCATTTGGAGTCCTTAAGAGATTAAATATTTAAGCTGCCGGTAGAATTGTTTGCCGGAAGTAGGGTGGAACCGCGATAAACATCGTCCCTACGTAGTGTATTTTATGCTACGTAGGGGCTTTTTTTGTCCGTAAAATTTAAAGGAGGAACTTATGAATAAGAAGCTTTCGGTCCAAGAAATTATTTTAACTTTACAAAAATATTGGGCAGATCAAGGCTGCATGTTGATGGAAGCCTACGATACTGAAAAGGGTGCGGGAACGATGAGTCCCTATACTTTTTTGCGGGCGATTGGTCCTGAACCATGGAACGCAGCTTATGTAGAACCATCTCGGCGTCCAGCAGATGGCCGTTACGGGGAAAACCCTAACCGGCTTTACCAACATCATCAATTCCAAGTAGTGATGAAGCCGTCCCCAGAAAATATTCAAGAGCTTTATCTGGGCAGTTTAAAGGCTTTGGGAATTGACCCGTTAGAACACGACATTCGGTTTGTAGAAGATAACTGGGAAAATCCTTCCATGGGCTGTGCTGGTGTTGGTTGGGAAGTTTGGCTTGATGGGATGGAAGTTACCCAATTTACGTACTTCCAACAAGTTGGGGGCCTCGAAGTACACCCAGTTACTAGTGAAGTAACTTACGGACTAGAACGGCTATCCTCCTATATCCAAGACGTTGAGTCAGTTTTTGATTTAGAGTGGGGAAATGGCGTTTCATACGGCGATATTTTTAAAGAACCGGAATACGAGCACTCCAAGTACTCGTTTGAAGAGTCCAACCAAGCAATGCTCGAAACGATGTTTAACGATTTTGAAGCTGAAGCTAACCGTTTAATTGAAAAAGGACTCGTACACCCGGCTTACGACTACATTTTGAAATGTAGCCACACCTTTAACTTACTCGATGCCCGGGGCACGGTTTCAGTTACTGAGCGAGCAGGATTCCTATCTCGGATTCGGAACATGGCTCGTAAAGTAGCTCGAGCATTCGTCGAAGAACGGGAAAAACTTGGTTTCCCATTATTGAAAAATGACGACAAGGAGGCAAAATAATGGCTCACAGTTATTTATTAGAAATTGGTTTGGAAGAAATCCCTGCGCACGTGGTGACGCCAAGCATTCAACAGCTAGCGCAAAAAGTTGCTAAATTTTTGAAGGAAAACCGGCTTAGTTACGATTCAATTGAGCAATTCTCTACGCCTCGTCGTCTAGCAATTCGGATTAACGGACTTGGAGATCGGCAACCAGATATTGAAGAAGACGCTAAGGGACCGGCTCGAAAGATTGCCCAAGATGCAGACGGCAACTGGACTAAAGCAGCAATTGGTTTTACTAGAGGACAAGGTCTGACGGTGGATGATATCACCTTCAAAACTATTAAGGGTACGGAATACGTTTACGTCCACAAGTTAATCCAAGGGAAGACTACCAAAGAAATTTTGCCTGGTATTAAGGACGTGGTGGAATCTTTGAATTTTCCAACCATGATGAAGTGGGCAAATTACGACTTTAAGTTTGTAAGACCAATTCGTTGGCTGGTTTCCATTTTGGATGAAGAAGTGCTGCCTTTCCAAATTTTGGACGTTCCCGCGGGAAGAGAAAGTCAAGGTCATCGTTTCTTAGGTAAAGCCGTTGAATTGGCTAACTCAAGCGAATACGAAGAAAAATTACAAGACGAATTTGTGATTGTTGACGCGCAAAAGCGGAAGGCATTGATTCGGGAACAAATTCAAGCAATTGCTCAAAAAGAAAACTGGGAAGTAACGCCTAATCCGGACTTGCTAGAGGAAGTAAATAATCTAGTGGAATGGCCAACGGCATTTAGCGGGAAATTTGATCCTAAGTACTTGGCAATTCCTGAAGAAGTATTGATTACTTCCATGCGGGACCACCAACGGTTCTTCTTCGTACGGGATCACGATGGCAAGCTATTGCCAAACTTTATCTCCGTTCGGAACGGTAACAAAGAATATTTAGAAAACGTTGTTCGCGGAAACGAAAAGGTTTTAACTGCCCGACTTGAAGATGCCGCCTTCTTCTATGACGAAGACCAAAAGAATTCGATTGATTACTACGTTGATCGGCTTAAAAAAGTTAGTTTCCACGATAAGATCGGAACCATGGCGGAAAAAATGGCGCGGGTCGGTTCGATTACTCAGGTAATTGCTAAAATGCTTAACTTGGATACGGTCGTAGCGGAAGACCTGCAACGGGCTGCTGCAATTTACAAGTTTGACTTGGTTACCGGGATGGTAGGAGAGTTCCCTGAATTACAAGGAGTAATGGGTGAAAAATACGCCTTACTAAAGGGTGAAAAACCAGCCGTAGCCCAAGCTATTCGGGAACACTACATGCCAAATAGTGCGGAAGGCGAGCTTCCTGAAAGCACCGTTGGGGCAGTGTTGGCCCTAGCAGACAAGTTTGACAATATTTTCAGCTTCTTTAGTGCAGGGATGATTCCAAGCGGTTCAAACGACCCGTACGCTTTACGTCGTCACGCATACGGAATTGTTCGAATTCTCGCCCAACGGAACTGGTCATTAGATTTAAATGCATTTGAAGGGGCCGTTAAGCAAGCATTGACGGACGATCAAACTAGCTTTGGGGTAGACGTAGATCAAAACTTTGCCGAAGTAGTGGAATTCTTCAACGATCGCATTAAGCAATATCTTGACCATCAATCGGTGAGCTATGATATCGAAGACGCCGTGCTTGCGGGAAGTCAACATAACGTAACGACAATCATTGCGGCTGCTGAAGTACTAACAAGTGCGAAGTCTGCAGATTCCTTCAAAGATGAGATTGAAGCATTAACTCGTGTACAGCGAATTGCTACCAAAAATGCTGCAGATGGTGACTTAACGGTTGATCCACAATTGTTCAATAACGAAACTGAAGGTAAGCTCTTTGACTTAATCACTAAGATTGAAGCAATGAATGATGCAGATATGGCCACCTTCTTTAAGGGATTGACTAGTTTAACGCCAGCAATTACCGAATATTTTGACGCTACCATGGTAATGGACAAGGATGCAAAAATTAAAGCTAACCGCTTAAACATGATGAGCCGTTTGGCAAACCTAGTTTTACGTGTTGGAGACTTAACTAAGGTAATGGTTAAATAAGTTTAAGCAAACCATGAGTTTGTTAATTGATTCAGCAGTAATAGTCTTTATAAATCTGTTATCAATAATCGATATTTGATTATTGATAACAGATTTTTTGGTGGGGTGAAAAAATTAGTAGGTCTGCCGGTGTTTTTACTAATTTTTAGAATTTTTTGTGGGATTTTTGTGGGATTTTGAGATAGCTTAGTCTATAAATGAAGGAGTCCCAATGTTCAGGTATTTATTTTACATACTTGACAAAAGTGTTAAATATAGGTGCATTTCGATTGCTTATTAATAGGGAGTGCTGTAATATACTATCGTATGAGTCTATCTTACGGAAGTGGGTGATAGAATGGCTGGTATGATTCCAGAAGAAGTCATCGACAACGTCCGGTCCGCCGTGAACATTGTTGATGTGGTTAGTCGATACGTTCAGTTAAGAAAAGCTGGAAAAAATCTGTTTGGCATTTGCCCATTTCACGATGAAAAAACACCTTCTTTTTCAGTGTCCGAAGATAAGCAAATTTTTCACTGTTTCAGCTGTGGACGCGGAGGAAACGTATTTAAATTTTTGATGGATTTGGAAAAAATCAGTTTTCCAGAAGCTGTTCGGCGCGTAGCTGAGTTTGGTAACGTTCCGCTAGATGATAAATACGTTAAAAAGGCATCCAAATCAGCATATTCAGCTGCCCAAAGTGAAATGATCACTTTATATGAAAAGGCTGCTGAACTTTACCACCACGTGTTGGTAAATACGCAACTAGGTGAAAAAGCGCTGGCTTATTTAAAAAAACGCGGAATTACTGAAGCAGAGATGGAGGATTTTGAGCTCGGGTTCGCGCCCGCGGATCAAGACCTATTACTAAGCTTCCTTAAAGAGCAACGGGTCGAGCAAAAACAAATGCAAGATTCGGGTTTATTTATCGAGACGGCAGACGGTTCGTTAAAGGACCGGTTTTTTAATCGCATCATGTTTCCGATTAAGGATAATAATGGTAAGATTGTTGCTTTTTCAGGAAGGAGTTTGGTTAAGGATGACCAACATCCGAAATATTTAAATAGTCCCGAAACCAGTATTTTTAACAAAGGAAAGGTACTCTATAATTTTTCGCAAGCACGTTCTGAGATTGTACAACAAAAAACCGTCATTTTATATGAAGGGTTTATGGACGTAATTGCCGCTCACCGGGCTAAAGTAACTAATGGAATCGCAACAATGGGAACGAGTTTGACGGAGGATCACGTTAAAGCTCTCCAACGGGTGGCTTCCCGAGTGGTAATTTGCTTTGACGGTGATGAACCCGGGCAACGGGCCATTGCTAAGGCGATTGCGTTAATTAAGCAAACCAGTGATTTACAAATTAGCGTAATTTTTATCCCGGATAATCGAGATCCTGACGAATACGTGCGGGATAAAGGGATTGAATCTTTCCAAAGGTTAATGAAGCAAACTGGGGAATCTAGTACGGCATTTTTATTGCAATATGACCGAATCGGGTTAAACTTAGCTAACGAAAACGATCAGTTGGAATACCTTAAAAAAGCACTTCGGCGAATTGCGGAGTTAAATGACGCTTTGGAACAGGATTTATACCTTAACCAGTTGGCCGAAGAGTTTAACATCGATAAACGAGATCTAAAAAATCAGCTGCGCGAAAGCGTGGCTGATCGAATTGCACACACGCCTCGGCAGTTTGATCCGGGACCGGCTCCTGCGCCGCCACCCACTTTTGAAAATCAAGTTGAGAAAACTGAAAATACTCCTAAAAAATTATCGTGTGTTGATATTTCACAGTACCGGTTATTAGCCCGGGCGCTTAACCACCATGACGTATGGTTAAAGTTGCAAAGTTTACCGGACTTTTATTTTCCAAATGAACAGTTGGAAACCATTTATATGTTGGCCGGGGGGTATTTAGCTAAAAATCAAGCATACGACGCGGCAGATTTTATGGATTATTTGAAGGAGCCGGAGTTACAGTCGGTAGTTGCTAATATCGAGTCGATTAATTTAAGCCCCGATTATACGGAAGAAGAAATTGAAGACTACATTAGTTTGATTAAGGACGTGGCCCCGCTCAGTGAACAAATTTCAAAAGTTAAGGCAGATTTAAATGAAGCTACCAGATTAGGTAACCAGGAGTTACAGCAGCAATTAACGCTAAAACTTATTTCTCTTTATCAAAAACAACAACAGCTCCAAAATTAGAGGGGGAACAGCTAACTATGGCAAGTAAAAAGAGTGAAATCAAACGCAAGAAGAGTGAAAGTATCATTTCTTCACCAGAATTCAAAAAGGCAGTTAACCAAATTATTAAGGCACAAAAGAGTGAGCATAAGGTTAAGTACACCAAGCTTACCCGAGATTTGATTGATAAATTTAAGTTAACGGATGAAGACGTGGACGACTTGATCCAACGCATTGAAGACGCGGGAATCAGCGTAGTTGATGAAAACGGTGATCCAAGCGAAAAAGCTTTGAAAGCACAAGAAATTTCAAAAGAAGAACTAGACGATACTAAGGCTCCTGCCGGTGTTAAGATTAATGATCCGGTACGGATGTATCTGAAAGAAATTGGTCGAGTTTCACTATTAACTGCCGATGAAGAAGTTGCCCTTGCCCTCCGAATTGAAAAGGGCGACGAACGTGCAAAGCAAGAACTTGCCGAAGCAAACTTACGGTTAGTAGTTTCCATTGCTAAACGGTACGTTGGCCGGGGAATGCAATTCCTAGACCTCATCCAAGAAGGAAATATGGGCTTAATGAAGGCCGTTGAGAAGTTCGATTACCAAAAGGGATTCAAATTCTCCACTTACGCAACATGGTGGATTCGTCAAGCAATCACCCGGGCCATTGCTGACCAAGCACGGACCATTCGAATTCCAGTTCACATGGTGGAAACCATTAATAAATTAATTCGGATCCAACGGCAACTACTCCAAGACTTAGGTCGGGAACCGATGCCTGAAGAAATCGGTGCAGAAATGGACATGCCTTCGGATAAGGTACGTGAAATCCTTAAGATTGCACAAGAACCAGTTTCATTGGAAACTCCAATCGGTGAAGAGGATGATTCACACCTAGGAGACTTCATTGAAGACCAAGAAGCAACTAGTCCTGCTGACCATGCGGCTTACGAGTTGCTTAAAGAACAGCTGGAAGGCGTCTTGGATACCCTAACGGACCGGGAAGAAAATGTTTTACGACTCCGCTTTGGGTTAGATGATGGTCGGACCCGCACTCTTGAAGAAGTAGGAAAGGTCTTTGGCGTAACTCGTGAACGGATTCGGCAAATTGAAGCAAAAGCCTTACGGAAACTTCGTCATCCATCACGTTCAAAACAATTAAAAGATTTCTTAGATTAACTTCTTAAAGAGGTTCCATACAGGTCACGGATTTGTATAGGGCCTCTTTTTGGGTTAGCATAAAATAAATACAAAAAATACCGGGAGTTTATTTTCATGAATTCAAATAATTTATCACCGCGACTAAAGGTGGTTGCAAGTTTAGTTCCAAAGGGATCAAAAATTGCCGATATTGGTTCGGATCATGCGTATTTAGCGATTAACTTAGTAAAAAATCAAATTGCCACCGCGGCAATTGCTGGAGAAGTAGCTCCAGGCCCGTTAACTAATTCCAAAGTAGAAATTGAAAAAAATCAGGTTAGCGACTTGATCGATGCGCGATTAGGCGACGGATTGGCAATTTTAAACCCGGAAGACCAAGTTGACGTAATTTGCATTGCGGGAATGGGTGGACTGTTAATTCGACGAATCCTTGAAGAGGGGCAATCAAAATTGTCCGGCGTGCGACGATTAGTGCTCCAGCCTAACGTTGGCGAATATGAGTTGCGGGAGTGGCTTATTAATCACCACTACCGAATTGTCCACGAAGATATTGTGGCTGAAGATTACCATCTTTACGAAATTATCGTTGCGGAACCAGGTGAAATGAAGTTGACGGAATCTGAATTGACGTTTGGTCCGATTTTGATGCAAACCACCAACGCCACTTACATGCGGAAGTGGCAACGAGAGTTGAACCGCTTAAGGGGGATCAAAGATAATTTAGAACAACATCCGCAGCACGGCGGTGATAAATTGACCGAAGTAACGAAAAAAATTGCGCAAATTGAGGAGATGTTGACCAATGTTGGCAAAACAATTAATTGAACGCTTTGAAGAAATGGCTCCTAAGGAAATCGCTTTTCCTAAGGACCCGGTTGGGATACAAATTGGGGATTTAAACCAGCCAGTTCACCGCGTGTTAGTGACCCTAGATGTTCGTCCAGAAGTTGTGGAAGAAGCAATTGACAAACGGTGTGACTTTATTTTTTCTCACCATCCGCTGATTTTTCGGCCGGTCCGCAATTTAGACTTGACCGTACCGCAAAATCAAATGTACGCAAACTTAATTAAACATTCAATTGGGGTCTATTCTGCACACACTAACTTAGACGTTGCGGCGGGAGGAATGAACGATTGGCTATCCCGTGCAATGTCCCTTGCCGAAGTGCAACCCGTTTATTCTGCTCACTACGACCGCAACATCGGCCGAATCGGTAAGTTACCCCAACCCCAAACGGTGAGGGAATTTGCTCAGACTTTAAAAAAAGCTTTCCAACTTGATGGTTTACGGGTGGTTGCCGAAGATAATCAGGCATTGGTCCAGAATGTAGCGGTTGTGGGCGGTGATGGAGGTAAATTTTACCCAGAAATGATGGCAGCCGGAGCGGACGCGTTCGTTACTGGTGATGTTTATTACCATACTGGTCATGATATGCTAGCGGACCACCTTAACGTTTTTGACGTGGGTCATAACGTAGAAAAAATTTGCATTAAAGAATTAACAAAATTGTTTAGCGAATGGAAGGCGGACAACCAATGGGAAGTGGAGGTTTGTCCATCGACGGTAAATACTAATCCTTATCAATTTATGTAGGGGGTAATCGTATGAATCCTGAAAAAATGACTACTGCATTGCAAGAAGCACTTGGCGAAGCCCAGCAAATTGCGGTTAACCGCCAACACCAAGAAATCGGGATTCCCGAATTATTTAAATTTTTAACTCAACCAGATCAAACGGTGGGGACTTTGCTGTCAGAGTTGGGGATTAACAACCAGGCGATCCAAAGTGAGTTAGATCGTGAATTGGATCAAATCAGCATCGTCAGTGGTAGCCAAGTTAGTTATGGTCAATCAATATCTGCTGAGCTAAACCAGTTATTAATTCAAGCAGAACAACGTCGCCAGAAGTTACAAGATGAATTTATTGCGGTGGATACGGTGTTTTTAGCGTTATTTGATTTGAGCAATAACGAACTAGTTAACTTTTTTCAACGACAAGGAATTACCGCTAAAAAAGCACTTGCAAAAATTGAAGAATTTCGTGGGGGTGAAAGAGTGACGTCCAAAGAACAAGAAAGTGGCTACAAAGCATTAGAAAAGTACGGGACGGATTTAGTAAAGCGAGCGCATAACGAAAATCCAGATCCGGTAATTGGTCGTGACGAAGAAATTTTAGACGTAATTCGAATTTTGTCACGGAAAACTAAAAACAACCCGGTTCTAATTGGGGAACCCGGCGTTGGAAAAACGGCGATTGTTGAAGGGTTGGCACAACGGATCGCCAAAGGGGACGTGCCTAGCAATTTGGCCAACAAGACCATTATTTCCTTAGATATGGGATCTTTGATTGCCGGAGCAAAATATCGGGGTGAATTTGAAGAACGGTTAAAGACGGTCCTCAAAGAGGTCGCAAAAGCGGACGGCCAGATTATTTTGTTCATTGACGAAATTCATACAATCGTCGGCGCAGGTAAGACCGAAGGCAGCATGGATGCAGGGAATTTACTTAAGCCGATGTTGGCGCGCGGTGAGCTTCACCTAATCGGAGCTACAACGTTAGATGAATACCGGGAAAATATCGAAAAGGATAAAGCTTTAGAACGGCGGTTCCAGCGGGTCTTAGTAAAGGAGCCTTCGGTCGAAGACACCATCAGTATTTTACGGGGGCTAAAAGAGCGCTTTGAAATCCACCATGGTGTGCGAATCCATGACAATGCTTTGGTAGCGGCAGCTAAATTGTCCAGTCGTTACATTACTGACCGTTATTTGCCAGATAAGGCAATTGACCTAATTGACGAAGCTTCCGCAAAGATTAAGGTCGAAATGAATTCCAACCCTACCGAGCTCGACCAAGTTAATCGCCAATTGATGCGGTTGCAAGTTGAAGAACGGGCGTTAAAGAACGAGACTGATGAAGAATCTGCCAAACGGTTGAAAGCCTTGCAAAAGGAATTAGCAGCTACTAAAGAGGAAAAGGTTAAGTTAGAATCTCGTTGGGCTGCCCAAAAAGCAGAAATTAAAAAGATCAGTGATAAGAAAAACGAACTTGATAAGGCTAAGCATGATTTACAAGAAGCAGAAAGTGCTTATGATTTAGACCGGGCAGCGGTTCTCCAACACGGTACCATTCCAACTCTAGAAAAAGAATTGCAAGATTTGGAAAATGAATCCGAGAATACGCATCAAGAATGGCTCGTAGAAGAATCGGTTACCGATAAGGAAATCGCGCGGGTAATTAGTCAAATGACGGGGATTCCCGTAGCTCGGCTAGTGGAAGGTGAAAGGGAAAAGTTGCTTCACTTAGCTGACAAATTGCATCAACGGGTAATTGGTCAGGACGAAGCAGTTCAATCCGTAGCGGATGCGGTTTTGCGTTCTCGTGCAGGATTACAAGACCCCAACCGGCCCATTGGTTCGTTTATGTTCCTAGGTCCAACTGGAGTAGGGAAGACCGAATTGTCGAAAGCTTTAGCAGAGGCATTATTTGATTCGGAAGACAACATGGTGCGCATCGACATGTCCGAATACATGGAAAAAGAATCGGTTTCCCGGTTGGTGGGGGCAGCTCCAGGTTACGTTGGTTATGAAGAGGGTGGCCAGTTAACTGAAGCCGTTCGTCGGAACCCATATTCGATTGTCCTCTTTGATGAAATTGAAAAGGCTCATCCAGAAGTTTTCAATATTTTACTGCAAGTCCTTGATGACGGTCGTTTAACGGACGGTCAAGGACGCACGGTTAACTTCCGGAACACAATCCTAATTATGACTTCAAACCTAGGGTCGGAACTCCTGCTAAAGAATCAATCGGAAAATTCCATTGACGCAGATATTCGACAACAAGTTCGTGACGTCTTACAAAGCTATTTTAAGCCAGAATTTCTTAACCGGGTGGACGATATCATCATGTTTACGCCGTTGAGTAAGACGGACGTACGGAAGATTGTTCAAAAACTAGTTACTCAACTATCTGATCGGTTGGCAGATCAGGAAATCAAGCTGAATATTTCAGAACCTGCCCAAGATTACATTGTGCAACAGGCTTACGACCCGGCATTCGGGGCACGACCGTTACGGCGCTACATCATTAAAAATGTAGAGACTCCGTTAGCTAAGGAAATCATTAGTGGCCGGGTAAAACCGAAGTCAGCCGTGATGATTGACGTGCTTAATGACCAACTTGTTTTCCAAAACGAAGCACAAAAATAAAGCCAAGTGGAATAAAAAACAGGCTAGAATTATTGCATTCCAGCCTGTTTTTTGCGTTTTATAGGGTTGCTATCCGGATTTTTAAAGATAGCTCTTTAGCTTAATTACCGATATTTTTTAGAAATCCACGGAATTAAGTTAGAGGTGATGAGGGCGGTAATGGCAGCCATCGTACCAATTTCAAGGCTACTGTAAGGTAGTACTTCTAGGGCACCACCGATATAACCAAGTACTTCGCCAAAAATAAATGCCCAAAAAATAACTACGATTTGTTTCATCATTATTAATTGACCCCTTTCTCGAACAAAGCTATTCTAGCACAAACTTAGCGGAAAATAAATTAATCTTGAATTTTGGATATGGTGAATACATTTAGTATAATTAAGAAAAACACGGGAGGGAAAATAATGGCTTTTGTACCGCTACATGTCTTGAGTTCGTATAGTTTGTTGACGAGTCCAACAAAAATTGCTGAACTGGTTAAAACTGCCAAAGATCGCGGATATTCCGCGATGGCCCTCACTGATAATAATACGATGTATGGCGCGATTGAATTTTACCAAGCCTGTTTAAAAAATGATTTGAAACCGCTCGTTGGTTTGACAATTTGGCTTGATAGTACTCGCGGCATCGATAATCAATTTGCATTAGTTTTACTGGCCAAAAACCTTAACGGCTACCACAATCTGTTGCGGATCAGTTCCGCACGGATGACGGGAGGCGCGGCAAAAGCTACGCTCACGTTTGATGATTTACGGAAATATTGGCAAGACTTAGTGGTGATTGTACCGCCGGTTCGTTCTGAGGTTAACGAGTTGTTAGAGCGGGGAATGGCAAATGATGCTCAGTCTTTAATTGAAGAATATCAGCAGACAATTACACCAGAAAATTTATTTTTGGGAATTAATGGCCAACAAACGCACGTGATGCGACAAACGTTGACGCAGATGGCCCAAAAGGCGGGAATCGGTTGTTTACCACTGCCTAGCGTAGAATATTTAAATGAGGAAGATCATTTTGCAACCCAAGTATTGCGTGACATTGAGTCTGGGAAGGTTTTGCAACATCCAGAGCTTTTAGCAAATGGTGGGGGTAATAACTGGTTAAAACCGCCAACTGAATTTGTTCGTGAATACACCCCGATGGTTGACGTAAAGGTATTCGAGCAACTCGATAAAGTGGTCGCAGAAATTAATTTGGAGATTCCGATTGTTAATCCACGGCTTCCCCAATTTGCAACCCCCAATCATCAAGATTCCATTACGTACTTGACCCAACTGTGTCAGCGAGCTTTAGAGCCGCTCAAAAAAACGTTGCAGGATGGCGAACGTTATCAAGCACGCCTAGATCATGAGTTGGCCGTCATCAAGGAAATGGGGTTTGCCGACTATTTCTTAATCATTCATGACGTGGTCCAGTTCGCGCATCAAAATCAAATCCTCACGGGGCCGGGGCGGGGATCTGCCGCTGGTTCCCTAGTAGCGTATCTATTAAAAATTACGAGCGTGGATCCTTTGCAGTATGGCCTCTTGTTTGAACGATTTTTGAATCCGGAACGGGCCCAAATGCCCGATATTGACCTTGATATACCTGATGATCAGCGTGAAGTAGTTTTGCAGTACGTCCACGACCGCTATGGTCACCAACATGTAGGACAGATCATTACTTTCGGTACTTTAGCTGCCAAACAAGCTATTCGGGACGTGGCCCGGGTGTTTGGCGAGATGCCCAATAAGATTAACCAAATTAGCGCGTTGATTCCAAACAAATTAAACATCACGTTAAAACAAGCGGCCCAAACTTCCCACCGGTTGCGGGACTTTATTGAGAGTTCACCGAAAAATCGATTTATGTTTGAGACGGCGTGCCGCCTAGAGGGACTTCCGCGCCATTTTTCAACGCACGCTGCCGGAATCGTTTTAAGTCAGGATGAACTGGTGGAAAGTGTGCCCGTGCAGGATGGTAACGAAGGGATGCTGATGAGTCAGTATTCTAAAAATTTTGTTGAACAAGTAGGGTTGTTAAAAATGGACTTCTTGGGCCTCCGTAACCTGTCTTTAATGAACAATATCTTGCAATTAGTTCGTCGTACGGAGCCCAAGTTTGAAATTGAGCAAATCGATTTAAACGATCCGCAAACCTTACAACTATTCCAACGGGGCGACACTAGCGGAGTTTTCCAATTTGAGTCTGCAGGGATTCGTAACGTTTTACGAAAAGTACACCCAACTAATTTTGGCCTTGTGGTAGCAGTTAACGCTCTTTATCGGCCAGGGCCGATGGAAAATATTGACCGGTTTGTTAAGCGCAAGGACCATTTAGAACCGTATCATTTCCCAAATCAAGTACTAGAACGGGTATTAGGGGAAACGTATGGAATTTTGGTTTATCAAGAGCAGGTAATGGAGGTGGCCTCTGCGATGGGAGGCTTAAGCCTTGGTCAAGCGGATTTGCTGCGGCGGGCAATGAGTAAGAAAAAGCACGCCGTAATTGAGCAAATGCGGACCAATTTTATTCAAGGAGCTCTGCAAAAGGGTTACAGCGAAAAAATTGCTCAACAGGTTTACCGGTATATTGAAAACTTTGCTAACTACGGTTTTAATAAATCTCACGCAGTTGCCTATAGTAAGTTGGCATTTCAGTTAGCCTACCTAAAAGCGCACTATCCGGGAGATTTTTACACGGCGCTATTAAATTCCGTGGTGGGAAACGACGCAAAAACCAAAACCTACATTCAAGAGCTAAAACGTTTAGGCATTTCTACCTTAGCTCCGGACATTAACCAAAGTAGTGCCACCTACACCTATCAAGGCGGGCAAATCCGGATGGGGTTCACCGCAATTAAAGGACTGCGGCGTGACTTTATTCAACACTTGTTGGCGGAACGCGAACGTGGTGGACGTTTTAAAACGGTTGACGACTGGTTACGTCGAATGGGCGACCAGGGCATTGACGAAGATGTGATTGACAAATTGATCTTTGCGGGCGCTTTAGATAGTTTTGGCTATAACCGGGCGGAACTGGATGAATATTTGCCAGAGCTGCTTAAGGGAATTACCTTTAGTGGACAAAATGTTGACCTCTTTCAAAAATTAATGCCAACGATTAAAAGTCGTCCAGATTTACCGTTAGACGAAAAACTGGACCGCGAAGAAGAGCTCCTGGGAACTTACGTATCTGCCCATCCGGTAGAACGATTTGCCGCATTAATTAAACAACGGCATTTTATCCCGATTCAACAGTTTAAAGCGGGAGAAAAGGTAACTTCCATAGTCTACATCCGCAGTATCCGCACAATTCGAACGAAGAAGGGTGAACCGATGGCGTTTGCCAAAATCAGTGACCAGACTGATGAATGCGAGGCGGTAATTTTTCCGCGCGTTTTCCAATCTAACCAACTTTTGGAAAGTAAACGCGTCCTTCAGTTAACGGGAAAAGTCGAACAACGCGAGGATCAACTGCAGTTAATTGTTGACCAAATTGCAGCGCCCCAACAACGGTCGCACCGACAGACACATTGGGTGATTAAGGTACCGAGCCGCAAAAATCCCGCCGATTTTCAAAGAAGGTTATTCGAAATGTTCAAGGAATACCATGGACAAGTTCCGGTGACGTTAGTTTACCAAGATACCAATCAGCAACGAGCGTTATCAGAAAAATTTAGTTTGCAGGGAACTCCAGAAGTGAAAAAAGCGTTTGAAAATTTACTTGGATTGGACCAAATTTCATTGGTTGAAAAATAAAGCGTGAATTAAAGCACTTACATTGAAAGAATTGGCAAAATGGTACAGACAACTGATTTTAAAAGTGATAGAATCAACAATGAAGTTTTGAAAAAACTCAATATTTCTATTTGAGGTGAAAAAATGAAGCGTATTGGTATCATGACAAGTGGTGGGGATGCTCCGGGCATGAACGTAGCCATCCGCGCCGTTGCACGAAAGGCCATAAGCTCAGGTCTTGAAGCTTATGGAATTAATTATGGTTTCGCTGGTTTAGTAGCTGGTGATATTCATGAATTCAAGGCAGCGGATTTAGATGACATGGTTTCGCAAGGTGGAACCATGCTTTACTCGGCCCGTTACCCTGAATTTGCTCAAGAAGAAAGCCAATTAAAAGGTATCGAACAACTTAAGAAGTTCGGTATTGATGCGTTGGTTGTTATTGGTGGAGATGGTTCATACCATGGTGCTCTTCGCTTAACAGAACACGGATACAATACAATCGGTCTTCCAGGAACGATCGATAACGACATTCCGTTTACCGACTTCACTATTGGTTTTGATACAGCGTTGAACACAGCGGTAGACGCAATTGATAAGGTTCGTGATACTGCTAAGAGTCACCAACGGGTGTTCGCAGTTCAAGTAATGGGACGCCACGCTGCTGATATTGCTCTTTGGGCAGGAGTTGCTTCGGGAGCTGATGCAGTAATTGCACCTGGTTTCGATTACGATGTGGAAGCAATTGCTAACAAGCTTAAGAGAAACCGTGCCAACGGTAAAGATTATGGAATTATCGTAATCGCCGAAGGGGACGCAAACTCGGAAGCTGCACCAGAGTTTATCAAGAAGCTTAAGCAATACGGTGACTTTGACGCCCGCGCTACGGTAATTGGCCACGTTCAACGTGGGGGTGTTCCATCTGCTAAAGACCGTGTCTTGGCAAGCAAGATGGGTGCTTACGCTGTTGAATTACTTCTTGAAGGTAAGGGTGGTTTAGCGGTTGGAATCTTGGATAACAAGGTTCAAGCACACGACATCACGGACTTGTTTGATGCAAAACATCAAGCAGACGACTCACTTTATCAATTGAGTGAGGACTTATCGTTCTAATTTTTTATTTTATTAATTTGGTATAAAATGATCTAAAAGATCTTTTATAATTTAAAATCAAGGGAGAGATTCTGTAATGAAGAAAACCAAGATTGTTTCAACACTTGGTCCTGCAAGTACATCAGTTGATACGATTGTTAAGTTAATCGAAGCTGGTGCAAATATTTTCCGTTTTAACTTTTCACATGGTGACCACGAAGAACATTTAGGCCGCTACAACATGGTTAAGGAAGCAGAAAAGATTACTGGTAAATCAGTAGGTATTTTGCTTGACACAAAGGGTGCTGAAATTCGGACAACCGTCCAAAAAGATGGTAACCAAGAATATCACACAGGGGATAAGGCTCGTATCTCAATGGATGCTAGCTTAGAAACTACTAAGGAAAAGATCGCGGTTACATACCCTGGTCTTTACGACGATGTTCATGTTGGTGGACACGTTCTCTTTGATGATGGATTACTTGATTTTAAGATTGACGAAAAAGATGACGAAAACCGCGAATTAGTTGTGCACGCTACAAACAACGGTGTGCTTGGTTCACGTAAAGGTACTAACGCACCTGGCGTATCAATCAACTTGCCAGGTATCACTGAAAAAGATGCTAGCGACATTCGTTTTGGTCTTGAATCAATGAACATTAACTACATTGCTGCAAGTTTTGTTCGTAAGCCTCAAGACGTTCTTGATATTCGTGAATTACTTGAAGAAAAGAACATGGAAGACGTTCAAATCTTCCCTAAGATCGAATCTCAAGAAGGTATCGACAACACTGACGAAATCTTAAAAGTTTCTGATGGTATCATGATCGCTCGTGGTGACATGGGTGTTGAAATCCCAGCAGAAAACGTTCCGTTGGTTCAAAAGACATTGATCAAGAAGTGCAACGCACTTGGTAAGCCAGTTATTACTGCTACTCAAATGCTTGACTCAATGATTGAAAACCCACGCCCAACTCGTGCGGAAGCTTCTGACGTTGCTAACGCTGTTTGGGATGGTACTGACGCAACTATGCTTTCTGGTGAAAGTGCTAATGGTGACTACCCAGTTGAAGCTGTTGCTACAATGGCTAAGATCGACCAAAAAGCTGAAAATGCTATGGCTGATGACGGTAACCTTCAAATCAATACTTTTGATCAAAGTGACGTTACTGAAACAGTGGCTGCTGCCGTTGCTCGCGCTGCTAAGAACTTGGGCGTTAAGACAATCGTTGCTGCAACTCAATCAGGTTACACAGCACGGATGATTTCTAAGTACCGTCCAGATGCAGACATCTTGGCAATTACTTTCGACGAACGCGTACGTCGTGGCTTAATGGTTAACTGGGGTGTTCACCCAATCGTTGCTGAACGTCCTGCAACTACTGACGAAATGTTCGAATTGGCTGCTAACAAGGCAGTTGACCTTGGCTTTGCTAAGGAAGGCGACCTAATCCTTGTTACGGCTGGTGTACCAGTTGGTGAAAGTGGTACAACTAACATGATGAAACTTCAATTAATTGGTTCTAAGTTGGCATCTGGTCAAGGTGTTGGCGACGAAACCGTAATTGGTAAAGCAGTTGTTGCTACATCAGCTGACGAAGCTAACCAAAAAGCTGTTGAAGGTGGAATCTTAGTTACAAAGACAACTGACAAAGATTACCTACCAGCAATTGAAAAATCAAGTGCTTTGGTTGTTGAAAATGGTGGTTTGACATCACACGCTGCAGTTGTTGGAATCTCAATGGGTATTCCAGTAATCGTGGGTGTTCAAAACGCTACATCAATTCTTTCTGACGATGAATTAATTACGGTTGATTCACGTCGTGGAATTATCTACCATGGTGCTTCAAACTCACTTTAAGATTTAAAGTGAATCGTTAAAGACTTGGGGTCTTGAGGACCCTGAGTCTTTTTTGTTGTCTTGAAAAAGTGATTGAGAAAAATGTAGATTTTCAAATGGAATAGCAATCAAATTTGAAAAGAAAAAATATCACAAAATCTTTGTGAAAATAGGTTGAAAAAGGGGGATTTGCATTTTTCGTGCCAGCTAAAATAGTGTACAATAGTATAATAATAAACTTTTAGATTAAAAATGTATGCGAAGCTGCTTTAAGGGCTTCGTATTAAATTAAAATCAAAATTTTTTATGTAAACTGAAACGTTCGGAGTGAAAATGTTGGAAAGTTGGCTTTTTTTAGCAGGTATTTTGTTAGTTTCTTGGTTAGGAAAAAACCAGTCTTTAATGATTGCCACGATTGCCGTTTTGCTATTTAAATTGATCCCTAATTCAGATAAATTATTTAGCATTATTGACAAGCAGGGGATCAACTGGGGAGTCACCATTATTTCAGTTGCCATTCTGGTCCCCATTGCTACGGGAAGAATTGGCATTATGGATTTGATCAATTCCTTTAAATCGCCAGTTGGTTGGATTGCGGTTGCTTGTGGGATTTTAGTGTCGTTGTTATCCTACCAAGGGGTCGGCTTTTTGTCGGCTAGTCCAGAAGTAACGGTTGCGTTGGTTATGGGAACAATCATTGGGGTTGTTTTCATGAACGGAATTGCCGCTGGTCCAATCATTGCTTCCGGGATCGCATACTTAATTATTCAACTACTACAAATACAGATTAAATAAACGGGTGGAAATATGGAAACATTATTAGGAAAAAAGATACAGGCTAAGGTTATTGATGAAAATGACCAGTTTTACTTTGCACAAGCTGAAGATGGACTAACCTACCGAATTGATAAAAAAGAAATAAAGAAGCCGCTAAAAAAGGACAGTAATTTTAAGGGTTTTGCCTATGAAAATGCTAATCATGAACGTCAAATGACGCGGGAAGCTCCCAAGGCCACTACCGGAAAATACGGCTGGGGCACGGTGGTTAAAGTCCGTAAAGATTTGGGAGTTTTCGTGGATATCGGGTTAAATAACAAGGACGTGGTGGTTTCGTTAGACGAATTGCCAACGGAAACCAAAATCTGGCCCCATGTAGATGACCAACTACTAGTTTGTCTTACGGTCGATAATAAGGAACGGATGTGGGCCCATCCAGCTGACTCCACCGTTTTTAAGGCAATTTCCGTGCGGGCAAATAAAAAGATGATTAACCAAAATGTTTCGGCAACGGCGTACCGACTTAAATTAGCTGGTACTTTGGTAATTACCGACCAATTTCATCTAGGTTTTATTCACCCTTCGGAACGGGATCGGGAACCTCGTTTAGGCGAAAAAGTACAGGCCCGGGTAATTGGAATCCATCCAGACGGAACGCTAAACCTCTCGTTGAAACCTCGTAATTATGAAGCACTTGGGGACGATGCCGCGATGATTTTAGCGTTATTGCAACACCGCGCAGACCGGCAACTGCCGTTTAACGATCACAGTAATCCTAGTGATATTAAAGAACATTTTGGGATTAGTAAAAGTCGTTTCAAGATGGCAATTGGTCACTTGCTTAAAGCGGGCGTAATTGAACAAACCGCCGATGGGATTGTTTTAAAGGAGCAATAGGGTAATGGATGACTTAATTAACGATTATCTCCACGCTCTAAAAGTTGAGCGAGGACTTTCAGATAATACGATTGTGAGTTATCGTCAGGAATTACGTCATTTGCAAAACTTTTTGCAAGAACAAAATATTTCCGATATTAAAGATGTTGACCGTTATACCATATTAAACTACCTTAACGCTTTAAAGCAGACCGGTCGGGCTCGAAGTTCTTCAATTCACACGATTTCCAGTTTGCGAAAGTTTTTTAAGTATTTATTGCTTAACGAACGAATTCAAACGGACCCGATGACTAATATCGATCCGCCCAAGCGTGCGCAACACTTGCCATCAGTTTTAACCACTGAAGAGGTTGAACGTTTGCTTAAGGTTCCGGATACTACGAAACCTTTAGGAATTCGGGACCGGGCGATTTTAGAGGTCATGTACGCAACGGGATTACGAGTTAGCGAACTGATTGCCTTAAACCTCAACGAATTGCATTTAGAGATGGGGCTTATTGAAACGGTTGGTAAGGGAAATAAACAGCGGATCATTCCGATCGGCGACGTGGCGATTGATTGGCTAGAGCGTTACATTAATGGTCCACGAAGAGCGTTATTAGGATCAAAACGGTATAACGAAATTTTTCTTAACCAACACGGACACCCTTTAACCCGTCAAGGAGTTTGGAAAAACTTGAAGGCACAGGTTCAAAAAGCGGGGATCGAAAAAAATATTACTCCACATACGCTACGGCATTCTTTTGCAACGCATTTATTGGAAAATGGCGCGGATTTACGAATTGTGCAAGAACTACTTGGTCATGCAGATATTTCAACTACCCAAATTTATACGCACATTACTCAACAGCGGTTAGTGGATGTATACGACAAGTACCATCCGCGAGCCTGATAACAGGGGAGCAAAATGTTAGTTAAATACACAGAATCAAAAAGACAAATTGCAATGGGCTTACTCTCAACGATTGACGAGTTTCACTCAATCGATGTGGTACAGCAAGTTTTAGAGCGATATACCAAAAAGAACCGCCAGATTTACTTGGAACGCAGAAACGGCACATACATTGGACTAGTGTTGATTGTTTTGGAAGCCGATTGCGTAGTTGTGGAACGGATGGCCTTCATCGCAAATGAAGAAACGGTTTTTAACGAAAACGAAATCTTTCGATCATTGTTATCGATTTTTCCGGATCGACGGTTAATGGGATCGCTGAAGACAAGCGCAATGGTTGAACGTTTTGAAATGGGGCAAGTTGATGAAAACTAAAGTGTATAATTTACCGGACGTGAAGTTAGCTGACTTTGAAGGACCGCTCGATTTATTATTACATTTGATTCGACAGTCGCAAATGAGTATTTACGACATTCGCATTTCAGAAATTACAAGTCAATATTTACAATATTTGCATACTCAGAAAACGTTAAAGCTAAACATTGCCGGAGAGTATCTAGTAATGGCAGCTAAGCTGACGGAGATTAAGGGTAAGATGTTGTTGCCTCATGAAGAAGATGAAGAGCTAGTTGACGAAGACCCCCGTAATGACTTGGTAGATCAGTTAATTGAATACCAGATTTTTAAAACGGCTTCTGAAAATTTGCGGGGATTAGAAATAGAACGGCAACGTTCGTTTTCGCGTCCAGAGATGGAAATTGATCCGGCGGCGGTCACCCGGTTAGCCCCGGGAATTGAACTTACCGACTTACAAAAGGCTTTACAAAAAGTGCTCGCTCGCCAAGCCTTACTAGAACCGGTTTCTCGGACAGTGCAAACGGAAGAAGTTTCAATTGAAGAACAAATGGCTTTTGTGCAAAAGATGGTTCACCAACAGACAGTTTGCCGTTTTGAAGAGCTGTTCAGTGCTCGGGTTAACCGCGAAGTTCTGGTGACCACCTTCATGGCAATTTTAGAGTTAGCAAAAAAACAACAAATCAAACTGTCCCAAGATTCCGCAGACCAGTCAATTATAATTAAGATAGGTGAGGTTAATGAACAAGGAACAAAAAGTTGAAGGGCTACTTTTTGTGGCGGGTGCCGAAGGAATTACACTGGCCAACTTAGCAGAGTTAACTGGCTTCGCTAAGCCGGCGGTCACCACCATTTTGGAAGAGTTAGCTGAAAAGTATCGTCAAGACCCAAGTTCGGCATTAAGCTTGATTCAAACGGGAGGAACCTATAAATTAGTTACCAAGCCTGAGCTAGCGGTGCTGATTAAAAAATATTTTGCCCGGTCTAATCAAGCGGGGTTGTCAGCAGCAGCTTTGGAAATTCTAGCAATTGTGGCGTATCGGCAGCCCATTACCCGGATTGAAATTGATCAAATTCGGGGCGTTCACAGTGGAACCACCTTACAGAACCTAGTTTTAAGAAATTTAGTCAAGGTCACCGGGCGGTTGAACGAGCCAGGAAGACCGAAAACATACGGCACAACTGCAGAATTTTTGGACTATTTTGGGTTACAAGATCTTACGGAATTGCCGGCGTTGCCTGAAGACTCCGAGAATGCCGAAGGAGATCCAGATGATAATGAAGACCTATTTTTACAAGAGTTTGAATCAAAAATGACAACGAATAAGGAGTAACTATGGCAGAAGAAAGATTACAGAAAGTAATGGCCGAGGCTGGAGTGGCTTCGCGGCGAAAATCCGAAAAACTAATTGCCGAAGGGCATGTAAAAGTTAATGGGCAAGTGATTAAGGAATTAGGAACTAAGGTAGACCAACATGCCCGGATCGAAGTTGATGGGGTGCCTATCCAACGCGAGCAAAACGTCTATTTCCTATTAAATAAACCGCGGGGAGTGATCACGTCGGTTAGTGACGATAAAAACCGGAAAACGGTTATGGACTTTTTCCCAGACGTTACCGAACGTATTTACCCAGTCGGAAGGCTGGACTACGATACTTCTGGTGCAGTCTTGATGACCAACGATGGAGAATTGGCTAACCGATTGATGCATCCTAAGTTTAAATTTGAAAAGACGTACACCGCTAAGGTCAAGGGCCTAATTAATGGAACGGCACTGAAACGGTTAGAAGAAGGGATCGTAATTGACCACCGGAAAACCGCTAAAGCCAAGGCTAAGGTGATTAGTACTGACCTAGAAAAAAAGACTTCGATTGTGCAATTAACGATTCACGAAGGGCGCAATCATCAAGTTAAAAAGATGTTCATGGCGGTTGGTCATCCGGTACAAAAATTGCACCGGAATAGCTACTCGTTTTTGTCGATTGACGACGTGCAGTCAGGAAAATGGCGCGCCTTAAAATTAAGCGAAGTTAAACGGTTAAAACGGCAGACGGATAAATGAAACCAGCAGACGGATTGATTTTTTTTGACCGTCAACAAAGTCGGCGGCCGAAAGTGATTTTAAATTTGTTGAAGAATAAATTAACGGTCTCATCGCTTTATGGTGGGCTAGAATACGGTTTGCTAAATTATATTGGTTTTTGGAAAAAATTAGACCGCCAGGAATTTTTGAACAGCGTAGATCAAGCGGTTAAAATGGGGTACTTGGCTAGGGAAGACGATGCGCTGAAATTAACCGATCAAGGCGCACAACAGCAGACTAATCTTCCAATGCCGCCAGCGGGGAGTTTGCGAATCAAACTTGATTCGGCCATTAGCCTGTGGTTAATGGCTACTCAAGTAGTTTCCGAATACAGTTTTCAAAACTCGCGGTACGTACCGGTGAACGAAGACCGGCATATTAATTTCATGATCAAAAAATGGTTCGCCGCTTTGAAGCAGGGTGGGCAATCTCGTTTGCAATTAGTTCAGGAGTACCAGCAAGCTTTGACTAAGCTCTGTGAGGTGCTTCCTCAAGACGAAGCCGATTGGTTTGTAAATTATTTACCTAACCACGGCGATTTAGGATTAACGGTGGAGCAACTTGCGCGAATTAGTGAAGTTAGCCCGTTTCAAATGGAATTGAGACTTCGACTAATTTTTAGAAAGATTTTTGCTCAAGTGCTCTATGACCGGGTCGCTCCTTTTGACCAATTAATTGAGATGGTGGCCCAGCCTTCCGTCTTACCTGAGAGTACGTGGCAAACTTTACAGCTATTACGAAAGGGCTATGACGTCTCAAAAATTGCGGAATTACGGCGGGTAAAGCCTAACACCATTAAAGAACATTTACTGATGATGGCAATCTTACTTGATGACTTTCCTTATCAACAATTTTTAAACCCGACCGTTGCTCAAATGAATTTGGAAGAAATTGATTTCCAAACGGCACTACAAAAGTACCCAGCATTAACTTTTTTTGATTTTCGGCTTAGTCAGATTAGATACATTAAGGAACGGCAAGGACAATGACGATTTCAGATCGGTTGATTTACAATAAGTTAAGGGAGCAGTTTGGTTTTCAGGAATTTCGACCAGGTCAGCTAGAAATTTTACATAAATTGCTGGCCGGACAGAGTACTTTAGCGATTTTACCGACGGGGGCGGGAAAAACTTTAATTTATCAAATGTATGGTTTGTTATGCCCCGGCACGGTGGTGGTAGTTTCGCCGCTGCTTTCCCTGATTAAGGACCAAATCCAACGTTTGCGGTTGAGTGGTGAACGTCAAATTGCAGAACTAACTTCTCAAGTGGCGTACACTGACCAACGGTACGTTTTAAACCACTTAGCGGACTATAAATTCATTTTTTTATCACCCGAAAGCTTGCAAAAACCGGAAGTTCAGGCGCGAATTAACCAGTTGAAGATTGCGTTAATGGTAGTTGACGAGGCCCACTGCATTGTGCAATGGGGGAAATCGTTTCGGCCGGATTACTTGAGAATTGGGCAAGTCCGGAAGCAGTTCGGGAATCCACTAACGTTAGCACTAACGGCCACTGCGAGCCAAAATACCCGATCGGAAATTTTGCGGTACCTCGCTTTGGATGCTCAAACAACTGAGCAATACGTCGCTTCTGTAGACCGGAAAAACATCTTTTTGGATTTTTTAACAACGGATAGCGTCGGCGATAAGGAAGAACTGTTGTTGAATTTAATCGACGAGCTGCCAGGAGCGGGCATCGTGTATTTCTCTAGTCGGAAAGTTGCAAGCCAAGTGAGTGAGCTAATTAATCGCCAACTTGAGTGCTCGGCAGCGCCTTACCATGCGGGAATGTCTACTTATGATCGGTTGCAAGTCCAAAGTCAATTTCAAAAGAACCAACTTGACGTAATTTGCGCTACGAGTGCTTTTGGGATGGGAATCGATAAAGCAGATATCCGGTACGTAATTCATTACCACATGCCGGGCGATATTGAAAGCTACGTCCAAGAAATTGGACGTGCTGGGCGTGATGGACAGCCTAGCGTTGCAATTACGCTGTATGCTGCGGGCGACGAGATGATACCGAGCGTTTTAAATAGTTACTCGCTTCCTAACGTTGAAGAGCAATCGCTAATTAGTGCCGACCAACAAACTGAAGAACAACGAGCTTTAATTGAATATTACCGAGAATTTGGGCTTAGTGAAGCGCAATTAAAAAGTTTATTCAAAAAACAAGCGCAACAAAAGGAACAACAGATTTTAGAAATGTTAAAATTAATTCGGACTACGGGATGTCACCGACGTTTTTTGTTGCAACACTTTGATGAACAATTTACGGCACATGACGACCAATGCTGTGGTTCGATAAATGATTTTACGGCGTTAGGGTTGCAACCACCTCGTGATGCTAGCCAGTTAGCAATGGCGGACTGGCGAGTAAAGTTAGCACAAATTTTTGCGACCGAGTAGCCCATTTTACGTAGTCATTCTAAATAAAATATTGTAAAATACATCATATTGGTATGCATTAGGAGGACGAACATTGAGTAGCAAAAACAAGAAAAACAAAAAGGCAATCAAAAAGACTTCGTCAGACGAAGTTACTGAGGAACAAACCGCAAATGAAAAAGCAGCGGATACGCAAAAAGAACCGGCTGTTGACCAAACTACGACTGCTGAAAAAGCAGCTCCTGCCGAAGAAACGGCAAGCAAGTCGGAACGTGGTGAATTTCATAAACAGAAAAAACGTACTAAAACCATTGTCGGTTCAATGATTTGGGTGGTAATTATTTTGGCGATTGCGTCGTTAGCTTATTACATGACTCAACGGCAAGATTTCCAACAAAAGACGGCTAACACCACTACCACGCAAGTTGCTAAATCAAGTAAGAAACACTCGGCAAGTAAGGCTAAGTCATCTTCGAAGAAAGCTGAAAAAGAGGCGTCATCTGCTAAGAGTTCAACTTCATCAGTGGATAAGCAAAGTGAAGCTAAATCTAAATCGGCGGCATCATCAGCCTCAACGGAAGCTTCATCAAGCAGTACGACTACAGAATCTTCAAGTAGCGTAAGCTCTGCAGAAGGTGCTTCTTACGCAACGGTACAAGCTGGTCAAGGAATGTACCGGGTCGCGGTTAATAACGGAATTTCTGTTCAGAAGTTAATGGAATTAAACGGATTAAGCAGCAACTCCGAAATTGAACCAGGACAACAATTAAGAGTAAGGTAGGTCGTTAGTTAGTTTATGGACAAGAAATTACAAATTGCAATCGACGGACCCGCATCAGCAGGAAAAAGTACGGTTGCTAAAATTGTCGCAAAAGATTTAAGTTATGTTTATTGTGATACGGGAGCAATGTATCGAGCAGTTACTCTAAAAGCAATGCAAAATCATTTTGACTTGAATGATGAAGAAAAAATTGCGGCAATGTTGAAGGAAACTAAGTTAAATTTTGAACCCGGTGATCCCGTACAGAAGGTCTTTTTGGATGGTCAAGAAGTAACGGAAGCGATTCGGCGAACGGACGTAACTAATGCCGTTTCCACCATTGCAGCTCAAGAGCAAGTGCGAAAAGTACTGACGGACTGGCAACGTGATTTAGCTAAAGATGGTGGTATTGTAATGGATGGTCGGGACATTGGCTCGGCCGTATTGCCTAATGCGGAAGTAAAGATTTTTCTCGTGGCTAGTGTCCAAGAAAGGGCTGAGCGCCGTTACAAGGAAAATATTGCAAAAGGCATGAATACAGATTTAGAACAATTGAAAAAAGAAATTGAAATTCGGGACCATAAAGATTCTACCCGTGAAATTTCTCCACTTACTAAAGCTGACGACGCAATCGAGGTAGACACTACTGCCATGTCGATTGAAGAGGTGGTTCAAAAGATTTTAGACATTGTTCATGAAACTGTATTCAGAAAGTAATAACAATTACTAGCAATTATGCAATTTTTTCGATATTATATAAGTATAAGTGCTGTAAAAGGGGGATTATTCGGATGGCCGAAAATGATGTTAATCAAAACAGTGATTTACTCAACGCAATTAACAGCGTTGAAGAAGTAAAAGTTGGTGACGTAGTTACTGGCGAAGTGCTTGATATTGATGACGATCGTCAAGTGATCGTTGGAATTCAAGGTGCTGGTGTGGAAGGTGTCGTACCTTTACGTGAACTTTCTACGCAACATATCGACAATATTAACGACGAAGTTAAAATTGGTGACGAACTAGAACTTGTAGTTATTTCACGGATTGGCGACGATAAGGAAGGTGGCAGTTACCTACTTTCTCGTAAGCGTCTCTTAGCTCGTAAGGTTTGGAAAGAAATCGAAGAAAAGGCTGCTAACGACGAAGAACTTGAAGTACCAGTTACTCAAGTTGTTAAGGGTGGTTTAGTAGTTGATGCAGGAGTACGTGGATTTATCCCTGCTTCAATGATTGAAAACCGCTACGTTGATGATCTAAATGCTTACAAGGGTCAAACTCTTAAAGTTAAGATTATTGAAATCAAACCAGAAGACAACCGTTTGATTCTTTCACACAAGGCAGTTATCAATGCTGAACGCGCTGAAAAACGCCAAGAAGTATTGAGCTCATTAAAGGAAGGCGAAGTTGTTACTGGTAAAGTAGCTCGTTTGACTAACTTTGGTGCTTTTGTTGACCTTGGTGGAATTGATGGACTTGTTCACATTTCAGAAATTTCATACGAACGGGTTGAAAAACCTTCTGACGTCCTCAAGCCTGGCCAAGAAGTTCAAGTGAAAGTTTTAAGTGTTGATCCAGAAAGAGAACGGATTTCACTTTCAATCAAGCAAACTCAACCAGGTCCTTGGGAAAATATTGCAGAAAAGGCTCCAGTAGGTGCTGTTTTAGATGGTAAAGTAAAACGGTTAACTGATTTCGGTGCATTCGTTGAAGTCTTCCCTGGTGTTGAAGGATTAGTACACATTTCTCAAATTTCTCACAAGCACATCGCTACTCCAGCAGATGTTCTTGAAGAAGGTCAAGACATTAAGGTTAAGGTACTTGAAGTACACCCAGAAGAACGCCGTTTGGCATTATCAATCAAGGCTTTAGAAGAAGCTCCAAAGAACGAAAAGAAGGCTTCTAAAGCTCCTGCAACTGACTACAGCAAGGATATGCCAGAAGAAACAACTGGTTTCACACTAGGTGATATCATTGGTGACAGTCTTAAAGATTCAGATAAATAATTCAAAAAATTGTTAGGATTAATAATTTAACATGTCAAGTGCTAGATTATGCCTATCAACTCAGTTAGAAAGGTCTTGGCGGAGAATGATAGTCTGTCCAAGACCTTTTTAATGTTGTATTTAGAAAGGGGGCCAATTGATGGGAAATCCAACTGTAGCAATCGTTGGCCGACCAAACGTCGGAAAATCAACAATTTTTAACCGCATTGCGGGGGAACGGATCTCGATTGTTGAAGATACACCGGGTGTGACCCGTGATCGGATTTACACCCATAGTGAATGGTTAGGCCGGAAATTCAACTTAATTGATACCGGTGGAATTCAAATTGGTGAGGAACCATTTTTAGAAGAAATTCGGGATCAAGCCGAATTAGCAATTAACGAAGCGGACGTGATTATTTTTATTGTAAGCGTGCGTGAAGGGGTTAGTGACGCGGACGAAGCGGTTGCTAAGATTTTATATAAAGCTGATAAACCAGTTATCCTAGCGGTTAATAAGGTTGATAACCCGGAATTACGCCAAGACATTTATGACTTTTATAGTTTAGGATTCGGCGATCCGTACCCACTATCCGGAAGTCACGGGCTTGGTTTAGGGGACTTACTAGACGCAGTAATTGCTAATTTTCCAGATAAAGAAGAGCAAGAAGACGATGAAGCGATCCGCTTTAGCTTGATCGGACGGCCAAACGTGGGAAAATCTTCGCTAGTAAATGCCATCTTGGGCGAACAACGGGTGATTGTTTCTGACATCGCGGGTACGACCCGGGATGCAATCGATACGCGTTTTACCAGTAATGGTGATGAATTTGTGATGGTCGACACTGCCGGGATGCGGAAAAAAGGTAAAATTTACGAAAATACCGAACGTTATAGCGTAATGCGTGCGATGAAGGCCATTGATAACAGTAACGTAGTTTTAGTGGTGCTGAACGCCGAAGAAGGTATTCGCGAACAGGATAAGCGAATTGCTGGCTATGCCCACGAAGCCGGGCGGGCAATCGTAATTGTGGTAAACAAATGGGACAAGCTTAAAAAGGATAACCATAGCCTTTCTAACTTTGAACAGTCAATTCGACAAGAGTTTGCCTACCTTAGTTACGCACCGATAATCTTTGTTTCTGCCGTTACAAAACAACGTTTATCGCAACTTCCTGCGTTAATTAAACGGGTCGACGAAAACCACCGGCGACGCGTCCAATCTTCTAGCCTAAACGATGTCCTTATGGACGCAATCGCGGTGAACCCTACGCCTAGTGAAAATGGCAAACGACTACGGGTTTACTATGGAACGCAAGTTAGCGTGCAACCGCCAACTTTCGTGATTTTTGTTAACGATCCAGACTTAATGCACTTTTCATACGAACGCTTTTTGGAAAACAAAATCCGCGAGGCATTCGACTTTGAGGGAACACCTGTGCATTTAATCGAGCGTCGTCGAAAGTAATTCTTAAATAAGTATTATAGATGCCGTTTTTAATGCAAAAAGCGCAAAAAAGCTTGTCACAGCGGTCTCTGTGTGATATATTTCAAGTTGAAATAATAACAGATTATTGTTTCACCGTTTTTGATTTTTCAAAAATGACAAAACACCTTGTTTTGATAAACAAAATTCAGGAGGTGAAATATACATGGCAAACAAAGCAGAATTAGTTGAAAATGTTGCTAAGAAAACTGGTTTAACCAAGAAGGATGCAACAGCGGCTGTTGAAGCTGTATTTGGCTCAATTCAAGATGACTTGAAGAAGGGCGACAAAGTTCAATTGATCGGTTTCGGTACTTTCGAAGTACGTAATCGTGCAGCTCGTAAGGGTCGCAACCCACAAACTGGTAAAGAAATTGAAATCGCAGCAAGCAAAGTTCCAGCATTCAAGCCTGGTAAGGCTTTGAAGGACGCTGTTAAATAAGCGGATTTCTGAACTTGGGTCAGCATAGCTCTGTTATGCTGGCTTTTTGTTTGCCTGTAAAAATTATGAATCACGAAGATGCAAATTATTCCCAAAGAGCACTCGATGCCCTAGAATCGGGTCAAATTGATGAATTTAATCGGCTATACGGTTGGGCATTAAGAAAAGATGATGATGAAACCCTTTATAATTTAGCGGGAGAGCTCTATGCTTTGGGGTTTGATGGCAAAGCACTCCGCATCTACGAAAAATTGATTGATCGGTATCCTAGTGATCACGAGCTACCAGTGTTGGCGGCTGAAATTTTAGTAGATCAAGGGGAAAATGACCGGGCTTTAGAAAACTTGGAAAAAATTCCCGAAGATTCAGAATTTTACGTTTCGGCGTTAATGGTGGAAGCGGATCTTTACCAAACGGAAGAGTTATACGAAGTTTCGGAAAGAAAGCTTTTAGCGGCCGAACAACTTGCACCAGACGAGCCAGCCATCCAACTTGCCTTAGGAGAGCTCTATTACACCATTCAAGACTATCCTAAGGCCGTAGCGTACTATCTTAAGCTGATTAAGCAAGGAATCCCCATGATGAGTCAGATTAACATTGTCGAGCGTTTAGCGGCTTCCTATGCAGCTTCTGGCAAGTTTGAAAAGGCAATCGCCTATTATGAACAGATTCATGAAGAAGATTTGACTCCCGACATTTTGATGCAAGAGGGGATCACCTACTTACAACTTGACGAAGTACAACGCGCACAGACGGTGCTGGAAAAAGTTGTCGATATGGACTCATCGTATAGCAGTGTTTACCCTTACTTGATCGATGCATACCGGCGTGATGAAGAATGGGATAAAGGGTTAACTGCGGCCCAAGAAGGATTGGCAGCTGACCAATATAATCCCGACCTTTATTTATTAGCCGCTGAAATGGCAGAACACGCGCATGATGATGAGTTAGTTGAGAAGTACTTGCAAAAAGCAGTGGAATTGGCACCAGATAATCAGGCAGCCGTAATTCGGATTACTGACTTTTATAACCGGCAAGGACGTTATGCAGACACGTTAAGTTACGCTACGGATGAAATCACGGATGCCCAGTTAAATTGGAACGTGGCGCTTGCCGAGTGGAAAACCGAAGACTTTGCGGGAGCGCAAAAGCATTTTGCCGCAGCCGCGACGGATTTAGCGGATTCGGCTCCGTTCTTATTGGACTGGTACCACTTTAGTAAGGAAAATGGTCAACTTGAACAGGCGGTGGACGTGGCTCGTAAGTACGTCAAGCTAGTTCCAACCGATTTGAATATGCAAGATGAATTAGAAGATTTGGAGGTGCAGGGCTATTAACCGTTGGCAAGATAATTATAAAATTAAGGACTGGGCGCCTAAATTTAATAAAAAAATGGTGGAAGTTATGCGCAAAAATCAGTTTACGGCTGACCAACCAGCAGATTTTACGGATTTCAACGCCGCAAGTTTTAACGAACAACAAACGCTAATGAAGAACGTGATCGCCAAAAATTACCAAATCAAATTGTTAACTAGTTTCAACGAACGGACCGTTTACGGAGTCGTTGGTAAGAACGCAACCAACCAGTTTTTTTACGCGCTCGATAAGAACCTTCCCGAAAAAATTTCGGATGTGGAGTTAAAAACATTGCTCTAAAATGCCCTTAGCTATGTTATAGTTTTATTACACAAGGCTAAAGGAGTGATTGGAAGAATGGCAAATTCAGTATATTTAGCAGCACCTTTCTTCAGTGATTTACAAATTGAACGGGTACGGAAGGTTGAAGAACTTTTAAAGAAAAATTCGACAATTGACGGCGACAACATCTACGTTCCAATGGACCACCAGTACGAGACGGAGAAATTTGGTTCGTTTAAGTGGCAAGTTGGCGTGTTTGAAGCAGACGTTCGTCAAGTTCGCAAATCGGACGTAGTGGTCGCAATTCTTGATTATGCTAAACAAGGTGAAGAAGTAATTTCAGATCCTGGAACGGTATTTGAAATTGGCGCCGCCTTTGAAAATGGAAAACCAGTTATCCTAGTTCAATTTGACGATACCGACAAGATTAACCTCATGTTGGCTCGCAGTCACGCAGCATTCTTCCATGGAGAAGATATTGAAAAGTTAGCAACTTACAATTTTGACGAGCTAACTCCAATGTATTCTGATTTAACGGTATTTTAATTGCTAGTTAAACACTGATAATAAAAATGCAGGAATTGCCAATTGGCAACTTCTGCATTTTTTGTATTTATTCAGGTTGTTTATCAGAATCGTAAGTGAACCCTTCGCCAATGGCTTCATGCACGTCGATTACGGAAGTAAATGCACGCGGATCGACACGTTCAATAATTCGTTTAGCTAAGTTAAGTTCGTTAGGGCCGATTACGCAGTAAACCATTTGCCGTTCGTTATTAGAATAAGCACCCGTCATTTTTATGTAACTAGCGCCGCGTCCCAGCTCATCCATAAGCGCTTCTGCGATCTCTTCATTCTGGTCGCTAATGATGATTAAACCGTGCCCGGCGTAAGCCCCAACTTGGGTTAGAGAAACTAAGCGAGAGAAAACGTAGGCGGCTAACAGCGTATACATCATATGCAAAACGTCAATATAACAAAGCGAAACCGTTAAAACAACCGCGTCGAGTGCAAAAAGGGTATGACCCATTGCAATTCCGCGGCGTTTTTCCAAAATCCGGGCAACCACGTCAGTGCCGCCGGTGGTGCCTCCAAAACGGTAGACGACCCCGCTTCCAAAGCCCCCCGCAATCCCGGCTAGAATACCGGCAATGAACATATCGTGGTGGATGTCTAAGCTAATGGGGATGCGTTGCCAAAAGTACAACCAAAACGAAAGTGCTAACGTTCCAAAAATGGTGTAGATTAGGGAGCGTTTGCCTAAAAAACGGTACCCAATTAAAATCAGTGGAACGTTGATTAACAACGTTGAAAGCGCGGGGTCAATTCCTAGCAAGGCGCGCAATATTAGAGTTACCCCGGTGATTCCACCTTCCGCAAGGTGATTGGGGATGTTGACCACTGCAAGGCCCAATCCGTACAGACAGCAGCCTAGCGTGATCATGACGAAATCTAACAACCGAATTGATTCATCTTTTTGCATAAACAACCTCCTTATTTCTTATGCAGTACTTGCAAATATCATACCATAGAAGTGGAACTTCCTTTTCAAAATCCGGGCGGTTTCTGGTAGTATTAAATGTGGATTGGATGTGAGAATGGTGCAGTTAGAAAAAATGCCACAAGAGTTTGAAGAGGCACGAAACGTGTTACAACAAATCGAAGAAGCTGGATATGAAGCTTATTTTGTGGGCGGTAGCGTCCGGGATACGTTGCTTGGTAAGCCCATTCACGACGTGGACATTGCGACGAGTGCTTATCCCGCTGAAATTAAACAAATTTTTAAACGAACCGTTGATACGGGAATCGAACACGGAACCGTAATGGTTTTAACTGGCGAACATAGTTACGAAATCACCACTTTTCGAACGGAAAGTGGTTACCAAGATTTTCGGCGGCCTGATCAGGTTACGTTTGTCCGGTCACTAAAGGAAGACTTAATGAGGCGTGATTTTACCATCAACGCCTTTGCCTTACGGGAAGATCGAACCGTTATCGACGTTTTTGACGGTTTAACTGACCTTAAACAACACAAAATTCGCGCGGTCGGCGATCCTAAGGCCCGTTTTCATGAAGACGCCTTACGGATGATGCGCGGGGTGCGGTTTGCTAGTCAATTAGATTTTGTGATTGAACCTCAGACGCTAGCGGCCATTAAAGTGAATAGTAGTTTGTTAGCTAAGATCTCGGTGGAACGGACCTTAGTAGAGTTTCAAAAAATGATGTTAGGAACCAACCCTAACCGGGGGTTAGCTGACATGGTAGCAACGCGGCTCAATGAATATTGTCCAGGATTGGCTGGCAAGGGAGCCGTATTACAGTCCATGCTAGCTTATCCGCTAAGCCAGTTAGAAAACGAAACCCAAGTTTGGGCGCTTTTAGCATGGATGTTGCAGCTACAGGGCGCACAAATCAACCACTTTTTAAAGCAGTGGAAGACCTCTAACGAATTGATTCGCCACGTTACGGCGACCGTCCGGGTACTTACCATGTTGAAAAATGACGGGATAGACCGAATGATTTTATTTGAAGCCGGGGCTGAGAACGTTGCTAACGCAGTCCGGGTGGCGCAAATCTTAGGACACGACGCCCACGAATGGTTGGATACCTACCAAACACTACAAATTAAATCCCCTAAAGAATTAGCAGTGACCGGTAAAGATTTGATTGCAAACCAGATTGTCACTCCGGGACCTCAAATGGGTCGGATTTTAAATGCCTTAAAAACCATGGTAATTAACGATCAGTTACCAAACCAACCAGAGGCGTTGTTTACAACAGCACGAAAATTAGGGAAAGATGATTGAGAATGAAAACATTAAAGGCTAAAAATTTAACCAAAACATACGGAGAAAAGCAGCTCTTTCAATCGATTAATTTCACCATCAACGAAAACGATCGAATCGGGTTGATCGGGACGAATGGATCGGGAAAAACCAACCTCTTAAACGCGGTGGCCGGAATTGACCCAGCTGATAGCGGCGAATTTGAAGCCCCTAACGATTACCGAATTGCCTACTTAAAGCAAAGTTCGGAGATTAACCAATACGAAACGGTCCGGGACTTTATTTATAGTGGTGACCAAGAAGTTTTTCGGGTAATCAAACGTTACGAACAGGTTTTAGCGGAATATACCGATAATCCCACCTCGAGCACGATTTTTGAGAAGTTTACCAAAGCAGAAGACGAAATGAACCGGCTGGACGCCTGGAATACCGAAAGTAATATCAAGACGATTTTAACGCAGCTCCACGTAGATATGCTGGATGCGCCGATTAACCAACTATCAGGGGGCCAGGTAAAGCGGATCGCGTTAGCACAGGCTTTGTTAGAACCCGCGGATTTGTTGCTACTGGACGAACCCACTAATCACTTGGATTTTGACTCAATTGAGTGGCTAGAAAAGTATTTAGCCGATTACAAGGGCGCTCTCTTACTAGTTACCCACGACCGGTACTTTTTAGACCGGGTAACCAACCACATCTGGGAACTAAGTTTTGGGCACCTTTACGAATACGAAGGTAATTATGCTAAATACGTGGAACAAAAGGCGTTACGCGAACAGCAAAACGAAGCTAGTCAAGAAAAGAAGTACAAGATTTATAAGCAAGAACTGGAATGGATTAAACGAGGTCCTAAAGCCCGAGGAACAAAGCAACAAGCTCGGATTAATAAGTTTGAGAAACTTGATCAAGACGTGCACGCGCCTAAAGAAATTGACCAAGACGTTGAGATTGGTCTAACTCAACAACGATTAGGTAAAAAAGTCATTGAAATCAAGCACCTTGACTTGCAAGTGGGGAATCACCCGATTGCTCATGACTTTACTAAGTTGATTCAAGCTGGTGACCGAATTGGAATTACCGGAGCTAATGGAGCGGGCAAATCTTCCTTCCTCAACGCGATTGCTGGGAAGCTCCCCATTCAGGGCGGAACGATCGACATTGGTGAAACGGTTAAAATCGGTTACTATACTCAAAAGATGGAACCCATTCCGGAAGACAAACGGGTGATTAACTATATTAAGGAAATTGGTCAAGAAGTTGTTAACCGGGACGGTGAAAAAATTAGCGTCACTAGTTTATTAGAACAATTCCTCTTTCCAAAGTTTATGCACGGAAGTTTAATCAAAAAACTTTCGGGCGGTGAAAAACGGCGGCTGTACTTGATTAAGGTCTTAATGCAGCAACCGAACGTCTTATTACTAGACGAACCGACGAACGATTTGGATATTGCCACCCTAACCGTGTTGGAAAACTACCTCGAACATTTCAACGGGACCGTTTTAACGGTTTCTCACGACCGCTATTTCCTTGATAAGGTTAGTGATCAGTTGTTGATTTTTGATGGTAACGGGCAAATTGAACAATACACTGGTCAAATTAGTGACTACCTTAAACAGCGGGCGCAAACCACGGCTACTAACGCTGCCACACCTAAGTCCCGAACGGAACCAACTCCCGTGGCCAACAAACCGAAAAAGAAGAAAAAAAGAACCTATGCCGAAGAAAAAGAATGGCAGACAATTGAAGCAGAAATTGATAAACTAGAACAAAAATCTAAATCAATCACGGAACAAATGAACGAATACGCCGCGGATTATGGCAAACTATCGGAGCTTCAGGCCGAACTCAACCAGGTATCTGATGAATTAGAAGCTAAAATGGCGCGTTGGGAGTATTTGGAAAGTTTTGAAGAAGGGGAGTAACGGGATGCTCGAAGAACAATACCTAAATCTAGAAAGATATGTTTTAGAAAATGGTCACCAAAAAAATGACCGGACGCAGACGGGAACCTTGAGTACCTTTGGTTACCAAATGCGGTTTGACCTCAGTGAAGGATTCCCACTTTTAACTACCAAACGGGTACCGTTTGGCCTAATTAAAAGCGAATTAATGTGGTTTTTGAAGGGCGATACGAATATTCGCTATTTGTTACAACATAAGAACCATATTTGGGACGAATGGGCCTTTAAAAAGTGGGTTGAAAGTAGCGAATATGACGGGCCAGATATGAGCGATTTTGGGCACCGTTCCTTGACCGACCCGGCTTTTAACGACCAGTACCAAATCCAAAAAGAACGGTTTACTAAGTTGATTTTGGAAGACGACGACTTTGCCGCTAAGTATGGCGATTTGGGGAACGTGTATGGAAGCCAGTGGCGGGCGTGGAAAACCAGCACTGGAGAAACAATCGACCAAATCGAAAACGTAATTGATTTGATTAAGAACCATCCTGACTCCCGCCGGATGATCGTGACCGCTTGGAATCCGGAAGACGTGCCGACGGCTGCTTTGCCACCATGTCACTCGTTATTCCAATTTTACGTAGCCGATGGCAAGCTAAGTTGTCAACTCTACCAACGGAGTGGTGACATTTTCCTCGGGGTGCCGTTTAACATTGCTAGCTATGCATTGTTAACGGAAATGATTGCTAAAACTTGCGGCCTCGAAGCGGGTGAGTTTGTGCATACTCTTGGAGACGCGCACATTTACAGTAACCACATTGCCCAGGTTAAAGAACAATTAACTCGCGATCCCCGGCCAGCTCCGCGGTTGAAATTTAACCAGGTGCACGAAAATATTTTTGATTACGAACCGGCGGATATTGTGGTGGAAGGCTACGATCCGCACCCAACCATTAAGGCTCCGGTAGCCGTTTAAAATTAGGAGAAATGCATGATTACAATGATTTGGGCGGAAGATGACTGCCATGGAATTGGGCGCCAACAAGCTATCCCGTGGCACATTCCGGATGATATGGCTTTTTTCCGGCAAACCACGCTGGACCATGCGGTAATTATGGGGCGCAAGACCTTTGAGTCGATTGGTCGACCATTACCGCGGCGTACCAATTTTGTACTAACCCATCAACCAGAACAGCTGCCTTCTGGGGTTCGGGGCTTTTCTTCTTACGAAGAACTATTAGCCAGTCTCGAAAAAACGGAAAAGTATTACGTGATTGGTGGTTCCACGGTGTACCGTAGGCTAATGGTGGTTGCCGATGAACTATTGATCACGAAGGTGAAGGGCGATTTTCAGTGTGATGTTTTTGCTCCCGAAGTGGATGAACAAAAATTTATGCTACAAGAACAACGCCCCGGAACGAGTTCCTCCGCGGTTCCAGACCATGTTTTTCAGCGGTGGATCAAACGCAATTAAGTTGCAAGTAAAATAACCTTCAAAAATCACTGGCAACAGTGGTTTTTATTAAAAAACGGCATTATTCAGCCAAAAATTAACAGAGATTGGTATAATGATATTATTAAGCAAGCGAGTTTTACTAACTTAACCAGAAGTGTTGATTGACGTTGGTTAGCTCGCAATAATTATGATACAAGGGAAAGTGGAAGCAAATGACTCAAATTAAAATTGTCACCGATTCATCCTGTGGAGTAACGGATGAAGAAATCAAAAAATATAATATCTCAATCGTACCATTGAGCGTGATGATTGATGACACCGTGTACGTAGAAAGGGAGACCATTTCTAACGAAGAATTTATCCAAAAAATGGCCGAGTCAAATTCACTCCCTAAAACTAGCCAGCCCCCATTGGGTAAATTCGTTGAAATGTTTGACCGGTTAGGTGCAGACGGCAGTCAGGTGATTAGTTTTAACATGCTTGCGGCAATTAGTGGAACGGTGCATACTGCACAGCAAGCTGCGGAACTAAGTAAATCTGACGTGACGGTGGTTGATAGCCAATTTACCGACCGGGCGTTAGCTTTTCAAGTCATTGAAGCGGCAAAGATGGCCCAAGCTGGGGCAACTAAAGAAGAAATTCTTGACCGGGCTGCTTATATTCGGGACCATACCAAGCTATACCTAGGCATTGTTAACCTAGAAAACCTGGTTAAGGGTGGCCGACTTAGTAAAGTTAGCGGGATGCTTGGTGGATTGTTGAACATCAAGCTATTATTACAGGTAAAAGACGGTAAACTCGACGTAGCTAACAAGGTTCGTGGTATGAAGGCCATGAAGAAGGTTTGGCTGGATATTTACGAAGAAATGAAACAAAGTGGCAAAATTAAATCAGTGGGAATCTCACACGTACACGCCAATGAAATGGTTGAAGACATGAAGAAACATGTGGGAGAACTTTTCCCCGTAAAAGATATTGTGGTTCGTGAAACCGTACCGATTATTGCCACCCATACCGGGATGGGCGCATTTTGTTTATTATATTACAGTGAAGACTAACCTTTAGGGCTAAAATCGAACAAGCGGTTTTGGCCCTAATTTGGTTTAAGAGTGAGGAAAAATGAAAAAAGTTTTAAAAGAAATCATGTTCAGCATCGTGGGATTGCTTTTAATCACTACGCTTTTTTTGTGGGCCATGGGCTTCTTTAAAGCTTCACCGTCCCACCACCCGGCTAACCCTACGCCCGTTACTGTTAAGAAGAAAGTAGATTTAAAAACCAAAAAGACTCAGCCTGCAACGGCTCAGGTAAAGATCCTTGCCCTGGGAGATTCTTTGACTCAAGGAGTGGGGGACACCCAGGATAAAGACGGTTATCAAAAGCGGTTGAAAAAGCAGATTGTACAAAATCAGTTAGCAGGTAAGGCAACCGTCTACGACGAGGGGGTCAGTGGCGAGCGCAGTGATGAAATTTTACACCGTTTGCAAAGTACGAAGCGGATTCAAAAAGAGGCCGCTAAAAGTGATGTTTTGGTGGTAACCGCTGGCGGCAACGACCTTTTTCAAAATTTACAAAAAAACGTTAGTGAATCAGAAAGCCAAATTCAAGTGCGGGTTAATAAAGTTAGTTTGGAATATCAAAATAATTTACGGAAAATTTTTGAAATTGCCCGGAAAAACAACCCCAAAATAAAGATTGTGATGGTGGGAATCTACAACCCGTTTTACGTGTATTTCCCAAACGTTACTAGCATCTCCCAAGCAGTCACCACGTTTAATACGACTGCTAAGGCAACGATTGATGAGTTTGACGACGCCGCTTTTGTTAACATTGATGCCTTATCAAAGGGACAATTTACCACCAAGCAACAAATTAAAAAGTTGAAAAAGCAAAGTACCGAAGATAATATTGCGGTGGTGGAAAAGAGTCGGGTTGAAGCTCGAAAAGTAGATAGCAAAGAAAAAAATGCATACCTATCAGATGAAGATCATTTCCACCCAAATGACAAAGGGTATGATATGATGACTAATAAAATCAAATCCGCTTTGCAAAAATTAGACGTTTTTGATTAGGGGGGCGGAATGAACAAATATTTATATAATTTTTGGAAATGGGGTTTTTTGTCTCTGTTAGCTTTATTATTAGCGGGGAGCGTATACGTGGGCTTCAAGGCTAGTTTGCCAGTGCCTCAGTATGAAAAAACGGCTAAAAAGGATCCTCATAAATACGATCAAGTGCCGATCACGCTAAATAAAACACAGCTAAATGACTTAAGTGCCGCATATCTAACTCAATTTCAGAAAAGTAAGGATTTTACTTACCAATTTAAAATTGGTAAACGATACGCCATTTTAGGTGGTCAAATCGAAGTTTTGGGACAAAAGGTTCAATTTGCCTTAACGATGGTGCCTTCGGTCACTAAAGGTGGCAACATCCGGCTCAAGGCACATAGCCTATCCGTAGGGACGTTAAAGCTGCCCGCTAAGGTAGTTTTAAAATATATTTCCCGCAATTATGAGTTGCCTAAATGGGTAATCATTAATGGAGACCAAGCCTTATTAAGGTTAGACCAGATTAAGACAACCAATAAGGTTAGTTTCCAAGTTGAAAAAATTGATATTACGCACGATCAATTTAAGTTTATTATTAACGTGCCCAAGTCAACGAATTAGCGTTAGGACGCTAAGGATAAGGAGGAATATTTTGAGGAAAACATTTTACCAGTTTTTAATAACCCAACGGAATCCGGAACCTAACGATGAAGTTGAAGAATTTGCAAACCAAGCTTTTTTTGACCAATCATTTCCTAAACAGGACCGTGATTTTGAAGAAATTAGTAAGTATCTGGAGCTCAACGGGAGCTACTTGCAAAGCATGACCATTTTTGATCAGGCTTGGCAACGATACTTGGAAAGTGAACAAAATTAATGAAAAAATTTATTAATCGACACCCGTTCCTTACCGTAGTCGGCTCGGTAATTTTTGGGAGCGTCATTACTTTAGCAGGCGTGATGACTTTTTTGTTCGGGTTTACGAATTCGACAGCTAACCACCAAACCGATCTTAATCGAATTGCGAGTGTTTATAATCAAATTAACTCCAACTACTATCGCAGCGTGGATTCTGATAAGTTAGCTACTGGGGCAATTAACGGAATGCTGGCTACTTTAGATGACCCGTTTTCTGATTACCTCACGGATAGCGACGCTTCTTCACTGAATGATAGTGTGGCGGGCTCCTTTGGAGGAATTGGGATTCAAGTGATTAAAAAGGATGGCCACATTGAAATAATGTCCACAATTGATGGAACCCCTGCCCAAAAAGCAAAACTTAAGGCTGGGGATCAAATTACCAAGGTCAATGGTAAATCAGTCGCTAACCAGTCATTATCAAAAACGATGAACGCAATGCGGGGAAAGGTTGGAACCACCGTCGAGATTGAACTGCAACGGGGGAACACGACCTTTACCAAAAAACTTAAACGGGCGAAAATTCCGGTTGAGACAGTCACCGGGAAAATGTTAAAGAACAAGGTTGGCTACATTACGATCTCATCCGTAGCAGAAAAAACAGCTAGTGAATTAAAGAAGAACCTTAAAAAATTAGACCAGCAGGGTGCCAAATCATACATTATTGACGTCCGTAATAATCCGGGGGGACTCATGCAACAAGCGTTGAAGATGTCTTCAATGTTCTTAAAAGACGGCCAACCAATCATGCAAGTAAAGACCCGGAACGGAAAGCCGGAAGTTTATAAGGCTAGCCATAAGTTAGACGGGGGCTACAAAGTTAAGAAACCGGCCGTAGTCATTATTAACGGTGAAAGTGCCAGCGCTGCCGAAATTTTTGCGGCGGCTTTGCATCAATCAGCGGGAATTCCGTTGGTGGGTGCACAAAGTTATGGAAAGGGAACCGTGCAAAACATCACCCAGTACACGGATAATGACGAACTTAAGCTAACGATTGCCAAGTGGTTGACTCCGGATGGAACCTGGATCAATAAAAAGGGCTTGAAGCCGGATTATAAGGCTGACTATCCTGAGATGGCCTATATCACCACGTTTAATCACCACAAGACCTATCAAGTTGGTCAAAGTGGCACCGATATTAAGAATTTACAAATTGCCTTGAAAGATTTGGGATACTATTCTGGTAAAGTTACCAAAAACTACACGAACGATGTTGCGCAGGCCGTAAAAGATTATCAACAGGCTAATCATCTAGCGGTTACCGGAAAAACTGACGCGAAGACCATTCGTTCTATTGAACAAGCGGTAATCGACGCACTTTCAAAGAGTGACCCCGCCCTAAATAAAGCGGAGCAAGTGCTCGCTAAGCAAAATAAGCGTGTATAAAAATCCTTTAACAGGAGCTCTAGTTAGTAAACATAATTAGGATCGAGCCATTAAGTTGGCAAGATCCTTTTTTAATACCGATTTTCAAAATAATAGGGGATTTTTTAATAAAAGCGATTGAAGTCTGGTGCTCTAGATAAAAATTGTAGTATCATGAGTTAAAGTTTAGATATGCCTTAGGAGGTTATTATGCCCACTTTTTATTGTTATTCTAAGTGTAGTACGTGTAAAAAGGCCGAAAAATGGCTGAAAGAACGTGATGTTTCCTATAAAAAAATTGATTTGGTTGAGCAGCCCCCAACTAAAGCTCAATTACTGGATGTTTTTGCTAAAAGTGATCAAAGTCTGCGTTATTTTTTCAATACCAGTGGAATGGACTACCGTAAGATGAAACTTAAAGATAAGGTAGATACGATGTCAAAGGAACAAGCGGCGGAATTAATGTCGCAGAATGGCAAATTGATTAAACGTCCGCTAATGGTGGACGATACCAAGGTTACCTGTGGGTTTAACACTACGGTATATGAAGAAAATTGGCTTTAAACTGAAAAAATTTATACAAGCTGGAATAAAAACTAGGTTAGGAAAATGATCCGACAGCTCTGCCACTCCTAGTTTGGTCCCACGTAAAAAAGGGAAACCAATTCATTTGCGAATTGATTTCCCTTTTATTTTTACATTAGCTGGTTTACTTTTTGACGCGGTTATTAACCTCTCGTGCATTACCAAACGAGACAGTGATAATTCGGCTGCGCATTCCCCAAACGTAAAAAATAAACGCCGCCACAATAATTATTATAAAGTCAAATGGGTAATGAATTATATTCTTACCGTTAAAATCAGCACTACCAATGTAAGACATGATGGAAAGAAAGATTAGATACACAATTAACCAAAGACTACTACGTAGCTGGCTAAGGGTTTCTTTCCAATGTAAACGCCACTCGTAATATATGAAAATTGGTAAGCCAAGTAAAATAACCAGGATAACTTCTACCGTCGTGGGCCACATTGCCCAGTAAATAGCTAAGGAAGCTAAGATGAAGGCTAACGGAGCCATGAATTGAATTGCTTTTAACCGGACGGGCCGGTTGAAACGCGAGGCCATCTTTCTTAACGAAACCACCGTAATCGGGCCCGTTAGGTAAGCAATTAAGGTCGAAGTTGAGATGACACTTGCTAAAGTACCCCATGACCTAAAAATCGAAACCATTACCATACTTAAAACGGCATTGAAGGCCATTGCAATCCGTGGAATTCCATACTTAGCATTGATCTTCCCTAAAATTTTGGGGAAATGCTTATTACTCGACATGGCGGCTAAGGCCCGTCCCGTTGAAGCAACGAAGGAAACCCCGGTACCAAACGGTGAAATAAAGGCGTCCAGGTAAAGTAAGACCGACAGCCAGTGAATCCCTAGGAGGATTGCTAAATCGGCAAAGGGAGATTCAAAATTAATCCCGTGCCAACCTGATTGAGCGATCAATGAACTTGGAATCGAAGTAATGTAGGTGCTTTGTAAAACTAAGTAAAGTACGGCACTAATCAAAAGGGAGATCCCCACACCCAAACCAACGTTTCTTTTAGGGTTCTTAACTTCATTGCCCATATTAATTACCGTCTGAAAGGCATTGAAGGAAAAAATAATTCCAGAAGCCGAGGTGGCAGCAAAGATTGAAGCCGATCCGTACGGCATAAATTCGGTTAAAGAATGGCCGTAATTTTCTGGATGAAAACCGCTTAACGTTAAAAAGATGATGGTGATTAAGGGCACGGCAATTTTAAAGATTGAAATTAAGCTTGTAAATCGGGTTAATAAGGATACCGACCAGTAATTTAGGAGGGTGAAGATTAGAATAAAGCAGAACACTACTAACAAACCACTGGTGGTAATCGTCCCATTTTTGAAAAAGTGATGAGTCCATTTAGCCCAAGCCCACGGCCAAGTACTCATGTATTGGACCGAAGCGACGGCTTCAATGGGAATTAAAGTTATTAAAGAAATCCAATTGGCCCAAGAGGCAATAAAGCCTACTAACGATCCGTGACTGTATTGGGCAAATTTACTCATTCCTCCGGATTCAGGAAACATCGTGCCTAGTTCGATGTAATTATAGGCAATTACTGCAATCACGATAAAACCAATTATCCAAGAAAAGATTGCTGCCGGGCCAGCCACCGAAGCGGCTTCCATTGATCCAAAAAGCCATCCGGAACCAATTAGAGAACCAAGTCCGAGCATTACTAGCTGAAAAAGATTTAGTTTTTTAATAAAAAATACGCTCCTTAATTTTTTGATTAATAAGGAAAATGTTAACGTATTTGTAGGTATAAATCAAATTGGTATAGGGTGTTTTAACGTTGGCAGCAAAACGATCTTCGCAACGGGTAGGAAAATTTTGATGGCTATTCGTCAAGCTAGTCGTTGATTTTGGTGTCTTGGAAGCGTAGCTAAATTAGAAACGGGATAGTTTTGTTATTTACAGGTTAGGGAGTTGCTCCTTGAACAGTGGAATTTGAAAAGAATCACCCAAAAAATACATTAAGAAACCATAAAGAATATTGCGGCTTGGCTCCTAGTTGAAGTGTGGTGTTAAAATTCAAGTAAAATTTGACTTTACGGATGGGAGGAGCGGGAGGAGCATTTTGGATAATGATAACGATTTTATCATGAAGCAAGTGAAGTCTTTCGCGGAAGGCTTGAGTTACGTCCTTGGGAAGAAAAGAAACGGGGATATAGAGGTTGTGTTTAAGCAAGAAAACCAACAAAAAAATAAATTTTTTGCAGAAATAGATCACAACTTTAATAAAGAAAAATATTTTGAGGCAATTCAATCTTTTTTTAAATTGAAATATGAACTTGAGCCCAAACACTACCTCCAAATTGGATATCAGCTTCTAGATAAATTAAAGGAACGATTAGCTGACGAAGATGACCGGGTTTTATTCTTAGAAAAAAGATTACAAAGTTTTAAAGCGCGATGGGTGGAAAAATAGAATTATTTCATGGAACCAAAGATTGCCGTATTAGAAGGTTAGATAGCAAAAAAATTCAAAAATATAGATGATTTTTAAATAAGATAAGCCCAAAAAGAAGATAGTATTCGGGTAGAATTCCTTAAGTCACTAGCGCAGACCAGTTTTGTCTGCGCTTTTTTTAGTCTTTTTACCTTTTTCAATCAATATCTGAATTCCCTTAGACCTCAAATTTTCCAAGCATTCTGTCAAATATTGTTGGTCATGTTCGGGATAAATTGGGTCGGTGAGCGGACAAGGTGCCAATGCTAAATAAGCTGGGCAATGTAACCCGCGATAAGTAGGGTCGAACCACTTGGCATCAGGGTGGTATCCCCGCGCCTGCATTTCAGCCATTACTAACAAATGAAATTGGTACAACTTGTATGGCGAATGGGTGAAAACATAATCGACGGTTGCATGTTTTTTGCCCCAACCCTTGCCGCGGAGCGCCGCGACTTCCCGGTGCTGCCCTAAAAGCTGGGCCCGGGGCAGTTTGGAAATTAATTTTTCGTGCCATAAGCGCATAAACTTGCCTCCTGCATTAATTTAGTTTAAGAATAGCCTAATCAAAGAATAAATGGAATTATCTTGACTGAGGAATTTTTACTTAAGCTTTACTATTCAGCCCAGTTAAACCAGAGATGTATTTTTTTGATGAATATGGTATAAATAGCTACAAAAATAGCAATATTTGACTTATTTTCAATAGATAACCCACTAATTAAGTGAAAGAGTGTCTTAAATGGTGGGCTTTAGCTTACTATATTCAATTTGAACTTGACTTTTGGGGGGGAAAAATGAAAACGTTTTTGACAGCATCGTCTTTAAAAAAGGTGATTTTATTAGATTATTTATTAGAAAGTACTACCTGGCGCTCAAGCAAAGAGCTTGCAAACGTAATCGGCGTAACGGAAAAGTCGATTTTAAATTACCTCGAAGAATTTCAGCAATTATTTAAGGAAACCGGACAAAAAATTCAGCTATTTAACGACCATAATAAAAATTTTCAAATTGTAAAGGAAGAGGATTTCCCCATTTATTCTTTTTATTTAAAATTTTATCGGTCTTCTTATAATTATAAGTTAATTGACTTCATGTACCACCATCCGAACCAGCGGTTAACTGATTATGCAGAAAGCCAGTTTACGAGTTTATCAACGGTTTTTCGATACGCCAAACTATTAAAGCCCTACTTCAAACGTTACCAATTACAATTTTTGCCGTACCGTTTAGAACTAAAGGGCAGTGAAACCAACATTCGGAGTTTTTATTACTATTTTTATTGGAACTCGACTCGGGAGATAAAGAATAATTGGCCGTTTAGTACTAAGTTACCGGAAATTGAAACGGTTATTGCTAACTTTGAAAGGGTGTATGAGATTGTTTTAGAACCCCTCCAACACAAAACTTTTGCTTATTGGTTAGCAATTACGCTAGAGAGAAGTAAGGTAGCCACTGTATTAACGGATGAAACAAAGCAAATGGTGATTGATAGCGATCCAAATTTCAACCTAATGAAAAAATGGAATAAAATGTGCGACCTTCCGTTAAGCAGAGATGAGCTGTATTTTCTATATCAAGTGATATATGATTTTGGGATTATCGATGGTAGTCCTAACTACGAAAACAGCTATGCGTTAGCTCATCAGCAAAGTCAAACGGATTCCTACCTAGCCGTAATGAATTTGGCTAAGGTAGTCAAAGAAAATTTTGGTTTCCAACTAGCAACTGACGATCTAGAATTGATGTTTAACTTTATTGCGTTTCATGAACGGAGCGTTTTTTTTCACGGTAATCCCGACGTGTTTTTTAATCGATCTTACATTACGGAATTAAAAACGGAGCGCCCAAGGGAGTTTCAAATAATGCAGGAACTTCGCCATCGACTTTTAAAGCGTGCCCAACCGGCAGTTAAAGCTTTACTAGCTAATTGGCAGCAGCTATTTCTAAATTATTACTTTATTTTAGATTATTACGATCTCTTTGCTAAAAAAGTTACGCCTATCAAAATTTTAGTGCAGGATGATTTGCATCACACCCACCGATTGTGGTTGATGAATAAGGTGCGTACTTACTTTGGCCATTCCTTTGCGTTTGAGTTTTACGATTACCAAACGCCCATTGCAGAAGTAGATTTAGTGATCTCTAACTATTACATTGACACTGGAGGTACACCATTAATCTTAATGAAGAATTTGCCTACGGAACGTAACTGGCGACAACTAGGAGCAAAGCTTTATCAATTAACTAAATAAATCCAAGGACGAATTGTTTTTGGAGATCGTAAACCCCAATAGTTTCCAAACCTCTCAAGATAATAAACAGTCTTGGGAGGTTTTTTGCAAATATTAGACAAACGCCCTTTAATTTTTTTCCAAAACAAGAAAAAAGTTGGACTAGTAACTAAAAAAGGAGCGTGCGAGAATGTTTTTAAATCGATGAGGTTGATTAAATTTAAGGAGGAAGTATTCAATGAATAAGAAAGCAATGATCACAAGTCTTGCGTTAGGAATGTTAGTTTTAAACGCGCCCACGGTGATGGCGTCGCAGATTTCCGAGGCAACTAATAAAACGGACGTAACTCTGACCGCTGGTTCTGGTAAAGATATTCATCCAGTCGTTCCTGATGATACCCATGATGATGATTCTGGAATGGGTGACGTGGGTTCGTTATCAATCCCGTATGCTTCAAACATCACGTTTGGACAACAGGAAATTAAGGCAGAAGATACGGACTATTATGCCTTAAACAAAAAGCCTCACGTACAGGTTAACGACACCCGTGGCGGCGCGAAGGGCTGGAGTTTGGGTGTAGCAATTTCACCTTTCGTAGGTGCTAACGGAAAAGAATTAGTGGGGGCCAAGATGTCCCTTACGAATGGAAAGGTAGTGACTAAAAATAACCAATCCGCCATGCCTAAAATCACCCAAAACACTTTTGAATTAAATAAGGAATACCAAGAAGTAATGACGGCTAAGGAAGGCCAGGGAGCCGGAGCATTTGCAGCCGTATTTGAAGGAAAAGATGGGGAAAACGAGAATGTTAAACTTCACGTACCGCGTGCTGGCGTAGAAGCACAAAGTTATTCAGCTGATTTAACTTGGGTGTTGACCGATGCACCATCTTAATCCACTTAAGCAAAATCCAAAGCGATATTTTCTGCGCTTTGTTCTAGTCTACGTATGCAGTGTTTTACTAGCGTTAGTTTTTTCCGGCACTATAAATGCAAACGCAAAATCAAATAACCGGGTAACTTTTGATGCGAAAGCGATTTTGCCGAAGAATCAACAATCTGATGCCAGCTATTATGATTTACGGGTGCGCCCGGGAGCTAACGAAACGTTATTTATCAAACTGCGCAATCTTACTAGCGAAAAGCAAACGATTATTATTAAAACTAATAATGCGGTCACCAACCAGAACGGTGCCATTGATTATTCGAAATCTAAGGCTAAGCTACTAGGAGAACCGGCTTTCAAGCAAATGATTTCGGGTCCGCAAACCGTTACGTTGAAACCTAAGGAAAGCCGCAAAGTGGACTATCGTTTGAAAATCCCCGCGAAGGGATTTGAAGGTACGGTTCTAGGTGGTTTTTATTGCTACGCTAAACCTACGAAAACAAGTACCAAGCAACAAAGCTTAAGTTTGATAAATAATTTTGCATATACTATTGGGGCAAAGTTGCGATGTTCAAATAATAAAGTACAACCCAAGTTATCGTTAAAAAAAGCTATTCCAGGATTAGAGAATGGTTACTTGACGGTGTTTGCAACTTTACAAAATTCAGCGCCGACGTTGTTAAGCAAGTTGGACATGCGGGCTACCGTAACCAAAGCGGGACATCAAAAGGTGTTAAAGGAAACTAATAAGCAAATCTCAATTGCCCCCCGGTCGCGTTTTCGATTGCCGATTAGCTGGGACAACCAGCCCTTAAAAAGTGGCAGATATGTTTTAAAGATTGTTCTAAAAAGTGCTACTGGTAAAAAATGGCAACTTAGTAAAGAATTTACAATTACGGGTGCCGATACCAAACTAAACCAAAAGGCGGTGGAGCTTAAAAAGCTCGCTAATAACCTGCTGATTTACCTAATCATGGGTCTTTTAATCGGAGTGATTTTACTTCTGAGTGGTTATATTTATCGGATGAAACGGAAAGATAATAAAACGGAGAAATAAGATGAAATTTTGGGGTGGGTTAGTTGTATTAACATTACTGTTTAACGTAAAGGGGGTGGTGCTGGCCAACGAGCGCACCAATAGTGAAGTAGGTATTACCTTTTACCAAAAAACGACCGCAAACCAAGTGGTACCAATGCAAAGGATTCCCCAACCAAGCCCAAATTACCTAAAGCGGCCTCCTGCAAAAAATCCTCGATTTCAATTTTTACCACAAACTAACGAAGAGATAGGTTTAGGGCTAGCTTGGGCAGGAATTTGTTTAGTTTGCTACGTTTTAGTAAAAAAAGCGTACCCAAAAATTTTTAAAAGGCAAGGGGGATGACGAATGAAAAAAGTTCATGGCTTAATTTTAGCAACTCTATTCGTGAGCTTCTGGTGGCTAACGGTTAGCGTGAAGGCTAGTCTAAGACCATTGCCCACTTTTGGAAATTTTCAGTGGGCTAACCAAACGGTCACCCCGGCTGATAACACCTTTATAATGCATAACGGTGCACATACGGTGGTGACTCCCTTGAGCGGAGATGCAACTGTAAATCGGTTAGTGGTTGATCAAAAAACTAACGAAAGCCGAGCGCTGGTAAAAAACGTTGGTTTTTACAAAGGTAAGTCGGTAAATTTACTAGTCACGTTAAAACGTAACAAAAGTAATTTAAAAGGGGGTTCGTTGAGCTTTTCTAAAACTTATTTTCTGGGTATTGACGTCGATGGGGAAGTAAAGGTGACCTATAATTTTGTTGATGAGCACGAAAATCCCTTAACCATTAAAACGGCCTTTAATTACTATGGACTCAATACAAATAAATATATTGGATACCAAAACCCCGATTCCGTCATTAGTGCGATTTACGCAAATAATCCCACCAACATTATGTATGACACGGAAGACCAGTGGATGTATTTGAAAAATATTACCGCCGGCGTCCCGTGGCGAGACCCGCGCCAAAGTTTTGAGGTGGTCACTAAGGCAATCTCGCAAGTCACGTTTGTGGTGCACAACAATGACAGTACGACTTCGTCACTAGTTTATTTGACCGAATTCTTAGCAAAACCGGAACTCGCTCCTGCTTACGCCGTGGATGGTAAGTTTGACCAAGCCGATCGAGATGTCTATTTAGCTGCACAACAAACGATTCCTAACACTAGTAACTTGGAAACGGAAGTTAGTTTTGATTTAACCCAGGTACAAAACTCTGAGCAGTATGTACCAGAACGCGTGGTAGTCACTAATTTTAACGGTGAGGACGTAACCAAATACTTTACCAGTCAAATTGAGGATCAAAAAGTTCAGATTAAAACCAAAGGATCTTCTGCTGATCAAATAAGCGATACAGCATTGAATTATAAAGTATATTTAAAATGGCGGGGAAAAGAAAAGCCAGTTGATCCCAAAAAAGTGATTGATGGTAAATTAACGCTTCCATTTGACATAACCGCCACCATAAATGGTCAATCCGTCGGTAAAAGCGGAGCAGTAACGGCAGTTAATTACATTGGTAAAGTAACGACCATGTTTTTAAACGAAGATGATGAAAGAATCCACGACGACCAAGTAAAAAGCGGGATCTTAACGACCAACTTTGACTTGGCAAACAACTATCCAGAAATCAAGGGATATTTTCCCCTTAAAAATGATCCCAAGAAGGATAAGGGGGTTTTTCAGCCTAGCGCCCAAACAGTCATTCACCGTTACCGGAAGGGCCAAGGGCTTAAATTTAAGCTAAAGGATGCCGACCTGGAACTTTATATTTCTCGTTTCACTAACAAAGGTAGACTTGCATTCACCTTTACGCACGAAGACAGCCAGCCGGTGAAGTTAATCGCCAGTTATGATGGAGAAAAGCGAGTGTTAAAGGATTATGTTAGCGCCGCTTCCTCAGTTAAGGATGAAGTCGAGTGGCAATGCCCCAAAAACTGGATAGATAAAAAAGTGAGTTTTTACATTGAAGACGACCATCACCAATCATCAAACAAGGAAGACCGGGTAGTTAGATTAGAATCCGGTCCGCAACTAACCTTACCATATGAAATTAACTTTGGTATTCACGAAATTCCCGGAGAAAAGCGTACCGTTCCGCTAGCCACCAAAGCAATTTTACGAATTAAGGATCGACGTAAAATTGATCAAGGTCGCTGGACTTTAAAGGTTCGCGAACGTCATCCCCTTACTAATCAAGATGGCCAAGTGCTTTCCCGGCGGCTTCTTTATCAGGGTACGCCAATTAACAAAGATGAACAGATTATTTATCAAACTACCGGAGACGCCACCTTAGATCTAAGCAAACTTCTCAAATTACAACTTAACCCTGCGGATCAAATCGGTGACTATCAAGGGGGACTGGGGTGGACCATCGAGCAAGCACCTAGTTAAAAAGTTGGTTATCTTAATCACGTGAAATTAGGGGATAACGTTGTCAGGATTATTAACCAGAAATGTCTTATATAAATATTACCAACTGTTAGACAAGGAATCCGCAAATAGCGGGTTCCTTTTTAAATTTCCTATCCTTTAATATAGAAAATTTGTAAAAAGAAGAGAATCATAAAAACGTTATGCATTTAAAGTAAGGGTAGAGGAAATGTCAATACGCATGATATTTTAGGAGGGCATTAAAAATGAGGAAATTTACTTTAGCAGCAACCCTATTGATTACGTTGTCGTCGTTAGGAATTGCGGGCGGTGCCAAGGCAGCGATAGTCACGGGGCCTACTGATGCAAACATTACGGTTAGTGAAGGTAATTCTACGATTGAACTGAGCGGTGTTAAGGACGTTGCTTTTGACTTCAATAACATCACTAAGGAAACCAAAACCTTTAATGAGACCGAACCGATTAACGCTGACGTCATCAACAAAACGTTTGGCGAAAAAGAATATACGCTATCCGCCGAAAAACACTTTGTTTCTGCGGGGCTGGATGCTCAACTTACTGGAAGTAAAAAAATCGGTCAGGCGTTAAATGACAACGTTAATGGAGACCTTGTAGTTAGTTTAGACGCCATTAAGTATACCGTTCCTGGAAAGGATCAAAGTAATACGGTAAAGGTAGTGGTAACGGAAGCGCCAGTAGAAGATCCAATTGAGTAACGAATAAATGAAAACGATATCAAAAGCAAAAACACACTCTTTTATTAGGGTGTGTTTAATATTATTAGTTTCGTTATTAGGGATGGAATTAGCTGGGCTTGCCGTGCATGCTGCTCAACAAAATGGTTCCGCACTTAAAGTAACCGTTCAAGCCGGAGAGCTTTCTACTTCCTCAATCGATATCCGATTTTCGCCGAAAGTAAACCATAAATACGCGTTTGAGGTTACCGTTAATAACACGAGTAATAAAAAAATGGACGTAGCCGTTTTTCCAAGCACCGGAATTTCTACTAGCAGCGGGATAACTTACGTAAAATCTACAAAAAACTTATTAAATAAAAACTATGCGATCCCAAAATACGTGAAGATAACCCCAATTGGTGGCCAGTTTAAAAATGGAACATTAAAACTACAACCTAAGCAGCGTAGAAAGATTCGAGTGGTTATTAACGTGAATCACAATCTTCGTGGGGAACTTTTAGGGGGAATAAACTTTGCCCAGACTATTGGAAAAAAGGTAAATCGACAGGTGGTTAACGTTGTTAAGGTCTACCAAAAAGTGGTTGTGATTCGGTTAAACATGGGTGATTTAACTAACCGGAAGAATCCGACGTACGCAAATTTTAAATTTACCAGCGCTAAAGATGCCGCGTTGCTCAGTTATGATTTGTTAAATAATAACCCGCTAGTTACTTACGCGACGGCCGGTTCGTACCAAGTACTAAATCCTGAAGGGAGGATGATTGCTAAAGGTAAGCTGGCGAAAAATAAGGTTGTTTTGACACCTTATACTAAAACCCAATTAAGCGTCCCCCTTCTTGACGGGGCCAAATTGATTCCGGGGAACTACAAATTTATGGTTAGTGGCAATGGCAAGCGCCAGTCGTACAAGTTTACCTACACTAAAAAGCAATTAAATGATTTTACGAAAAAGAACGGTAACCCAACGCACGTAACGATAAAGACGGGCCACACCGGAATAATTATTTTCTGGGGCGTGGTTGCGGTAGTGATGATCCTGGCCGGGCCGTGGGTTTATGTGAAAAGGAAAGATACTTAACGTTCTTTGAAATGAAGAAAACCACCGGGCGACTAGCTACTGATAACAACTCATCAGTAAGTAGTCGTCCAATTTTATTTAACTAATAACTACCAAGTTAGAGGGCTTTATGGGCAATTATTTTTAGTATCCAAAAAATGCTAAATTTTGCTGATTTTGGGTAGGTAAATAGGCTATATTTAAACGTGTATGCAAATTAGAGAAGTATAATGACGGGTAATTGGGTTAAACATAAACAGTTTAATAAAAGGAGCTTGGTTTATGGATTTATGGCAGTTATTTTTGTCTTCAAGACAGGTAAGAAAGGTTAGATTTCTTGAGCAAATCATTGCAAAATCAGCGGTCTCTCCCGATGACTTAGCAATCAGACTCGCAACTACCAACCGCCAACTAAAGGACCTGGTTGAAGAATTGAACCTTGAACAACAACAATTTTACAACAGCTCCATAGATTATTACCCGTTTGAAAATCGGATGATCAAGTTAGCGAAGAAAGTACCAGTGCGGACGTACGTCCAATTTTATCTGCGTTTAAAATCGCAATACGTTAATCAAAGTGCAGTTTTTAAATTTTTACGTTTTTTTTTAAACACTCGAAAGGTTGGAATAATAAAATTATCTCACCATTTTAATTATAGCCAATCCTATTGTTATAAGTTGATTAACAAAGCTAACGGTTTATTGCAACGCTTGAACTTTAACTGTCGGATTAATAAAAGGTTGAATTATTTATTGGCTGAAGGCGACGAGAATCAAATCCGGTTGTTGACTTATCTTCTTGAAATCACCGCTAACCAAGTCGTCGAGGCTACGATAACTCCCAATGGTCGTCCGTTGGCGCTTAGTCATCAGTTAAAAACGCAAACACTGTTAAACGTTTTTGATAACGCTATCAAAAAGGGTGGGCTTGCTAGACAAGTGCCCCGTGAAGAATTAGAAGTTATGGTCGGAGTTTATCAAGAATTACACTTAGGTTTCCGTAATCATTTTAGTTACCTAAGTAAAAATGCCTTTTCAACTGAAAAGATGTTTTTTTACTTGGCAACAATGTATTACTCACCAGAAATTTTAACGCCTGATTTAATGAGAAAAGTTGGTGAACGACTAGGAGAATACCAAAACAATCGAATCATAACTAAGGCAAAGCGTTTTTTAGACACACTAGTAGAAAAATATGCCATCCCTAAAAAGTATTACCAGCTTTTCTTGTTCCACATTACCTTGCGGCTATTGGTTACAAAACAACTGTCGTTAGAAGTGCTATTTTTGGCGACTAACTCAATTAGTGATATTAACGCAAACGTCCGGCAGCTTAGTAGAGATGTCCAAAGGGCGTACAAAAACGAGTTGCCGGAAAAAGCACTGGAGGTATTTAGTTTTCAAATCGCTGAACTTTTCTACTCGTACCTGAGCCATCTGGTAGTGGCACCAGTAAAAATTGCAATCTATTCCTCGTATAGCGCAAATTACTTGATGATACTGAAAAATATTCTTCACGGGATGTACAAAAAGAAAGCCGTTTTAATCGTGGAAAAACCAGCGGATGCAGAAATTATTATTGCGGATAGTGCGGTTGACATAAATGACCATCAAGTTCTTTTTTATTTTGAAGACGTGCACCATATCGAGACGTGGAAGAAGTTAGCGGTTTATATCCAAACGGTTTTGATTAAGCGAAGGGCGCAGTTAAATATCTAACTATCTAAGAAAACTTGCTTTTGGGGAAGGGGGGAACTAATTAGCAGTATTTAAGTCGCAATGATTATTTAAAATTTGAAAACCAAATTTAATTAAAGATGGGTGCCGAGTGATTATTTTTCTAGTACAATTGAAATACGCTTAAACGGAAAATGGAGGAGCATTTAATGGACCAAGAACGTATTTTAATTTTAGTAAAGCCTGATGGAGTCAGTTTAGGACACATCGGCGAAGTAATTACGCGTCTAGAACGGAAGGGTTACGAAATTGATGCGCTTAAAGTTACTAAGGCTACGGATAGTCAACTACAGCGTCACTACGCTAAGTTAGTTGATAAACCATTCTTTAAGGAAATTGAAACATACATGTTGGAAGGCAAAATCGTGGCCATGATTGCTAGTGGAACTCGGGTAATTGAAGTGTTCCATCGGATGGCGGGAGCTACGAACCCGTCCGAAGCTGCCTTTGGAACGATTCGGGGGGATCTTGGTCGGGAATGGCCAGATGGACTACTCCGAAACGTTGTACACAGCTCTGATAGCGTTGAAAGTGCCGAACGAGAAATTAAAATTTGGTTCCCCGAATTAAGTTAATTTGGTTATCCAACTAAGGCATGTTTATAAGTATTTATGAATGAAAAATCTAGCTAACTAGTGGGATTGATTCCGGCTGGTTAACTAGATTTTTTTGTATAGATTAAAAAATTAACTCCTGAAAAAGCCAACCTCAGCCATCAACCAGCTTCTTCATGATCAATGATTACTGCTGTAGTTACGTCCCCAATTACGTTGGCTACGGTGCGAAACATGCCTACAAACCAGTCTATGCTAGCAAATAGTGCGATACTTTCCGCTGGCAAATGGAGGGTGGTTACCGCAATGGTCAGTGCCATGATTCCGCCGCCGGGTGCCGTGATCGTTCCCACGCATAGGAGAACTGCCAAAAGAATAAATTCGACTAATTTAGGGGTAGTGAGGGGAAGGTGGTAGATTTGAGCAATGGCGGTGCAAACTAAAGCAAGATACATTGCTAGACCATTACTATTTAAGACCATCCCTAACGGCAAAACTAATTCGCTGACTGATTTACTGACGCCAAGCCGGTGCTGAACATCCATTAACTCAACCGGAAGGGTAACTGCTGAAGAAGTAGTGGTAAACGCCACGAGCAGTATGCGGTTGAGCCCCTTGAACAATTTAACAAGCGGGATTTGCGTGCGCCAAATGGTGAGTAACGTTAAGAATACTAAAAATACAACGACACCGCTCCCGTATAAAAACAAAAAGTAAAGTAGCGGTAATAGTAGAGTGATTCCGTGAGTGGCAGTAGTTTTGACCATCAAACAAGCAATTCCTAATGGGGCAATCCGCATAATTAAGGTTATCAATTGGATAATTAAATCATTTAGTTGGGTAACCAAGGTAAGCAATTGGTCATAATGGTGCTGGCGATTGCTATAGCTTAGCAGGGTACCCAGAAAAATTGCAAAAATAATAATCTGGCTAACGTTTCCTTGGGCAAAGGCGTTAAAAATATTTTGCGGAACTAAATTAAGTAGAGTTTTTTGCCAATTTACGGACAAAGTAGCCTGAACTGCGGGTGGGGAACTATCCGCAGGCAATTTGGCATGCATCAAGAAACCTAGTCCGATTCCGATTATCCCGGCAAAGAAGGTGGTCGTCGAGAACCAAAATAATATTTTTGCACCGACTTTTTTAAGATTAGCGGCATCAAGGTGACCAAGTGCGTTAACCACGCTGCAGAAGACTAAGGGAACAATCGTCATTTGGAGGAGATTTAAGAAAAGCTCACCACCAATATTCAAGAAGGATAGTTGGCGACCAAAACTTAACCCCAAAAGGCTCCCCACTAGTGTACCCATAAAGATTAACAAGGTGAATGACGGAGCAAATTTTCGAGTCAGTAAACGTTGTGCCAAACGACCACCGCCTTTTAATTAATTTAAATACGCTTGCTGATATAAACTCTCGGTTAGTACATGAAACCCAGCTTCGAGATCAGCTTGGTCAGTACATTCGGTAAAAGTGTGACTAATGCCGGCTTTACTGGGGACGAAAATCATGGCCGTTGGTACAGATGAACCCATGATTTGGCTATCATGTCCCGCTCCAGAAGATAGAATCATCGTGGAATAGTTTAAATGGTGGGCAATGGTTTGGTTTAAGCGCAGTAAATTGGAAGCTAATTTAACGGGTTTGGATTTCGATGCGTAATCAATTTTTAGTTTAATTTCGGCATCTATTCGCTGGGCGGCCGCCTTATGAAGAAGCTGGTCAAAGTATTTTAAGTGTTCTTCGTTGGGATGGCGGAAATCTACGCTGAACTGCACTTCTCCAGGAATTACGTTGGCAACGTTAGGAAAGGTTACGAAGTGGCCGATCGTAAAGCGAAAGTCCGGGTCGAATTTAGTGGCAAATTGGTTAAACTGGTTAATTAACTCAAGGGCAGCTTGAAAAGCATCGTGCCGAAATTTGGGAGGGGTAGTTCCCGCGTGGTTAGCCTGTCCAATTAATGTGAATAGCAACCGCCGTTGGCCTACAATCCGGTTAACTAATCCGATTTGACGGTGAGTGGCTTCTAAAACGGGACCTTGCTCGATGTGCAATTCGGTGAAGGTGGCTGGAAGGGCAGGTTGTTGATGGTTAACTTGCGGTAATGCTAGCAAACTTTGAACAGCATTTTGCCGTGCCTCGTTAAAATCAATGCCGTTAGCATCGACCAAATTATTTAAGCGGGCCTTTTGGACATAGTACCTTGAGCCGCTAAAAGTGGTGGGAAAGCGACTACCTTCCTCTTCGCTAAATGAAATTGCACGTAAAGAAAGCTGGGGTTGTCCATAGCGTTGTTTAAGCTTGATCAAGGCATTTATTCCGGCTAAAACACCGTATAGCCCATCAAAAATCCCCCCGTCTTTGACCGTGTCAATGTGCGAACCCGTCGCCACTACCTTTGCGTCGTCTTTTCCGACTAAATCAGCATAGACGTTACCATAGTCATCAACACTGACGGTTAATCCGCCTGCTAGAGCCCATTGGATGAGCTGTTGCTGGGCGGTTGTCCATGCTGGACTATAGACTAACCGATTTTGCTTAGGAAAAGTGGGTGAAGCGTGGGCGATTAATTGCAATTGGTCATTTAAATCAGGGATGATGGTCATTGCTTACTAATTCCTTGCAGTGGGGAAGAAGCCACGGCTTTATGGTTAACTACCCGACCTAAACCTGCTAAGTAGGCTTTCCGACCGGCTTCGATTCCTATCCGAAATGCTTCTGCCATTAGGGGAATGTTATCAGCAGTAGCGATGGCGGTGTTAGCCATTACCGCATCCGCGCCCATTTCCATTGCTTCTGCTGCTTGGCTAGGACTACCAATGCCCGCGTCCACAATGATGGGGAGTTCGATTTCATCGATTAAAATTTGGATTAAATTTTTATTGGCTAATCCTAAATTTGAACCAATCGGGGAAGCTAGCGGCATGACGGTGGCCGCTCCCGCATCCACCAGTTGTTTTGCGGTGTTTAAGTCAGGAAGCATGTATGGTAAGACAATAAAGCCTTCCTGTGCAAGTATCCGAGTGGCTTTAACCGTTTCTTGGTTGTCGGGTAGTAAGTACTTTCTGTCTGGAATTACTTCCAGTTTGATAAAATCACTGCCACTAAGTTCACGAGCTATATGGGCAATTCGAACAGCTTCTTCGGCATTGGTTGAACCCGAAGTGTTAGGCAAAATTGTAACTTGATCAGGCAAGTAATTGAGAATGTCTTCCGTTGCATTAGTGGTTCGGCGAAGGGCCATGGTAATAATTTCCGCGTGGGCGTTCTTTACGGCCGCCTTAATCAAGTTGTAGTCGTATTTTCCAGAGCCTAAAATAAAGCGAGAATTAAATTGATGGCCTTTAATGGTTAAGCAATCATTATTAGATGTCATTTGCTTAGTTCCTTTCTTGGTTTAATCGGATGAATTACCTACAATTAATCGAACAATTTGGTTAGCTTGGTGCCCAGCCGCAACCATTACACGAGGAGCCATTAGTCCTTCCTGACCGGTTGAAACGCCATCGCCAACGATATAAACATGTTGGTTAAGTTGCTTAGTCTTAATTTGGTTAGCCGGATGAATTCCCGCCATCCCGCTAGCCATTACCAGCGGCTTTTGAGGAAATAAACGGCTACATTCCCGTAAAAGCAGTGCTTTGGCGGCGGGATCATCAAACGCCTCACAGATTACGTCAGCATTGGTAAACAAATCCGTTATATTAGCCGCGTTAACCCTTACTTGCAGGGCAGTCAGGGAGATGAAGGGATTAAACTCTTCAATGTTTTGCTTGAGAGCCATCACTTTTGCCATTCCGACCTGGTTCAATTTATACTGTTGACGATTCAAGTTACTCAATTCTACTTGATCAAAATCAATTAAAGTTAAGTGCCCAATTCCAATTCGTGCTAAAGCAATTGCAATGTTTGAGCCCAACCCTCCTGCACCTGCAATGGCGACGTGTGCATCGGTGAGTGGTTGGGTAGCGTGGATAACGTTTCGACTGGTCATTTGAGCTTGTAGGCTGTGAATTGAATGACCATAAAGTTGAAGTTCTGGTTCCGTTGCTTTTCTCATTTAACCTCCTCCCACAAAAGCAATTATTTCCAAATGGTCCGTCGGTTGAATGGTAACGGTACTTAATTGCTGATTGGCAATTATTTCGCCGTTTAGTTCAACCGCCAGATTGTCAGTTTTCGTGTAATTGTCTTTTAAAAAGACGAGTAAATTTTGCTTATTAGCTTGTAAATTTTCTGTGCCGTTAACGATTGCCATACAAAAACCCCCTTTCTTATGGATACAACCAAAGAAAGGGGTACGCAATTATGGGTGGCGTAATTCACCAAAAGTGAGTTACAGAATTATGCTATTGCGGTATTCGGTCTTCCTTCGGTAGTACGAACTACATCAGGTTCAATGGGTATGATCTCAGCCAAAAATGGCACCCCAGACGAACTTTAAAGTTTTGATTTATGTGGTAAAATTATTACCACGTATATTGTAAACGCTATCATAAAGAAAGTCAAAATTAAATTGGGGTGGATAAAATGTTGGAAAAGCCGTTACTTTACCTCGTTACGGGCCGGCTAGAATTAGACCAACAACAATTTTTAGAAAGGATTGAGTTGGCTTGCCAGGGAGGAGTTGATTTACTCCAGCTACGGGAAAAAGAAATTAGCAGTGGTGAATACTATAAATTGGCGAGTCATGTAAAAAAGATTACCGACCGTTACCAAGTTCCGTTAATAATCGATGACCAGGTGGCGATTGCGCAAGCTGTTGATGCTGCGGGTGTTCATCTTGGACAAGCTGATTTACCAGTGGCGGTAGCACGGCGAATTTTAGGGCCCGATAAAATTATTGGAGCGACTACTAAAACTGTTGCGCAAGCACGGCGCGCGGTTGAAGAGGGGGCTAACTACTTGGGAGTGGGAGCAATTTTTCCCACTACGACCCACGTTAAAACCGTCCACACCAGTGTTGCAACGCTAAAACAAATTAAGCAGGAAGCGAAAATAACGGTTTTTGCAATTGGCGGGTTAAATGCGGAAAACCTGTCCGTTTTGCGGAATACGAATGTCGACGGAGTTGCAGTAGTTTCGGCAATCATGAAGGCACCAGACATTAAGCAAGCAATCCAACATTTAAGAACTGCACTTAGTGATTTTTTGAATTAGGGACTATATTAGAAAACGTCTTAGTAAATTTAGTGCAAACAAATAATAATTTATAAAAAAGTATATATGAAAAGATCAATGGCTGTCTTTGTTAACCTTTGATGACGGTAGTCTAAAAATTGATACTGGTAAAGCCAATTTATTTCGAAAAAGTGTAGAAGTAAAAGCACGAACTAATAATGAAACTGGGAAGTGACTAATTTAGTTCTCAAGATGTTTTAAAAAATAGAGTAGCAAGATGCATATTTAGTTAGAAAATGACTAATGAAAAAATTGTAAACATTTCGACAGGGTAACAGGCTAATATAAAACATTTACATTAATATTTTTTAAATATGAATTACTTTATAAAAATAATTTAGAATATAGAAGGAAAAATAAATGAACAAGTTGATTTTTAACCCACGAATTGCTAAAAACAAGCCTAATGACGTAAACAAAAGTAATGAGAAATGTCCCTTTTGCAACGTGGATAATTTGGAAAATATTTTGTGTAGTAACGGTTCCAAAATATGGCTTATGAATAAGTACAGGACTTTAGAAAATGCCACTCAAACTTTGATAATTGAATCGGCAAAGCATAGAGGTGATTTTTCAAATTATTCTGAAAAAGAATGCTTTGAAATAATAAGCTTTGCATTAAGTAAATGGGAGGAAATGAATCAATCCCAAAAATACCAGAGTGTGGCTCTATATAAAAATTTTGGACCATTGTCGGGTGGCAGTTTACAACATCCCCATCTGCAAATAGTAGGATTTGAGGATTTAAATTGTAATGCAAACGTATGTAAATTGAATTTCAAAGGTCCACTAATTTTTTCAAAAATTGGAATAAGTCTAACAATTTCAGATTCACCAATAATGGGATTTACAGAAGTTAATGTTTGTTTAGAAGATGAACGACGGGTTAGATTTTTTGCTGAAATGATTCGAAAAGTATGTAAATATTTTGTGCAAGAATATTACGATGGCCGGTGCAATTCATATAATTTATTTTTTTACAAAATTGATACTAAAGTATTTGCTAAAGTGATTCCTCGTTTCGTTGATTCTCCTTATTTTGTTGGATATCGCATTCCACAAGTTAACGATGAAGAACGAACGCAAAAAATTGTGGAAGAGTTACGTCAGTACGTGAATAATGATGAAAATGAGATAACACTATCTGAAAATTATTTGTGAAACTGAGTTTTCTTAAGATAAAGACAGAGTACTTATAACGCGAAATAATTGAATACTCTAAAGGATCCTACATACTTGTTGATTAAGCAAGCGTGAGGATCTTTTTTAAGCTAATTAGGAACTAAAACGGACTGTTCAGGAATAGTTAATTTACTTAGTTATTTAGCTCTTGCAAGATAGAAGCAAGGAGGACGGTAAAAATGTTTAAAATTACGAAAATGTGTTCAAAACAAGTGGGTTCAAAAAGGCTTGTGGGTACTTTAACCATTATTTTAGGTGCAGCTTTAGTAATTACTACAGTGATTTTACATGGGTTAGTTAAGGAAAATAAATTGATGGAATTGCTTCCGGATTCCTTTATAAACGTCCCGAAGCTAGTCCAATATTGGGCCGTCTATTAGTGTGGGGAAAAGCTCTGATACTTCAATAATGCCAGCAGTCTTATCCTTAGCAGGAATAACCCTTTTGGAGCAGCTGGTGTTAAATTACTACGTGAATCATTTTTGGGAGAGGTGATGGGATGCATAAACAGATGGTGGAAGCATTGGGGGCTGGTTATCAATGGCACTAATATTCTGCTTACTAGGCATCCAAACTAATTCAGTCAACGCAATGCTGTTTGTAATGGGACTTTTAGTCCCTAGCTTACTATATCTTCCCGCTATAATTAACAGTTCGACAAGCCCTCCGTTATTTATCAAGGCTAATTTGGTAATGAGTGATGTTATATATATTCTTGGATTAATTGCGGGTTGCGCAAACGTATTTCAACACGGAAACTATTTAAATTGGGGTCAAATTGTATTCAGCATTACCGGATTAGGATGTAGTGGGATAGTTTGGTTAGCAGTTAGAAAATGATTTAGCAATAGTAAAGAGTCTTTGTTGTGAGCTGGTGTGAATCGCGTTTCTGCTTGATGAAATGGGTAAGATGACTTATTTAAATAAGTGAACTAGGGGAAGTTGGATGGCTAAGTATAAGAAATTGACGATAGTTATTATTTGCGTTCCAGAAGTATTCACGATAAAATGAAAGCGTTCACATATATAATGCTTTAAAATTGAGAAAGAAGGGATCAATATGGGACAAAAAGATTTATTAACGCTGGCCGTAATTTTAGGAAGCTTAGGACCTCTGGTTAACAGCAGTCACGTATTCGCTGACGCAAAGTCGTCAGCAGTCGGGACGGAAAAATTTTTACTAGTGGCTGCGCAAAAAATGCAAGTTACTAGCGGCCAAGAAAAAATAGGTGGGTAGTACCTTAAGATTAGTGATGCAACTTTTTTGATGATTAGTTACTAAATAATAACTTAAAGGGACCTACGGATGCATACTTTATTAATTGAGTTAGTGGTGATTGTTTTTTTCTCCAGACCCAGTTTCTGGTCATTATTTTTTAGCACTTATTCAAAAATTATTTATATTGGACCTCCTCGAGCAGCGGTTAGCGCTGATTGGGGAGGTTTTTACGTATAATTCGGATGATTAATGATGAAATATCTGTTTTTATGAGTTATAAACGAACTATAAAATGCAATTAAATAAAAATAGTTCGTAAAATGCATTGATTAAAGTTAACTAAGTTGGTACACTAAACGTGAAAACTAACCTTGGTTTTGCATTTGAAAGGAGCTGTTATGAAAAAAATTGCGGTAGTGATGGGATCAATTTCCGATTGGCCCACGATGAAGGAAACGGCAGCGATGCTTGATAAGTTCGGGGTGGCTTATGAGCGACACGTAATATCAGCGCATCGGATGCCTAGTGAACTTCAAAAATTTGGTGAGCAAGCTCAAAAAGATGGTTATGGGGTAATAATTGCAGGAGCTGGTGGAGCTGCGCATTTACCAGGAATGTTAGCGGCCAACACCATTTTACCGGTGGTGGGCGTCCCGATTGAAAGTCATGCGTTGCACGGTTTGGACTCTTTATTGTCGATTGTGCAGATGCCCAGCGGGGAGCCGGTAGCAACCACGGCAATTGGAGAGGCCGGGGCTAAAAATGCAGCTTTACTGGCAATCGAAATTTTAGCGGTTGCCGAACCGCGGCTTGCTAATAAAATGGTTGAATTTCGTCAAGAACAAACACAGGAGGCCCAAAATAGTGAAAAGCAGTGGTGAAGCGGGTATATACCTACCGCCAGCAACGATTGGAATTATTGGCGGCGGCCAATTAGGCCAGATGATCGCTCTGGCTGCCAAGGCAATGGGATATAAGGTGGGCATTTTAGATCCGACCCCTAACTGTCCGGCTGGTCAGGTTAGTGATTTTCAAATCGTGGCCGCTTATAACGACCAGCAAGCGCTATTAAAGATGGCCGAACGTAGCGACGTTTTAACTTATGAATTTGAAAATGTCGATTTAACTAGCTTAGAGGCTGCACAAAAGTTAGCGGCTCTTCCACAAGGAACTAATTTACTATACGTAACTAGTGATCGTCTTCGTGAAAAACATTTTCTTACTAGCCACGACCTCCCGACAACGCCTTATCTACCCGTCAGCAATCCTACTGAGCTAAATGACGCGATTACTAAGCTAGGATACCCTTGCATTTTAAAATCTTGTGAGGGCGGTTATGACGGACATGGTCAGCAAGATATTAATTCGGAGGCCGATTTGCCAGCGGGCCGGAGTTTAGTATCCCAAACACCGTGCATTTTGGAAAAGCGTCAGAAATTCAGCAAAGAATTATCGGTAATGGTGACGCGAAGTCGGGATGGCCAGGTGCGATGTTTTCCAGTAGCGGAAAATATCCATCACAACCATATTCTCCATCAAAGCGTTGTCCCGGCGCGGGTAACAAAAGAGGTTCAGCAAAAAGCACAAAAAATTGCTCGCCAAATTGCGCAAGGTTTATGTTTACGAGGAGTATTGGGGATTGAATTCTTCTTGTTAGCTGATGATCGTTTGTTAGTGAATGAATTAGCACCTCGTCCCCATAATTCGGGACATTACTCGATTGAAGCCTGTAACATTTCACAATTTGAAGCCCACGTTCGCAGTATCTGTGGACTTGAAATACCGAAAATTACGCAACCCGTCCCCGCAGTGATGGTCAATTTACTCGGACAACATTTAACATTAGCCCGCAAAAGGCTAGCACAACGGCCGCATTGGCATTTTCACGATTACGGCAAAGCGGAAGGTCGGGTAAACCGGAAGATGGGGCACATTACTTTGTTAGGCGAACTGCAACCAAGCTTAGATTCAATTCAAGCGGAAAAGATTTGGGAGATTAGCAATGAAGAAAACGACGTTAATTAAAGAGGGTAAAGCTAAACGATTGTATAGTACGGATGAGGCGAACGTGGTGTGGGTTGAGTACCTGGATCAGGCAACGGCGTTAAATGGTAAACGAAAGGACCAAGTTATTGGTAAGGGAGCTTTGAACAATCAGATCGATTGCATCCTTTTTAAAATGCTGGATGCAAAAGGGATTCATACGGACTTTATTAAAAAAATTTCCGATAACGAACAATTAAATTATAAAGTAGACGTTATTCCACTAGAGGTAGTCGTACGTAATGCAGCAGCGGGCAGTTTTCAACGAAAATTTGCGGTGCCGTATTTACAAGAGTTCGACCAACCGCTTGTGGAATTTTTTTATAAATCCGACGAATTGGATGATCCATTCATCAACACTAATCAAGCCGTTGCTCTGAAAATTATTAGTTACGCAGAAGGTGAAGTCCTTGAAAGATTAGCGCTCCAAATTAATCGGTTGTTAAAGGAACGGTTTCGGCAAGCTTGTTTGCAACTGGTGGACTTCAAGGTTGAATTTGGCAAAACCGCAGATGGAAAAATTATTCTTGCGGACGAAATTTCACCTGATTCTTGCCGTTTGGTAGACCTAACCACTAAGACTTCCTTAGATAAGGATGTTTTCCGCAAAAAAACGGGCGATCTGGTGACGGTTTATCAAGAGGTGCTCCGGCGTTTAATAAATTCACGGGAGGAAGCGCATGTACAAAGCTAAAGTTTACGTCACTTATAAAGAATCTATTTTGGATCCTCAAGGAGCCGCCATTAAAAAAGCACTTCATCATTTGAATTACCAAGAGGTCCAAAAAGTGACGGTTGGAAAATATTTCGAAATCCAGGTGGTCGATGGCGGACAAAACGTTAACGAACAAATCCAAAAAATGTGTGATGAATTATTAGCCAACGTTAACATGGAAACTTACCGTTTTGAGATTCAAGACGTTCAGGAGGACGAAAAATGATATATAGCATCCTTCGTTTTCCGGGCTCTAATTGTGACTGGGATATGTATTACGTTTTACGAGACGTCCTTAAGGTCACCCCACGTTTTGTGGATTATCGCGAGACTGCTTTACCAGCTGAAACCGTCGCCGTCTTAATTCCGGGTGGCTTTTCGTACGGTGACTACCTGCGAAGCGGCGCAATTGCCCGTTTTTCGCCCATCATGTCCGCGGTGCAGGAATTTGCGGAGGCTGGAAATCCAGTGATCGGAGTCTGCAACGGATTTCAAATTTTAACCGAAGCCGGGTTATTACCCGGAGCATTGCGGCCTAACGAGAGCTTGAATTTTATTTGCCGACCCCAGAAATTGGTTGTTGAAAATTGCCAAACGCCGTTTACCCGCCAATTTAGTTTAAAGCAAACCGTAACGTTCCCTATTGCTCACGGTGAAGGAAACTATTATTGCGATGAAACAACTTTACAAGATTTAAAGGAACACAACCAAATTGTTCTGCGCTACGTAAACAACCCTAACGGCAGTACTGATAACATTGCCGGAATTACTAACCAAGGGGGCAACGTCCTTGGGCTGATGCCCCATCCGGAACGAGCTAGTGAAGCAGTTTTAGGCGGGGCCGATGGAAAAATATTGTTCCAAAGTTTAGTTGCTAGTATCACGCAGCACGTTTAATAAGGGGAGATTTTACGATGATGACGGAATTAACACCGACCGAAATTCGGGATCAAAAATTATATGTCCAGTGGGGACTAAGCAAAGACGAATTTAACCAGATCAGGAACACTTTGGGTCGACTCCCTAACTTCACTGAAACAGGATTATTTGCTGCCATGTGGAGCGAGCATTGTGCGTATAAAAACTCTAAGCCACTTTTAAAACAATTTCCCACAACGGGTCAGCAGATATTACAGGGACCGGGAGAAGGTGCTGGCATTGTCGATATTGGCGACGGGCAAGCGGTAGTTTTTAAAGCTGAAAGTCATAATCATCCTACAGCAGTGGAGCCTTATCAAGGTGCGGCAACCGGCGTGGGTGGCATTGTACGAGACATTTTTTCCATGGGTGCCCGACCAATCGCGTTAATGGACAGTCTGCATTTTGGTGAATTGACTGACGCCCGGACAAAATACTTAGTGGACCAAGCCGTAGCGGGAATTGGCGACTACGGTAATTGCATGGGGATTCCCACGGTTGGTGGAGAAACGACTTTTGATGCAATTTACCAGAATAACCCGGTGATGAACGCCATGTGCGTGGGCTTGTTGAACGTCGCTGACCAACAGCGGGGAGCTGCCGCCGGGGTCGGCAATTCAATCTATTATGTGGGCGCTAAAACAGGCCGAGATGGGATTCAAGGTGCTATTTTTGCTTCTACTGAGTTTAATGATGCACACGCTACACAACGGTCGGCGGTCCAGGTTGGGGATCCGTTTGCAGAAAAACAGCTAATGGAAGCTTGCTTAGAATTAATTCATAACCATGCCGAATGGTTGGTAGGGATTCAAGATATGGGGGCGGCGGGCTTAGTTTCCTCATCAGCAGAAATGGGTGCCAAGGCGGGGTTTGGAATGCGCTTGAACCTTGACTTGGTTCCTCAACGTGAAGCAGACATGATTCCCTACGAATTAATGCTTTCTGAATCCCAAGAACGGATGTTGCTATGCGTTAAGCAGGGGCACGAACGTGAAGTAGAGGAAATTTTTGCAAAATATGACAGTACCGCTGTAAAAATCGGGGAGGTCACCGAAGATCAGCGATATCAGCTGATTTTTAAAGGGGCCATCGTAGCCGATGTGCCAATTCATGCGTTAGTTGATGAAGCACCAACTTATCATCGACCAAGTCAAAAACCGCAACGTGTTAAGAGCGCTGGAAAGCAATTCCAACCGCAAGTTAAGGATTTGACGGCAACTTTTAACGCTATGTTGCGTCAAGCCACGATTGCTAATAAAGTAGCAATCTTTGAACGCTACGATGCACAGGTACAAACTAACACAATTTCAACCGTCCAAAGCGACGCTGCAGTAGTTCGAATCCGCGGGACCAAAAAAGCACTCGCAATGACTACCGACGCGAATCCCCGTTACTTATACTTGAATCCTTACCTTGGCGGACAAATTGCCGTTAGCGAAGCCGCCCGCAACGTGGTGGTAACGGGAGGAAAGCCTTTAGCAATTACCGATTGCCTGAATTTTGGGAGTCCAGAGGATCCGGAAAGTTACTACGAATTAGCCCAGGCCATTAATGGAATGACCGTGGCCTGCGATGTTTTTGATACTCCCGTGATTTCGGGCAACGTTTCACTGTACAACGAATTTAATCGGCAACCAATTTACCCTACGCCCATGGTGGGCATGGTCGGAATAATTGAAGATCCAGCTTGGATAACCACCTTAGATTTTAAACAAACGGGTGATTTGATTTACATTCTAGGTGAAACTACGGACGCCTTTAACGGCAGTGAGCTCCAAAAAATGCAATTAGGCCACGTGGAAGGTAAACTGTTCGACTTTGATTTGCAATACGAAATTGACCAACAACGCTTAGTAAGCGACCTAATTCATGAAGGACTTTTGGCTAGTGCACACGATTTGGCAGAAGGGGGATTAGCGATCGCCCTCGCAGAAAGTGCCTTCGCAGGAAAAATCGGGTTTAACGTGCAAACTGACTTAACGGCCGCCGAACTCTTTGCTGAAAACCAATCGCGGTTTCTCGTAACCGTTACGCCAGCAAATCAAGCACTTTTTGAAGCTAAAACTGCTGGCAAGGCGGTGCTACTCGGCCATGTAGGGGGTGATCGGCTTAAAATCTTAACCACCGATGACATGTTGAACGTTGATTTAACGGCGGCCGAAACTAGTTGGAAGGAAGCACTCGCATGGCAACTGAATTAAAGGGACTCAACGAAGAATGCGGCATTTTTGGGGTTTGGCAAGATCCAGATGCAGCGCAACGAACGTATATCGGATTACACAGCTTACAGCATCGCGGGCAAGAGGGGGCGGGCATCGTAACCCGCACTCCCACGGGAAAGTTTGCCATCCACAAAGGGCTGGGGCTTTTAGCGGACGTGTTCAATAACCCGGATGACTTAACGAACTTAATTGGGCGCAGTGCAATTGGCCACGTCCGTTACGGTACGGCTGGAAGCCGCGGGGTTGAAAATGTGCAGCCGCTGCTTTTCCACTACCTACAAGGGGACGTGGCGATGGCCCATAACGGTAATTTGACAAATGCAATTACGCTACGCCACCAATTAGAAGAGCAGGGCGCAATTTTTCAATCCAATTCGGATACCGAAGTTCTAATGCACCTGATTCAGCACCAAAAGCAGGCAAGCTTTAGGGAAAAATTAAAGGCTAGTTTGCGACAAATTAAGGGTGGGTTCGCGTACCTGATTCTTACGGAAAATGCTTTATACGCAGCATTGGATCCTAATGGTTTCCGGCCTTTGGTGATTGGGCAATTAACTAATGGTGCATTCGTGATCGCTAGTGAAACTTGCGCGTTAATGGCGGTGGGTGCCAAAGTTGTCCGGGACGTAGAACCTGGCGAACTGGTCCAAATTGATGACCAGGGAATTAAAATTAGCCACTTTACGACCGAGACTCAGCTAGCAATTTGTTCGATGGAATTTATTTATTTCGCCCGTCCAGATTCGAACCTTTACGGGGTGAACGTCCATCGCGCGCGACAACGAATGGGTAAGCGATTAGCCCAAGAAAATCCGTTAGACGTGGACATTGTCGTTGGGGTACCCAATTCTTCGCTATCAGCAGCGGCAGGGGTGGCAGAGCAGTTAGGAGTCCCAAATGAAATGGGTCTGATTAAAAATCAGTACAGTAGCCGCACGTTTATTCAACCCACCCCTAAGTTACGTGAACAGGGGGTCGAGATGAAGTTGACAGTGTTATCCGCGGTGGTTGCTGGAAAAAGGGTGGCTCTCGTTGACGACTCGCTTGTTCGGGGGACCACCAGCAAGTACATTGTAAAAATGTTGAAAAAAGCGGGGGCTAAAGCGGTGCGTTTGATGATCAGTTCACCACCGTTGAAATACCCTTGCTTTTACGGAATTGATATCGAACATACACGTGAATTAATGGCGGCAAACCTTACGGTAAAGGAAATGTGCGTTGCAATCGGGGCGGACTCGTTGCACTTTTTGAGCTTGCCCGGTTTGATTGAAGCCATCGGTTTACACCAAGATGCCCCTAACGACGGACTTTGCGTAGCGTACTTTGATGGAAAATATCCTACACCGCTTTACGATTACGCGGCCGGTTTTGAAGTTCCTAAAACCGTTAAAGACACTACGTTATCGGCAACGGGAGCCGCAAAGGAGAAATACTAATGACCAAAAATGCTTATGAACAAGCGGGAGTAAACATTGCAGCGGGCGAAGAAATTATTGAAGGTTTAAGGCAAGCGGTTGGTGAACAAGACCCCACATTCTAAATGGGATTGGCAATTTTGCCGGATGTTACCAACTCTCCGAAGATCAATTAGACGATCCGGTTTTAGTGGCGGGGGCTGACGGAGTGGGAACTAAAGTACTGTTAGCTGCCCAAACTGGAAAAGTCGAATCGTTAGGGCAAGATTTGGTAGCAATGTGCGTTAACGATTTGTTGGCGCAGGGCGCATTACCGCTATTCTTTTTAGATTATTTGGCGTTTTCACGTTTAGAAAGCGACCAAACAGCCGCAATTTTAAAAGGGATTTTGAAAGCTTGCCAGGCCCAATCCATCCCGTTACTAGGCGGAGAAACGGCCGAGATGCCGGGGCTTTATCAAGACCAGCGTTTTGATTTAGCCGGTTTTGCGGTTGGTTTGGCAGCTAAAAGAGAGCTCCTCAGTTCAGCCATGGTAAGTGAAGGAGATTACTTGATTGGTTTACCTTCGACTGGCTTACATAGTAACGGTTACTCATTAGTGCGTAAAATCCTTTTTACGGATCATCATTACCAATTTGACGACTATTTGCCAGGAATCGCCCGTCCATTAATCGAAGAACTTTTGGAACCGACCCGGTTATATGGTAACGTGATCCGACCACTGTTACAAAAAAGGTTATTAAACGGGATTGCCCACATTACGGGTGGTGGTTTACTGGAAAACGTACCGCGGATGTTACAACCCAATCAACAGGCTGAAATAAAGTTGGCTAGTTGGCCTAAACCAGCTATTTTTAACGTTCTCACTAAGCTTGGAAAACTTTCACAAACCGACCGTTACCAAACTTTCAATATGGGAATTGGAATGGTGTTGACCGTGAGTCCTCAGCAATATCAGCAAGTAAGGGACGAACTCGACCGCCAAAAAGAACCGTATTTTAAGATTGGTCAAGTGAAGAGGCGCCCAGAAAATGCACCAGCCGTCGTACTTTTAGGAGCTGATTAATGATTAAGATCGCAATATTTGCGTCGGGGACCGGCACCAATTTTGTTGCACTTGCCCGCCACATCGAAGAAACTAACGTACCAATTCGCATTGCATGTTTAGTTTGTGATCAACCAGATGCACCAGTAGTTGGAAAAGCGGTCAAATTGGGGGTTCCAGTTTGGACCCACCGTTTGGGCGAGTTTGCTGACAAAACGGCTTACGAACAAGCAATTCTGCTCGAGTTGCAAAAATACGATTTAAAACTAATTGTATTAGCCGGTTACATGAAAATTATTACGGGAGTGCTACTAGAAGCCTACCCACAGGCCATTATTAATATTCACCCTGCGTTGTTGCCTGCCTTTCCGGGACGACATGGAATTGAAGACGCTTTTGCGTACGGCGTGAAAATTACCGGGGTCACCGTGCACTGGATTGACGACGGAATTGATACCGGCCCCATCATTGCGCAGCGGGCGGTCCCCATTTTGCCCAATGATGATGTGACAAAATTAGCGCAAAGAATTCATCAAGTCGAGCATGAATTATATTTTGTTAGCCTATGCGAAGTTCTAAAACAACGAAAATTGATTAAATAAGGGAGCGTGCTCATGAAAACTGCATTATTAAGCGTGTCGGATAAAACTGGAATTGTTGAATTTGCCAAGGGCTTAGCGGCTCAAGAATATAGAATAGTCTCTACTGGCGGGACTAAGAAGGTTCTTGAAGAAGCGGGGCTAACGGTGACAGGAGTAGAAGAATTAACCGGTTTTCCAGAAATGCTGGATGGTCGGGTAAAGACGTTACATCCCGTAATTCATGGTGGACTATTAGCTCGACGCGATTTACCGAACCACTTGCAAGCGTTAAAAGAACAGCAAATTGGTCTGATTGACTTAGTCTGTGTGAACCTCTACCCATTCAAAAGCACCATTATGCAAGACGGAATCACTGAAGCAGAAGCAATTGAACAAATTGACATTGGCGGACCCAGCATGTTGCGTTCCGCGGCTAAAAATTTTGCGTCGGTTTGGGCGGTGGCGGATCCTGCAGATTATCAAGCAGTTTTAGACCAGCTGGCGCAACCGGACGATGCAATTGCTTTTCGGCGGGCGCTAGCTTTGAAAGTTTTCCAGCATACGGCCGCGTACGACACGCTAATTGCCCAATATCTGGGACGTGCGGATGAAAAATTTCCTACCCAACTCACGCTGACCTATACCAAGAAACAAGCAATGCGCTACGGTGAAAATAGTCACCAGAACGCCGCTTTCTACGAGAATGCCTTACCCGTGCCGTTTTCGATTGCCCAAGCTAAGCAATTACATGGAAAGGAACTTTCGTATAACAATATTAGAGATGCTGACGCGGCTTTGAAAATGAGTGCCGAGTTTGAACAGCCTGCGGTGATTGCCGTTAAGCACATGAATCCTTGCGGAATTGGGCTAGGCAAGTCGATTGAGGAAGCGTGGGATCGGGCGTACGCTGCTGACCCAATTTCTATTTTCGGCGGGATTATTGTATTAAATCGTCCAGTTGATTTGGCGACTGCCCAGAAAATGCACCAGCTCTTTTTGGAAATTATAATTGCTCCTAGTTTTGAAAGGGAAGCTTTTGCAGTGTTGGCGCAGAAGAAAAATCTACGAATAATGACGGTTGATTTTAGTAAAGAACAAGCGTCTAAGGAACTCGAAACAGTCTCCGTAATGGGCGGGCTTTTAGTACAAGAACCTGATGAAGTCGCTGAAAGCCAGGCTGATTTTAAGGTGGTTTCTAAGCGCCAACCGACAGAGGCCGAACTAAGAGCCATGGTTTTCGGCCAAACGGTGGTTAAACACGTTAAGAGCAATGCAATCGTGATTGCTACGGAAAATCAGACTTTAGGAATCGGCGCAGGCCAAATGAATCGGATTGGCTCGGTTGAAATTGCTATTGAACAGGCAGAAAAGGCTGCTGGATTTAAAAATGCAATTATGGCGTCCGACGCCTTTTTCCCAATGGATGATTGCGTCGAGTTTGCAGCTAAACACGGGATTAAGGCCATCGTCGAACCTGGTGGTAGCATTAAAGATCAAGCGTCGATTGACAAGGCAAACGAGTTAGGCATCACGCTAGTCTTTAGCGGTCGGCGTCATTTTAGACATTAGGGGGCTTAATTTGTGGTAAAAGTACTAGTTATTGGGCAAGGCGCCCGCGAACACGCAATTGGCCGCCAGTTATTGTTAAGTGAGCGGGTTGAAGAAGTTTATTGCGCGCCCGGAAATCCCGGGATGTTGCGCAGCGGAATTAAGACCGTTCCCATCAAGGAATTAAACTTTGAAAAGTTGGTTGAGTTTGCCCGCAAGCAAGCGGTTAGTCTAACGGTTGTCGGTCCGGAATTGCCGCTGCAACAGGGAATTGTTGATTATTTCAATGCGGCAGGGTTAGCCATTTTTGGTCCGACTCAAGCGGCAGCAAAATTAGAGAGTTCGAAGCAATTTGCCAAAAAGGTTATGCAGGAGGCGGGAGTGCCAACCGCGCGCTACGCCAGCTTTCAAGACGAAAGCTCTGCAATCCAGGCGTTATCCAAGGTCTCTTATCCGGTGGTAATTAAAGCTGACGGATTAGCCGCCGGGAAGGGGGTTACGATTGCTAAAAATCAAAGTGATGCCGTAGCAATAATTCATCAATTGCTAGGTGAGCACCAATTTAATACCACGTCGATCGTTATCGAGGAATACTTGGAAGGACAAGAATTCTCGCTAATGGCATTTGTTAACGGCGACCAAATTATCCCAATGCCGCTTTCCCAGGATCATAAGGCAGCTTACGATGGCGACCGTGGGCCTAATACGGGTGGAATGGGCGCATATAGCCCGTTACCTCAATTTCCAACAGAGCTGGGGAAACGGTGTGTGGATGAGGTTGTCCGTCCAATCATTCATGCTTTACGTCAACGGGATATTATTTTTTGTGGGGTTTTGTATGCCGGTTTGATTATGACTAAAACTGGGCCCAAGGTAATTGAATTCAACGTCCGCTTTGGAGATCCCGAAACGGAAGTTGTATTACCACAGCTGCAAAGTGATTTCTACGAGCTTATTCTGGGGTTACTGGATCAGCAACCGCCCCAAGTGAAATGGCAAAATAACGATATTTATTTAGGGGTGGTTGTGAGTTCAGAAAATTACCCACAATCTTCGGCTGCAGGGATTAGTTTATCCAGCTTTAATAGCGTTCCAGCAGACCTTACCGTCAACTATGCTGGCGTGGCACAAGATTTGAAGGGCGAATTGGTTAGCGACGGTGGCCGGATCCTCTGTGCAACGACCAAAGCTAGTAATATTACGCAAGCGCGAACAATTTTATATTCGTGGTTAAATCAACAGAAGTTAGTGGGGATGCGTTATCGGAATGACATTGGAAAACATGGAGAGTAGGCAGTTGGATTATTAGCGGATAAAAGGGCGAGCTATTCGAGTTTGAATAGCTCTTCTTTTTAAGTATTTCAACTACAAGTATTCTAGACACATTGTAATTAGTATAAAAACATCCCCTATAAAAACGGTTGCCATAGTGCCTGAACGGTGATAATATTTAACACTATTAACAATCTGACATCAATTTTACAACCTCCAGCATCTTTAAAAATTGTTCTTAGTAGTACTTAACGTCATAAAAAGAAAAGAAATTTTAAACCTATGGCTCAGGCTTTAATCGTTATTGATATGCAACGAGCATTAAGTAAAATAGCTAATCGCAATCAAGTTATATCAAACATTAACAAACGGATTAATAAATACCGAGAAAATAATCTCCCAATTGTATTTATTCAGCATACTGAACCGGGAATGGAAGTTGCAAGTGAACAATGGAGACTCTTTGAGGAGCTTAATTCGTTAGGTACTGATACTTATTTTAATAAAATACGGCCTGATGCTTTTTACCAAACGGGACTTGAAGCATTTCTTAAAATGAACCATCTGAATTATATAGAAATTTGCGGTGCACAAGTCGAATTTTGCGTAGATACAACCATTCGAGTCGCGTTCCATCTGGGCTTTAAAACCGATATATTAATTGATGGAGTTGCAACTATTAACGGGGATGTGCTGAATGCGGAACAAATGAAGAAGCACCACGCAAATATATGGGATAATCGATTTGGCAGGTTAATTACGGTGGCCAATCCGCTAAAATGACGAATCTATAATCGTTAATAAAGCGGTGAATTTTTTAAAGAGCTGCCTGAATGGGTAGGGAGTCCCTTAAAACGGGGCTTTTTGTTTTAAAAAAAATTCAGTATAAATGTTTACTCATCTACTAATGATTGATAGCCTTAAATTAACGCTAAGTTAAACTTGGAATTTTTAGTAATTGGCCTAGCGTAAAACGGAAGAAAGGTCTACAATTGATTAAAATAGTGAATGGGGTTAATTATTAGGTGGCGCGTATTGGATGGTGATGAAAAAAGAATGTGTAGATTACTTAAATTAGCAATAAAGAGATTGTTTAAATCGAACTAGATTCGTAGGAAATATTTTTTTAGCTATTTTATGACTACAAATTTAAAATTGGTCATACATTTTTAAATTTAGGAGGACTAAGGGATGACAAGAGGTTTTTCAACGGCAGAAAAAGCCCAAATTAAAGCTAACTTATATGCAGCATGTGAAAAAAGTTGGGTGAACGTTGGTTATCGAAAGACTAATGTTGACGCACTTTGTAATAAAGTCGGGATTTCAAAAGGCGCGTTTTATATTTTTTTTAATAGTAAAGAGGAGCTTTTTGCGGACGTAATGGACCGAGTGCAAAATCGGATGATTAACCGCATGAACGATGCAATCGCCGATTCTCCAGATAAAAGGGGATTTATCGAGGGATTTAAACGGTTATACGAAGAATACGATAAGGGAAATTGGATTAAAACTCTGGCTAGTGAGGATTTTAAAGCATTGTTGAGCCGCTTGCCGAGGGAAAGATTAGCTGCGCATAATGCTGACTACACACTAGAGGAATTAGGTGTTGCAATTAAGAAAAGCAATCTAGTTTGTAAGCAGCCAATGGAAAAAGTAGTGGGGATTTTATCCGCATTATTAGCACTATCTGCGGAGAAAGACGCAATTGCTTATGACCATGAAGAAGTATTTGATTATATGTTGAAACATCTTGTTGATTCGCTATTTGAGTGATTAGCATTATGGACGATCAGAACTGAAAAGATTGGTAATGTTACCAGTTTTAAAATTGTTGGAGATGAACCAATTTGGTTAATGAAAGGATGTTTAAAAATGAAAACGATTACATTGATTTCGGCATTATCATCGGTAACAATTTCTTGTTGGTTAGCAAAAAAGATTTATAAGAATCAGCAATTTCAGGGTGTGAACTCTGCAAAAAGGCACTACCACTACGATATATCTGCCGTTCACAAAATTAATTTGTATTTTGAAAGGGGAACGGGAACTATTGAACAGATTGCGGGGGAACAGCTTAAAATTGAGTATTATTTCGCAAATGCCGCACATGAAAATTCATTTGTGTATACGGAGAATGCGGAGTTTGGTCAGCTAGATTTACAACTAAAAAGGAAAAAACCTTTAGCTCCATTAAATTTTTTTGATGGCATTTTTGTTAAGGTGGGGGTTCCGGCGGCTTACAAGGGTCAAATAAATGTTAAAACGATTACCGGATCTCTGCGAGCCGAGAACTTAAGTTTAGAAAAGGTTTCATTAAAATCTGCTACGGGTGACATAGCGGTGCATACGCTACAAAGCAATCAGGTACTAATAAAAACAACCACAGGGGCAATTTCAATTGATGAGTTGGTTAATATCGGTCACTCCGCAAATTCGGCAACGTTTGTTAGCACTACCGGAGCGATTACCCTTATGCATAATAATAAGCTCTTTACTAAAGAATCCGTTAAAACCACGACTGGCAACGTTCATTTAGGTATTGATCAAAAATTAAGCGATTATTTGATTACCTACGAAGGAACGAGAAAAAAAGATTCTGAACTAGTTGGAAATCCGGTTAACAAGATTGTGGTGAAAACCATGGAAGGTAACGTAAGCAAATTTTAAAGGCGCATAGTCGAAATGGGGATCGAGAGATGAAATTATTTGGACTGACGATCTCGTTTTTGGGTTCAAAGGTGAGTTCTAAAACTATTCAAACGGGCAACCTTATTTTTATTGTTTGGGGGATTGGTTGTATTTTAATAGGTATAGTTGTCCTGCTGGGTAACCAAAAGAAGCGTAGTAAAGTTCAACATATCGTAGGCCTTGGTTTATTAAGCGTTGGCATTTTGGCGATGATCAATAATTTATTACAATACCTTTTCTGGAATTAAGCTGCGATGTAACCACTTAACGCCCTACCTTCTAATGAGCATTGCATTTAAAATCGAAAGCCAGCTAATAAGCGTATGGCCTTGGAATGGCTTATGACTGGAATGCGCAGAAAAGTTAACGGCGAGAAAAGATTTTTGCATATTTGTTCAAGCCTTTTTAGAGGTAAGAGCCTCCTCTAGTTGATATAATAACGTGTAGTCAATAGCAATTTACCAAAAGTTTTAATGGCTGCTTCGTATTTATTAAATAATTCGCGGAGGTTGCAATGCTTACTTACCTTTTTTTAATTCTTACTATTTTAGTTTCTAGCATTTACCTGTATAAAGATCGGCGTAATTTTATTGCAGGAATCTTTTTTGCGGGAAGCTGTATTAATTTAACTTTACTAACGACTTTAGGGATTGCCGCTTATCTAGCTGGGGATTCTAGGATTGGAATCATTAGCCTTGCAGTGTTTTTACTATTAGGGATCATCGTGGTTCCGTTACTAGTTGGATTTAGTTTAATTATTAATACTTACGTCATGCAAACGCGCGAAGGCAAAAGTTTGACAGCTAAATTGTCGCTAATTTTTGGGGTTAACCTGTTACTTGTATTGGGTGCGGGTGCGGCTATTTTACTTGCCAACCAGTACTTGGGTCGGTTAACAGGCATATTGTTCGTTTTTATAGGAATCGACGTAACTTTTACGTTTATCTTTAGTTGTTATTTGTTCTATTCTTTTCTGTATCAAATAATTCCTATAAGAGAAAAAGTTGATTATATTATTACGTTAGGCGCTGGAATAAGGTCAGAAACCGTAACTCCGCTCTTAAAAGGGCGACTAGACAAAGCGTTAGAATACTTTTGGAAACAGGATGGAAATCCCAAGTTTGTAGTTAGTGGTGGGCAGGGACCTGATGAACCCGTTTCAGAAGCCTATGCCATGGCGAAATACCTTAAATGTCAACATGTCCCCGAAGATAAAATCATTTTAGAAGACCAATCCACCACTACATTACAAAATATGAAGTTTTCAAAGCAAAAGATTGAAAAGGATTGGAAAAGGTCAGGAATGCCTAAGGTTATTTTTGCTACTAACAACTATCATGTATTGCGCAGCGCAATTTATGCTCGTAAGGCGGGGTTAAATGCAAACGGAGTGGGTTCACCAACTTCATTTTACTTTTTACCTAGCGCGCTAATTCGTGAATATATCGCTTTGTTAGTGATTTATAAGAAAACTACCATTGCGATTGTGTTAGGATGGATTTTGCTTGGACTCTTGTTAGCATTTTTTTAGAATGGGAGAATAGTTTATGCGTAAACGAGTTATAGCTAGCGGTATCGTTGTTGCAATATTTTTATTCATTTTCGGGGGTGCTTATTTCTGGTATAAGTCCAACTACGGCACCGAAAATTATTACACTCAAATAACTAATCAGGGAACCAAAATTGTTGAAAAAGATGGCTCGGGCAGCCAAGTCGTGGATTACATGTATCATCAACCGATCTATGATCAAAATGGCCAACAAGTAATGGCTAAGTTTAGAGGCGGGCTAGAACGGCCCTTAAAACTACATGCATATTTAAAGGTTGGATATAACACCAAGCGGCACCAAGTGATTTCTTGGGAAAAGGTTGCTAAAAAGGACGTCCCTAAAGCAGCTTTAAAACAGCTGCATGAGTAAGTTACTAAAAATATTCAATAACTAAAAGGAAATCATTTCGTCTAGTGACGAGTGGTTTCCTTTTTTATTTCCAAGCCAAATTTTTAATAGCTATCGATTGTAAAAGCTAGTGGCAGGTTGGAGATATTTCTAAATTTGCCAATGGGTTTCGACTTGCTGTACGAAAGTGAAATTTAAGGATCCAAAATGTTTAAATTTAGATATCAAGGCGCAATATTTAATCCTTACGGAAAACTTTTAAAGCCGGAAAATCCCGCTAATAAGGTATTTGACATCCCAAAATATTATACAGGGTAATATAATTAGCACTTTGCTTAACAGAGTGCTAAAAAGGGTGTATACTATAGTTGTAAGTGAAAAGAGTGCTTCTAATTAATATTGCAACACGATTTTTACTTCATTTAATTAACGGAGGTGTTGTTACATGGCCAATTTTTACGGAAATGATCCTTTTTTCAACAATGATATGGATGATATTTTTAATCAAGTTTTCAAACGGATGGGAAATCCCAACGCGGATTCCGCTCGTTACTTGGTCAATGGGCAGTCGTTAACACCAGATGAGTTTGCTCAATATCGAGCAACTGGCAAACTACCAGAAAATGCAAAAACAATCGAAGTATCCAAGGACGGACAACAGGCCCTTAAAAAGGGTGGTATTTTGGAGAAGTTAGGAACTAACCTAACGGAACAAGCCCGCGACGGTCTGCTAGATCCAGTTATTGGACGTGAAAATGAAATTCAAGAAACGGCGGAAATTTTGAGCCGGAGAACGAAGAATAACCCCATTTTAGTTGGGGATGCCGGAGTCGGTAAAACTGCAATTGTTGAAGGTTTAGCCCAAGCAATTGTAAATGGTAACGTTCCGGAAGCTATTCAAGGCAAAGAAATTTATTCAATCGATTTATCCTCTCTAGAAGCAGGAACCCAATACCGGGGGTCGTTTGAAGAAAACATCAAAGACTTAGTCAAGGAAGTTAAGGCAGCTGGGAATATTATCCTATTCTTTGACGAAATTCACCAAATTATTGGCGCAGGTTCAACCGGCGGCGAAGACGGTGGCAAGGGAATGGCAGATATTATTAAGCCTGCATTGTCCCGGGGTGAATTAACCGTCATTGGGGCAACTACCCAAGACGAGTACCGTAATACAATTTTGAAGAACGCAGCGTTAGCTCGTCGGTTTAACGACGTAGTGGTCAATGAACCAAGCGCGGAAGATACGTTTAAAATTTTGCAAGGTGTTAAGGACTTATACGAAAAACATCATCACGTAAAACTCCCAGATGATGTTTTGAAGGCAGCGGTGGATTATTCGGTTCAATACATTCCACAAAGAACTCTACCAGATAAGGCGATTGACTTAATCGATATGACCGCTGCCCACTTAGCAGCTCGGCAGCCTGAAAGTAATCAAGCAACTCTAAACGAGAAGCTCAATAAGCTTGAAAAAGAAAAGGAACAGGCTGTTAAAGAAGAAGACTTCAAACGTGCTGCTGACCTAAAGCAACGGATTGAAGAGACCAACAAGCAAATTAAGAATGCAGATAAGAAAGAAGAAGTCGTTGCAACAGTGGACGACGTTGCTCAATCGGTAGAACGGTTAACCGGAATTCCAGTTTCTGACATGGGTGCTAACGATATTGAACGGCTAAAGGATTTAGATAGTCGTTTGAAGAGCAAGGTCATCGGTCAAGACGAAGCGGTAGAAATGGTTGCTCGGGCAATTCGGCGGAACCGGGCTGGATTCTCCGAAGGTGAACAACCAATTGGCAGCTTCCTATTCGTCGGCCCGACCGGGGTTGGTAAAACTGAATTAGCTAAACAGTTGGCTTTGGATATGTTTGGCAATAAGAATGCGATTATTCGGTTGGACATGAGTGAATATTCGGACCGGACGGCGGTTTCTAAATTAATTGGTACGTCAGCTGGTTATGTAGGATACGATGATAACTCAAATACCCTAACCGAACGTGTACGGCGGAACCCATACTCAATTGTGTTATTAGATGAAATTGAAAAAGCGGATCCCCAAGTCCTAACACTTTTACTTCAAGTAATGGACGACGGACGTTTAACGGACGGTCAAGGAAACGTAATCAACTTCAAGAACACAATTATTATTGCAACGTCAAACGCCGGATTCGGTAACGAAAAATTAACCGGTGACGATGCTAAGGACCAATCCCTAATGGATCGACTTGCACCGTTCTTCCGTCCAGAATTTTTAAACCGGTTCAACGGCATTGTAGAATTCTCGCATCTAACCAAGAAAGATTTAAGTCAAATTGTTGATTTAATGATCGCCGATGTTCAAAAGACGTTGGCAAAGAAGGATTTGACTTTGGAAGTAACTAAACCAGCTAAGGATTGGTTGATGGAACAAGGTTACGATGAAGCAATGGGCGCTCGTCCATTAAGAAGAGTGATCGAACAACAAATTCGAGACAAGGTTACTGATTTCTATCTTGATCATTTAGATGTGAAGAACTTGAAAGCTGATTTGGTTGATGATCAAATCGTCATCGAAGCTAAATAATCATAGCTTAATTTAGTGTTTTCCACATTCAAAAGTCACGCTATTAGTAAGTAGTGGCTATCAAGGAAATCATTTCGTTTAACGACGAAGTGGTTTCCTTTTTTATTTTAAAAAATTCAGGGAGGGGCAATTTTAGATATTAACCAATGGAATTAAGGCTGGCTAATCGTTTAGCTGCGTGTATTAGTAGTCAGGTGAAATGGTAAAGCTAAGAATGGGTAGTATTTTGGCAAAAAACAAAAAAGACCTTAAAGATTGAAATAAAATCCTCAAGGTCTTTTCATTCGAAAAAATAGATACCTTACTTGAAAAATTGGGCATACTTGACTATATTCGCAGAACCAACAAGCGCTATTCAACTAAACTATCACCTTAACTAATTACTGTTTCTCCTGAATAGCCACTCGTAAAATAGTTTTGCGTTTAGCTTCCTCAACCCGGCGAAAATCGCTCATATAGATTTCCGTATGTTCTTTTTCACCACGTTGATAACCAGCTTCATCAATAAATTGTTCTAATTTTTGAAAACTTTCTGGTTCAGTATCAAATGAGCCAACGTGTACGATTTGGGCTACCAGTTGTGCTGGACGATGTTCGAAGTAGATTTGTTCAAACAGGGAAGCATCAATCTTAGGCTTGGCGCGTTCTAAAGCTTCCTTAGCAATCTCATCAGTTACAAAACTTGGTTGTTTAATGCTGATAATGTATTTAAAGTGTTCTTTCTTCATTACCGGAGCATTTAGATATTGGTCTTGAATTCCCCAGTATCCTTGGAGTGGGTACACCGTATATAGCTTAAAGTTAGGGATATCCCAACCTTTCTTTTGACTCATCCGAATAGTATAAGACACAGAATATAAGGTTTGGACCCTTTTCTGAAAATCTGGCAAATTAGGATCACCTTCGCCGGCAATACTAAAATAATTTTGTTCGGGGATGGTTAATATTTGAGGCTTTTTCCTAAGGGAAAAGCCTTTTTCTTCCTTCCGCCATTCAATTTTTTCACTACTCATAAAATTCTCCATTCACTTAAATAATATAGCTCAGCCTAGATGGACTAAGACGTTACAAAAATCAACAATTGCTGAACTTCCAGACGAGACGCATTAGTGTTTTGTACGCTACTATACACGTAAAAACTGTTACTACTGTGATTTTAGCATATTTTAGTTTATCGAATATGGGGCAAATTTCTGGGAGAACTTTTTGAAGGTTTAATGGAACTAAGAACGCGTTTTATAAAAAAACGTAATGATTTTGTTTGGTAGATAAATAATATATGTAAAGAAATATAACAAATGGTAATATTAATGCTTAATAATAGGGAATTAAATCGTTTTTTGAAAGAATTAGTTTGTCCTAGATAAAGGATAACAATAGTTTTTTATTAATATTGCAAATTTTTTAAGGTTAATGATGGTGCAGATTATTTTAACTGTATTTATCAAGATTTTTGGGGTGAACAAGGATTGGATGAAATTTATATAGTTGCAGCCAAACGAACTGCAATTGGCAAACTAGGTGGGAGTTTAAAAGGATTTACAGCCGCTGAACTGGGTGGTGTTGCAATAAAGGCGGCAATGGATCAGGCTAATTTAAAAGATGATTATATTGATCAAGTACTAATGGGAAACGTGATTCAAGCAGGTAATGGTCAAAACCCGGCAAGGCAAGCGGCGGTATCCGCAGGCATTAATTATTCTGTGCCGGCCATTACTATTAATGATGTGTGTGGGTCAGGTCTATCTAGTATTAATTTAGCGGCAAGCCTTATCGCTTCGAAACAAGCAAAAATTGTAATTGCCGGAGGAATGGAAAGCATGTCGGAAGCACCTTTAATTTCGCATAAATCGAGATTTGGGCAGCGACTTGGTAATCAAGTTTTAGAAGATGCAATTCTAAGTGATGCACTAACTGATGCCTGGGGCCACTATCATATGGGGATTACTGCTGAAAATGTTGCTTCGGAATACCACGTTAGTAGACGTGAAATGGATGAGTTTGCTTTAGCTAGTCACCGGAAGGCAGTTGATGCGCAAAATAATGGTCGCTTTGATAAAGAGATTGCACCAATAACCATTAAACAAGCCGGTGGTAAATATTTGTTTAACAAAGATGAGGCTCCACGAAAGGACACAACCATTGAAAAATTGGGAAATTTAAAACCAGCGTTTAAACTAGATGGGGAGGTTACTGCTGGCAATTCTTCGGGGATTAACGATGGGGCTGCAGCGCTAATCCTTGCTTCTAAGGAAGCGGTTATCGCACACGGATTAAAGCCATTAGCAAGGTGGGTGAACTGTTCCCTGATAGGTTTAAGCCCGGATATGATGGGCATGGGACCGTACTATGCTGTTAATGAAGTTTTAAAAAATGCAGGATTAACGAAAGAAGACGTTGATTTATATGAGCTTAACGAAGCTTTTGCAGCGCAATCGATTGCATGTATTAGAAAATTAAAGTTAAAAACAGAGAACGTGAATATTAACGGTGGTGCGATTGCTTTGGGACACCCAGTAGGTGCTTCGGGAGCAAGAATATTAGTGAGCTTAATATACGAGTTAAACGATCAAAAATTAAAGAGGGGCCTTGCTAGCCTTTGCGTTGGTGGCGGTATGGGCGTAGGTACAATAATTGAAGCTGTTTGATTTTTGTGATGAACAGCTTTTTTATTAGGAGGTTTGCTTGCTACTTCTATGCTTTTTAAAAGATAATTTTTAGCGTGCAGCTACCTTTGTTTAGATAAGGGCGTGATTACTAAACGCTGGTGCAAAAAAAGATGTTTAGGACTCTCATCCAAACAGTAACAAGTAACCCATGTTGGTTTAGTTTTAACTTATCTAATAATAAGTACTTTATAACTACATTTAAACGATTGCTTTTAATACATTAAAGTATATTTTTTGGTAAAATTACTGTCGTTTTGTTTGTAAGCGGTTTACAAAAAGAGTTACACTATAGCTGTAATATTATGAATAGGGGGATATTATAGATGGATAAAGCAAAAGTTATTATTGTTGGGGCGTCACACGGCGGGCATGAGTCGGCAATTGAGCTGTTGGATAAATACGATAACGTCGATGTTACGATTTATGAAATGGGTGATTTCGTATCGTTCATGTCCTGTGGGATGCAACTTTACTTAGAAGACCAAGTTACAGATGTTAATGACGTAAGGAACTTCCGACCAGAAGACATCACTTCCAAAGGCGGAAAGATTTTTAATAATCATCAAGTTACAGCAATTGATGTTGACCAAAAACAGGTAACCGTTAAGGATTTAAAAGAAGGTACAGAAGAACAAGTTGCTTATGATAAATTGATTCTTAGTTCAGGAGTGACGCCTAAGAATTTGCCAGTCCCAGGTACAGACCTTGAAAATGTATATTTAATGCGTGGTTACGACTGGGCTACAAAGATTAAGGCAGCGCTAACCGATGATAGTATTAAAAATGTTGCGGTGGTTGGTTCAGGATACATCGGGATTGAAGCAGCTGAAGTATTTGCTAAGAAAGGTAAACATGTCACTTTATTTGATTTTATCGATCGTCCCCTCGGCAATTATCTCAACCCTGAAATGACTGAAATTATCGATAAAACGTTGACTGACAACGGCGTCCAAGTAGAAATGAGCCAGAGCATTACCGCATTTAAGGGTGACGGAAAAGTTGCCAGTGTGGAAACTAAGAAAGGCAGTTATCCTGCGGACCTTGTAATTCAAGCTGCCGGGGTACAACCTAATACAGAATGGCTCAAGGGCGTAGTGGACCTGACAGATCGCGGATTCATCAATGTGGATGGCTACTTGAGAACCAACGTGCCCGACGTATTTGCAGTCGGAGATGCCATCTTACCACTATCTATCCCGGCTGGAAAACCATCTCCAATTGCTTTAGCTACAACTGCACGGCGTGAAGCTCAATACGTTGTAAATCATATTTTCGAGAAGAAACCAACCCAAATCTTTAAAGGCGTAGTTGGCTCATCAGCATTGCATGTATTTGACGAACACTTTGCTTCTACGGGTGTAAATGAATTTACTGCAGAACGTTCTAACGTTGAAATTGTTAATTCACACTATGTCGATCACATTCGTCCGGCATACGTTCCTGAGTCAGAGGGAAATGTTCGCGTGGATGTCGATATCACATTTGACCCCCATACTCACATCGTTTTAGGCGGCGCAGTTCTTTCAACATGTGATTTAACTGCTCAAGGTAATGTTTTGGCTTTAGCGGTAGAACACCGGCTGACAGTTGAAGACTTAGCCGAAGCTGACTTCTTCTTCCAACCTGGTTACGACCGGCAATGGAGTTTAATTAATTTGGCTGCGCAACATGCTTTAGGATATGCACGCTTCTAAAGTAAATTAATCGGTTTATACGTAGTATGAAGTGTCCGAGAAAGTTAGATTATTGATCTAGCTTTCTTGGACATTTTTTATTTTTAAAAATATAACAGTATTCTTCGTTTGCGAATGAAGAGTAATTCAAACCGGTATACGATAGGTAAGTAAATGTAATTATCGATTGCTTTATTTTTTCTTATAAAGTATATAATAAAAGTTTAATTGCCCAATTAACGCACTTCAGCAAGTGCTTTTACATAAAGTTTAGGCTCAATACATTTTAATTAGTTATTTTGAATAAATAAGACAGGGTTAATCATTTGTAAAATTTTCCTTTTGGAGTGGTAATTTTTATACATTATTAAGATTAGGACATTTGATACACCTTAAATTATATATGGTTAGATGATAGATGTTTTGGTAGTGATGAGCTTTTATTAAGATAATTGAAGTTTTAGTTGATATTTGTCTAATATGTGTTATTAATAATATTGTTTATACCAAGCTTGTTTATTTTTATGCTTTCGAAAGTGGTTTAAACATATTGTGCAGGTGCGGTAGTAAAAATTATATCTTTTTAAAATACTTTATGGGAGGTTGATAATTTGTTGCAAAAGAAATACGGTTTTGAAAGGAAGACCCATTATAAGCTCTACAAACGAGGAAAGAAATGGGCTGTAATGGCCATCACAGTACTTTCAATAGGAATTGGGGACATTATAGTTAGTGAACCCAAAGTTTTTGCTGACGTTGTTGTAAAAAACAGCTCCAGTAGTATAAATAAAACCGTATTAAAGCCCAGTTCATCTGCTTATGTTTCTAAAGCAAGTAACGAACTTCATACTGAGTCTGATTTGAAAGCTCATAGTTCTAGTGCAGCTGCTGATTCCCAAGCTAAAACTAAAGCCGTAGCTCATAGTTCTAGTGCAGCTGCTGATTCCCAAGCTAAAACTAATATTGGAGATCATAATTTCAGTTTGGGCCATAGTTCTAATAAACTTAACAAAACTACAGTTAATGCTAATTCACCAATTCATACCGGTAAAATTGATACGAGTACTAACAAAAAAAGTAAAGTATTACTCCCCAATTTTGCTAAGCAGCTCCCTAATAGTGTTACCGTCACGAAAGATAACTTTTTAAATTACTTCCAATTATTAAATGGGGCTACTTACGACTCCAAGACTGGAATTATTACTTTGACCGAAGATGTAGGAAGTAAGGTTGGCGAAGCCGTTTTAAAAAACAAAATTAACTTAAACCAAGATTTTACTTTAGAAGGTAAAGTTTATTTAGGGTCTCACAATGGTGCCGATGGATTGGGGATTTTTTGGCATCCCGGGGAAACGACGTCTATTGGAGGAGCTGGAAATGGATTTGGCCTGAATGGACTAAAAGATTCTTTTGGTTTTAAATTAGATACTTATAAAAATCCAGAAGATCCAAGCAGTGTCAACGGTCCCTTCGGCAGTTATTACTACACTGATTCCAAAGGTCAATATAAATCTTACGATGGCAAAGATGCACCAGCCCAAATGTTTGGCAAAGTCGATGGTACTTGGAATCCAATTGTCTTTAATTATTCTGGTCAGACTAATGTATTGTCAGTTACGCTAGTACGTGGTAATAAAACTTACGAGTGGTCAAAAGATATTACGAAGTTAACGGACATAACTAATTTTGCGTATGCTTTTGGTATAGTGGGTTCTACAGGAAGTTATCATAATTTACAACAATTTCAGTTAATTGATTTTTCTTACGTTGCCTATGGGATAACACATATAAAATATGTCGATGATACTACGGGTAAAGAGATTATCAGGCCTAATGAAATAAGTGGAGATATTGGATCTACTGCTGATATAACAAATAATATAAATTCGGAAAATAATATTATATTAAATTTAGGTAAAGGGTATAAATATGTTAAGACGTCTGCTAAAGCCGGTACTTTATTTGATGAAAAAGATAATATAATCACTTTTGCAACTTATCCGGGTGAAATTATTGTTCATTATACCCGGACCCCCGCTGCCGATGTTTATGTACAATATGTTTCTGATAATGGCAATGTGTTACGTAAAGGCATTGTGAATTATCCAGATGGAACCAAATATGTAGGCGATAGATACAGTACTGATAAAATAAATTTTGAGGGCTATACATTTAAGCGGATGGGAAGCGGTAGCTTAGCTAAGAGTGGCATCTTAACAGAAAGTGGAGGCACTGTAACGTATGTTTATGAATTAAATAAAGAAAAAGCAACTGTGACTTATATTGATGACACAACTGGACAAATTTTGCATGTTCAAAGCTTGTCAGGTTCTTATGGCACAACGGATGCCTATCGAACAAATAAAAATATCGAAAATTATATAAAACAAGGTTATAGTCTGAACTCAGATAATTATCCAGTCAATGGAGTAGTCTATGATCAAGATGGAATAATCAAAAGTTATCAAGTTCACTTGAAACATGATATGGTACAAAGTAAAGATATTAGACAAGTAAATGAAACAATTCATTATTTATTTCAAAACGGTTTAAAAGTTACAGAAGACTATCATGCTAATTCAGTAGGATTTGTTAGAAACGTTGTTACAGATAAGGTAACTGGGGAAAAGACCTATGGTTCCTGGTCGGCAGCCCAAACGTTTGCGGCCGTAGATAGTCCAGTTATTAAAGGTTACACGGCAGATCAAGTACGAATTGGTGCCCAGACGGTAACTGGTGACAGTAAAGACCTTGAGTTTACCGTAGTGTATAAAAAGAAAGCGCCAGTCGTGACGACGGAAAGCAAAACCATCAATGAAAAAGTTCATTACGTATACGCAGATGGCCAGCAGGCCCATCCAGATTATGTAGCAAAACCGGTCACCTTTACCCGGACAGTTTCCACTGATGCAGTAACGGGAGTGAAGACCTATGGTGCTTGGTCGGCAGCCCAAACATTTGCAGCCGTAGATAGTCCAGCTATTAAAGGTTACACGGCAGATCAAGTACGAATTGGTGCCCAAACGGTAACTGGTGACAGTAAAGACCTTGAGTTCACCGTAGTGTATAAAAAGAAAGCGCCAGTCGTGACGACGGAAAGCAAAACCATCAATGAAAAAGTTCATTACGTATACGCAGATGGCCAGCAGGCCCATCCAGATTATGTAGCAAAACCGGTCACCTTTACCCGGACAGTTTCCACTGATGCAGTAACAGGAGTGAAAACCTATGGTGCTTGGTCGGCAGCCCAAACATTTGCAGCCGTAGATAGTCCAGCTATTAAAGGTTACACGGCAGATCAAGTACGAATTGGTGCCCAAACGGTAACTGGTGACAGTAAAGACCTTGAGTTCACCGTAGTGTATAAAAAGAAAGCGCCAGTCGTGACGACGGAAAGCAAAACCATCAATGAAAAAGTTCATTACGTATACGCAGATGGCCAGCAGGCCCATCCAGATTATGTAGCAAAACCGGTCACCTTTACCCGGACAGTTTCCACTGATGCAGTAACGGGAGTGAAAACCTATGGTGCTTGGTCGGCAGCCCAAACGTTTGCGGCCGTAGACAGTCCAGTTATTAAAGGTTACACGGCAGATCAAGTACGAATTGGTGCCCAGACGGTAACTGGTGACAGTAAAGACCTTGAGTTTACTGTAGTATATAAAAGTAATAAACTTCCAGTCAAAACAGTTCAAACATTCATCCCTGATAAACCTGTTAAATTGACTAAGCTAACAAATCCTACTAGGACAGTTGAATCAACTCAACCAAGAAAATCAACTAGGATGGATCAGCTAACAAATTCAAATAAATTAGTTATAGAAGATTCAACGGCAAATTCAACTAATCTATCTAAAACTGTTCAGCCAGTTGTTTTGACCAAACCGAGAGAAGTAGGCAAAGCAGCAAAAACAAAATTTACACAAAGCAAGTTACCACAAACTGGCGAAAAAAAGGAAAATACTGCAACGCTGAGCGGAGTTATATTGATATTTATAAGTAGCCTACTTGGAGTTGTGAGAGTATGGAAAAAACAACGTAAAGATTAGAATAAAAAATAGCGTAATTTCGTTTTCTTTTAAACTAATTTTTATAAAATAATTAAGGGAACCACTTTATCTGATGATGAATTGGTTCCTTTTTTAATAAAATACTTTCATCGGATAATAATATTATTATCAAGGATTGCAGCACAAATTAGGTGATTTGCCTGTTAGGGATGACGACAGAAGCTATTAAAAAACCGATAGTTAGTGAATTAAAAGTAGGCTACAAAGGCGGTTTTGCCAAATTAATTTAAGAGGTGTTTTGGTGTAAAATGTTGGACCAGAAGCGTTTAATACTGAATTCAGTGACATGGCGCAAGAAGCGGTTGAAACAATGCAAAAGAATGCAGAATTAAATTCTTCTGGTTTAATGGGCTCCTGTTTGGTAAAGCGACACTCGATATGGTATAGTTACATTTTAAAATATTGATATCATCGCGTAAGGAGGCGTTTAGTAAGTGCAGATGTTATTGCTTGGTGCGTCTATTTTTCTTTTATTACTGTTGACATTTAGTTCAATAAGTATAGACAAACGGATAAGTTCAAATATAGAGGAAGAAAAGAAGACAATTAAAGATTTTGAAAAAACTCTAGAAAAGTTGCAAGATTAGGAGATTAATATGGAAGTTGATTTAGTTTGCTAGTGAATTTTCTTGATTTTTTGTTTTTAATAGCAATGCTGGTTAATTTAAGAAAAGGAATTCGGCTAGCAAAAGAATTACAAGAACTACGTACAAAAAAACTAACCTTGAAGGAAAAATTTTAGCTAAAATAGTTGAAAATTTAAATGAAAGGTAATTCGTATTAATTACCATAAAAAAATTTATTCTGAATAAAAAGTGCTGATACATATATTGGCTTTTTGCCAAGTACAGGTAATAGTAGAACCTGTTAAGGAAATCACTTCGTCTAACGACGGATTGGTTTCCTTTTTTAGTTTTGAGTAAAATTCAAAAAATATGTAATACTTAAGTACTACGGATCTAGTCGTCTATAAGCTAATTCACTAATCTATCTAAACTAAAGTATATTTATAGTTTTTAACATCATTAGCAAATTTCCGCAATTCATTTGCATGTTCGGTAAAGCTTAATTTATCAAGAGGTTGAATTGTACTATCAACATTTGAAACAATTCCCAATTCTCGACTTAATAATACTTGGTAAAAATTACACATTAAGCAATCATAAATTTTTCTGGGGGATTTGGAGGCTATTCTTCTTAATTGTTTAATGTAGTACGCTGCATTTGAAAAGCGACCTCTTTCTAATTCGAGGACAATGCAGTTATTTAGGAAAATAGATATATCGTTTTGATAAGTTGGAATTGAACTAACTAGTTTAGTACGTCTAAGTATGGTAGTGAAGGATCCACGAATATGTTCATTAGAGAAAATGTACAAACAATTAGAAAAGATTGAGGTTTCAAAGTATCTCCATCTGTTGAACGCGGTTTAAATGTACTTTGATTATATGCATATCTTACTCAGTGTTAAATACAGGTTTATTACGCTGTTTAATAACCTCGTTAAAAAAATACTAAGATAGAACTTTCTTTTCAGGAGTAACATTATTATTCAAATAAAGGGTGTATCCTTGATTATTGACGATGGTTAATCAAAAATGTTTGATAAATAAAAATAAGATGTGGATTCTTTTTAGTGGCTTAAAAGTTATTGTAAAAAGCATATTTGACTAAATGTTAAGTTTTTTTCTAAAATACGAAGCCTTATGTTCATGCTGAAAAAACGCTTGCAAACGCATGAAGAAAGATTACAATTAAAGCGGAAAAGTAGGAACGGTTTTTAATTCAAAAATGTACTATATAAGTATGGATAGGATAAAAGACAAATTTTAAAAGTCGAAATTCAGCAAATATTTGAACCTAATAGAAGTTTCAATAACAATTGTTAAAAGGGGCTTTGTGAATTAAGAAATATTGGAATAGTTAGCATGTATGAAGTAAAGAGAGTGATTCATCATGAAATTAAAAAAGGCAAATCTAACGAAAAGAACTAAAAAGTTGTATATTGTTTGGATAATTGCTAACTCATTAATGTTAGTAATGACTACGTTTACGCCACTTAAGGAAAGTGCAGATTTTGTGGTTGGATCATTTTTCGTAATGTTATTCTTTTCCGTTTACGTGTTTTGTATGGCAATGAAGGATGAGTTTGGTAATAAAGACCGCTTAGGATAGAAAAATCAATTTCACGAGTGAAGGGAACGATTTCGGTTCTCTTTTTGTTTGTCCTAGTGTATGTATGAATCTTTATGAATAGACTTGATGCACACAAAAACAGAAATCAGATTGTCGAGGAATTGATTTCTGTTTTTTGATTTATTTAGGACTAGTAAAAATTAGTTAACCGCTAATTAAATATTGAACATCGTGTAAACAGCTTATTTTCGACTTACTTAATTTGCCCAATGCTCGTTATTAGAAACAATATGGATGCTCAAGATGTGGTAGCAAACAGCTTTGAAGATGGTAAAATTGATTTGGCGATTACTAGATTTGAGGTTTGCCCAATTTTTGCCCAATTTCAATTAATACATCCCCAATGGGTATTCGGATTTGAAAATTTCAATAAATTAGGTAACATAGGTACTTGATGCTAAAAAAATAATTAGCGATCCGATGACTCACGGATCCATTAAAGAGTTAGTTTATTTTTTTTAGACAAATTTGCCCAATTTTTGCCCAATTTCCCAAGAAATTAAATAAAAATAGGGCTTAGTACCTTGATATAAAAGGGATTAGAAAATATACCTATTATACAGTGAACGTATTAGTGTTTTTAAGTGTAGTAAAAGGTTGCTGATACAATAACGTTTAGCTAATCTAAGCAATGCTAATCAGCAAGTTTAAGCGGGCTAATTTAACGGTTTAAAACCGGATTGCCCAATTTTTAAAAAAATAAAACAAACAAGGTGTTTAAAGTCTTGATATAAAAGGAGTTAGAGAATATGCCTATTATACAATGGTATCCGGGCCACATGGCCAAAGCTATTCGGCAAGTTGAGGAAAAGTTAAAGCTCGTTGACGTTGTTTTTGAACTGGTTGACGCGCGGATCCCGGTTTCGTCACGCAATCCGATGATTGAGTCGGTTATTAAGGATAAGCCGCATTTGTTAATTTTAACCAAGGCGGACCTAGCCGATCCCCAAGAGACCCAACGGTGGTTGGAGTACTTCCGCAAAAACGGCGAACATGCCGTGGCGTTGAATTCCAAAGAGCCTTCAACGGAAAAAATTATCCTAAAACATACTCGCGCAATTCTAGCGGATAAGCTTGAAAACTGGGAAAGTCGGGGCATTAAGAAGAATGAGATTAAATCGATGTGTATCGGGATTCCTAATGTAGGAAAATCGACCTTACTAAATCATCTGGTTAACAAAAAAGTTGCCATTACTGGGGACCGTCCTGGCGTTACTAAAAAACAACAGTGGCTTAAATCACGGCAAGGTTTGTACCTATTAGATACTCCCGGAATTTTATGGCCGAAGTTTGAAGACCAATCGGTTGGCAGCAAGTTAGCATTTACGGGGGCAATTAAGGACAACTTATACGCCAATGATGACGTGGCGTTATTTGGCTTGCAAATTTTTGGCGAAAAGTATCGCAGTGGCTTAATGGAGAGGTACCATTTAACGGATGAGGACTTTGACCAGCCGTTGCCAGAACTTTTGCTGTTGATTACCCAGAAGTTAGGAATGCGAGACGACTACGATCGTGCTAGCCAACGAATCCTATTGGATGCCCGAAAAGGCAAACTGGGTCGTTTTAACTTAGATTTTGTGGAGGAGCTTAACGACCGTGGCGACGATTAAAGAAATTAAGGAACGCTTAGTAACCGTTCAAGACGTTAATGATCCTTACTTTTTGGCTCTAGCTGACGATAGCCGGGCCGGAGTACAAAAACTATTACGGCAAAAGGAAAAGGCGCTCCAAAAAGTGGCTGAACAACGCCTCGCTTTTCAAAAGCGGTTTTCCTTGGAAAATGAGTTATGGCAGTCCGGCAAGCAGTTTGTGGCTGGAATTGATGAAGTAGGCCGCGGATGTTTAGCTGGACCAGTGGTGACGGCGGCAGTGGTCTTAGACGACCGTTTTGATTTGGTAGAAGTTAACGACTCCAAACAGTTGTCCTTAAAACTTAGGGAATCTCTGTACGCCCAAATTCTATCTGAAGCAGTTAGCGTTGGTATCGGGGTGCGTTCTAACCAGCAAATTGATCAAATGGGAATTTTGAACGCCACCAAAGCGGCGATGAACGACGCAATTAGCCATTTAAACGTAACGCCGGAACACTTGTTAATTGATGCAGTTCAGGTTCCTACGAGCATCCCTAAGACGGTGATGTATAAAGGGGATGCTAAGAGTATTAGCATTGCGGCAGCTTCAATTGTGGCTAAGGTGTACCGGGACCATCTCATGCGCTCGTACAATAAAATTTACCCCGGCTACGGTTTCGACCAAAACGTGGGTTACGGAACCAAGCAGCACTTGGAAGGTTTAAGGGAGTTGGGAGTTACCCCGCTACACCGGTTGACTTTTGAACCGGTTCCGGAATTTGTCCGACAATAAAATATTATTTACTAAAATCACGTACTGTACATTCGAGGTGAAAGAATGGAACTTCGTGATTTTTTAATTCGCATTAAAATCGGTACTAACTTTAGTATTAAAAAGCAATCCCAAATTTATCAAGCAGTCCACAATCAAGCAGAATTTTCATTAACTGAGTGGGTTCAAACAAGTCCGTTAATTGCTGATGAACAGCGAAGTGATTTAGTTAACTGTTTGCATAGTGCAAAATTAAAGCGTAAGATTCATGAAAATGAGCAAAACGGGGGAATCCTAACGATTGCGGATCCAGCATATCCCGACCTTTTACGTGAGATTTATTGTCCGCCGACCGTATTGTTTTACCGGGGCCGGTTAGATTTACTCCAAGAACCGCGAACGGTTGCGATTGTCGGTGCGCGAAACATGACCCGATACGGAATGGCGACGGTTAAAAAACTGGTGCCAGGGCTTCTTGAGCACCAGCTGGTTACCGTTAGCGGTTTGGCGCGCGGTGTCGATGCGATGACTCACCAAGCTACTGTGGATGGAGCCGGGAAAACAATTGCGGTAATTGGCAACGGCTTAGACGTTGTTTATCCCAAGCAAAACGCAATTTTACAGGACCAGGTGCAACAAACTGGGCTATTAATTAGCGAGTACCCTCAGGGAGCACGTCCGTTACGTCATCACTTTGTGGAACGCAATCGAATTATTGCTGGTTTAGCTCAGGCTACCTGTATTATTGAAGCTAAACAAAAATCGGGCAGTTTAATTACTGCTAGCTTAGCTTTAGGGGAAAACCGCAACGTTTTAGCGGTGCCCGGAAGTATTTTTAGCGAAAATAGCCGGGGAACTAACGAGCTAATTGCTGCGGGAGCGCGGCCATTAATCTCTTTAAATGATGTTCTTGAAGAGGTCGGTTTACAAAGATAAATATACATTTTAAAAAAGTCGTGCTAAGATGTAAACTTGATTAGCACCGTTGTAGTAGTGGCGATTAGACACTACGTCAATTGTTTAGGGTGGTACCCGTTATTTGACAATATAGATTCTAATGCAATAACATGGTGACTATAAATTCTAATTCAAGGCAAAGGAGCAACAAATGCCGACTACTAAAAAAAACCTGGTGATCGTGGAATCACCTTCTAAGGCAAAAACCATTGAAAAATACTTGGGTCGCTCTTATAAAGTCGTGGCTAGTTTAGGCCACATCCGGGATTTACCGAAAAGTAAAATGGGAGTCGATATTGAAAACGACTACGAACCCCACTACATTTCGATCCGCGGTAAGGGTGACACCATTAAAAATTTACGTAAAGAAGCCAAAAAGGCTAAAAAAGTTTACCTTGCTTCTGACCCGGACCGGGAAGGAGAAGCAATTGCGTGGCACCTTTCCTACCTATTAGGATTAGATCCGAAAGATAAGAATCGGGTGGTATTTAACGAAATTACTAAAGACGCGGTTAAAAACGCCTTTAAAACCCCTCGTAGCATTGACACAACCTTAGTTGATGCCCAACAAGCGCGCCGAATTTTAGATCGGTTGGTAGGTTATTCAATTTCACCATTACTTTGGCAAAAGGTTAAAAAGGGCCTCAGTGCGGGCCGGGTACAATCCATCGCCTTAAGTTTAATCATCAAACGGGAAAAGGAAATCAACGCCTTTAAACCTGAAGAGTACTGGTCAATTGATTCCGAATTTAAAAAAGGTCGTTCAAAGTTTAAGGCTAGTTTTTATGGCATGCATCACAAAAAGATGAAGCTGCCAAATAACGAAAGGGTTCAAGAAGTCCTAAAGAACATTGACCCTAAAGGCGACTTTGACATTACGGAAGTTAAACGGCGTGAACGGAAGCGGTACCCAGCAGCGGCGTTTACCACGAGTTCTATGCAACAAGAGGCTAATAAAACCCTTAATTTCCGGACTCGTAAAACCATGATGACTGCGCAACAGCTTTATGAAGGAATTAACATTGGTAAAGAAGGAACGGTTGGGTTGATCACCTATATGCGGACGGACTCGACCCGAATTTCAGAAGTTGCTAAGCACGAAACTTCCTTATTCATTCACGACCAATACGGCGCGGAATACGCGGCTACTAAGCCACGGAAGGGGAAGATGCCGGAAGGAGCGCAAGACGCCCACGAAGCGATCCGTCCTTCTTCGGTCAAGCGGACTCCTGAACAAATTAAAGAGTACCTTAACAACGATCAATATAAACTCTACAAATTAATTTGGGCCCGGTTTGTCGCAAGTCAAATGACGCCCGAAGTTTCCGATACAATGACCGTTACAATTGAACAAAACGATGTTCAGTACCGAGCAAACGGTTCGAAGACCAAGTTTGAAGGATTCACGAAAGTATATAAAACTAATAAGGACAAGGATAACGTTTTGCCGAACCTTGCCGAAGGTGACCAAGTTAAGTTGGTTAATAATAATCCAAACCAACACTTCACCCAGCCACCAGCCCGCTATACTGAAGCTGCTTTGATTAAGGCTTTGGAAGAAAACGGGGTCGGTCGGCCATCTACCTACGCACCAACCCTGGATACGATCCAACGTCGCTACTACGTCAAGTTAGTTTCTCGGCGCTTTGAACCAACGGAACTAGGAGAAATCGTCAACGAAATTATTTACGACTTCTTCCCAGACATCGTTAACATTGACTTCACCGCTGGTTTAGAAAAGGATCTTGACTCTATTGAAGAAGGTAAGGAAAACTGGATTAAGGTAGTTGACCGGTATTATAAGCCGTTCGCTAAAGAGCTGGAAAAAGCTCAAGGACAAATTGAAAAGATTCAAATTAAAGACGAACCAGCCGGCTTTAACTGTGAGATCTGTGGGGCACCAATGGTGGTTAAAATGGGGCGCTACGGGAAATTCTTTGCTTGTAGCCGGTTCCCTGATTGTCGTAACACCCAAGCAATCGTTAAGGAAATTGGGGTAACCTGCCCACAATGCCATAAAGGACAAATTATCGAACGCAAATCCAAGCGTGGACGCGTATTCTACGGTTGCTCGCGTTACCCAGATTGTGAATTTGTCTCGTGGGACAAACCAATCGCGCGGGAATGCCCCGTATGTCACAGCTTCTTAATTGAAAAGAAAATTAAGGGCGGTAAACAAATCGTTTGTCCAAACCATGACTATGAGGAAGAACCTCAAAAATAGCTTAAAAAACAATAAATAAATTGAGTTTCCCTCCACAATTTGCTACAGTGTCAATTGTTGGAGGTTTTTTTATGGACTGGATAGAGCAATTTAAAAGGTATTTAACCGTGGAGCGGCAATATTCTGATAAAACGGTTACAGCTTATCTGGAAGACTTGCAGGAATTTCAAAAGTTTCTTCAGACTACCGGAAATAAGCCGGAGCTTTTAGCGGTGGATCGTTTTGACGCGAACGTCTTCATGAGTTACCTCTTTGACCAAAATTTAAAACGAACCTCAATCTCACGGAAAGTTTCGTCTTTACGTGCTTTTTACCGTTTTTTAATAAAAAATGAGGTAATTGATAAAAATCCTTTTGAATTTGTTCAATTAAAGAAACATGCCGATCACCTTCCACGCTTCTTCTATGAAAAGGAAATGAACCAGCTTTTTGATACAGTTTACCAAGCACAAGGACCATTGCATTTGCGAGACGTTGCTTTGCTAGAGGTGCTTTACGGTACCGGAATGCGAGTTAGTGAGTGCACCAATTTGCGTTGGACGGACATTGACTTTTCTATGCAAACCATCTTGGTTTTAGGGAAGGGAAACAAGGAACGCTACGTGCCCTTTGGACGCTATGCTAAGCATGCTCTAGAAGACTACCATCAAAATGAATGGACACCATTACTGGCAAAATACCATCAAACGCACCAGTACGTCTTCGTTAGTCATTACGGGCAGCCAATTACCGCGTCGGGGGTTGAATACGTCTTAAATCAAATTATTAAAAAAAGTAGTTTGACCGGCGAAATTCATCCCCACATGTTGCGGCATAGCTTTGCGACCGCCATGTTAAACAATGGCGCAGACCTTCGAACTGTTCAAGAGCTCTTAGGCCACGCCAGCCTATCAACAACCCAAATTTATACACACGTTACTAAAGAAAAACTACAAGAGAGTTACCGGAAATTCTTTCCACGCTCGACTAAGTCTTAATTAAGGAGAACATTATGCCAGTAAAATTTGACGCAACAACCATAATTGCCATTAATCACAATGGAGAAAACGCTATGGCCGGGGATGGTCAAGTTACCATGGGTGAAAAATTCATTATGAAAGGCACTGCACGAAAAGTTCGTAGAATTTACGATGGAAAAGTCATCGTGGGATTTGCGGGTAGTGTAGCCGATGCTTTCAACCTGGAAGAAAAATTTGAAAAGAAATTATCCGAGTATAGTGGCAATTTACAACGTGCTTCCGTTGAATTGGCCAAAATTTGGCGGGGCGACCAACAATTACAAAAGCTGGAAGCCATGTTAATCGTAATGGACCAAAAGGAAATGTACTTGGTTTCCGGGAGTGGAGAAGTGATTGCCCCAGATGATGGTATCTTAGCCATTGGCTCGGGTGGTAACTTTGCTTTGGCAGCGGCCAAGGCTCTAAAACAACATGCTAAAGACATGACCGCTAAAGAAATTGCTAAAACCGCAATTAACGTTGCTGGTGACATCGACATCTTTACTAACCATAACGTGATCGCTTTAGATTTCAAGGAGGAAGATTAAGCAATGTTAAAAGAAAACTTAACCCCACAAGAAATTGTTAACCAATTAGATGAATTTGTAATTGGTCAAAAATCAGCTAAGCGTGCCGTTGCGGTTGCTTTACGGAATCGTTACCGGCGGCTCCAGCTTTCTGCCGATATGCAAGAAGACATCACCCCAAAGAACTTACTAATGATTGGACCAACCGGGGTCGGAAAAACTGAAATTGCCCGGCGATTGGCCAAAATCGTTAACGCTCCCTTTGTGAAGGTCGAAGCAACTAAGTTTACCGAAGTTGGTTACGTCGGACGGGACGTCGAGTCGATGGTGCGTGACTTAGTTGAAAACGCCGTGCATTTAGAAGAAGAACGGGCCTTTAAGGACGTCCGGATGGAAGCAGCTAAAAACGCGGATCACCGCATTGTCGAATTGCTTGTACCAGTGCCAGAAGATCCTAAGCAAAATTCAGCGGTAGACTTCCAAAACATGATGAACATGTTTACGCAAATGCAACAGGGAAAGACACCAACTGATTTTCAACCAAGTGGACAAAATGTGCCGGATGACATCAAGGAAAAGCGGATGGACACGGCAAGCAAGTTAGCTAAGGGACTCCTCGAAAACGAGATGGTCACCATTGAAATGGACGATCCTAAGCAAAATAATAATAACAACATGATGAATCAAATGGGCATCGACCTTAACGAATCGTTGAGCGGGCTCTTGCCAAAGAAGAAAATTAGTCGAACGGTACCCGTGCGGGAAGCTCGTGAAATTCTAATTAAAGAAGAGTCCGACAAATTAGTTAACCATGGGGATTTATACCATAATGCAATCCAACGGGCGGAAAATACCGGAATCATCTTCATTGACGAAATTGATAAGATTACTGGTTCAGGACAAAACACTTCTAGCGACGTGTCCCGGCAAGGTGTGCAACGAGACATTTTACCAATTGTAGAAGGGTCTCAAGTTAACACTAAGTATGGTTTGGTGGACACCAGCCACATCCTCTTCATCGGTTCGGGGGCGTTTCACGAAAGTAAGCCTAGCGATTTAATTGCTGAATTGCAGGGCCGTTTCCCAATTCGGGTTGAACTAAACGACCTTTCGAAGGACGACTTTGTTAAGATCCTTACCGAACCAAAGAATGCATTGGTTAAGCAATACATTGCCTTAATTGGCACGGATAACGTGAAAGTTACCTTCACTATCGAAGCGATTGAACGAATTGCCGAAATTGCTGAACAAGTTAACCACGAAACGGAAAACATTGGTGCACGGCGTTTGCATACCATTCTAGAAAAACTATTGGAAGACATCCTTTTTGAAGGACCATCCATGGAAATGGGCGAAGTAACCATTACCGAAAAATACGTTGATAGTAAGATTGGTAGCATCGCGGGTAACAAAGACTTAAGCGAGTTTATCTTGTAGGAGGCAACTTTTATGACGGCAGTTTTAAAAAATGAGTTTTTAACGGTCACAATTGATGAATTAGGTGCGGAATTAACCAGCGTTAAGTCTAACGACGACCAAATTGAATACATCTGGCAAGCTGATCCCCAAGTCTGGGGAAGACACGCTCCCGTTCTTTTTCCGTTCGTGGGTCGCTTAAAAGACGATCAATTTAAGGTCAACGGCAAGCGTTATCCGATGGGGCAACATGGGTTTGCTCGAGACATGCGCTTTACGGTGATTTCAGCAAGTGCCGACCAAGTGGTAATGGAATTAAAGAGCACCGCGGAAACGCGCGAAAAATTCCCGTTCGATTTTGAATTACGGTTGCATTTTGAATTACAGGATCACGAGTTAACCGAACGTTACGAAGTACGTAATCCAGCTGCAGAGGACGACCTCTGGTTTGCGATTGGCGGGCACCCTGGATTTAATCTTAACTTAGGTGATCCAAGAATCGGGATGGCGGAAAGTCAAATGCGGATTGCTCCTAAACAGGTATTTAAGCAAATTCCGTTGCAAGCTCCGTACACGGATCCCAAGCACCTGCAGGATCTAGATGCTACCCAGCCGTTAGCCTTAAGCCATGAACTTTTTGCTAACGACGCTTTAATCTTAGATTTGCAGCAACGATCAACAACCGTAATGTTAGAAAACGACGTTAACGACCACGGGGTGGCCTTGACGGTGGCGGATGCTCCTTATCTAGGAATTTGGTCTCCATATCCTGCTGAAGGTGAATTTATTTGTTTGGAACCTTGGTGGGGAATTGCGGATACCGTTGATTTCAATGGTGAATTGAACGAAAAGCTAGGAATGAACCGGTTGGCTGCTGGAGCAACCTTTAACCACGAATTTACAATTTCATTCTTTTAAAAATTAAAACCCCTGAAACTATTTTAAGTTTCAAGGGTTTTTAGTTTAGCCTTTGTGCTTAAGGCGATAGTAGATTCCAAAGGGAACCAGATTTTCATTGCCGCTCAAAATGCGCTTAATGTTGGAGCGGTGGCGATAAATGATAAAACTAGTTAGTCCAATGGCCACTACTGAAAGCACCCAATCATGGTAGAAAAACGAAATAATAACGAGTAAGATTGCCGAAACGATGCTCGAAAAGCTAACCATGCTGGAAATGTAAATGAAACCGACGAATAGGCAACAAGCGGTAATAAAATAGCTAGGATTATACGCTAGCAGCATGCCCGCACTGGTGGCCACTGCCTTTCCGCCCCGGAATTCATCGAAAACCGAAAAAGTGTGCCCTAAAATGGCCGCGAGACCAATAATAAGGGGATTAATCGTGGTGACGTGAAAGACAATCGGCTGTAGGGTGGCTAAGGTTCCTTTTAAAAGATCCATTAACAAGACTAGTAAACCAGGTTTAACGCCGAGAACCCGGAACGTATTGGTCGTCCCGGTGTTTCCACTACCTTCTTTATGTAAATCTTTGTTAAAATGTTTGGCGACCAACACTCCCGAGGGAATCGAGCCTAACAAGTAGGCAATCACCAACATGATGAAAATTTTTAACATGGGACTTCCTCTTTTCTGATTAATAATTTAAGTTTCAATAAATTTTAGCACGGATTTTATGAGTGATAAAATTTCAGTCACAATGCAGTATTATAACATTTATCGAAATGTTTTCATCAGAATAAAAATAAGTTATGATAATAGTACTGACCTTAAAGGAGTAACGTGAATGGCAAAAACAAGTAAAACAACATATGATGATTCTTCCATCCAGGTGCTTGAAGGGCTTGAAGCCGTTCGAAAGCGTCCCGGAATGTACATCGGATCTACCGATGGACGTGGATTACATCATCTCGTTTATGAAATTGTTGATAATGCAGTCGATGAAGCGTTAGCTGGGTACGGAAAAGAAATTAATGTCACAATCCGCCCAGATAACAGTATTACGGTCGTGGACCACGGGCGCGGAATGCCGGTCGGGATGCATAAGTCTGGCAAACCCACTGCCGAAGTAATTTTTACCGTCTTACATGCCGGAGGAAAGTTCGGTCAAGGTGGTTATAAGACTTCCGGTGGATTGCACGGGGTTGGTGCAAGCGTCGTTAACGCGTTGTCCGAAAAATTAACGGTCGAAATCGTCCGCGACAAGATGAAGTACGAAGAAAATTTTGTGAACGGCGGTCATCCTGTCGGAACGTTAAAAAAGGTGGGAAAAACTAAGGAATCGAATGGAACTACGGTAACTTTTAAACCGGATCCAGCGATTTTTACCACGACGGTTTTTAACTTTAATACGTTAGCGGTTCGGCTACGTGAATCAGCCTTCTTATTGAAGGGAGTTAAGATCACCCTTACTGACGAGCGGGCGGGCCATGAACAAACCGAAGAGTACCTTTATGAAGAGGGAATTAAAGAATTTGTTGAGTACCTTAACGAAGATAAGGATACTTTAGGCAACATCATGTATTTTGATGGTTCTAAGCACGGCATCGAAGTCGAAATTGCTGGACAATACAACGACGGTTACTCTGAAACCGTGTTATCGTTCGTTAATAACGTCCGGACCAAAGATGGTGGGACCCACGAAGTCGGCATGCGTTCGGGATGGACCAAGGCCTTCAACGAATTTGCCCGAAAAGTCGGCCTCTTAAAGGAAAAAGACAAAAACTTGGAAGGCTCCGACGTTCGGGAAGGTTTGTCAGCAGTGATCTCTATCCGGGTTCCCGAAGAGCTGCTTGAATTTGAAGGACAGACCAAGGAAAAATTAGGAACTCCGGAAGCCCGTCCAATTGTTGAAGCCGTGGTTAGCGAACAACTAGGGTTCTTCCTGATGGAGAATGGGGAATTTGCCCAACAGTTAGTCCGTAAAGCCATTAACGCCCGGGATGCCCGGGTAGCGGCACGTAAAGCGCGTGACGAATCCCGGACCGGAAAACGGCGGAAAAAACAAGACCGGATTTTATCCGGAAAACTAACTCCAGCCCAATCTAAAAACGCGAAAAAGAATGAATTGTTCCTTGTCGAAGGGGACTCGGCGGGAGGCAGTGCCAAACAAGGACGTAACCGTAAGTTCCAAGCCATTCTACCGTTACGTGGTAAGGTTTTAAATACGGAAAAAGCCAAGTTACAAGACATTGTTAAAAATGAAGAGATCAATACAATCATCTACACCATTGGCGCTGGCGTGGGTCCTGAATTCAAAGTAGAAGACAGCAACTATGATAAAGTCATTATCATGACCGATGCCGATACTGATGGAGCCCACATTCAAACGTTATTATTAACGTTCTTTTATAAATACATGCGCCCAATGATTGACGCAGGCAAGATTTACATTGCCTTGCCACCCCTCTACAAATTGCAGAAGGGCGTCAATAAGAAGGCTAAAATTGAATACGCGTGGACCGATGAGGAACTTGAAGAAGTTAGCAAAAAGATGGGCCGCGGTTTTTCCCTGCAACGCTTTAAGGGGCTTGGTGAGATGAACGCCGATCAGCTGTGGGAAACTACCATGAATCCGGAAACTCGAACCTTGGTACGGGTGCGGATTGATGATGATACCTTAGCCGAACGCCGGGTAACCACGTTGATGGGTGATAAGGTCGAACCCCGCCGGAAATGGATTGAAAGCAACGTTTCCTTTACCTTAGAAGAGGATGGCAGTTTGCTAGACAATGAGGCGGTTAAGGCTGAACACGACGTTAAGCAAACGTCCCCCAAGGAAAAGGGAAACGAAACGTTTGAAGAACTAAAATTAGATTTAGAAAATAACTAAGAGTAAAAGGGGAATCCGAATGGCTGATAATCAATCAAAAATTCAAGAATTAGCACTTGAAGATATTATGGGCGACCGCTTTGGACGGTATTCTAAATATATCATCCAAGAACGCGCGTTGCCTGACGTTCGCGATGGCTTAAAGCCGGTGCAACGGCGCATCCTCTTTGCGATGAATAAAGATGGCAACACTCATGATAAAGCCTTTCGTAAATCGGCTAAATCAGTTGGTAACGTAATGGGTAATTTTCATCCGCATGGTGATAGTTCGATTTACGAAGCCTTAGTGCGCATGAGTCAAGACTGGAAGTTGCGCGTACCGCTAATTGAAATGCATGGTAACAATGGTTCAATTGATAACGATCCTCCGGCTGCAATGCGGTATACCGAAGCGCGGTTGAGCCAAGCTGCCGAAGAGATGCTTCAAGATATCGACAAAGACACGGTTGACATGGTGCTAAATTTCGATGATACGGAATACGAACCAACCGTTTTACCAGCACGTTTTCCAAACCTACTGGTAAACGGGGCAACCGGGATCTCTGCTGGATACGCAACGGAAATCCCCCCACACAATATTGGGGAAGTAATTGACGCCGTTTTATATACCATCAAACATCCGGATCCTTCGTTAGAAAAACTGATGGAATTTGTTAAAGGTCCCGATTTTCCCACTGGTGGAATTGTCCAGGGACGTGACGGCTTAAAACAAGCTTATAAAACCGGTCGGGGCCGGGTGGTAGTGCGTTCCCGTACCACTATTGAACAACTTCGGGGAAGCAAACAGCAAATTCGGGTTACGGAAATTCCTTACGAAGTTAATAAGGCGCAGTTGGTTAAGAAAATTGACGAAATTCGGGTAATGAAGAAAATTGACGGAATTGCTGAAGTCCGTGATGAATCTGATCGCGAAGGTTTGTCAATTGCCATTGAGTTGAAAAAGGACGTCGATGCACAAGGGGTTCTTAATTACCTCCTAAAGAACACCGACTTACAGGTTTCGTACAACTTTAACATGGTGGCCATTAATAACTTGCGTCCGGAACGAATGGGACTTAAACCCATTATTCAAGCTTACGTGGACTTTCAAAAAGAAGTGATTACCAAGCGGACGCAATTTAATTTACAAAAAGCGGAAGCACGGCTACACATCGTTGATGGTTTAATTAAGGCCCTTTCAATTCTGGACCAAGTAATTAAAACTATCCGAGGCAGCAAAGACAAGAAGGATGCTAAGCATAACTTAGTGGAACGGTTTGATTTTAGTGAAAAGCAAGCCGAATCTATCGTTTCCTTACAACTTTATCGCTTAACCAATACCGACGTGACGGAATTGAAGACGGAAGCTCAACAGTTAAACGATTCAATTGCTGAGTTTAACCAAATCCTCAACGATCCGGCGAAATTATCGCGAGTTCTTTCGGCAGAACTGCGCAAAGTTAAGAAACAATACGCCACACCACGCTTATCAGAAATTCAAGATCAAATCGAAGAAATTAAGATTGACCGCACGGTAACCGTACCAGAAGAACAGGTAATGGTGTTGGTCAGTCAAGCCGGTTATCTAAAACGCAGTAGTTTACGTTCTTACAAAGCTTCTGCTGATGAAGATGGGCTGAAAGACGGCGATCAACCGGTATTTAAGCATGAATTGAGCACGTTAGACCATCTATTAATGTTTACCAACAAGGGTAACCTGATTTACCGGCCGGTATACGAAATTACCGAAGCGCGTTGGAAGGATACTGGTGAGCACGTTTCTCAAACGATTGGGTTGGCAGATGATGAAATTATCTTAAAGGCTTACGACGTTAAAAACTTTGCTCAATCAATTAATTTCCTAATTGCAACAGACGATGGGTACATTAAGCAAACCGCTTTGCAAGACCTCAAACCGGGGCGAACTTACCGTAAAAAGGCCATTACTTACGCTAAACTAAAGAGTTCAGATGCTAAAGTGGTTAACGTTGTCCAAGTGGATCCAAAAGCGACACCAGCGACCATCCTATTGGCAAGTGAACACGGATACGGTTTAAGATACGATTTAGTTGAAATTCCGACCGTAGGACCACGAGCTGCCGGGGTTAAATCAATGGATTTGCGGGATGACCAAGTGGCCAACTTCGTTTTGGTTAATGAGAATGATCAAATTGGTTTAATTACTAACCGGGGATCCTTCAAACGAATGAAGGTAAGCGAAATCAGCGTAACGAGCCGGGCCCGTCGAGGAGTACAAATTTTACGTGAACTTAAGAAAGATCCTCACCGGGTGGTCGATATCGAGGTAGTTAACGAACATCAAGCCTTTGAGGTGTTGACTTCCCGTGGGTTAGTTCATGACATTCTACCGATGGAACATCCACTAAACGAACGCTATTCCAACGGTAGTTTTGTGATTGATATTGACTCCGAGGGTTATCCGCTTTCAATGCGCTTGAAAACATTGGATCCAGCAGTCAACGAAGCGAAATAAAGCGATTACCCCTTGCTCTTTATAGGGAGTAATATTAAACTTAATTATAATGATTATTAGACGATTAAGCTTAATGAAACTCGAGGTGTACGAACATGCGGACTAAACAAGAAAAGATCTTTTCTTCAAAAGCGTTGACATATTTTTTGCAACTTTCAGATACGATGAACTACACGCAAGCTGCGCAAATTCTTGGAATTACGCAGCCGGCGCTAACCCAGCAAATTAAAAAGCTAGAGCACACCATTGGGGCACCGTTATTTTACTCAGTAGGGAAAAAATTACGGCTTACCGATGCGGGATATACCATGTTAAGTGCTAGTCACGAAATTAACCGCGTTTTGAACAATGCGACTGATGAAATTCAACAGTCGTCAAACGCTAGCCAAGGTGAGATTTCAATTGGAATTCTGTCGTCGATTGAAACCCAAATTTTCGAAGACTTTATTGCACACTATTACAAAAAAGAACCCGGCATTAAGATTATTGTCCACATGTTGACTAGAAAAGAAATTTGGGAAAATCTAGAAAATAACAAAGTGGATCTAGCAATTATGTATTTGCCAGATGACAGCATTAAAAACTGGAAGCCATATCAATCGCGGAAAATCACGAGCGAAAGTTTAGTTTTTATTCATCATGATGAAAAAATCGCGCGCCAAAAGCGGATCAAACTGCAAAAAACTATCAACTATAATTGGGTAACTTACCCCGAAGAATTCTATTTAGACGGGGTAATTAAAGAGGCGTACAAGAACGCCCTCGTCAACCGTCCGCACAGTGTCGCTTGTTTTACCACCCCGGATCAGATTCGGCACTTTGTTAACGCAACCGACGTTGTAACTGCATTGCCAGAATCATACGTAATGGCCCACCCCCGGAAGAAGGGAGTCTTTACGGCTAAGTTAGATCCAGTGATTTCGTTTGATTTAGATTTCGTCTTTAGAAGGGATAAAGATAGCATTCCCCGGATCGAAAGCTTTTTAAATGAATTTGAAGCATACTTAGCCAAAAAAGGGTATACTGAAAGATTAGAAGAGATAACTAATAATAGATTAAAGGAGCATTCAGATAATGACTAAACAACTTATTTTTGGACATTCTAACCCGGATACAGATGCCATTGTTGCGGCAAAGGCGTTTGCATATTACCAAACTCAAATGGGCGTAAAGGACGTTGAAGCCGTTGCATTAGGTAACCCTAATCCAGAAACGGAATACGTTTTAAATCACTTTAACGAACCAGCTCCTCGGGTAGTTGAAACCGTGGCTAACGAAGTGGACTCCGTAATGTTGGTTGACCACAACGAAAAGCAACAAAGTGCCCAAGATGTAGATCAAGTTACGGTAACGGCCGTAGTTGACCATCACCGGATTGCTAACTTTGAAACTGCTCAACCACTTTTCTACCGTGCTGAACCAGTGGGTTGCACAAGCACCATCTTAACCAAGATGTTCAAAGAAGCGGGGATTGAAATTCCAGCTAAGATTGCGGGACTAATGCTTTCAGCAATTATTTCCGATACGCTTTTACTTAAGTCACCAACCACTACGGATGACGACCGGAAGGCTGTAGAAACCTTAGCTAAGATTGCGGACGTTAATGTTGAAGAGTACGGTTTGGCAATGCTAAAAGCAGGTACTGACTTATCAAGTAAGAGTGAACTTGAACTAGTTGATGGCGATGCAAAGAGCTTCGACATGGGCGGTAAAAAAGTTCGTATTGGTCAAGTAAACACCGTTGATTTAGACGACGTATTCGCTCGTGAAGCTGCCTTAGTTAAGACAATGGAAGACGAAAACCAAAAGAACGGTTACGACATGTTCTTACTTTTGGCAACTAACATTTTGACAAGCGATTCACGTCTATTAGTAGTTGGCGAACCTAAGGAAATGGTTGAAAAGGCCTTTGACGTTAAGTTAAGTGACCATAACACTGCCGACCTTCCTGGCGTTGTATCCCGGAAGAAGCAAGTGGTACCACCACTCATGAAGGCTTTCGAATAAGCATTAATAGCAAAAATTATTAAACAGGCCCCGAAATTTAATTTCGGGGCCTGTTTTTAATGACGCAATAAAGATTTATTGCTGGTTTTTCTTTCCTGTAATAAAGTGGGCTTACTTTGGATAAGTGCTAATTTTAGATATAATGAAGGTGTTGTATTTGAAAGGAGATCCATAAGCAGTAATGGAAAATCAAGCAGTCTTACCAACCCAAATTAATGTTCGGGGAGGACGGGTTCATAATTTAAAAAATATCGATGTAGACATTCCTTTACACCAATTTGTCGCGATTTCGGGCCTTTCCGGATCCGGGAAGAGCTCGTTAGCTATGGGAATTCTCTACGAAGAAGGTTCTCGAAGGTACTTGGAAGCCCTGTCGACCTATACAAGGAGACGGATTAAGTTAGGTTCACAAGCGGACGTCACTAGTGTGGAACACATCCCGTCTGCCTTGGCGCTTCGTCAGCGACCGAGCGTTCCATCCGAAAGGGCGACGGTCGGGACGATGAGCGAAACTTTAAACGTAATCCGGTTAATTTTTTCTCGTTTAGGTTCGCCCGTTTGCCCCAATGGTCACCGAGTAAAACCTAGCTTAGCGATTGCCCAAGCAATGAGTGAAAGTGGTGATGCAATGGGAAGAATCACCTGTCCCGTCTGTGGGGTTGCCTTTTACGTTCCCAGCGCGGAACAGTTCTCCTTTAATAGTGAGGGAGCTTGCGAGCGTTGCCAAGGAACCGGAAGAGTACGCCAGCTAGACGAAGATAAGTTAATTGGAGACCCTAACCTTAGCGTTGCTGATGGCGCAGTCGCATCTTGGCATCTTCCTGGTCGAAATTTTATGCCCAAGGTCGCCGAACAGGCCGGGGTGCGAATTAACGTACCTTACAAAGAATTAACCCCTAAGGAAAAGGACTTTATCCTAAACGGCCCGCAGAAAAAATACCGGATGGACTTTCATTCGGGAACTGGTCGAGTTTTCCACGATTTTAATGCACTATACGAAAATGCCCATCAAGCCGTGCTTGAATCAGCAAAAACAAGTAAAAGTGAACGGGCACAGGCCCGAATCAGTCAATTCTTTAACTATTCAACTTGTCCCGTTTGTCATGGAAGCCGTCTCAAACCGGAGTTAATGAAGCAAACGGCCGGCGAGAAAAATATTGCGGAAGTTTCGGACCTCGCGCTTGGCGACCTAAACGTCTGGATGGAAAGGGTTCTTGCCGAACTTCCGGAGGATATGCAAAAGATGGCGGATAGTTTATTTGCGGAATTTAGCCATAACTTACGGCCCTTATTGGATCTTGGCTTAGATTATCTAACCCTTTCCAGAAATGGGAATAGCCTTTCAACTGGGGAATTGCAACGGATTCAATTAGCCCGAACCCTACGTACGAAAACTACCGGAGTTTTATACGTGCTTGACGAACCTTCCATCGGGTTGCATCCGGACAACGTCAGCGGACTGTTAAAGGTTTTTCGCGAGTTAGTTGATCAAGGAAATTCACTGGTGGTAGTTGACCACAATCTCGCCGTCATTCGCGCTGCTGACCAAATTATTGAAATCGGACCTGGTTCCGGTAGGGAAGGTGGTTACGTTTTAAATCAGGGAACGCCAGCTCAGCTAGCCGCAAATCCCGATTCCCTAATCGGTCCTTATCTCAAAGGAACGGCAAAAATTCACGTCCGTAAAATAAATAAGCGCGAGTCCGCTGAGTTAATTGATTTTACCGTAAAGAACTACTATAATCTGCGAAAAGTGCGGGCCCACATCCCCGTTAACCGACTCACCACGGTTACCGGATTTTCCGGAGCGGGCAAAACTAGCTTGATATTGGATAGCTTAGTATCCGCTATTACAGCACAAGCTAAAAAACAGCAATTGCCAAAGCAAGTTGCTCAACTTAAGACGCCACTTAAAAAGGTGGTCAGCGTCAATGCTGAACCGATTGGTAAAAGCGTACGGTCGACAGTGGCTACGTACACTAATATTATGAACAACCTTCGGAAGCTATACGCTAGCCAACCCGCAGCGAAGAAACGGAAGTACACGGCAAGTTACTTCTCTTACAACAACAAACAGGGTGCCTGTCCAACTTGTGGCGGAACGGGGAGTATTACGCTAGATATTCAATTCCTACCGGATATGCAACAAGTGTGTCCAACTTGTCATGGAGAGCGGTATAATCCTGAAATCCAACAAATCAAATGGCACAACTTATCCATTGTCGATGTTTTGAACCTAGATGTAAAATCTGCAATAGACGTCTTTAAAGACGTACCTAAAATTCAACAAGACCTCCAAAATTTAATTGAAGTTGGGTTAGGTTACTTGCATTTGGGTGAAAACACCCCTAGCTTATCGGGCGGGGAAGCGCAACGCTTAAAATTGGTAAAGCATCTTAATCAGCAACAAGCCAACACCCTATTTGTTTTTGACGAACCAACCATCGGCTTACACCCGTTAGATGTCCGCGTACTTTTACAAGTCATGCAGCGTCTAATTGATCGACAGGCAACCATTATTGTAATTACTCATGATCTTGATCTGATGGTAAACGCAGATTATCTAGTTGATCTAGGACCTACCGGGGGACAAAATGGCGGGAGAATCGTTGCTACGGGAGCACCAAAAGATTTAATTAAAAGCCCCCAAAGTTTGACGACCCAGTATTTAGCTAATTATTGGCATCGCTTTACAGAAGAGTCTATTTAAAATATAACGAAAATGGTTCCGGGCGACCTCGAATTCACAAAAATGTGTTTTAGAGGGGCCGCGGGACCATTTTTTGCTAAAAAATATTATTTCATTAGTTAAGCGCTTACTTTTAAAAAGGAGGTTATTTTACTTTGTGATTAGCTGTATAATATTATGTGAATTAGTTGACAAGAAAGGAGCATTTTATGCACTTATTACCATGGTGGGCAGCGCTAGTGGGGTTAGCCGCTGCCATTATTCTTATTTTACGGAAATTAAACCCTGTTTATTCGTTAATGTTAGGAGCGATTTTAGGATGTCTATTAGGCGGAGCTGGGCTTAGTCAGACGCTCGACGTACTCATTCAAGGTTCACAAAGCGTGATGGGAACTGTTCTACGGGTGATTGCTGCCGGAATGCTTGCCGGGGTGATGATGGAATCTGGCGCAGCTGACGTGATCGCTAAGACCATTGTTAACAAATTGGGCGATCAATTAGCGTTATTTAGTTTAGCGTTAGCAACAATGGTGATTACGGGAGTAGGGGTTTTTATCCCGGTTGCCGTCTTAATCGTTGCACCGATTGCACTCGAAGTTGGTCAGCGCATGCACATCTCGAAATTAGCCCTCCTCGTTGCCCTTTCCGGAGGTGGCAAAGCCGGAAATATTATTTCGCCTAACCCAAATTCAATTGCTGCTGCAAAAGGATTTGGCATTAATCTAAGTCAAATCATGATTGCCGATTTTATTCCCAGCGTGGTGGGATTAATTGTGGCTGTTTTAGTGGCCTCCTTTTTGAAACATCGGGGAAGTGCCGTTTTGGATACTGACATTGCAAATTTAACCAAACCTAAACAACCTGCAGAGTTACCATCCTTAACCACGGCACTGGTAACTCCTATCTTAGCAATCGTGTTGTTACTGCTAAATCCGTTAAGCTCACTTTTACATATTCATGGTTTAGCTAGTTTGAATTTAGATGCTACCTACGTGCTTCCGTTTGCTGCCGTAGTGGGTACCTTAGCAATGCGGAAAGGCAGCCAGTTAAAAGCCTATGCCCAATCTGGAATTGCCCGAATGACCGATGTAGTCATGATTTTAATTGGTGCTGGAATGGTTGGAGCCTTGATTACCACCTCTAGTTTGCCAAATAAAATCATTGATTTAATCAAAATTAGCCACGTTTCCGGAATTTTCTTGGCGCCGTTAGCCGGAATCTTAATGGCGGCGGCAACTGCTTCAACATCGACCGGGGTTATCCTCGCGACCGGTTCCTTTAGCAAAGCTATCTTAGGTTTTGGGGTAAGCCCGTTAGCTGCCGCAGCAATGGTACATACCGGAGCAACGGTAATCGACCACTTACCACACGGCAATTATTTCCACGTTACGGCCAACGCCATGCATATGGAAATTAAGGAACGTTCTCGTTCAATTATTTACGAAACCCTAGTGGGACTATCAATGACCATTGTCGCAACCGTAATGTACGGATTCTTTTAACAAAGGAGTAAAATAATGAAATTTGTAATTGCACCCGATTCATTTAAAAATGGTATGACAGCTAAGCAAGCTGCTAAAGCCATTAAAAAGGGGCTTCAGCGCGTTTTCCCAGAAGCTGCTTACACGCTGGTTCCCATGGCCGATGGTGGTGAAGGGACCGTGCAATCTTTAGTGGACGCGACTAACGGCCGTTTATTAACTGCTCAAGTCACTGGCCCACTTGGTACGCCGGTAAACGCAACTTATGGTATTTTAGGTGACCGTCGTACCGCGGTAATCGAAATGTCCCAAGCAAGTGGGATTCAGTACGTTACTCGCGCGACCCGCAATCCGTTAAAGACAACCACTTTTGGAACCGGAGAGTTAATTTTAAAAGCGTTAGACCAAGGCATTGAACGTTTGATTATTGGGATTGGTGGCAGTGCAACTAACGACGGCGGAGCCGGAATGGCGCAGGCACTCGGTGCTAAATTACTAGATAAAAACGGAAAATCCATCCCGTTAGGCGGGGGGAATCTAAACCGGCTTAACCAAATTAAGACCGCCGCAATGGATTCCCGAATTAAAAAAACGGAAATCATCATCGCTTCCGACGTAACTAATCCCTTAGTTGGTGAAAAAGGAGCCTCCGCCGTTTTTGGTCCGCAAAAAGGGGCTACTCCTGAGATGGTTAAGCTCTTGGATCAAAATCTTACGCACTACGCAAAAATTTTGCAACGTGATTTAGGTATCGACTTGGCTAACCGCCCAGGTACTGGTGCTGCGGGTGGTTTGGGAGCTGGTTTAATTGCTTTTACCAACGCCGATATGCAAAAGGGAATTGATTTAGTAATTAAATACAGTGGTTTGAAAGACAAGGCCCAAAACGCCGATTACGTATTTACTGGTGAAGGTGGAATTGATTTTCAAACTAAGTATGGCAAAACTCCCTATGGGGTGGCGTTGACGACTAAGACAGTTGCCCCTCAGGCACCCGTAATTGTAATTGCTGGTAACGTTGGTAAGGGAATTGACGAGCTTTACGCGGATAACGCAATCGACGCAATCTTTACCAGCGTATCCGGAGTTAAAACATTACGAGAGGCCTTAGCAACCGGACCCCACGACGTTGCTCAAGTTGCTGAAAACATTGCCCGCTTAATCAAAAAGAGTTCCGGTTCTACCAAGTAAGCCGCATTTGACTAGCCTCGTCCTAGCCAAGCCAAATTATTTGCTTTTTGGAAGCTTCAGTCTATAATGTAGCCACAATGGGTGATGGTTTAATTTGTTCTTAATGTTCAATTTGTATATTTAGGGGCTTAATTAGGCAAATTTACTCATAATTATGTATTTATATTCATTTTAGTGGTTAGGAGAACTGCAAATGGCAAAGAAAAAACTTTCTAAAGCAGAGTTAAAGGAAAAACTTAGCCCTGAAGAATATGCAGTAACACAAGAATCAGCTACTGAACGCCCTTTTAGCGGGAAATACGATAATTTCTATGAAAAGGGTATTTACGTCGACGTGGTCAGTGGAGAACCGTTATTTAGTTCTACCACCAAATATGACGCCCACTGTGGTTGGCCAGCTTTTAGTCAACCAATCGACCCTCAATTAGTTGTCGAACACCGGGACCGATCCTGGGGAATGGAGCGGGTGGAAGTGCGTAGCAAGGAAGCCGATTCGCATTTAGGTCACGTATTCCTCGACGGTCCCGCAGAAACCGGTGGGACGCGCTATTGTATCAATTCGGCTGCCCTGAAGTTTATCCCGTATGATGAGTTAGAGCAGCATCAGCTAGGTTATTTGAAAAAAATTTTTGATAAAGAAGGGTAATTTATGACATCAACGGCTATTTTTGCGGGCGGTTGCTTCTGGTGCATGGTTGAACCATTTGAAACTCAGCCTGGGATTTTGCGCGTAGTTTCTGGCTATACTGGCGGACACGTACCAAACCCTACGTATGAACAGGTAGCATCCCATACCACGGGCCATACGGAAGCAGTACAAATCACTTTCGATCCAGAAATTATTTCCTACCGACAATTAGTGGAAATTTATTGGCAACAGACTGACCCTACGGATGCCATGGGACAGTTCCAAGATCGGGGAGATAGCTACCGTCCGGTAATTTTCGTTAACAGTGAAGAACAGCGTCAAATTGCGTTGGCCTCCCGCAAAGCACTTGCGGAATCAGGTAGGTTTGATGAACCAATCGTAACTAAAATTGAAGATGCACAGCCATTTTATCCAGCAGAAGAAGAACATCAACAATTTTACAAGAAGAACCCTTGGAGATACCAAATTGAAGAAGCTGGTGGGCGAAGTCAATTTAAACAAACCCACTGGCAATAAAAATGGTCAACAAAAAAAATCGTAAGTTTCAAGCAAATGCTTGAACTTACGATTTTTATTTATTAAATGTTCTTATTCTTTTCACGTCTAACCAAGAATGCCCAAGCAATTAGACCGAAGAATAGTGGTCCAGCCACCGTCCATAATCCGGTAAACAAGTCTCCGGAAATGAATGGTGAAATTGCGGTAAAGACAATTCCGACGCCGACGGTAATCAGTACGACCGTGACGATGGTTAACATCCAAGGCCGACTACGGTAAACTTCAAACGGCCGGTCAAGGTCTTTTTTAGCCTTGAAGAATGGGAATGCTCCTACTAAGAAAATGTATGGCAAAGTAGTAGAAACGTTACTCATTGAAGTCAACACATTGTAGAAGAAGGTTGCTTCTTTATGGGTAATGGAAGCTAGAATAGAAATTCCTGCGATAAATACACTAACCACGATTGCTTGTAACCACATTGAGTTAGCAGGCATTCCGTTTTTATTTAGTTCAGTCATTTTCTTTGGCCACAATTCTTTAGGTGAACCTAAGATAAATGATTTTAATGGAGAGTAGCTTAAAACGAAGAACGAACCAACGTAAGCTAACAACATACCTAAACCAGAGAATCTTGAGAACGCCGTTCCTAAGGCAACTGCACCCGAGCTACTCAAGCCCATTGCCTTACCTAATTCTAAACCTAAGTTCTGCATCATTACGTATGTAATGTTACCTAAGTTAGCTTTTTGTTCCAAAATTACGGTATGCCAGTTTGCTGAAACACCCCAGAGGAAGATTGCAAATGAGTAGCCAACCGCAATAACGATTCCACCAATCATAACGCCCTTAGGGAAGGTTTTTTCAGGCTTATCCAAACTATCAGTAATTCCACCCATAGATTCCAAACCACCGTAAGCAAAGATCGCGTAAATTACGAAGGAAATCATCGCGATGGGGTTCTGGAATTGAACGCTTGGCGATGTTGCAAAATCACTCAAGTGGTTAATTGGTTGCGCCAAGTGACCGTGGTTAGCGATTAAAATGAACACACTAGCTAATAGTAAGATTACGTTCATTGCCATTACGGCTAAACCACCTAATGAGGAAACCTTTGCTAAGGTATTAATTCCCCGAGAAGCAGCCCAAGTTACAAACACTACCCATAGAATGGCAAGCAACCCAATTGTCATGGTCGAATTCATCCCAAATAGTGACCAGCTGCCAGTAGTATCATGACCTGAGATAATGGTTGCCAAGGTGATCCAAATCTTTTGCGCAATCATTACCATCCAAATAATCCAAGAAGCTAACCACATAAACGTGGCGATGAAGGCCCATTTTTCACCAATTGATTGTTCCAACCAAGAGTAAAGGCCCCCCTTAGCTTCCTTAAACGTAGCCCCGTATTCCGCAAACATTAAGCCAGCGGGAATAAAGAATAAAATTGCACCTAAAATGTACCAAAAAATTGCTCCGTATCCCATTTGCTGGAAAGCAGTGGGGGTATTACCAAATCCAAAGATAGTGGTAAATATCATTAAAACTAAAGCGCCGAGCGATAGTTTTTTCTTTTGTTCACCCATATTGAATATCTTCTCCTAACTTTTCCTTTTATGAATAAAAATAAATTAAATATGAGTATAATTGTAGCAGAAAAAAAAGTCAATAGAATGTATGTAATTAAATTTTAATCTTTCGTGAACTAAAATCTAATTTTGCGGATACTTTTTTAATTTATACGGTTGGAATATGCCCGATTAATTAAAATTTGCTTATATAAGCTACCGCTAAAAAGGTTTTTAGTAGGTATTTTAAATGATTTATTGAACTAACATCTTCATCTGCCACTTTCTTTAGAGCGTTAACTAATAAAACGTATATGCTGGTCCCTTGATAAGGAGAAAATCATTAACTTAAATTTTTAGCCACAGCATCCCCAGAAGGCAACATAGTTTTTAGGGCCTATTTTTAATGGTATCATTATAGCTATTAACGAAGATTGGATGTGAGTTTTGTTGGGGAAGATTAGAATTAACAACATGCAGTTTTATACTTACAACGGTGTTTTACCGGAAGAAAAGAAGCTAGGACAAAAAATCGAGATTGATGCCGAGCTAACTTATCCAATTGAAGAACGGGTTAAACACGACGATTTAACCGAAACGGTTAGCTATTCGGCGGTTTATAAAACGATTGAAGAATTTGTTTCAACGCATAACTACGACCTGATTGAAAGTGTGGCTAATCATCTATTAAGATTGATTTTACGTGAGTACCCCAGTCTTCAGGCCGTGCGGTTGAAAATTAGAAAATATAGTGTTCCCATTAACGGGCATTTTGATAACGTAGAAATAGAAGTGAGTGGTCAGCAAAATGGTTAATACTGCTTATTTAAGTATTGGCAGCAACTTAGGGGATCGTGAAAACAATTTAAGGTTAGCAATTGAGAAGTTAAAACAAGTAGCCCAGGTTAGCCGACTTTCCCATATTTATGAAACTGAACCAGTGGGTGGTGTCAAACAAGATGACTTTCTTAACATGGCAATCCGGATCAAGACCCCTAAGAGTGCTGTCGAACTACTAAATGATTTACACGCCATTGAAAAGGCTTTAAAGCGTAAAAGGATTATCCACTGGGGACCGAGGACGATCGACTTAGATATTTTATTTTTCAATAACGACCATATATCCTCTCCAGAATTGACGATTCCCCACCCGGAAATCCCTAACCGGCGATTTGTTTTAATTCCAATGTTAGAAGTCAGTCAGGATGACCCGGAACTTCACCGGACAATCCAAGCTTTGCTTGACGTAACGCCGGACAATAATATGGTCAGAATATATAATTCAGGAAGTGAAGATATTGAACCTACCCAAAATTGAAAAAGCAGTTAGTGATTTATTAGAAGGGATTGGAGAAGACCCCCAACGAGAAGGCTTGGTGGAAACGCCTAAAAGAGTGGCAAAAGCTTATGCAGAGCTTTTTGCGGGGCTAAACCACCAGGCGACCGATTTTACCGATTATAAGATCTTCCACGTAGACGAAGAGCCCGAAATGGTTTTAGTTCAAAAGATTCCGTTTTATTCGGTATGTGAGCACCATCTGTTACCGTTTTTTGGTAACGTCGACGTCGCTTACGTCCCTAAGGATGGTAAGGTCATTGGCATTAGCAAAATCCCCCGGTTAGTTGACTTTGTTGTTAAACGGCCCGGCATGCAAGAAAAAGTAACTACCCAAATCAGCAGCGAATTAACTAAGATTTTAGATCCTCAAGGGGTCGCAGTCACCGTGTCAGCACGGCATTTATGTATGGAAATGCGTGGCATTAACCAATCAAACTTGTTTACCTATACTTCAAAAATGACCGGGGTATTTAAAAATGACCAAGCCTTACGGGCTAACTTTTTCCAACAGGTCGGACAACAAAATGCCTAAAATGACTTATGAAGACTTAATTCAAAAGCTAAATCATAATATGCTGGTTAGTTACCAAGAGCGCGTCCCGTTGCTAAAAACAGTCCTCGCAGCCCTAGGACATCCCGACTTAAATTATCGAATCATCCACTTAGCGGGGACCAATGGGAAGGGGTCTACAGGCGCCATGCTTGCAAAAAGCCTCGAAAACGCGGGCTACCGCGTGGGTCATTTTTCAAGCCCGGCAATGATTGACCAACGCGAACAAATTCAAATTAACGGCTCGATGATTGAAAAAGAAGCTTTTGTGGCTTTATACAAAAAAATCACGCAAAAACTTCCCCAAACTATCACACCGGCAAGTATTTCAATCTTTGAATGGTTTACGTTGATTATGTTGGAATATTTTGCTGAAAATGGTGTGGAGTGGGCAATTATCGAAGCAGGACTCGGCGGTGCAAATGACGCAACCAACATTATTGAACATCCCGCAGCGGTCGTTTTCACCCACATTGATTACGACCACGTACAAATTTTAGGTGATACCCTAGAACAAATTGCGCAAAATAAGGCGGGAATTATCAAAAAAGGTGCGCCAGTCTTTATCGCTCCCAAACAAACCCAGCAGGTACGCGTAACCCTTGAGAAAGTGGCAGCCCAAAAACGTGCTACCTCAGTAACCCAAGCAGCTCCGGGAACAATTCAAGTGATTAACCGTGCGGTAACTGGTTTCAAAGTCAATATTCATACCAAGACCACTACCATTGCAGAAACGGCGTTTAAATTGCTGGGCGATTACCAGATTGATAATTTAACGACCGTGGTAACGGTTTACGAATGGCTGTTTAATCAGCAAGTAATTAACGATTGGCAACCACTAATAGAAATGATGCAGCAAATTCAGATTCCGGGTAGATTTCAAGTTTTGCAACGGAATCCGTTGGTTATTTTAGACGGGGCTCATAACGTGGACGGCACTCAAGCCCTGATTAAGGGATTATCCAATTTGAACGCCAATCACAAATTATTTTTTATTTTAGGGTTCTTAAAAGACAAAGATTACTCAGGAATGTTGCACTTGTATGCTAAAACGGCCGATCGGATTTTTGCGGTTCAACCAGACAATCCATCCCGAGCACTACGTCCGACAACGATTCAGAGCATGTTAGGCAATAAAGTCGGGGGTAGTTATCGGAACCTACATACCGCTTTGCAACAGGCTTTGACATTAGCTGATGCAGATACGACCATTGTAGTTACCGGTTCGTTTTATTTGATCAAGGATCTGGAGGTACCGAATGTTTCCAATGCCAACTAACTTCATAATTGCTTCCAATAATAAAAATAAAACTAGGGAACTGATTCAGATTTTTGAATGGTTTGGGCAGCAGGCAATTTCTTACCAGTCTCTGATAGGGCGAGTTGACTTTCCGGCGGAAGGCACCACAAGTTATTATGAAAATGCACTTACCAAGGCCAACTGGATTGCTCAAAAACTTCCGGGAAAGTGGATCGTGGCTGACGATACTGGGATGATGTTAGAAGCGTGCCCCCAAAGTTTAGGAATCACTACTTCGCGAGATTTACACATGGACCAAACTACGGATTCGGCGTTAAACCAACAAATTTTAAAGATGGTTGCCAATCAAAGTAGGGCAGTAACCATGCAGTCTACTTTGGTGGCGGTAAACCAACCTCACGTCCTTAAGGCAACCGGGAAATTTGTTGGGCAAATTAGTGCCGAGCCCCGCGGAAACAATGGGAAAAGTTTTGATTTGATATTGGAAGTTCCGGGAAAAAACGCTACGCTAGCGGAACTGCCTAACGACGAAAAAATACCGCTACTGCACCGGGCAAAGGCGGTTCAGAATTTATTGAACAGCTACTTTATATAAAGGAAATCAGTCATGGAAATCTACGAACGGCATTTGCAATTTAGCAGTCAATTGGAAAATAAAATATGGGATGACCTACTTAACCGGCAGCGTAATTTAGCGTTAAAGGTAATTGCTGATGACACTACGAAGTTAAGGTTGTTAGCCAAACTATTAGACCAGATGGACTTAATTCATACAGTGGAGGGGCTGAAAGTAGACCTGCTTTTACCACGGGTTAACTTAGCCCTTTTTAAGAAAAAGTTGACGGAAATTTTTAATGACCCGAGTTTAGATCGACAAATCGACGAACTAAATCAAAAATATCGGGTACTTTGGCAAGCTGGTCGTTTTGAATTTAACCTTACTGAACGTCCCGTAATTTATGGGATTTTAAACGTCACTCCCGATTCTTTTTATGACGGCGGCTGGTACCAAAGCAAAACTGCAATCTTAAAACGGGTCACTGAAATGGTTAACGCCGGAGTAGACGTTATCGAAGTCGGTGGTCAAACTACTCGGCCAGGCTTTGTAGAAATCACCCCGGAAGAAGAGCTCAAACGAGTTACCCAGGTACTTGACCTAATTCAAAAGAACTTTAATCAAGTGGCGGTGGCAATTGATACTTACAAATACGCGGTAATGGAACGGGTGATCGATTATGTCGACATCATTAACGACGTCAACGCCTTTACCGATGATCACCGAAAGCTGGAACTGCTGCGTAATTCTAATGTTGGACTGCTAACGATGCACAGCGCGCGTAATAAAGATTACGATAACCTTACGGCAGAAATGAAGGCGTTCTTTGAAGAAAATATTGCTACGCTAGTTCAAAACGGAATTAATATTAATCGAATTGCGTTAGATCAGGGGATTGGTTACGCGAAAAAAGCGGATGGTTACCAAGACTACGCAATGATGAAAAACATCGACCAGTTTAATTACCTAAACCGGCCCATGATGATTGCCATTTCGAGAAAAGGGTTTGGGGCTAAATTGTTCGGGTTACCAAAAGAAGATCGGCTCCCGGTAACGCTGGTGGCTGAGGCATATATGTATCTGCATGGCGGCCGGATTCTGCGAGTCCACGACATTGCCGAAACGGTTCAACTAGCTAAAATGTTGGACGTCATCCAAAATGGGTATTGGTTTGGTAGTTAGCTTTAATCACACTAAATGATGAGTAATTGGATAAAAATCTTAAAAAGCTATTTCAGTGAGAGTGAGACAAAAGTTAGTTTGTTTCGCGCTCTTTTTTATTTAATAAAGCTGGGAAGATTTAAAAAGCAGAAGGGAATGTGATCAGCCGGAACAAAATGATATAATCGGATACGTAATTAAGTAGGGGATCTGCAACCCCCGAAAAATTACCGCCGTTTGAGTTTTTATATGGCACCCCTCAAAAAATCCAGAGGCGTGGAGGTGTCAGATATGAATAACTTGAAAGGGATTGTTAATGGCGTGGGCGCTTGCTTTCTACGTGGTATGCCGGGGCATTTTGCTTCTGGCTAAAGCTTACGAGATAATAAAAAAAGCTAATCACATTAAGTAATTAGCTCGCACATTAAAACCCATCGGCGTGGCAAGGGAGGCACCCCTTGCCTTTTCTATTATGATATCATCAATCAAAATAAAATCAAGCAAAGGGAGCGTGAGTTAAATGCCAGGTATCATTACCGGAGCTTTAATATTTTTAGGGCTATCTTATTTAGTATTTTTTGGCGCTCAGGTGTATTTTAAAGTTAAAACTGGTCACTGGAATAGGTAAGCATCGTTATAAATAGTAAAAAAAACAACCCCAGTCATTATTTCTAATGGCCAGGGCTGTTTTTATATTTAATCAAGTATTTTTTCTAAGAACGCAGTATGTTCTTCTGGAGATGCAGTTTCCACGTTTCCGAAATGCAGCCAGTTAACTTTATCAGGCGTGATCCCAACGGATCCTAGGGTACCGTTAATAAACAGTCCTTGAATTGGATCACCGCTAGCTTTTAAAATTTCCTTAGTCATGGAAGCCGTGGTAATGACGGTTACTTTCTTAATATTGGTTAAGAGTCCCGTCCAGGTGCCTTGCTCGTCGACTTGGTAAGCAAACTTTTTCAACATTACTTTGTCAAAGAAGCCCTTTAAGATTCCTGGCAGGTAGAACCACCAAATTGGGAAGATGAAGACCAATTCTGAAGAATCTTTGATCATTTTTTGATACTCTTTAACCTTTAGATAAGGAGTATCTCCAGCATTGAACATGCTCAGTTCTTCAGCGGAAAAAGTAGGGTTAAATTGATCCTTATACAAATCGATTACTTGGTAATCCTCATGTTTTTGGTCAAATTTCTTTTTCACATTTTCAAGAATTGCGTGATTAAAACTACCTTCCCAGGGATGTACGTAAATGATAGTTTTCATGAAATGTCGCCTTCCTTTTTGTTTATATCCTAAGTGTATCCCTTGAAAGCGTTTCATTCAATAGAGGGTATTGTTTTTATTTTATGTTCTAAATGTCAACTAGGCACTTTTTGTATAAAGTCTTAGAATCCAAAAATCATCTACCGTTTTAATCTAATATAAAAAGACCATCCCCGAACAATATCCAAAATTATAAGCCGTAAAAAGGACAACTTAGGAGCACGCAAGGTACTTACTAATTAATCCATTTGCTTAATAATTTGTATATCCTCAGTTGATGGTCTTTCATTAACCAAATTAATAGCTAATCATTATTATTTTTAAACGAATTAGGCTTTACTGATTATTAAACCTAAGCCAATAAACCAGGGTCATGATCCCAACTACTATAAGAATATAAATTGGTAAGGTGCCGACCCAGCCGGTGTGGAACATGCTAATTAGATAGGTTAGAAAACTAATCACGAGGTAATAAGCAAAGCTAAAAATTCCACTAGCCACCCCAATGATTTTTTCATAACCTACTAAAGCAAGGTTTAAGGAAAGGGGGAGTACAGTGTATAAACCTAAGAAAACAATAAAGGTACCAATAATAAATCCAATTATTGAATCTTGTAAAACTGTTAAGAACATAAATAGTCCGCCCAATAAAGAAAAAATCAAACCTAATTTAATAATCTTAGTGGGCGACCAGATTAAGACTAACTTGTTAACCATTATGGCACCAATAATGCTGGACAGGGCAATAATAATCCCTATGATTCCATATTGGACTGGTGAGAAACGAAAATGATCAATAAAAATAAACGGTGCTTCCGCGTAGAAACTAAATAAAATTCCGTTAATTCCGCTGATCAATAAACCATAGGCCAATACATTACGATCTGTAAAAAGACGCCGAACTACCGCAATCAAAGAAATTTTGGGCCCTTTCACACCGATTGCCGGATTGGTTTCTGGCAACCGCGCCCCGGTATAAATTATCAATGAAACTGCAATAACGATTAGCACACCAAAAACGCTTCGATAGCCAAAGTAAGTTTGGGCGTATCCACCAAGCAGTGGGCCAATAGCAGGGGAGAGGGCTAAGGCTGCGCCCACGTTTGCGAAAACCTTAGCTCCCTTACTTCCCGAGAAACTTTCTCGCATGATTGTTTGGGTCACTACCGAACCCACGCTAGCTCCGAAAGATTGGATCAATCTAAAGAAAATTATCGTTAGAAAATTAGGCGCAAAAAATAGTCCGACGTTGCCGACAAGGTAGACTAATAAGCCTTCTAACATTGCAGGTTTGCGGCCCTTAGTATCCGAACGCTTACCCCAAAATAATACCCCCACCGCAAAAGCAATAAAGTAAGTGCTCATTACTAACTGACCAGTCCGATCGGCTACATTTAAATTAGCGCTCAAGGCAGGGAGGACGGGAGTGAAGATGGATTCACTAATTTGTGGGAAGCCCACTAATGCGATGATAATCATTAAAGATGGAACTTGTTTTTGGACGTTTTTCATTTTTATACTTCCTTTATTTATTATTTTTTAAGAAAAACGTCCTAATTTAATTACTGTCACACATGAGATAAAGTCTTTATATTCGATTATTCAAACCTTCTTTCTACACTTATCTTCACGTTTTGCATATCTTTATTAGGGTAACAATTAATTATTTTACATGCAACAGTTGCCAGGTCCCGCGAGTGAACCTCTTGGAGAGCAGCTTTATAAAAACTAAAAAACATAATCAAAAAAGTGTTTTTTTAGTCAGTCTTTTTATATAATTTAGGCGGGATTTAGCAGGGAAGGCCCCCTTTCCCAAAATTATTACTATTAATAACCGTCAAGAAAAAAATATAAATAATTAGTTAAGTGTTTGGTTTGCATTAGTTTTATTTGCGAATATAAAGTATGATGAAACCATGACAGGGTACTCTGTTTTAATTGAATACATTTGTTAGGTGAGGCTCCTATACAAACATAGGCTACTGCCCAAAAATGTCGAGAGACACTAATGGGTAGAACAGGAATTGTCGAATTCAAGGCTTTTCTTAAGGTAGCTAAAATTGGAAAATTTTTACGTTGTATAGTGCTAAAGCTCAACGAATAGATCAGCGTTTACTTACTATAAACTAAATGCGGCTTTTTGCTGAGCTTCAGGGCAAAAAGTCGTTTTTTATTTGCCCTGAAGTCTCCACCTCAACAACTTTTATAGGTTTTTAAGGAGGGAGAAAAATGAGAAATGTAGGTAAAACCAATTTAAAACCCAATTACGAAAAGTTTGCTAAGGCAAGTATTCGTGAGTTGTTTAAAGATTTTGATATCACGACGACGGGCCTTAATCAAACCCAGGTTCAAAAAATGCGCAATAGATTTGGTCCTAATAGACTAACGGATAATGCCAAGAAATCAATTCTTAGTGCTATCTTAGGAGCTTACGTCACGCCGTTCACAATCGTTTTAGTTTGCATTGGCTTAGCGTCTTTTACTACCGACGTGGTTTTAGCTCCACCTGGGGAACGTAACTATTTGGGCAGTGGAATAATTTTTGGAATGGTAATTATAAGCGGAACGATGACCCTTATACAGTCATTACGATCTACAAAAGCCGTAGAACAACTAAAAACCATGATTAAATCCGTCACCAAAGTTAAAAGAGCGCACGGAACCCAAAAAATTCCAGTAGATCAAGTGGTTTGTGGGGATATCGTACGACTTTCTGTTGGAGACATGGTTCCTGCTGACATGCGATTAATTAAGTCGAAAGATTTATTGGTTTCTGAAGCATCACTCACCGGCGAAAGCTATCCAGTGGAAAAGAACCATTTGCAATCTAAAAAAACCGTCAAAAGCGAAACGGACTATGAAAATTTAGTTTTTATGGGAAGCTACGTTACTAACGGGCAAGCTGAAGGTCTGGTAATAGCGACTGGAAACCAAACTTTGTTCGGTGGGATTGCTCATTCGGCATCAGTTACGCCAACCGAAACTAATTTCGACCTAGGAATACGAAAAACTTCGTATCTATTTATAAAATTCACTGTAATAATGACTACCGTTATTTTCTTGATTAACGGACTAACCAAAGGGGATTGGCTAGAAGCGTTATTATTTGGTCTTTCAGTAGCAGTCGGACTTACCCCCGAAATGCTACCAATGATTGTTACTACCAATTTAGTTAAGGGAGCAACTAAAATGGCCAAAAGTGGAACGATTATTAAAAATTTAAAAGCCATTCAGAATTTAGGTGCGATTGACGTTTTATGTACGGATAAGACGGGTACGTTAACCCAAAATCAATTTGCCTTAAACCATTATTTAAATTGGCAAGGGACGACGGACGAGGAAACTTTAAAATGGGCGTATTTAAACAGTCGTTACCAAACTGGTTTTAACAATCCGTTAGATCAAGCCGTTATCAACGCAGCTATCCCGGAAGTTAAGGCTCAAGCAGCTAATTACCAAAAGATTGACGAAATTCCTTTCGATTTCGAACGTCGACGGATGACAGTTATCCTCAAAGATCAAGCTAAGCAACATTACGAATTAGTTACCAAAGGTGCGGTTGAAGAGATGCTTGAAATCACCAGCACAGTTTACGCTGCAGGCAAGTTAGTTCCGTTAACAAACGACGTTAAACATAAAATTTTACGGCAAGTTAGGCAACTAAACCAAGCTGGTTTGCGAGTAGTGGCGGTTGCTCATAAGCGGTTAGAAACCGCCCCGAACACTTGTTCTGTAAAAGATGAAACCAACCTGAGTTTTATTGGAATCCTTTCTTTCTTAGATGCTCCTAAGCCAACTGCTAAACAAGCCCTATCAGCTTTGAAGGCAAAGGGGATCACCATCAAAGTTTTGTCGGGGGATAATGCGATTGTCACTAAAGCGATCTGTCAGCAAGTCGGTTTAAGGATAACTGGTATAGTGAGCGGAGAAAATATTGGTCACTTAACCGACCAAAAACTAGGGAAGGTGGCCACCGAAAATAACGTTTTCGTAAAACTGACCCCGCAAAACAAACGGAGAATCATAAAAGCGTTGAGGGAAAATAAGCATACCGTGGGCTTTTTAGGCGACGGAATTAATGACGTCCCAGCAATTAAAGAGGCTGACGTTGGAATATCCGTCAATTCGGCCACGGACGTAGTAAAAGAAACCGCGGACGTAATTTTAACGGAAAGCGACTTAGTTATTTTGAAACATGGGATATTAATTGGCCGGGAAGTATTTGGCAACATCATGAAGTATATTAAAGCAACCGCGAGTTCTAACTTCGGGAACATGTTTTCCGTATTAATCGCAAGTATCTTCCTACCATTTTTACCGATGCTACCTCTGCAAATTCTTTTATTAAACTTCATTTATGACCTTTCCTGTATGTCAGTTCCTTGGGACACGATGGATAAAGACTATTTACAAAAGCCTAAAAAATGGCGGGTTAACAGCATTGGCAAATTTATGGTTTGGTTTGGTCCAACTAGCTCCATTTTTGATATTACCACCTATTTACTAATGTTTTTCGTGATTGGACCCGCAATTGTGGGCGGTGATTTTACAAGTTTAACGCACACAAATCAGATTTATTTCATCGCACTTTTCCAAAGTGGATGGTTTATCGAATCACTCTGGTCCCAGACCATGGTTTTACACGCACTAAGAACTGATAAAATTCCTTTCGTTCAAAGTAGCGCTTCGGCCACTTTAACGATCGTAACTAGCTTGGGCATGGTCGTTGGAACCATTATTCCATTCACTCCAATCGGCAAAGCACTAGGCTTAACTGCTGTCCCAGGTAGCTACTGGATTTGGTTAATAGCAACCATTTTTAGCTATCTTTTGCTCGCTACAATCGTTAAATCAGTTTATATCCATCGTTATAAGAATTTTATCTAACGGGCAACACCTAAGCTTTAATCTGATGAATCGATTCAAAGATGGTTTAGTTTTCCTAAGAACAGGAGGGAAAATACTATGAGAACGAAAAAAGCATTTATTTATGCAGGGTCAATCGTACTAACAATTTTAGTGGTGGGAATTTTACTTTTTAAATTTTACGAATATAAAGCGTTTAAAACCATAAAAACGAGCTCTTTTTCGGTATCTAATAAAATTAACCGGCGTAAGCCGATTTCTGTGCTGTTATTAGGTGTCGACACGGGCTCTGATGGACGGATTGACCGAGGGTTATCCGATTCGATGATGATTACAACGTTAAATCCGCAAACTAAACAAACGCTAATTTACTCAATTCCAAGAGATTCATTAGCCGAAATTAAAACTAATGGTACTAAGAAGGACGTTCAGAAAATTAATGCAGCTTATGAAATCGGTAAAGCCCCAATTGCTAAGAAAACTGTTAGCGCTTTTTTAGGTGTTCCGCTTGATTATAGCGTAACCATTGATATGGGAGCTTTAAAAGATTTAGTTGATTTTGTGGGTGGGGTAACCGTTAAAACTGATATTGACGTTAGTTTTGATGGCCAAACAATTCCCAAAGGTACCCATCATTTAAACGGTAAAGAAGCCTTAGCTTATACCAGGATGCGCTACCAAGATCCGCGTGGTGATTATGGCCGTCAACTACGCCAGCAAGAAGTTTTAATGCAAATCGTGCATAAATTACAGGCTCCGCAATATATGCTAAGGATACCGTCTTTAATGAATAAGTTAGGCTCACACATTAGTACTGATTTAACTACGCAGCAAATCGAGAAGTTAATTAAGCATTATCACCAATGTACGAAACACGTGGTAACAAAACAATTAATCGGTCGCGAAGCATGGATCAACGGAAGCTCTTACCAAGTAATTGCCACCAGCAACTTGCAAATGGCTTCAAACCAGCTCCGAAAAACACTTGGACTAACGTCGAAAAAGTTAAACAATACAGAGACAAGGCTGAATGCTTTAAACAAGGATTATTTTAGTGATCCTAACAGTACCATGTACGATACTGCAGGATTGGATACCACTTACTATACGGACAATACTTATTAGTATAGTGGTTGGTGTGGAACTAGTACTGAAACAACGTTCATAAACTTAAATAGAAAATCTATGGCGACTTACGGCACGAACAAAACGCCGTTAGCAACGACCATAGATTTTTTGTTTTTTACAAATATTCTTCATAATTAAATTCTAGGTCTACTTTGTATAATATATATTATGTAAACTAGAAAAAGAAAATTAGTCTATAGCGATTCATTTACAACTTTATCTACCTCCCTCTTACTTTTGATAACGTTTTGCCGAATTAGCTAATTGCTCCTCAAACAGTTTTACTTTTCTTATGTGTAATTTATTTAAAATCCTTAAATTTACCAATTAACGATGGTCGTAGCTCTTCAAACACTATTGCAATATAAAAAACACGTACTTACCAGTGCACAATTTGATTCACTGATAAAGTACGTGTTTTTTATTTAATTAAGATAACTTTAGATAATTGCTAGTACTGCTAAATATACACACGTGGCGATCAATAAAACGACCATTAATTTAGCCATCCATTTCCACCAAATTGTAATGTTAACATGTGCGATTCCTAGCGCACCAACTACGATTCCAGACGTTGGCGTAATCAAGTTTACCCAGCCGGATGCTGCTTGAAACGCAGTTACTACGGTACTTTCAGCAACGTGGGCAAAGTTTGCCATTGGACCTAAGATACCCATCGTTGCGGATGCTAATCCAGAAGTCGACGGAATTAGGAATGACATTGGGATGTAGAACAAGTAGGTTAAAATAATGAAAACGGTCTTAGGTAACGACTTGAGCCCCATTTCGCCCCAATGAAGGACGGTATCCGTAATTGCAGCGTCGTTCATGATAACTTGAATCCCCCGCGCAACCGCCACAATGATTGCTACGCTTAATAACTCGCTCATTCCATTCATAAAAGCTTCAATAAATTCGCTTTCCTTCATGTGGGTCACAAACATAATTACAACCGCCATCACGATGAAAAGCATGGTGATTTCATTGAAGTACCAGCTCCCAAACGGAACGATGTCCGTTCCGAGCAGCTTACCAATAAATGGAATGCCAGTTAGCCATTTTACCGATTGATCCCAGAAAGTGAAGTTCGGGTTAATTGAACTCCATGGAATTAAGGCGATTATCATAATCACGAAGGTTAAACAGAAAATGAAGAGAACTCGTTTTTGTGCTTTGGTTAATTGCTCGGTTTCCGCAGCTTTACTTTCGTCAAATCCTTGCAAAAAGCGTTTTTGATCCGCCTCTCGTTGTCCGTAAACCAAAGATTTAGTAGGATCCTTTTTAATTTTAGTAGCGTAGCGGTAAACAAACGTAATACTAATCACGTCGAATAAAACTAACAAAAGAATCCGGGAAAATAATCCGTCTCCCATCGAAATATTAATCGTTTGAGAAGCAACTCCCGTAGCAAACGGGTTAACTGTTGAAGCTAAACACCCAATTTGGGTCCCAATTAACGCAATCCCAACGGCAGTAAGCGAATCAAAGCCTACCTTCATCATCACCGGAATTAGTAAGGGATAAAACGCAATCGTCTCTTCCCCCATGCCAAAAGTTGTTCCACCAAGGGAAAATAGGATCATTAGAATAATAATGAGTGCTTTTTCTCGCCCCTGTAACTTATAGACGATTTGATTAATCCCCTTATCTAAGGCCTCGGTTTTATTAACAACTCCTAGAAATCCTCCGATTACCAAGATAAATAACGAAATTGAAATGGCGCCATCAGTATATTTGTTTCCAATCATTCCAATAATGGGTGCCATACAAATATCCCAAATTCCTTGCGGACGGTATCCAGTTTGCTGGTAAGTTCCAGCAATAATGCGCCCGGCTTTATCCATCGCGTAGTGACCACTAGGAATAAACCACGTTAAAATACCAATCATAATAATAATAAATACTAAAACGGTATACGCGGATGGCATTTTGAACTTAAACTTTTTGCTCATTGTCATCTCATCACCTTTCATTCAAATTGAACTTTACAGTACCTAGAATGATGATAAGTTTTTTTGAGCAAAAAAACAATTATTAGCCTACAAATTATAGCCTTTCAAGTGTATTAACTTTAAAGTTTAACTAAAATGTCTTTGAATTGTTTTCGGAGGTATTCACCAATTCCCAGGCCATTTTCAAAGAATTTTAACTGATTTCCCTGGTAATTAAACGAATATACTTTAGTTCCTAAAAAGTCACTTTCGGCAACGTAAATGATATCGCTCAACTTTATCGAACAATTAAATTTACTAGTGCTTGAGATAATTAAATAGCCATCCTGACATTTAAGGTTAGCGTAATACATTTGCCGGTGACTCCCCGCAATTATTTCAAAATAGGTATACATATAAACCTCCCCTTTCACCTTAAATTTTAAGGGAGGAAATCGGTTCCACAGCAAGCTCTGCGCCCTTTTTTCAAAATGGAACGGGTTCCTTTTCGCCTAATTTGTTATGAAACGCGTTTCATATATTAAAATAGACTTATCAGGGTTAGGAGATGGACCACATGACCAACATCAGAGACATTGCCAAAAAATCTGGATACTCGGCATCCACCGTTTCCCGGTTTCTTAATCAAACCGGTTACGTATCTCAATCAGCAAAGCAGGCTATCCAACAGGTGATTGACGAGCTAGACTACGTACCTAACGCTCTTGCCCGGGATTTAAGCAAGGGCAAGTCAAACACGATTGGCATCGTAATCCCAGAAATGCAGCATCCTTTTTTTACAGAATTAATTAATGGAATCATGGACACCGCTTTTGCCGCGGACTACCACGTTTCTGTTTTAGAATCACACTACGATGAACAACTTGAAATAAAATACTTAGAAAAATTGCACCGAAAAGCTTTTGATGCCCTCATTTTCACTTCGCATAAGCTACCGTTGGCTCGTTTAGCAACTTATCAAAAGTATGGCCCGGTCATTTGTTGTGAAGACCCGGGGATTACTAATATCGCGGCAGCCTATGTTTTACGGCAAAAAACTTACATAGCCGCCTTCAAATGGATTAAAAAAAATCAGTACACTAAAATCGCGATTACCTTAAGCCGTTCTTACCAACTGAGTGCGACTAGCAAGGTAACTTTACAAGCTTATCGGGACGTTTTCGGTGCTTTTCCAGATGATCAACTGATTTTTGCCGGGGTAGATAGCCACCCAGTTGCATATCAAGCCGCTGCTAGAATTGCTCAGTTACAACCCGACTTCATTTTTGGCAATATTGATGACGTAGTCGCCGGTGTTTATCAATACTACGTGGATAACCGCATAGCACTGCCGAAAATGATGGGACAAGAAAACCAAATCTCAGGGAAGCTCTTAAAAATTTCCACTATTGATCACCACCTTCGTCAGTTGGGACAAGCAGCAGGCCGCCTTGCTATTTCAGGAGAAGTCCGTCAAATCGCAATTGAATCTGACTTAATCATTCGCTGAAAGCTTAAAATTATAAAATACAACACAAAAAAACAGGCTGCACACTACCAGCCTGTTTTTTGATCGTATGTTGCTTAAAGATGACTTTATGTAAAATTTGATTAACCATAAAAGTACTGAATCACCACGGCAAGCAATGACGTGAGTGAAAATGCAAAGATAAGTAAAATTACAAAACTACTTTTAAAGCCACGTTTATTTCGTTTATAGGTCAATAAGAAGTCGAATAAACCAATGGTAATAATTTCTAAAATAAATTGTACCCACACTAATAATGGTGACATGGCAACCGTATGAACCACGTTAAATAGGCCCGTAAAAATAGCGAAAATGTATAACACTCGCGAACTGTACTGTGCAATTAGAGTCTGTTGGAATTGATCAATTGTTAATCCGTACGCACAAATCATTCCGATTAGAATCCACACAATACTATGAAGAAATTCAATTGTTGACATGCAAAGTAACCCCTTTAATTTTAAGCTTACTCAAGTAGTTTAGCATAGATGAACCTATGAGGTAGATACGAGTGCTTAAATGTAACCATACTGAAATCTTATTTACCGCTATGCCGAAGTCTTAATTTATGATACTTTATTTAAAGTTGCTTATTTTTATTTGAAAGGAATTGAAATAAAGTTGTTTAAGACAAGTATTAGCGTAGCATTCTTTGGTGCCGTTGGTGGGGGCCTTCGGATGCTTTTACAATCTGTCTTTCAAAGCAGTGCCTCGACTTTTCCGTTTGATCTAATAATCATTAATCTTTTAGGTTCTTTCTTGCTAGGTGTTTTAACGGGTGGGTTATTAACTGCATTGGAAACTTCAGATTTCATTAACGTCGGCCTCACCACCGGGTTAATGGGTGGATTTACAACGTTTTCCACGTTTATCCTCTCTTCAGACAAATATCTGATACATCACCAATGGCTGAATGGCGGTAGTTTCTTGGTTCTCTCCGTTTTTTTAGGGATACTCTGCGCTTTTGTTGGCCAAGCTAGTGGAAAACAAATTCTTCATCATTATCGAAAGGATTGGGAATAATGAATTTATTAATTGTTAGCATTGGCAGTGCCCTAGGCGCTCTTTTTCGCTTTTGGACCACTACCTTTATCAACCGAAAAACTCTTTCAAAAAGCTTTCCCTGGTCCACCTTTATAATTAACATGCTCGCTTGCTTTGGAATTGGTTATCTGACCACCGTAATTGCTAATCCCCTCGTTCAAGTGCTGTTAATTAGTGGCGTGTTAGGCGGATTTTCGACCTTTTCGACCTTTGCTAATGAGGTAGTTACCCTTTTCAAGCAACCAAATACCAAAAAACTCGCGATGCTTTACGCACTCACGAGTTTACTAGGCGGATTATTTTTGGCAGCCCTTGGCAGCCAACTTTGATCCGTTTATTTTTTTGTATAATCAATTAACCAAGCTAAAGCAATGGCCTTTTCTCCCAAATGGGTTCCAATAACGGGGCCAAAATAAGAAATATCAATTGGCAAGCTCGGATACTTTTCTTTTAAACTTTCCCGCCATTTGATTGCACCTTTTTCATCATTAGCGTGGATCACTACGGCACGCAATGGGTAATCAACGGATTTATAGGCTTCCGCAAATAATTTTTCTACCCGTGCCATCGCTTTTTTACGAGACCGGACCTTTTCAAAGGCCACGATTTCATGCTTATCATTAAAAGTCAAAATTGGCTTAATTTTCAATAGACTTCCCACGAACGCCGACGCATTTGAAAGTCGTCCACCGCGAACTAAATTTTGTAAGTCGTCCACCACAAAGTATTCGTCGAAGGTGGAACGCAAGAAATCTAGCCGGGCAATGATGTCATCAATTTCAGCATCTTCCTTTGCCATCCGTGCAGCTTCTAACGCTAAAACTCCCATTAAGCGGATGGTTAACTGTGAATCATATACTACTAAGTTAACCCCGTCGATGGTGCCTTCTAAGCTCTTCAAACTGGCTACTAAACCAGAAATTGTGCTAGCTAAGTGGATACTAATAATATTTTGATAACCTTGCTTAGCTAAGTTTTGATACAACTCAATCATTTCGCCAAGTGGTGGCTGAGATGTGCTAGGAAACGATTGTGAGGTCCGAAGACGTTCATAAAATTCCTCAGTAGTGATATCAACGCCTTCCTTGTAGCTTTTACCGTCAATAATTACTGGGATTGGTACAACGGTGATATTATTTTCTTCAATTTCCTTATCCGTTAAATAACAAGTACTATCAGTAACAATAGCTGTTTTCATTAGTACACCTACTTCATTTAAAATCCATAACAATCACTATACCATAATTCTTGGCTGAATGCTCTCATAACTTAATAGAATAACCCTATTTTAACGCGTTTTTTAATACCCGGTTAATTAAGATTTGAAACATGGCAGATTCCTCTTCGCTCCAGTTATCAAAAAGCCGTTGATCGAACTTGGCCATCTGCTGATTAACATAGGATTTTAAGGTACTACCCTTATCAGTAATTGTAAAAGTACTTTTACGTTGGTCAGAATCGTTACTGTGCTTCTGTAAAAAATTATGCTGAGCGGCGTGTTTCAATTGCCGACTAACGGTCGACTTATCTAGGCCGCTCAATTCAACCAAATTCAAAGTCGTTAAGCGAGCGTCATTAACATAATTAACCATCTTCCAATCTGCAATGGTTCCCGCCATTTCACTACAGTATTTTTTTAGATAACTATTACGAATATGAGCAATTTCTTCTAGAGCAGTTAAACTTGCTTTCATGAGCGATCCTCTCCTTCATTACCCTTTATTTGTATTATACAACTTTATTTGTTGTATGATACAAATAAGCAATTCTTTGCAACTAAAATCTATAAACGGTATACTTGGAATTAGTAACTAATTATTAGAAGGGACTGATTACATGGCTTTTGATGGTTTATTTACCCATGCCATGGTTAATGAATTGCGCAGCCTTGAAAGTGGCCGCGTTGCCAAAATTTACCAACCTTATCAAAGTGAACTTGTGCTCACTATTCGAGCAAACCGAAAGAACGTTCCTTTACTGATCTCTTCACACCCTAATTATGCGCGTGTTCAGGTGACCAACCAAGCCCTCTCTAATCCAGCGACTCCAAGTAATTTTGTGATGAGCTTGCGAAAACATTTGGAAGGGGCGATTTTAAAATCAGTTAACCAGCTAGATAACGACCGGATTATTAACTTCTCCTTCTCCCACCGAAACGATATTGGTGATGAAGAAGACGTAATCTTGTCAGTTGAAATCATGGGTCGCCGGAGCAACGTGATTTTATATCTGGGCGATTCACGAAAAATTATTGATACGATTAAACACATTTCCGCTGATCAAAACCGGTACCGGATGCTAATCCCCGGAGCGCAGTACATTACCCCGCCCGCTCAAGATTTATTGAATCCGTTTGATAATGTAGCTCACCCCGTCTGGAAAGACTTATTACGGGATTACCCAAATTATGAAGTTTTAGCCAAGCAAATTCAAGCTACTTTTCAAGGATTTGGTAAGGAAAGCGCGTTAGAGTTAGCTTACCGGCTAATTAATGGTCAAGACCATCAAAGGGTTGTTAGTGGCTTTCTTAAGGAATTTAACGATAATCCTCAAGGCTTTATTTACGAGTCTAAAGCCGCAAAATTGACCTACTCTGCAGCTCAACCAACGTTAACTGCTGATCAATCGAATCTTCAAAGCTTCGACAGTCTTTCAACGATGTTGGACCGCTATTATTTCGAAAAAGTTCAACGTGACCGCGTTCAACAACGGGGCCACCAACTAATCCGGGTGGTACGTAACGAACTAAAAAAGAATCGTAAAAAACTAAAAAAACTTCAAAGTACTTTGGCCCAAACCCAATATGCGGATGGTTACCGTGTAAAAGGAGAAGTTCTGACTACCTACTTAAGTCAAGTTAAACGGGGCATGACCTCTGTAGAACTGCCAAATTTTTATGATCAAAACCGGCCCATCACAATTAAATTGTCAAATCAATTATCACCATCGCAAAATGCTCAAAAGTATTTCAAGAAGTATCAGAAGGAAAAGAACGCTGTTAAATACGTTAGCGAACAGATTGAGCAAACTGAAAGTGAAATTGCCTTTCTCGACAATATTGAAACACAAATTGACTTAGCTAAACCAGAAGATTTGGCTGAAATTAAAATCGAGTTGGAAAACGAAGGTTATCTTCGTAAGCAAAAGAATCCAAAGCGGCGCGTCAAAAACGTCATTAGTAAACCAGAACAATTTATCTCTAGCGACCAAACCCAAATTTTAGTGGGTAAAAATGACGCCCAGAACGATCGTTTAACACTTAAAACTGCTAAAAAAGATTACTATTGGTTGCACGCTAAAGATATTCCTGGGTCTCACGTTATCGTCGAAAGTAACCACCCTTCAGAGCAAACATTGTTGGAAGCTGCCACAATAGCTGCGTACTACTCAAAAGGGAAAAATTCGGCTAACGTTCCCGTTGATTACGTACCAGTGAAAAACATTCGCAAGCCTAATGGAGCTAAACCCGGGTTCGTAATTTACGAAGGACAACGCACTCTAAAAGTTACGCCGCAAATTACCCTTGTCCAAAAATTGATGCACCAAAAATAGTTCAAAAAAACTGTCATGTAAGTCAACCAATTGACTACTATGACAGTTTTTTTTTGAAGTTTTAGTCCTTTTTAGCTTGCTCTAACTTGGCACCGATTGCCAAAGAATAAGGTGCCTTTTGGGGCTGTGGTAAGCCAAATTGTTTGTATGGATAAACGTGCTCATAATGATAACTAGCGTGTTGAACCGGTCGATCTTTAATTTGATACGTGCCGGTAAGCGTAATTTCCGTAATCATTCCCGCAAAATCTTGGTTAAACGCCAGTGATAAGAATGGTAGATCCTGGATTGCCACCGGTACACAACTGATGACTTTTAGGATATTGGCTTCCTTTTTTAACATTACCGAAAAGATGCCGTCATGCCGAATTTGGCGTGCCTCTTCGTCAATCGCGGACGTATCTAACTGGGGCTCCACAGCAGGATTTTCGTCAAAACTAAATAAACGGCTTTGATCCACCCCAATGATTCCAAACAGGTGTGTCTTCCCATTAATTTTGCTAATTACGGCCATGTAATCAGCACCGATATTTTCGGACCGAGTTGTCCGGCTTAACGGAATCTGTGCAATTTTAATATTTTGCTCAGTTAATTGGGTAACAATTTGCCATTTCCCTTGGGCAAGTACCTTATCAGGTTTCTCGCGATGAATAATGTTCAAACAATTTTCCACGGTTAACGGCTCTAAATAAACTTTATCCGCTAATTGCTGGTTAAAAGTGACGGCGTTAGGGTTATTGTTAATTAAAATTACCTTGTACCCCAATGCTTTACAGCGACGTAAAGTTTGGAAAGTCGTGTATTCTGCAGCGCTGTTGGTTCCCACCTGACTATTTGCAGTTCCCAAAACTAGTACTTTCTTACCAGAAATTTGGACGACTTCGTCTTCATCTTCGAAAGTCGAATAGTAAGTGTTAGTAAGGTATGGAAATTCACCAGCAGTCGGCTCAACCCCCTTATAGGTAGGAAAAACTTTTGCCATTTCAGTACGAAATTTGCGCACTTCACTTGGCGTTACCTGCCAGAGGTGAGCAATCTGCGTATCCCCAAAACCAAAGTACTTTGCTTCACGCAAGGCATCGGCGTCAAAATGGTGCGCCTTTAGCCGATTTTCCACCTTAATTAGATGTTGTAACTTGTGAAAGTAAAAGGCATCAATGTGGGTCATTTCTGCGAGCTCATCTACGGTGTACCCGCGTCGTAAAGCCTCTAGTAGATAATAGACTTCTCCCGCGCGTTCATGAATTAACACGTTAATTAACTGGGCTTCACTTAACTGAGACTCGTCAAGCGCCGCTTGTTCTGCGGCCGTGGTTGAGTCAACGGAGCGAATCGCTTTTTGAAGCGCTTCTTCCGCGCTTCTTCCAAAGGCCATTACGGCTCCGGTAGACTTCATTTTCGTATTTAGTTCTTGATCCGCGTTTTTAAAACTAGCAAATGACCACGTTGGGAAACGTACGGCAATGTGGTCAAGCGTAGGTTCAATCAATGTTAATGCATCATGCTTCTGTACGCCAGTAAGTTCGATTTCACGCAGGTTCTTGCCTAGTAAAATCTCAGCAACCACCGTGGCAACTGGATAACCGGTTGCCCGTGCGGCAAATGCCGTAGTGCGATCAAAGAACGGGTTGATTCTAGTTACAAAGTATTTTCCATTGGTAGGGTCAAGTGCATATTGAACGTGACACACACCCTTAATTTTTAATACTTCGGTAATTTTTAATGCTGACGCGCGTAGTTCCTGAAATTCAGTATCGGTCAACGTTTGGGTAGGACTAAAGATAATCGAATCCCCTGAATGGACCCCAATTGGATTGAGATCCTCCGCACCATTAATGAGTAATTTCGACCCTTCCGCGTCCCGAATGGCGGTCATTTCAATTTCTTTATAGCCCACCACACTCTTTTCTACGGCAACCTGGTTAGTTGTAGACACTTTAAAAGCCGTTTCCAGCACTTCTTGTAGCTGGTGTTCATTATCGCATTTAATCCGGTTGGTTTTAGTTAAAGAAGCAATTGGCTTAATTAACACTGGGAAACCCACTCGCTTAGCAAACATTACTGCGCTTTTTTCTTTTTCTACCACCGTGGTTGGGATAATTGGTTCCTTAATGTGTCGCAAAACTTTATTCATTAACTCAGGGTTATTGATGTTATGGATGGTGGTAGTGGTAACTCCCATAGTCCGAATATTAAGCTCTTTTAAAATTCCGGACTCATTTAGCTGCTCTGCCAGTTGTAAACCGCCGGTATTGCCCACTACGGGCAAAATAACATCAATTTCATGTTCCCGAAGAATTTGGATTAAATTATTTACCGTTAGTTCAGTAACGATAAAGTTGATTGGTACGTCTAATTGTGGTATCACGGAGTTAGCATCGTTAGTGACGTAAAAAAGGTTACGTCCCTTTTTTGCAAAAATTTCTACAATTTGTGCTGCTGCAGCTTCACTTTCCGTATCTCGACCAATTTGAGTTGGTCCATTGCCAATAATTAAAACATTTCTTGCGTGAAATCTAGCCAACTTAACGGCCCCCTCTTGTCGTCATCATTTCCATAAATTCATCAAACATTTCGGTTGCTTCATGAGGTCCTGGTGAACTATCAGGGAAGAATTGAACGCTAAATGCGGGGAAATCCCGATGACGTAATCCTTGAATCGAGTGATCAATCATATCGTAGTGCGTAACAATTAGATCTTTACGGTTAACCGTTGCTGGATCCACCGTATATCCTTGCCCGTGTGCTGCATACATTATTTCATCGGTAATTACTGATAAAATTGGGTGATTAGCGCCGTGGTGTTCGGACGTTAATTCACTAATTTGACAGCCGTTAGCAATCGCAAACGCTTCGTGTCCCAAACCAATCGCAAATAGTGGAATGTTGTTACGCTGAACCGTCTGAATCATTTCAATAACCTCGGCTGGTAAATCATTAGGATTTCCGGGGCCCGTAGAAATAATTACTCCGTCAGGGTCTAAACTAAAAATTGTATCGGCAGTTGCCGAATAAGTTAAAACCGTGACGTTACAGTCCCGTTGATTTAACTGGCGTAAAATCCCATATTTTAACCCTAAATCAATTACCACCACGTTTTTACCATTCCCAGGATTCGGAAATGGTTTTGGAGTCGAGACCTGGTTTACCTGCTGATTCGTTAACACAATTGCCCGTAGTTGGTCGAAGGCATGTTCTAAATCCTTAACGGGATCGATAATACTTCCCTTCATTTTACCGTTAGTGCGCAACTTTTTAATTAATGCACGGGTATCAATTCCAGAAATTCCGGGTATATTTTGCCGCTTTAAGTATTCGTCTAACGAAAGCCGCCGCCGTCGGTTAATAGAAACGTCAGCAACGTCGCGGACAATTACCCCCTTACAAGTTGGATCAACTGATTCATAACTCGAGCGGTCAATGCCGACCGCACCAATGGTTGGTTGAGAAAAAACAATAATTTGATTATGGTAAATCTGATTAGTAATAACCTGCTGATAGCCGGTCATTACGGTGTTAAAAACAACTTCGCCAAAGGTGGTTGCTCGTGAGCCAAATGCTTTGCCTTTAAAAACAGAACCATCTTCTAAAATTAAGTAACGGTCTGCCATAATGCCACCTCCACAATTTAGTGCACCTTTAATTCGTTAATAACACAACGTCTTCGTCGTCAATTTCTCGTACAGAAACGTTGATTTTTTCGTTTTGGGCAGTTGGTATATTTTTGCCTACAAAGTCAGCCCGGATTGGCAATTCACGATGTCCCCGGTCAACCAAAACGGCCAAACTAATTTGAGCAGGCCGGTTAATATCCATGATGGCGTCCATTGCTGCCCGGATAGTCCTTCCAGTATACAATACGTCATCAATTAGGATAACCTTCTTATCTTTCAAATCGATTTTTGATAAGTTAGCATTCGATTTAGTTGGACGCTTTCCAGCTCCATCACGCTGATCGTCCCGATATTCCGCAATATCTAATTCACCGACCGGAATATCGATATTTTCTAATTGCTTTAAACGCTCGGCAATTCGTTTGGCAATGTAAACTCCCCGCGTTTTAATGCCAATTAAAACAATATCTTCCACACCTTTATTCCGTTCGATAATTTCATATGTAATCCGGGTTAACGCCCGTTTCATCGCCATTGCATCCATAATTTCTTTTTCCATAATGTCAGCTCCTCCGTAATTTTGATGTCAACGCCATATTCACGTTATCTAAATCTTTTTTTAACCTATTCCAAAAGTTCTTAATGTGTCCGTAATTTTTTTAAAGTAGCTTGAAAAATCGCTGGCGGATCAACTTCAAACACCATTTCCTTGTCAGTTCGCGGATGTTTAAACCCTAGTAATTTTGCATGTAAAAACTGGCCATTCCCCTTTAGCGTCTTTCGAGGGCCATATAACGGGTCTCCTGCTACGGGATGGCCAATATACTTAAGATGTACCCGAATTTGATGGGTGCGTCCGGTTTCTAATTGGCATTCAATTAAGGTGTATTCACCAAACCGTTCCAAAACTTTAAAATGGGTAACCGCTGGTCGGCCATCTTCAATAATCGCCATTTTTTTGCGATCTTTTTTAGAACGACCAATCGGAGCGTTAATGGTACCGGTGTCTTCTTTAATGTTGCCATGGACGATTGCCCAATATTTGCGCTGGTTGGTTTTATCCTTTAACTGTTTACTTAAGCTTACTAACGCTTGGTCATTTTTAGCAACCATTAGCAATCCGGACGTATCCTTATCAATCCGGTGCACAATTCCAGGCCGTAACTCACCATTAATGGTCGCCAAGGGCGTATGTGCTAGAAGTCCGTTCACTAGCGTCCCGTGATCGTGCCCTGGAGCAGGATGTACAACCATGCCCTGTGGTTTATTTACAACAATTACGTCATCATCTTCATAGACAATGTCCAAGTCCATTTTTTCTGGTTGTACGTCAATTGCTACAGGATCAGGTAATTTAATTACCACCTGATCAGCTGGTTTAACTTGGTAGCGGTTAGTAGTTGGAGCCTCATTAACTAAAATTTGTCCTTTTTTAATCAGACCTTGCACTTGGGAACGGGTTAAGTCAGCTACGTGTTCCGTAACCACTTTGTCTAACCGTCCCTTTGCCTGGTCGTCAATCGTAAAATTAATTTCTTTCATAAAATCCCCTTATTCTTCAATTCGCTTATCCCGAATGATTGCAATCATTAAAATGAACACCCCGATGGTCAAGCAGCTATCAGCAATGTTAAAAATCGGAAAATTAAACCACTCCATTTGAAACATATCAACGACGTATTTTAAACGAATGCGGTCAATAAAATTACCCAGCGTCCCACTAATCATTAAACTTAGTCCCCAACGGTACCAAACGTAGTTTCGCTGCGTAATTAGCAAATAGCCTAAAACTAATAAAGCGAGAATTGTAATCAAGATAAACAAAGTCTGATTTCCTGCCAAAATACTCCATGCTGCACCATCATTACGCAAATTAGTCAACGATAGTACGCCAGGGATTAGTGACCGGACCTCACCTAAGGGAATCGTTTGGTTAATAAATAATTTAAATACTTGATCAGCTACTAAAAGTGCCAATCCTACAATATAAGCAATGTATTTCATAACTTCTAATCACTAAAATAGTCCGGTGATTTCTCCTTTATCGTTCACATCGATATTTAATGCTGCAGGTTGCTTAGGTAAACCAGGCATGGTTAACACTTTCCCCGTCAATACCACTAAAAATCCCGCTCCTGAGCGAATGTTGATGTCGTTTACGTGCATAGTAAATCCAGTCGGTGCTCCTAATTGTTTAGGATCATCCGTAAAGGAGTACTGGGTTTTCGCCATACAAATTGGCAGCTTATCCCAGCCATACTTTTCACATTCCTTAATTTTTTTCAGAGCTGTTGCAGAATACTGAACTTCCGCCCCGCCATATATTTTTTGTACAATGGTTTTAACCTTATCTTGAATTGGTGCTGCCACGTCGTATAGTGGCTGCATCGTAGTCTCAGGGTCTGAATTAGTGGCTGAAATTACGGTTTGTGCTAGTTCTCGGCAACCCGAACCACCTTTTGCCCATGCATCGGTGACTACTGCTTGTACACCCATTTCTTCAACTAAGCGTTTTAGTTCGGCAAGTTCTTGATCCGTGTCAGAAGTAAAGTGGTTTATTGAAACCACCACTGGCACTTGATAACGCTGCATGTTTTCAATATGGCGTTGTAAATTTACGAATCCCTTTTGTAATGCAGTAAGATCTTCATTTTGCAAATCTGCTAATTTAGCACCGCCGTTGTATTTCAATGCCCGTACAGTAGCTACAATCACGATTGCATCAGGATTCTTGCCTAATACTGGCGTTTTAATATCCAAAAACTTTTCAGCACCTAAATCTGCACCAAATCCGGCCTCCGTAATTGCGTAGTCGGCGTGCTTAAGTGCGGTCTTCGTCGCTAAGACACTATTGCACCCGTGCGCAATATTCGCAAATGGGCCACCATGAATTAACGCTGGTGTATGCCCTAAGGTCTGTACAAGGTTAGGTTTCAAAGCATCTTTTAAAAGGGCGGTAATTGCGCCGCCAACTTTTAAATCACGAACGAAAATTGGATTACCCGAGTAGTTTTTAGCCACCAAAATCTGATTAATCCGGTCTTTTAGGTCTGGTAAGCTCTTTGCCAAGCATAGAATTGCCATTAGCTCACTAGCTACGGTAATATCAAAGTGGTCTTCACGCGGTACTCCGCTAAAGCGACCTCCCATTCCAATTACGATGTTCCGCAAGGCGCGATCGTTAATATCCAAACAGCGCCGCCAAACAATGGTCCGCGGATCGATATTGAGCTGATTTCCCTGCTGAATGTGGTTATCAATCAAGGCAGCCAACGTGTTGTTAGCGGCTGTTAGCGCATGCATATCGCCAGTAAAATGTAAATTGATTTCTTCCATGGGAACCACTTGGGAATATCCGCCACCAGTTGCGCCACCTTTCATGCCCATTACGGGACCTTGAGAAGGTTCTCTTAACGCAACCATTGCGGAGCCGGTTATTTCATTTAGCGCGTCACCCAGACCTACGGTAACCGTTGACTTACCTTCCCCAGCAGGAGTTGGGTTAATTGACGTAACCAAAACTAATTTACCTAAAGAGTTAGTTTGCTCGTCCTCGGCAAAAATATCAATCTTTGCTTTGTAGCGCCCATACGGTTCCACAGCCTTTTCAGCAAAACCTGCTTGCTGGGCAATTTCTTGGATGGGTAACATTTTAGCGTGTTGGGAAATCTCAATATCGTTCATGGTGATCTACTCCTTTGTCAGAATTTCGTAAAGGCGATTTACTGAGCGACGCCTCATCAATAGTTTATATCTTTTATGATCATATTGGAAACTTATCGACATTTTTCCGCGACTAACATCTTTAATGTTAGCAATGCTCAGTACGGTAAAATTACTTTTAATCACTCGGTTAATAATTAACTCTGATCCAATCACTTCCACCGTTCGACTCACCGTCTGGATACTGATTACCATCACAAAAACCGCAAAGAAAACCGCGGTAATCCAGTTGAAGATCGTAACTTCAAGCCAGAAAATGACCCCCACAATTAAAATCAAAAATGTCCAACACCACGAGATTATATTATTCAAAAAATCAGGCTGGTAATAAAAACTCTCCACTTTTTTCATTAGTTTCCTCCTAATTTCACGTAGTCGGCGACTGGCTTTGTTAAAGAGCTAACGTCGAGTTGCGGATCCGCAATTAAGTCTACCAGTAATTTTCCGATGATTGGTCCCGTGGTTAGACCCGAAGAACCTAAACCAGACGCCACCATAATCTCAGGGAAATCTGGTAAATAACCGAAAAACGGAGCAAAATCTGCTGTATATGCCCGCGTCCCTACCCGAACGGTTTTAACCATTTCTTCAGTTAGTCCAGGAATTACCCGCTGTCCACTAGCTAACAAATCTTCCACAATTTGCGAACTGACTTGTAAATCAAATCCTTGATCATTTTCGTGAGTGGCCCCAATTAACAAAGTTCCATGATTAGTTGGAATAAAATCTCGCTCACCTTCGGGCATTAAGACTGGTGCATCTGCAGGAACTTGCGCATGGTTAGGCAGTTTGACTTCAATAAGTTGTCCTTTTTGAGGACGAGTTAGCGCCGTTACGCCGAGGGGCGCCAAAGTTTCTTTTAACCATGCTCCACAAGCCAAAATTACCAAATCAAAGTTTTCGTTATTGACCAGTATTTGTGTACCTTGCCGACTTAATTGAGCTATTTCACGTCGTAGCTCAACCTTTCCCTGGTTGCGTTTTTGTAAAAAATCAATAAAATGTTGCCCATCGATTCGGGCTCCACCCTTTACAAACAGCCCGTCATTGGTTGTTTGGATAAAATTAAATTGTTTTTGAATTGTTTGGTGGTCAATAATTTTAAACTCTTCCATTTGGGGAGCCTGTTTAATTCTTGTTTCCGCAAGTTGGTAGAGTTCCCTTAACTTATCATCCTGATCCCTTGTATAGATGACCCCACTTTGATAATAAACATCTTCGGGCATGGCGTATTTTCTAGCAAGCCCATTTATATATTCAGCACCTAACCGCGCTAAATGGTACCATTTCTGGTTTCTCCGTTTTGACAGCCAAGGAGCAATGATTCCAGCAGAAGCAATGGTCGCCGTTCCTTTAATTCCATCAAATTGAATGATTCGGTTTTGAGGATACCGTTCCAACATTTCGTTGACGAACGTGGCTCCCACAATTCCGTTACCAATAACCGCAATTTTCACTAATTAAGACCTACCTTTCACGTCTACCCCAAAATTGGAAATAATCCGTTCTTAAAGCTCCGTTATATAATTTGCGCTTCTTAGTGGCGGACTGACCGTAATACTTTTCGAAATCTAGGTCACTAGTAATAAAGTATTTACTCCAGGTTGGAATTGGCTTAGTTACGTTACCTAACTGCCGATAAATTTCTCGGGCAGCTTTTTGATCACTTAGCCGTTGACCATAAGGCGGGTTGCCGATCAACACTCCATTTTTTTGATCCGTTTTGAAATCCTTAACAGCCTGTTGCTTAAACTTAATGATTCCGGCTAATCCAGCCTCCTCGGCATTCTTATTCGCAATCTCAATCATTTTTCCGTCAATATCGTATCCGGTAATATCGAGTTCAACGTCGTAATCCGCTTTTTCGTCCGCCTCCGCACGAACCCGCTCAACCAACTCTTTGTCAGCCATTTCCCAACTTTCACAGGCAAAACTACGGTTAAAGCCTGGCGCGATATTTTGTCCAATCAAAGCTGCTTCAATTGGGATGGTCCCTGAGCCACAAAATGGATCTACTAATGGTTTATCGGCGTGCCAGTTAGTTAACATCACTAACGCTGCAGCCATCGTTTCTTTAAGTGGCGCAGATCCCTTATATAAACGGTATCCCCGTTTAAACAAACTATCTCCGGTAGTGTCTAGAGTGATTAAGACGTGGTCCTTATCGATACTTACCTCTAAACCGTACTTAGCCCCGGTTTCTGGCAATTGATTACGCCAATGATAAACTTCACGTAATTTTTCAACAATCGCCTTCTTAGTAATCGCTTGAACGTCGGGCACACTATGTAATTGTGATTTTTTAGATTTTCCGTTCACCGGAAATTCGCCATTAATGGGAATTAACTCGTCCCAAGGGAGTGCTTTAACCTGTTCAAACAGTTCGTCAAAAGTGACCGCTTTAAATTCTCCCACAATAATTTTGATTCGATCGGCAGTCCGTAGCCATAAATTAGTACGGATAATGTCTTCAAAAGTTCCTTCAAAACGAACTCGTCCATTTTCCGTTTGGACAGCGTAGCCTAAATCTTTGAGTTCATTTTTAGTTAAACTTTCTAAACCACTTGCCATGGTTGCTAATAATTTGTAATTTTTCATGATAACTTCCCTACTAGAATTGTTTATTAGTAAAATAAAAGGCTAGGATAAAAGTAAACTTTCACCCTAGCCTCCCTGAATTTGTAAACCTCTATAAGCCATGTTTTGTCCAAAATAAATTCTCAGGAAAAATTTAAATTTGGGTAATCATCTATCTGCAGATTTAAAATCTGCCCCCACATCTTAGTTCATTTCCACGATGTGAAGCTCCCCTACCATAGTTTGGGTTTCCCGCTCGAGGGGTTTACCGCGTTCCAACTTATTAATTTCTTAATAAGATCGTCTCTGTGGCACTTTTCAAAGCTACTAGAGCATGGCCGAAGCTTTAGCTCGTTGGCTTGCCGTCATCTGAAAACAGATGCCCCAGCTTATTTTTTCACCGGGCACGAACACTACAAGCATCGCAGCTTGTGCGAGCATGGACTTTCCTCAGCTAACCGATGTTAGCCGCAATTACCCGAGATTTACAAAATGATATTTAATTTAGATTCGATGCGAATCGTTGCCGTTATCTTCAAGTTGAGCACCAAACACGCGACGTTCAAGATTGGATAAACGTTTCAAGACATCCACATTAGTTGCCCCACTAACGGGTGCTGATTCTTCAACGGTTGCACCAGCGGAAACTTGCTTACCTAATTCGTCAACCTTATCTGATAACCGTTCATTTTCGTCTTTAAGCCGTTCGATTTCCTTCCCAAAGTTTTCGTAATCCTTAATTACGGAATCTAAGAAAGTATCGACATCTGCCGGGTCATAACCCCGCATCTTCGGTTTGAATTCTTTTTGCAAAATATCCTTTGGAGTAAAATTAATGTTGTCCATTGCTGCACCTCGTTGATTACTATTGATCAAATAACTGTATCCTATTGTATCAAAACTTCTTGGAAATTCAAAGAATTATTCATGGTTTTCTGCGTATGCGTTAGCTTCATCTTCTAAATCATAAAAATCGATGGTGGTAAGGTCATACGCATTTTGGTTTTGGTATCTTTGAATTGCCGTTAAATCATATTTAGTTTTTCCTTCCCGCTCACTATCATATAACAAAAGTGCTTCATCGGTATGTTCTAACATAAAACTTTGATAATTTTTTAATTGTTGGGGACTTTGGTATGGCAAGTCGCTGACCTGACCGTAAAAATTTACTTTGGATTTTAACGCGGATAACTGTTCTTGCTTTTCTGGCTTCCACTGCTTACCGAAGTCTGCGAAAGGGGCCATTAGTGCCGTTTGTAATTCCGGATAGTCTTTTTTTAATTCATTAGCGACCGTGAGTCCCCATTGTTCAGTTCCTAACTGCGGACCCGCAATGACCCAAGTAGTCCCCGTTTCCACTTTTTCAATCAACCTATTTTTTAAAGCAAACTTAATTACCTCTAATTTAGGATCACTATCTGAAAAAATTCCCAATTCATAACTGCGGTATCCCGTTAACCATAACCGGCTCATTTTCTCGCTCCCGTTTCTTAATATCTACAGTTGAAGTTTACTACATTATAGATACGTAAAAAAATAAAAATGTTTTTTATCAACCTCATTTTTAAGTCTTTTGTAATCTAAAGGACTAATTAGCATAGTATAATAAGCTATCAGGAGGATGAACCGTGAAATTTAAGTACCCAACTGGCTCGACGCTTAATAACCATTCAAGTGCCGACCATTCACAAAAACCAACCGTACCCATTTACGGAAAGCGGGGAATGTCTTTAGAAGAAGAAATTAACGAAAGCAACCGTTACTACTTATCGCGTGGGGTTGCCGTAATACATAAGAAGCCGACCCCTATTCAAATTGTAAAGGTGGATTATCCTAAACGAAGTGCCGCGCGAATTAAAGAAGCATACTTCAGCAAGGCTTCTACTACCGATTATAACGGCGTATATCAGGGTAAATACATTGACTTTGATGCAAAGGAAACTACTAATAAAACTTCCTTTCCATTAAGTAACTTTCACGAACATCAAATTACCCACATGGAACAGTGCCAAAAAGTCGGTGGCGTTTGCTTTACCATAGTAAAATTTGTAAAATTGGATAAGATATTTTTGCTACCGGCAACAGACTTATTCAAGTTTTGGAAAAATATCAAAAATGGTGGTCGAAAATCGATTCCGCTTTCTGAATTCGAAAAAAGTGGTTACGAGATTAATTACCAGATCAACCCGTTGATTCCATACCTGGATGCGGTAGATCAAATCATATAGCGAATCGATTTTTAAAGAGCAAGGAGATTAGATATGAATAGTAGAAATAACAATCGTGAGCAGCCCCTGCGGCGAACGCAACATTCGGAAATGCAACGTTCCCATTCTAATAAAGGGGGCCCCTCTTCGTGGGTTAAGAAATTACTACTGACGGCTTTAGGCTTTTTAGTTGCTTTAATTGTGTTTGGGGGCGGTTTATTTATGTATTACGCCCAAAGCGCACCTAAGATTACTGAAGCGCAGTTGTCTAGTGATAATGCTACCGTGATTTACGATAAAGATGGTAAGGTGTTAACTCGCTTAGGTTCTCAGAACCGTGAGTATGTAAAAAAAGAAGACATCCCTAAAACCTTAAAACACGCCATTGTTTCCATCGAAGATCGGCGTTTCTATAAGAACAACGGGATTGACCCAGTTCGGATCGTGGGGGCTGCACTGGCTAACTTTACCGGCTCCTCACTAGGTTTACAGGGTGCCAGCACCCTTACCCAGCAATTAGTAAAGCTCTCCGTCTTTTCTACGGATGCTTCGGATCGAACCTTAAAGGTTAAAGCCCAAGAAGCATGGCTAGCCTTACAAGTAGATAAGAAGTACAGCAAGGACCAGATTTTGGAATTCTACATTAACAAGGTCTACATGGGTAATGGTGTTTACGGAATGGAAACCGCCGCAAAATACTACTTTGGTAAGTCATTGGATAAGTTAGACTTAGCCCAACTAGCATTACTTGCTGGAATGCCACAATCCCCTACCAACTATGATCCAATCAGTAATCCTAAGTATGCTAAATCACGACGGGATACCGTTTTGGAAGCCATGGTAAAGAATAAGGAAATTTCACGGCAACAAGCAGACCAAGCAGAAAAAGAAAGTATTCAATCTGGATTAACCGACACTCACGAAACCAGTTCGGAATCCACTGAGAAAAATAAGATTATTGACCCATACGTCAAAGAAGTATTAACCGATCTTAAGGATAAAGGTTTTGACACAACCAAGGGCGGTTTAAAAGTTTATACCAATATGGACTACGCCGCCCAGAAGAAACTGTATGAATTGGCAAATGATGACCAGACCGTTAACTTTAATGACGACGAGATTCAGGTCGGTGCCACTATGGTTGATAACAAAACCGGGAAAATCGTCGCAATGCTCGGTGGTCGCAAAACTGGTGACGTCACCTATGGTTTAAACCGGGCTGTTCAAACTGACCGTAGTTCGGGTTCCACTGCTAAGCCGTTGATGGATTACGGTCCGGCGTTTGAATACTTGAAGTGGCCAACCTACCGAAAAGTTAAGGATATTCCGTTTACCTATCCGGGAACGAACACCAAACTTTACGACTTTGACCACCAGTTTAAGGGAACCATGACCGTCCGGGATGCATTAATCCAATCCCGAAACGTTCCTGCCATTCGGACTTTACAAGACGTAGGAATTTCTAAGGCAAGCGACTTCCTAGAGGGACTTGGAATCACCAATAAGGATGGTTACACCCTAAGTAACGGGATTGGCCTATACGTTTCTACCCTCCAAGAAGCAGCCGCGTATGCTGCATTTGCTAACGGTGGGATTTACCATAAGCCAACTTACATCCATAAAGTAGTTACTAACGACGGTAAGATTTACAAGTACAAGTCTAAGGGTAGCCGGGCAATGTCAAAAGCGACCGCCTTCTTGATGACTTCAATTCTTAAGGGGGTTACTACTGACAGTAATGGTTCTGGTCGAGCAGCTAACCTTCCAGGTATTAACATGGCAAGTAAAACTGGGACCGTTGCCTACTCGAAAAAAGCTACTGAAGCATACGATATTCCAAGCAATGCTTCAAGTGACTCTTGGATGACTGGTTATACTAAGGATTACTCCCTTTCAGTTTGGACCGGATTTGATCATCCTAACTCCACTACTGGGTATCTAACCCAAGAGCAAACCAACTTGGCACAGTACCTGTGGAAGTACATGATCTATTACATGTCTCAATTTTCATCTAACGCCGATTGGAGCATGCCATCTTCGGTTGGTAAGAAAGGTGAAAATGAGTACTACCAAATTGGTGAAGATTATGACGACTCTGGAAAGAGCGATGATTACGCCAAGAATAACAAACGTTCTTACTCATCAATCTTCAGCAGCTCTTCAAGCTCTAGTCATTCTAGCAAGTCCTCTTCTTCTGATAAGGATGATGATCAGGACAATCAAGATGAAAGCAAAAATGAAGATGATAATTCCTCTAGCGTAGCTTCTTCATCGTCAAGCAGTTCGTTCAGTAGCAGTGAACCATCTAGCAGTGCAGGAGTTAGCTCTTCAGCAACCCCTTCTGCTGAGACCACGGCCGCTAGTTCTAACAATTAACCGTAATAAAAAGACCTCCTTTTTAGGAGGTCTTTTTATTATGCTTTTAGTTATTTTCTTTGTGCTCCGTAAGCTTGATTAGCGGGATGTATATGTTGGAACCGTGCGTTTTGTCATTTTGCGCATGCTTCTCCGTTTCACCATGGGGCCGCTGCTTTAAACTGTTTTCTACCTGAGCCGCAGTCGTGAGGTTTCGCTGCTGCCAATTCAGCAAAATTCGGTCCATGTATTTTAAGTTATACGCTTGGTTTAAAACCGCTTCTTTTAGCGCTAACCGAATCAAGTCCGGAGCAAAATGGTCATTATTAATCCATTGCGTGATCGTTTCAATTTCAATTGGCGATAAGGCTCGCCCAAACTCAACCTGGATCTGGTCGTAAATATTATTAGTGTCTGCTTGCGACTTGGTTTCTACTACCTTTGCAGCTTTACCGTCTAATAGTGCAATTAACTTTTGATAAAACAAGCTAAAGTCGTAAAAATCGGTTAATTGTCCTTGACCATCCCGCCTCTGTTTAATTTCCAGCATTTTCTTGTCTTGCAAGGATTGAATAGTCGCAAATAAAGTTTGACTATTAATGCCTAAACTTGCGGCAAGCTTATCCATTGGCGGAAATCCATTTCCGCGGGCCTGTTCTTTCTTGATTTGCAAATAGAGTAAAAATTCATCATTGGTCATCCCCATTTTTGCGTAGTTATCAAGCAAAAAGTTAGGAATGCTAGTGTCACCATCTTGTAGTAACTTTAATAATACGTCTTGCATATTTACTCCTTAATCTAGTACGTGGATACGTGTTTGATTTCTTGTCCCGTCTTAAAGTCAATCAACTTAATCACCAAATGATCCTTCTGGTTAATGTACGAAATCATCCATACCGGACGCTTCTTGACAATCCCAAATCGACTCGACGTGATTTCTTTTAACGAAGAGTCCTGTTCAACAGTTTTAATGGCGGCTTGTTCGGACACTCCGGCTGATTGAGGGTACACGGTGATTTTTTTACCATGGTCAGCAATCACCACGAAAATGTTCGTCCCGTCTTTCTTTGATCCTGAAACAGTATATTCGGTTTGGTTATAAACAAACCGGGTGACCCGGTCAACTTTGGCCAAATCAGTATTGTCCAACGCAATCGTCTTAGCCACGTGCGTGTCGCCGCGGATGGGCCGGTTGATTTCATTAAAGATAATCGCGGCCGAACCAATAATTGACGCAGCCACAATAAAAATAATCAACAAAAATGGGTGTTTAAGTCTACTTTTTTTCATAATCTTCCTCAACTAATATAAACCACGGGCTCACTTAAAAAAGTCAGCAACCCTCGTTTTAATCTCATTAATTTTGCCGTAGTGGGCTTCTACTCCGTTAGGGAGCTGATGGATAAATTGTTTACCGTAACGGCGTTTCATAATCCGGTTATCTAGCATCACGACCGCACCCGTATCATCACTATTCCGAATCACCCGTCCAAGGCCCTGTTTAAACGTCAATAGTGCATCCGGTAACGTAAACTGGCGGAATGGGTTTCGGGCCCGCTTAGCCGCTAACTGAACTAGCTTATCACCGGGCGAACGAAATGGAAGGCGGGTTACAATTAGGTATTCCAGCCGGTCCCCAGGAAAATCGATCCCTTCCCAAAACGATGCCGCTCCCAAAAGGATGGCGTTATCTTCGTCATTAAATTCCCGAATAATTTTAGCGCGGGAACCATGCACCCCTTGAGCTAAAATTTTACGTGAACGTTCTGGGTTCTCCTGCATCATTCTAGTATAAACCTTTTCAATGGTATCTAAGGAATTAAAAAGTACCAAAGTCTGGCGATTAACATCTTCCGTCAGTTCCGTAATTGCGTTTGCTAAAAAGCGTTCGTACGCCTTTGGAGAGGTGTCTGGATCGAGGGTAAAGTCGGAATCCAACACTTCAAAATCAAGTTGTTTAGCAAAGTTAACCCCGGTATTAAAGGAACGAATGATCGCATTTTCCTTACTCAACGCGTACTTTTCTAAGAAGTAATCCCGGTGATTGCCAACAAATAGTGTACCACCAATTAACAATATTTGAGCAAACGCCGGCACAATTTCTTTTTGGTAAAATTCTCCCGGGTTTACGACTCCCCGACCAATTCGAATACTGCCAGCATCGTGGTTAGGTCCTAAAGTAATCCAATAGTAGCTTTGTTCAGGATCGTTCTTCAAATTACGAATAGCATCGTAAAATTTGGTTAAGTTCCCCTGAAAGGCCCGAATTTGGCGCCACGCTTCATTAGTCACCGAACCCAAATCGTGTTGCTTAAAGTAACGATCCAGCGTGTCAAATTCAATAAAGGTATTGGCCAATTCTTGAGTAAGGAAGTTGAATTCATTTTGGTTTAGTCGTCGAATAGCAGCTTCGTCAATGGCAATTTCAGCAGGCTGGTTTTCAACCAGGTCGGCCTTCTTTCGTTGAACAAAGCTTTCATATAAATTACCTTGAATTTGGGAAATTAGGCGGTTAATTTTTTCTAAGCTATTCACAAACCGGCGGATATGAAATCCGGCCAACGGGTGTTTCATAACCGAACGCATTAAGTTATCGTGATGGTTCATTAGTAACCGGCTGACCAGACGGTGGGCTTCCATCATCAATTCGTTTAAATCAAGATACTGCTGGTTTAAATTAGCCAACTCTTGGGCAAAATGCTGGGCCTCGTCAATCACCAAGTATGGTGCTCGTTCTTGCACGTTAAATTTGGCACTATGGTGTGCAAGGTAGGCGTGATTTGTGATAATAAAATCAGCAAACTTTAGCTTGGTTTTGGCCCGGCGATAAAAGTCATAGCTATAAAATGGTGAACTCGTCGATAACACCGTAGCTCCTGCATGTCGAAATTGGTCGATACTATTACCAAAACCAACGTGATAGTTGATTTCGTCAAAGTCCCCGGTCTCGGTAGTGGTCAACCAGACGAGAATCTTCATTGCCAGTAACCGTGCGTCCTTACTTAGGTTCTGCGGTTTTGTAATTTTTTTGGCAAATAAATCCAAGTCTAGGTAATTATTACTCCCCTTCAAAACTGCGTATTGCCGAGGATACTTTAAAAGCGGATTTAGCTGTTTTTTACCAACCTCGAATACCTGGTTCTGTAAAACGGTTGTTGGCACGCTAATTACCACTTTACGCGCCCGTTGCCGGCCCACATAGCTAAGGGGCAATAGATACCCCAAGGTTTTGCCCATCCCCGTAGGTGCTTCAACCACAACGTTTCTTTCTTCGTTTTCTTGACTGAATTGTTGGTAAACGTAATTCATTAAGGTTGCTTGGCTCTTCCGCCATTTTAATTGCTTGTTATACAATTTAATCTTACTGCGTTTAGTTTGCGGATAGCTTTCTTTTTTAACATCGCTTTGTTCCCCCGTATTTAAGGGAGTCGGGCGTTTAAGCGCTAGGCCATCGACAACCAGTAAATCGTTCGCCAACTTGCCCGGATGCCGCTTGTTTTTCCGTAAAGCTTCGTCTAAAATCGTCGCCGTTTGTAGGGGTAATTGGTCCCCTAACTTAGCCAACCGTTCCAAGGTGACAATGGGTAGTTCATCGAGAGCTGCCTTAATTTTGAGAAATAAGTGTGCAGTTGCTACTGCATCGCTGTCAGCAGAATGCGGGTCATCATGCTCAATATGCAAATAGTTGGTCAGGTCCCGTAATCGGTAGCCCCGGGTGCGGGAAAAAAGCACTTGGCTTAGCGTGACGGTATCAATCGCCTTTATGGTTAGCTCCGGATACCCACTGCGCACCAACTCCCGATTCAAAAACGGAAAATCAAAGTTGACGTTATGCGCAACGAACACCGTTCCCGCGAGCTTTTGGTAAATTTTATCCGCAATGTCCACAAATTTGGGTGCGTGGCGAACTTGTTGGTCCGTAATTCCGGTTAAGCGCGTGATTCGCTTGGGAATCGCCATTTGGGGGTTAATTTTTGTTTGATAAGTTTCAGTAATTTGGTCGCCTTCAATAAAAGCACAGCCAATTTGAATAATTCGACTTTCTTCAGCCGGTCCCGTACCGGTTGTTTCTAAATCTACAACAGCATACCTTGTTTTTTTCATTACTAAATCTCCAACCTTAGTCTCTAATTACTAATTTTACCAAATGTTTACCTTCTCTACATCGAAAATTCCTCTGATTTAGAGTATCATTTACTTTAGGTCAAAAAGGAGGAGCATCGTGAAAGAAGTAATTAAAACCAGTAACGCTAAAATTATTTTAATGGGTGAACACAGTGTGGTGTATAATCAACCCGCGATTGCCCTTCCCATTCGCAATGTGAAAACTACCGTAAAAATTCAATCCATTCCCGGCGACATTCAAATACGGAGTCGCTATTTTAATGGCTTCTTAAATGATATTCACAGTAATTTGCTGGGAATTAAACAACTAATTAACCAGACGCTAACCACGTTAGGCAAGCCACACTACGGTTTATTGTTAGATATCGACAGTCAAATACCGGCTGAACGGGGAATGGGTTCTTCGGCTTCAACCGCCGTGGCAATTGTTCGGGCCCTTTACGCTTTTTTTAACCGGCCCTTAACTAAAAACAAATTATTAAAGACGGTCAATATTTCGGAAAAGATTATTCACGGAAATCCTAGTGGTCTTGATTCGGCTACCGCCAGTGCGGATCGCCCCATTTGGTTTAAACGAAACGGAACTATTAAAGCTCTCCCAATTAATTTCAACGGTTACTTGGTAATTAGTGATTCTGGTATCAAAGGCAAAACCAGCGAAGCGGTTGAAATTGTAAAAAACAAGCTACGTATCGATAATGATAGTAGACTTTTAATTGAAAAATTGGGAGAATTAACTAGTCAGACTGCAGTTGCCTTGAAGGATAACGACCTCCCTGCCTTAGGTACCATCATGAACGCGGCACAAACTTGCTTACGCCAATTGGGAGTCAGTCATCCGGCAGTCGAAAAATTAATCCAAACGGCCAACCAACACGGTGCGTTAGGTAGTAAATTAACCGGGGGCGGCCTAGGAGGCTGCGTGATTTCCTTAGTTCCCGATGCTAAAACCGCCCAAAAAGTTAGCACCCAGCTGCAAGAAGCGGGCGCAACCGCCACTTGGATTGAAGAATTATAGGAGTAGATTTTAGTTTTGAAGACAACTGACGAAAAGCGTGGATTTGCCCGCGCACATACCAACATTGCGCTAATTAAGTATTGGGGAAAGGCTGATTCGAAGTTAATGTTACCTGCCAATGATAGTGTTTCGTTAACGCTAGATGAATTTTATACGGATACCATCGTGGCCTTTTCTGAAAAATACTCGGCCAACGAATTTTGGCTAAATGGCAACTTAATGCCCACTAAACACATGAACCGAATTGAACGCGTAATTAACGCCGTAAAAGAACAGTACAAATACCCTGGATTTGCAAAAATCCGGTCTTTTAATCATGTCCCCACTTCGGCTGGACTCGCTTCGTCTGCGTCTGGAATGGCTGCTTTAGCAGGAGCCGCCGTCAATGCTTTAGGTGACACAAATGACCTAACCAACATTTCGCGGATTGCCCGGTTGGGTTCTGGATCAGCATCACGGTCAATTTTTGGGGGCGTAGTTCACTGGCACCGTGGTACTGACCACGCATCTTCCTTTGCGGAACAGGTGGTTAGTGAAAAAGATATTGATCTAAACATGGTTACCGTCGTGGTAAATAAACACCAAAAAAACATTAAAAGTACTAGCGGGATGAAGCGAACGGCAGAAACCTCCCCTTTCTATCCTACGTGGGTAGCAGAATCTAACCGCATGGTCCCTGAAATGCTTCACGCAGTCAAGGAAAATGACTTCACTAAAATTGGGGAATTAGCTGAACATAGTGCCATGATGATGCACGCCACTACGCTTGCGGCAATTCCCGCATTCACCTACTTTCAACCAGACACTTTAAAAGTCATTCAATTAGTTAAACAGATTCGAGAAGTTTATGGGATCGAATGCTACTACACCATGGATGCGGGTCCAAACGTGAAGGTTTTATGCCAAAGTAAAGACGTTTTAGCAGTTCGAGATTTTTTGAGGAATCACTTTGACGAACGTCAATTAGTCATTGCCCGACCAGGCAGTGGAATTAAATTCACAAAAACTGAAAGGGATTTTTAAATTGATAACACAAAAAGCTCCGGGAAAATTATACGTTGCTGGTGAGTACGCAATCGTAGAACCAGGTAACAGTGCAGTATTAGTAGCGGTAAACCAATTTATTACTGCTAGTATTGAACCTAGCGAGTTAACTTTTGGAAACATCATTTCTAAGCAATATCACGACAACGTGGTCTCGTGGCGCCGAAAAGGTGGCCAGCTAGTAGTTGATAATCGTGATAATCCGTACCATTATATTTTAGCGGCCATTTCCATTACTGAAGAATTAGCCGTTTTAATGCACCGTCAACTAAGAACTTATAATCTCTACATTAACAGTGACTTAGATAGTAGTGACGGTAAAAAATATGGTTTAGGTAGTTCCGCGGCCGTCACCGTCGCTACAATTAAGGCATTGGCCAAATTTTACCAAATTCCACTAACTAAAAAGCTACTCTTTAAGTTGGCTTCAATTGCTCATTTAGACGTTCAAGGTAACGGCTCCCTAGGTGACATTGCCGCAAGCGTCTATGGTGGATGGATTGCCTACCGCTCTTTTAACCGTGAATGGTTGAATAGCATGCGGCGCACTAAAGACTTAGGCACAATTTTAAGAACGCCCTGGCCCGAGTTAAAAATTGAATTATTAACCCCGCCAGCCGATTTAAAGTTGTTGATTGGATGGACCGGCTCTCCCGCTTCTACTTCGGATCTAGTTGACCAAGTTGCAACTACTAGTTACCAAGAAACTGATAGTTATCATGAATTCTTGGCAAACAGCGCCGAATGCATACGCAAAATGATCGATGGTTTTAAAAATGGCGATAGCCAACTAATTAAACAACAAATTACTGCCAACCGGCTTCTCTTACAACAACTGAGCCTGTTAAGCGGCGTTTCCATCGAAACCCCCGCTCTAACTAGCCTATGTGACATTGCCGAACAATTCGGCGGAGCCGCAAAGTCGTCGGGTGCTGGTGGTGGTGACTGCGGAATCGTAATTACCGAAGAAAATGATAATACTGAAAAAATCATTAACGAATGGCAAAAAGAAGATATTCAACCGTTAGATTTAGATGTCCATGATATCGATGAATTGAGTTAGGAGTACTTATGAAAAATATTCAATCCCACCGTAAAGATGAACACGTCTCACTCGCTGAAAAATTTTACCAGCCCGTAGCTTCCGCGGGTTTTACAGAAATTCAATTGCGCCCGAATGCTTTACCAGAGATGGGGATTGATGACGTTAGTCTCCAAACTAAGTTAGCAGGACTTCCCGTAGAAGTCCCCTTCTTTATCCAAGCCATGACGGGTGGCAGCCCAACGACTGCAAAACTTAACCGTCGTTTAGCCATCATTGCACGCGAAACGGGGTTAGCCATGGCAGTGGGTTCCCAATCGGTGGCTTTAAAATACCCGGAACTAGCCGATTCCTTTCAAGTCGTCCGGGAAGAAAATCCTCACGGGCTAATTTTAGCTAACTTAGGAGCAGATGCTAGTGTGGTGGCGGCAAAAAAAGCAATCACGATGATCGGGGCAAACGTTTTGCAATTACATATTAACGTTGCTCAAGAATTGGTTATGCCCGAAGGCGACCGTAACTTTAATTATTTAGATCAAATTGCAGCAATCCAAGCATCTGTAGACGTACCCATAATCGTCAAGGCGGTGGGTGCTGGAATGTCTAGAGAAGATGCCCTTCGGCTCCAAGCCATCGGGGTCAAATACATTGATATCGGTGGTAAAGGCGGTACTAACTTCGTCCAAATTGAAAATGCTCGCCGTCCCCAAAAAGACTTTGCCTTTTTAACTGATTTTGGGCTTACCACCGTTGAATCGCTTCAAGAAGTGAGCGGCCTAGATTTATCAGTCACCGCAACTGGGGGTATCCGCACCCCTACTGACGTAATTAAAAGTATTGCGTTAGGCGCCGATAACGTGGGCGTGGCTGGCTACTTCCTTCACCAACTGCTGCATCATGATGATCAAGAAATCATCGACCTAATTGAGCGTTGGAAGTACCAACTCCGCTGCCTAATGGTATTGCTCGGAGTTACTAAGTTAGCCGACTTGTCGGAGCGGCAGTTACGATAAATAAAAAAGCTGGATTATGGTAAGAAGCGTCACGCTTCAACCGATAATCCAGCTTTTTATTATATTTTTAGACCATCACATTTTATTTAACCGTAAAATTAATCCGGAGCCCCTTCGGGTAAAAGTTCTTAACCTTACCTTGAACTAGTTTTCCCGGTCCGACAATGGTATCGTCAACCGCTAAAGCAACCCATCCCTTGCCCGCAGCTTCCGTAGCAATTTCTTCGCCATGCACGTATTTCTGCCACTGCTCTGGCGTGATTTCCACTACCTGTTTAATATCGGTTTTTTGTAAGGCCATCAGCAGTCCTAAACTAGGTTCAAAACGTTTCTTCTTGAATTCACCCAGTTCAAGCCCCGGTTTAACAACCCGTAGGCCGGCTAAATCAACGGGAACGGTTTGATAATATAGACGTTGATTGTGCACAATCAAGTGATCCTTTGCAAAAGATTGCGGATTTACGAGGAACTGATTTGCAAACTCTTGCCATAATCGTTGCTGTTCCCGATCTAACGAATTATCACTTACCCGCCCCTTCTTTTTGCGCTTGTTTTTGGGGTGAACCGCCGCAGTTTCCATGTGATTGCTCAACTTAGCAATAAAATGCCCTTCCCCCTTAAAATGATGGGGAAACAACCGAATTGCCTTAGCTAATTCAGGATTTCCGTTGGCCCACTCAGGACGACCGGCGTCCATATTTTCCGTTCGCGCAACGGGTTCCATCTTCAAGCCTGGATAATTTTCCAATAGCCAAGCAATGATTTGTTCGTCTTCTTCCGGAGCAAACGTACACGTTGAATAAACCAACTGCCCATTGGGAGCAAGCAACTGCATGGCACTCTTAAGAATTTCGCGTTGGCGCCGCGCACATTCTTCTGGATATTCCAAAGACCAGTATTCGACCGCTTCAGGGTCCTTTCGAAACATGCCTTCTCCAGAACACGGCGCATCTACTACGATTAAATCAAAATATCCGCTAAATTTTTTTACCAGCCGATCCGGTGATTCGTTTAAAATTACGGCATTTTGAATTCCGAAACGTTCCACGTTTTCAGCTAGAACCTTAGCCCGTCCCCGATTAATTTCATTAGTAACCAAAAGTCCTTCCTGAGCCATGAAACTAGCTAAATAAGTGGTTTTACCGCCAGGGGCCGCACAAAGGTCCAAAACTTTTTGGCCTGGTTGCGGGTGGGCAATTTCGCCAACCAGCATTGCACTAGGTTCTTGGCTGTAAACTAACCCGCTTTGGTGGTCAATCGTTTTACCGTTGACCTTACCATAATATCCCCAGTCAGAATATGAAATTGGCTGGTCGATTGAATGCTCATGTAATTTTACCGAGCCCTTCAACGGATTAACCCGAAACCCTTTTTCAACAGCTTGGTCAAAACTTGCCAAAAAAGGTTGGGCCTCTTTACCCAGTAATTTTTGATATTTTTCTTTGAAACCGTCAGGAAGTCGCATATTCCACTCTCTTCTCAATTTAATTTACAAAATAAACTCGCAGTATATTATAACTAATTTTAGGAAAGTCGACCACCGGACGGCAAGATTTAGTAAGGTGGCTTTCATTTTATAAACACTTGGCTTAAAATAGGCTAATAATACTTTTAAAAAGGAGCGATCAAATGCAACAAAAATTAATCACTCTGGATTTAGACGGAACTACGCTAAACAATCGTAGTCAACTTTCACCCGTAACCATTAAAACCCTAAAAAAAGCTACTCAGGCAGGGCACCTGGTTTCAATCGTCACGGGGCGACCATACCGGATGGCTCGCGACATCTACGATCAGTTGCAACTAACTACACCTATGGCTAATTTTAACGGCGCATTAACACACATTCCCCACCAAAAATGGGATGGCGAATATTCAATGACCATTAACAAGGCCGTAGTTTACGATTTAATGCGCCACAAAGAAGAATACGGCATTAAATTGCTGGCAGTTGAAAACAAACATTCCTTCTTTGCTGACCACGCTGCCCCTTCCACTTTCGATTTCTTTCCGCATGAGATTTCAGACGACCAAGTTTTAACCGAAGAAAGCCTGCGGGGCAACCCGACTTCCATTACCATCCTAGTCGAACCTAACAGCGCTCAGTTTGTTAAAAATCAGTTACTGTATCACTATCGCGATTACATTAACGTGGGCGTCTGGGGCGGTCCACACAGCGTTCTAGAGATTGTTTCCAAAGGAATTCAAAAAGCTAAGGCAGTTGATTATTTAGCAAGGTACTACCACATTGACCGGCAAAATATCATTGCCTTTGGTGATGAGCATAATGATGCTGAGATGCTGGATTACGTAGGTCGGGGAGTGGCGATGCGCAACGCGACCCCTCAAATCAAGTCAATTGCTAACGATATCACTGAATTCGACAACGAACACGACGGCGTTGCCAAGTACTTGACCGACTACCTTGATTTAGCTAATTAAACAAAAAGCTTCTTCGTGAGAAACTCCGGATTCGCCGGTTAGTTTCCTTGAAGAAGCTTTTTTGCTAATTAAACTATTTTTCGTCACTCTTTAAAACTCCCGCTACCGAATAACGGTTCTTTTGCATTTCATTTAAAACGACGTGTACGTGTTCGGCGGGTGCGCCAGTATTCTTAACTACCGCCGCGGTAACGTCCTTTACCAATCCGCGTAGTTGATCTTCACTACGTCCTTCGATTAAATCAATGTGAATTAACGGCATTTTGAATCCCTCCTTTAATTAAATTGCCACAACTATAATCTCATGAATCACTTTAAAAAACAAAGCATTTTTTCTAGTTTAGTCAGCCTATTTTTTTAAAGCAACCGCCTCATCGCCGCCAACTTCTTGTGATACACTAAAGGAAATAACGAAAGAAGGTTTTGACAATTACTCAAAAATATTCAGCTTGTACAAGTTTCTTAGCGGGTAAATTGGCAACTGCCGACGGTTCAACGATGATTGCGCGTAACGAAGACGCTAAATCAGCTTGGCCAAAGCATTTTGTGGTACATCCCCACCACGTTTCCACCGCGGATGAACGCACGTTTAAATCAAACGACAATGGCTTTACTACAAAACTACCGGAAGAACGAGGTAAATATACCGCCACTCCAGAATGGACTGCCGAATTTGGACTCTTTGAAGAAGATGGAATCAACGAATACGGCGTGGCGATGAGTGCTACCGAAAGTGCCTACACTAACGAACGCGTCTTAGGTTTTGATCCGCTTGTCAAAGATGGACTAGGAGAAGAAGCTATGGTAACGGTCACCCTTCCTTACGTGCACAGCGCCCGTGAAGGGGTTCAATACCTAGCTAAACTTATTGAAGAAAACGGCACTAACGAGACCAATGGAATTTTATTCGCCGACGCGGATGAGGTTTGGTACATGGAAACCGCTGGCGGTCACCAGTGGGTTGCGCAACGTATTCCTGACGATTGCTACGCAGTAGTGGCCAACCAGTTGTCGATTCAAGAAATTGATTTTGATGACCCGGATCACTTCATGTTTAAGGCCGACATTCGCGAGTTCGTTGCCCAACACCACCTTAACCCCAACCCAGCAAGTTTCAACTTCCGTGAAATCTTCGGGGTGAACGATTTATCAGATGAGTATTACAACACCCCACGGGTTTGGGAAGGACAACGAATTTTAAATCCGGAAATTAAACAAAGTCCTACTAGCCATGACCTTCCGTTTATACGCCGGGCTAGTCGCTTAATTCAAGTTGAGGACGTCCAACAAATCTTAAGTTCTCATTATGAAGGGACCCCATATAATCCGGTCGGCACGGGTACGGAAACTGAAAAGCATCAATTCCGGCCAATTAGTCTGCCGGCAACCCAAGAATCACACATTTTACAAATTAAGCCAGACCTTCCGATTGAAATTGGTGGAATTCACTGGCTGGCCATGGGCGTAGCTGCGCAAAGCGTCTATGTACCATTCTTTGCTGGGATGAGCAGCACTCCGGAGATGTATCACCACGGCGAAAAAACTTACTCTGCAGATTCCGCGTACTGGGTCTTCAAATTGGCATGCGTGCTTACTGATGCGCATTACCAACAGTTTATTAAAGAACTTAACGACACTCGAAGCAAAGTTAACGTGGCTATGAAAAATAAGCTACATGAGTATGAAGCTCAGGCTACCCAGATTAAGCGTCAGGAATTAGTGCCATTGCTTAACCAAGCTGGTGCGGAGATTAGCGATATTGCAATTAAAGCTTACCAAACGTTGAGCGCGGAGTTAATTACCAAGTCAACTGACTTATCACCGCTTTACTTCGCACACAATCCCGAACTATAAAAAAACAGCGAAAACTAGTCTGCTAGCTTTCGCTGTTTTTGTTTGGCTTTAATTAGGTTTATTTCCCCTTACTTTCCGTATCGGTCTTCAAAACGGTCATGAAGGCTTCTTGAGGCACTTCAACCTTCCCGACGGATTTCATCCGCTTTTTACCCCGTTTTTGTTTCTCTAAAAGCTTAGCACGCCGATCCGGGTCCCCGGTATGAATGCGGGCCGTAACGTCCTTGCGATAAGCACGGATATTAGTTCGAGCAATGATTTTATTTCCAATCGCTGCCTGAACCGGAATTTCAAAGTTTCGTCGTGGAATGATTTCCTTAAGGCTAGCCGTAATTTCATTTCCCCGTTGTTGGGCGAAATCTCGGTGAGCAATGAAACTCAAGGCGTCGACTCGGTCACCATTAAGTAAAATGTCGATTTTAACCAAATTGCTGATCTTGTATTCCCCAAGTTCATAATCTAGTGACGCGTAACCATGGGTGCTTGACTTTAATTTGTCAAAGAAATCAAAGATGATTTCAGACAACGGCAGTTCATACTTAACGTCCACCCGATTTTCGTCAATGTAGTCCATCGTCTTAAAGATTCCCCGCCGGTATTGCGCTAGTTCCATCACGGCCCCCACGTAATCGTTAGGCACCATAATATCCGCGTTAACGTATGGTTCCTTAATATTCTTGATGTTCGATGCATCGGGCATTTCCGAAGGATTTTCAACTGAGATTTCACTGCCGTCGGTTAATTCTACCCGGTAGGTAACTGACGGTGCCGTTGTAATTAGATCGAGGTTAAATTCCCGTTCAAGTCGTTCTTGAACCACATCCATGTGCAACAAACCTAAGAAACCACACCGGAATCCAAAGCCTAATGCTTGAGAAGATTCTGGTTCAAATTCTAAGGCAGCGTCGTTAAGCTGGAGCTTTTCTAACGCTTCCCGGAGATCGTTATACTTGGCATTATCAGTAGGATATAGCCCCGAATAAACCATCGGATTCATTTCCCGATATCCTTCTAATGGTTTTGCAGCCGGGTTATTCAATAACGTAACCGTATCACCAACCCGAGTGTCCTTAATATCCTTAATGCTAGCGGTAATGTAACCAACGTCCCCAGCCATTAAATACTCGCGTTTAAGCGGGTTAGGTGAATTAACCCCGACTTCGTTAACTTCGTAGGTTGCCCCACTGTTCATTAACTTGATTGTATCGCCGGGTTTAACCATTCCTTCAAAAAGGCGAACGCTTAAAACCACCCCGCGGTAATCATCATATTTGGAGTCAAAAATTAGCGCTTGAAGTGGCGCATTCAAATCTCCATTTGGCGCTGGCACTTTTTCAACAATTTGTTCGAGTAATTCTTCAATTCCAATTCCTTGCTTGGCACTCGCCATCACCGCATCACTAGCATCTAATCCAATTACGTTTTCAATTTCGTCTTGCACCCGCTTGGGATCAGCAGCTGGTAAGTCAATTTTGTTAATCACCGGAACAATTTCTAAATCGTCGTCAATTGCCAGATAAACGTTGGCTAGCGTCTGTGCTTCCACGCCCTGGGCGGCGTCAACTACTAGGACTGCGCCTTCACAAGCCGCCAGACTCCGGGAGACTTCGTAAGAAAAGTCTACGTGTCCCGGGGTGTCAATCAAGTGGAAGATGTACTTTTCACCATCTTTAGCGGTGTAATGCAGTTCAACCGCGTTAAGCTTAATGGTAATCCCCCGTTCCCGCTCTAAATCCATGGTATCTAGCAGTTGATTTTGCATATCTCGTTTAGCAACCGTATCGGTCAATTCCAAAATCCGGTCAGCTAAGGTCGATTTACCGTGGTCAATGTGCGCAACAATTGAAAAATTCCGGATGTGCGCTTGCCGGTCTTTTAGATCTTTATATTCGTTCATAGATAGTTTCCTTTTCATAAGTAATCACTAAGCTAAATTATAGCAGACCTCCCGGGAAAATTTAAATGCTCCAGCTAACTAATTCCCGAAGGTTTCGCATTTACAGAAATATGCTAAAATTAAATAAGTAATTTTAAGGCAGTATGTCAATAATCTCAATGAAAGGCTTGTAGATTCTATGGCTGAAAATGAACAAAAGGTAACGCAAACGCAATCAAGCAGTAAGGAAACTACTAGTAGCCCCGCTGCTTCAAGCAACGCGACCCAAAATAATAACCACAACAATAACCAAAATAACCAACAGCACTCACAACCGCACCAATCCCAACCAAGCAGCTCAGCACCTGCGCAAAATCACGAAAGCAGTCGGCAAGCATCGTCAGCGCCATCTTCGTCTGCTAAATCGAGTTCGCGCCCTGCGGAGCGGCATTCCCAGACTAACAATAATAATGGGAGTTGGCGTTGGCAATCCCGTGAATACAATTTTGGCAACCAAAATCAGGGTGCGTCCTCCGCGACCCCAGATGACGAATCTACTGATGAATCTACTAAGAAATCGTCCGAAAAATCGAAATCTGCTAAACACTCTTCGTCTAAAGCACATAAAGCGAAGAAAAGTAAAATCATTACTACGGTTGAATCGGACACTTCTCACAGTTCAGGGATTGAATATAACAACCACCACGGTGGCTTTTGGACGGTGCTAGTCCTATTAATCATCGTGGTGGGCGGTTACCTATTTTGGCGTAAAAAACACCCACGGACCGTCACATCTCAGGGCGGGCATCAAGGAAAACGACGTTTCCGACCTAACTTGAATTTCTTTGTAAAACCAGTCGGTCGTCACGGAAAACGGCGCCGGTAAACTAATCAAAACGACTAGCGTAAGTTAAGTAACTTAGCTAGTCGTTTTATTATGCTTAATAAGGTTGCCGACTTTATTGGGTTTTCTCTAGTAAACATCTCTGATATTATAAAAGTGATAATATACTTTAACGTGTTAAAAGACGCACTTTTCAGATAAATAAAGGTGGAATTTCTCGTGGACTGGCAAACCTTTTTTTCTACAATGATTGGTGGAATTGCGGGCTCTATTTTAACTTTAATTGTGGCTAGAGAACAGTTTAAAAGGGACGACTTATTTAATAAGGAGCAACATCGTAAATCCGCAATTCAAGAATTAGAAAAATTAAACTTCGTATTGGACCAAATTAAATTGACTGAATTACCATTGGCAATGATTAAAGAATCCAAAGCACAAGCAGTTACCACTGCTCAAAACATAATTGACGAATATGAATTAGCTCATTCAGCTTTCTTTAAAGTTTTGATTGTGATTAATGATTCCAACGTAACTGCTGACGACGTGGATGAGCTTTATGCCGCTTCGCAACATCTCCGAGAACAAATCCAAAAATTCAAGCATAGTTTAAGTATGTTCTTAGATGACGACATCAGTAATCCTGAGGCTTTTTACCGGTCAAAATTGAAACTTGATAACTTTTCCCGAGAATTATCGCATGCTGTGGCACACGTACTCCAACACAGTTTTAAGTATGAATCTCACTTTGAAATCAAATAAAATGGGAGCAAGCAGACTAATCTGCTTGCCCCCATTTTATTATCTTACTAGCCTTTCTAAGCTTTCATTGCTAATCAGATTCATCAACTAGCTCTTCTCGAGCAAGGATGGTATCTTGAATTTCTTTCTGGTTAAATCCAGTCATTCGAAATGCTAATTCAAATTCTGCGACTTTTGTACGATATTTTTCTAGTTGCCACTGGCCGCAAGAAAAACTACCAAGGGCGTTTTGTTGATAATCCAAGTTTAAAACTACGTAGTCCCGCTTTTTTAAATCGGTAGTGTGCTTAGCTTCATCAAGATCAGTCTGCTCGTAATATGAGGCACTAAAGTTAATCCCGGCTGAATTACTAAACAACATCCCTTGTCCGCGGTCGTCCGTTAAAGATGCCCACTTAGTATCCAAATGGTTCCCGTTAGCTTGCGGGACTACGTAATTAGTAAATAGTCCGTCCACGTCAGTTGTGTAAACACCAAGCAATCCAGCTTCCCGGGAATCAACATAATTTTCCCGGGGCCCGCGTCCAAAATATCGAACTTGGGCTAAATCTTGGCTCAACTTTAAATCGACTCCTAAACGAGGAAGCATGTCTGGTGCCATGTCAAGCTTGCCGCCGGGCACCCCTTTTAGTCTAAATAGAATGTCTCCACTTGCCAAAATACGATATTCGTACTGGCAATCAAAATGCCAAGCACTATTGGTAGTTCCATGCATCGTTTTCACCCGGACTACTACCGCTTGCTCGCTGGTTTGCCAACTAAAATCACGCACCACTTCATGTTCTAAATGCAAAAACTGGCGTTGCTTCATTTCAGCCACAATTTCCATATCGTTGCTCGTCGGCGCCCGCCAAAAAGTGAATTGTGGTCCCCGTTTTAATAGTGATTGTCCGTCTTTTCGGTAATCGACCAATTGACCACGTACGGTATCAAACGTAACCATAAAATCAGCCCCACTGATTTCCAAAGTAGTGTGCCCTTCAACCACTGTTAAACTTCCCCGAGGGGCTAGTAAAATTCGGTTAGTTTGAATTGGCAAAATAAATTGTGCCGTAGCGAGTTCAAACCCGGCTGGGGCAAAAGATGCTGCTTGCTTAAGTTGGTATGAAATGTTTAGATAATAAGTTGCGCCTGGCTCCGTAGCAGCAGGTAGTTTATCTAGTAATTGAATTTCCCGTTCCTGACGGGCAGGAATATCTGGAAGGGCCATTCGTCCGCTAGTCAAGATTCGGTCATCGGCCATTACCTGGTAGACCAAATCAAAAATTCTCAAATTAGTAAAATCATAACGGTTAATTAACTTTAGCCGCCCTTTTTGGAGGTCAACTGCTTTGGTAGTTATCGGTTCGATCACCTTCTTATACTCATAAAGCCCCGGAGAAGGTGTTCGATCCGGCATTAGCATCCCGTCAATACAGAAATCACCATTAGTCGGGTCGTCACCAAAATCACCACCGTAACGGTAGTATTTTCGGCCATCTTCCGTATGGGATTCAATTCCGTGATCGAACCATTCCCAGATGAAGCCCCCCTGAAGTTTATCATGGGCATAGAACAAATCTTGGTATTCCTTTAAATTTCCTGGACCATTACCCATGGCATGGCCATATTCACAAAGAATATGGGGTTTTTTAGCGTTTTTAATTACGTCTTTCATGAGTAACTTCCGGGTCGGATGTTCTAACCAGGTGTACATCGTAGAATAAACGTCAACTACTTCCGCATCAAAGTCCCCTTCGTAATGAACAAGCCGGGTCGGATCCATTTTTTTAGCCACCTCAGCCATTTTTCGGAAATTGCAGCCAAAAGAAGATTCGTTTCCTAACGACCAAAAAATAATTGACGGGTGGTTACGGTCGCGGGCTATCATGCGGGTCAACCGGCTGACAAATGCCGTCTCCCAGCGAGGGTCGTCGCTAATCCAATCGTATTTTTCGGTCAATTCAAAACCATGGCATTCCAAATCGGTTTCATCGATGACGTACATGCCGTAGCGGTCGCAAAGATCGTAGAAATAATAAGCATCCGGATAATGACTAGTTCGAATGGCATTAATGTTGAATTGCTTCATTAAAATAATGTCTTTTGCAATTTCTTCTTCACTGACTACCCGACCGTTACGCGGATTATAATCGTGCCGGTTAATTCCCTTAAGTTTAATTGCAACTCCGTTAACTAAGAAGGTATCGCCCTTGACCTCAATTGAACGGAACCCAACTTTCTGAGGAATCACTTCAACTACCTTTCCCGCCTGCTTGACCGTAATTAATACGGTGTATAAATGAGGATTCTCTGCACTCCACGGAGCAACGTTTGGAATCTGTGTAGCAAACATTACCTGAGTCCCTTGAGAATGGCTGGTTGTTGTGTAAAGGACTTCTTGGTGATCATCTAGTAGCTCCATTTCTACGGTTTGTCCAGTTGCCTTTCGCAAAGTAGCGGCAATCTGTAAATCACCATCTTGGTAATCGTGAACTAAGTTTGCGGTAATTTGTACATCTTGGAGCCCCTGTTGGGGAACGCCTAGGAGCTCCACATCCCGATAAATACCACTTAGCCACCACATATCTTGATCTTCTAAATAAGTTCCGTCTGACCATTGGTAAACTTGCACAGTCAAATCGTTAGTCTCGTGTAACCGGACTAAGCTAGTAATATCAAACTCGGCTTCGTTGCGGGCGCCTTTACTATAGCCGACCATTTGCCCGTTAACCCAAACTTTGTACGCTGAATCCACCCCACAAAATCGGAGAATGATCATTTGGTCCTCGAATTCAGGACCCACTTCAAAAGTGCGTTTATAAATCCCGGTAGGATTTTCTGTGGGGACGTACGGCGGGTCAATTGGAAAGTTATACCACAAATCCGAATAGTGCATTTTCCCGTATCCTTGCCGTTGCCAATTTCCAGGGACCGTGATTTCATCCATCGCACTGGTGTCAAAATCGTTTGCAAAAAAGTTCTCCGGGCTATATTCCGGTGCGGGCAAGAACATAAACTTCCACACACCGTTTAAATTTTTAAAGGCCTGGGTATAACGATTCTCACCAATTAACGCCTTTTTGCGGGTTGGATAACTATTAAAATGTGTTCGGGGTGCCATTCGGTTGATTCCATCTACTTGATAATTTTCCCATTGTTTCATTTTTGTCACCTTTCTTATAACTAATTAAGTCGTTGTTTGCGTTCGTAACGATACCAACAGATCCACGCAAAGCCCATGAAAACAATTAAGCCCACTACGTTATAAATCAGCATCCCAATTGGGCTAGCAGTCCCCTTTGGTAATGTCCCGTGGATTTCTTGCATGATTAAGTGCGGATCGGGTACGGTAGACATGAAGAATACAAAAATGAAGGTCGCTAATAGAAAAATACCTACCGTAATACCAAAGGAACGGTGCCCCAGTTTGAAGCTTCGCGGCATATCGTCCTTCTTCCAGCGTAGTTGGATATAGGCGATAAGCAAGAATAGTACTGGTAGCAACGACGTCGAAGCGGTCATGTTGATGAGGGTTTCTAAAAAGCTATCCATGCTGCCAATCCCTAACGCCGGTACAATTAACAAGGTGGTAACGATAATTCCCTGAACAATTAAGGCATTGGTGGGGTTTCCTTCTTCATTAGTTCGCACTAACCATTTCCCAAAAACGCCTTCTGGAATTTCAGAAAAGAACACCTTCACCGGGGCAGCCGTCCAGAGGGCTAGCGAACCTAAGCTTCCCAGACATAAAATTACGCCTACTAGACGAACCATTACCCCTCCCGGAATGTTAAAGTAGTTACCGAGAATTTTGAAAATGTCAAAAATTCCGTTTGAAAAGTTACCCTTTAAAACTTCGGTAGGAACTACTAAACCAACTGCAACTGCGCCTAAAATGTACATAATTCCCACAATTACGGTGGCACCAATCATTGTTTTTACGAAAGTCTTATTGCCACCCTTCACATCCTTAATGTAAACTCCGATGCTTTCTCCACCACCCACGGCTTGTAGGATCCAAGCCATCGTCATGAAGAACGTCCAGTTAAACTTAGGAGTTATCGATTTTATCGTAAAATCTTGTGCCGGAGCTTTACCAAACCCAAAAACAACGATGAAAGCTAAAACAACAAACGCCACGCCCATAAAAAGTCGGGCGCTCCCCGCAAAATTGGTTACTTTTGAAATCCATGAAACTCCCTTAATACAAACCCAAGTCATAACCCAAAACAAAATTACTGAAATAATTGCAATTACCTTCGTGCCATGACTACCTTCGAAAACATTTTTACCCACAAAAGAGTACGAAGCATAAATTAAAGTGTTGGGTAATAATGAACAAAAGAAGAATAAGTTAACAAAGAAATATGACCACGCACCTAGAAAAGCCCAGCGTTCTCCAAGAACCGAAGCTAACCAGCTATGAATTCCAGATTCATTTTCTGCGTTGGCTGAAGCAAATTCGGCAATCATTAAAATAAACGGGAAAAAATAGAATACCGAGCCAAATATGTAACCTGGAATGGTTGCTAATCCGATTTGAATGCTATTGTTGACAATACTCGGAAAAGCAAAAACAGCTGAAAAGGTCATTAACATTAAGGCAACTGGCCCTAACCGCTCTCTTGAATTTTTCATGATTATAAAGCCTTCTTTCATCTAAATTAAGCAATTGCTATAATTGAATTATAAAGCGCTTACATATTTGTGGACATAATATTTGTTGCCCAATTATTGTAAATTTGTTGACTTTAATTAATAAGGAGTTAACCCAAATGAATAACCAATTTACAGAAGACGTCAGCATACTTGTTGATAATAATCCTCTTAGCGCAGAATTCCACATTTACGAAGTCGGTTACGAAAAGTGTCAGCCCACAAAACCCTTTGAATACATTCCGATCGACTATTGGGTTCTTCACTACGTTGTGGAAGGGGCGGGTTATTTTTCAGCAGGAAATTCTGATTTGCAACGCCTTTCGGCCGGCGATACGTTTTTATTGCCCGCTAACTGTCCCAATATTTACTATCCTGATAAGGCAGATCCCTGGACATACGTCTGGGTTGGAATTTCCGGAGAGTTAACTGCTAAATATTTAACCCAAATCGGTTTAACTGCCCCTCATTTTGTAATTAACGCTTCAGTTGATAAAACCAAAGAATTACTATTTAACCACGTATACCAAGCATTCCGGGAAAAACAAAATTTTCAATCCTTAAGTGCGGTTTATTCACTATTGGAATACTTAGAACAAGAAAATCACGCAAATAATCCGGTCAACCAGGGAAAACAAATCTTTGATAAAATTTTGCTTTACGTTGATGAAAACTTTTCTACGGGAATTACCATTAGCCAAATTGCCGCCCACAATAACGTCGATCGCTCATACTTATACAAGCTTTTCCAACGTTATCTTGGTAAAAAGCCAAGCCAGTATATTCAACAATTGAAGTTGCAAAAAGCTTGTTCTCTTTTACGAAAAAGTTCACTAAATATTACTCAAATTAGCCAGGAGTGCGGTTTCTCATCTTCAGCATATTTCACCAACGTCTTTGCCAAAGAAATCAATTGTACCCCACTAAAATATCGTAACCGTTTTATTCGTACCCGTACCAATTAGCAACTTCAGCAAAGTAAGTTAAACTTAATCCCCTAGCAAGCATTGACACCCTCTTTGAGAATGTCTTATACTAGACACTTCGAAAACGAGGAGGGAAATTTTGTGAAAATAACGGTATTTTGTGGTTCTCGACCAGGAAACCGCCCCAACTTTAAAGAAGTTGCGTATAAGATTGGCACTGAACTAGCTCAACGTGATGTGGAACTTGTCTATGGAGGATCAACTTCGGGGACCATGGGTGCAATTAGCCAAGGAGTTCTTGATCATGGTGGTAAGGTGACCGGAATTTACCCAGAAGGACTTTTTGAAGATGAACTGCCGCGCAAAAACACCACTTCCTTTATTACCACTAAGACCATGGCAAAACGCAAAAAATTGTTAATCACTAAGGGGGATGCTTACCTAGTTTTACCTGGCGGATTAGGTACTTTAGAAGAAGTTAGTCAACTACTATCCGATATGGCAATTGGACTGGTTCCACTTAAAAAAGTGGGTATTTTAAACATTAACGGTTACTATGACCATTTACTTAGTTTACTAGATAACTTTGTGGATGCGGCATTTATGGATTCGTTATACCAAAAACAACTGGTTGTCGCTGACGACTACCAAGAGTTATTAACTGCAGTCTTAGATAGTCCAGGCAGCAATGAAATTAGCGCCTAAACAAAAAACAACCTGATTATCTGTGAGCTTATCGTGAGCTCCAATAATCAGGTTGTTTTCTATTTTACGTTATTTAAACAAATAAATTCCAAGAGCGAAGCGTCACTTTGCTATCCAGCCACCGTCAACCGGGATAATAACTCCTTGTAAATAGCTGGCTGCTTGACTCGCTAAAAATACGGTCACGCTAGCAACTTCTTCTGGCTTAGCCCAACGCTTTACCGGTACTTCTTGGGCAACTGCCTGGGCAACTTCTCCGCCATCGGCAAAGTCTTTTGCATTCATAGGGGTATCAATACATCCCGGAGCGATGCCATTAACGCGGATTCCCTTAGGAGCGCAATCAATCGCAAGTTGCTTTGTAAATCCAATAATGGCGTGCTTTGAAGCAGTGTAGGCAATCCCACCACCCCCCGCAACCATTCCAGCAATTGAGGCCATGTTAACAATTACTCCCGATTTGTCCATCTTGGGAAGCACCGTTTTAGTAACGTTGAACATACTAGTGACGTTATTGTTGAAGATCCGCTGCCATAAAGTTAGCGACGTATCCTCAATTGGCAGGTAATCATCTAGTACCCCTGCCGTATTCAGTAAAATATCGACCCGCTCTAATGGCGCAATCGTGGTCATTACCGTAGCCGGGTCGGTTAGGTCGAGCTGTTGGAATTTAAATTGTTCGGGGTATTGCTTTTGAAGCCGCACCATTTGTCCAATACTTTGGTCTAAACCAAACACCCGCGCACCTTGCTCCAAAAAGGCCTGTGCCTGCGCTAATCCAATTCCTGAATTGCTTCCGGTAACCACTACCTGATGGTCCGTAAATTCTGTACGTTGCATCATTAATCCACGACCTGCCAATCATCCGCCAACACGTCACAAACCGTTGGCGCAAAACTAGAATATCCTTCGCTAGCAGTCTTAATTAGCATGTACGGCGTTACGGGAATTCCGGCAAACGTTTGATTTTTTACCACAATCACAAATTCTTCGTCGCCATTCCACTGCTGGCGAATCGCTTTGCCGCCTTGTTTCATAATCGGTAAAATTTTTTCAAAAGTCATTTAAATCGCTCCCTTTAATTTCGTAAATTATTCATACAGATTGATCTTTTTGGTAATTAAGTAAACAACCACTGCACCAATTGCCATTGACGCAATTTCCCCTAATGCTAAAACCCAGTACGTAGGAAAGAGTGGTAAATTCATATATAAGTGCATTTCCAAATCCACTAAAAACATCCCTGGCAACTGACAAACCGTGGCAATTAAGAATTTAAGCGGTTTGGCATTAACGTTACGCGCCGTAAAATAAGTTAACGTGGTTCCGATTAATGTCCCGGCCGTACCAAAAATCATATCTACCACTCCCAACGGGCTGAAAATGTTCACAATGAACACACCAAGGGTCACCGCAAATATATAACGCTTGTTAAATGCGGCTAGGTGGTTGAACATTTCTGACAGTCTTAGCTGTACCACTCCGTAGCTAATCGGGGCAAAAATTAACGTGATTGCCACGTAAAGTGCCGCAACTACACTGGTGGCAGCGATGTTGCGATTAATTTTATTCATCAATAAATCACTCCTAGTTTTAATTTGAGGCGGGATTTCGCGAACCGCCTTGGCAGGTCAGCATCAGTCAAACGTAGAACCCGTAAACTGATCAGCAACCACTACGGAATAAATTTTAACTGACTTACTTGATCTGCCATTTTCATCTTACCCGTCTGCTTCACAAAAGTCATCCTTTGTTTTGGCTTAGATTATTTAACCAGTAAAAAAAGCTCTTCGCAGCCACGTTATTACCTACCGCTTAAAGAGCCTTCAGTTATTACTATAAAGTCATTTTCTTAATCCGCTACTTATCCGTTTGACCAAGTTGTTCCTTTCCGTGAATTAGCCCGGTAATCATTTGATTTACTGGAGTAGCAAGTTGGTGTTTACGTCCTAGTTTAACTACGTAACCATTTAAAAAGTCAATTTCTGTAAGCCGATGTTTACTTAAATCTTGGTGCATTGAAGGATAGTGCTTCCCACTAGCTTGCGGGTCAAACTGGGTCTCCAGCATTTGCTTGATGGTGGTTACACTAAAGGGAACCCCTTCAGCATCCGCTACCGTACTGATCTCTTCCAGAATCAAATCGGTTAGTTGCGTGGCGTACTCTAATTTTCCAAATTCTGCTACATTACAATTCAGCAAAGCCGATAACGGATTGATGACGCTGTTAAATCCCGCCTTCCGCCAAATTGACTCGTGAACGTTCAAAGCTAGATTTGCATTCAGACCGGCTTGGTTTAGAAGGTTCAAAACAGCAGTTAACCGGATTTTATCGCAATCGGTCGAAGCAGCCTGGAAATCAATGCGTCCGGTTCCCGTTGCTCTGATTTTGCCTGGGCCTAATAATTCAGAAGACCAGAGGGTCACGCCAATTAAAATTTGTTTGGCAGCAACGAATTGTTTTAAAATATCTTCGTTTCCAAATCCGTTAGATAAACAGAGTAAGGTGGTGTGTTCGTTAATGACGGGTTTGATTTTACGTAACATTTCTTCCATTTGCATTGCTTTGGTGAAGACGATGATTAAGTCAAAGTGACCAGTTACTTGCTCTGGGAAAAAAGTCGGTAAATGATACTGCCGAATTCCGTGTTCCACTTCCATTTGTAAACCCACTTGGTTAATTTTTTTGACGTGTGCATCCCACTGATCGATTAGCGTCACTTGTACTTGTGCTTCACTAAGCATTGCTGCAAAGCGGCAACCCATTGCGCCAGCTCCTGCAATTGCTACTTTCATTGCCAATTCACTCCTTTAGTTTCCATTTTTTGAAGTGCCTTTTTAGCCCAAGCTTTTAAGAGATAAATTGCTAGTACGCCTAAAACTAACAACCCCATCGCGATGATAAAAACGGCGTCAAATGAATGGGTAGATTTAAAGAGAGCCGCCGTTACGTAAGGAGCAATTACCGCTCCAATCGCAAATCCAAAGTAAATAAAGGCGTAATTCAATCCTTGATTCCGTAGTCCAAAGTTTGCGCTGGTAATACTTGGAAAAACGGCTAATACTCCCGCGTAACAAAAGCCAATCCCTAATGCACAAACGTAAAAAAGTCCGGTATTACCTTTACCCCCCAGTAAGAGGGCCATAAAAATTGCCATTAATGCGTAAACTAGTGCTAAAGTATGGTATTCACCTAGCAAATCAGAAACCGTTCCCCAAATTAACCGACCAATGGAATTAGCAATTGAGACACCACTAACCACTATCGCGCCAGCGGTTAATCCGTATGCACCCATTCCGATTTGAGCCGATGAACTACTAATAACCATTCCAGAAAACACACCAAACGCCATGATCCAAAACATTAACCAAAAACGCCGGTCGCCCAACATTTCACGCCAATCTCGGTCCATTTTAGAGGCTTTAAGTTGTTCGCTATCTTTAGCCGGTGCACTTCGGATAAAGAATTGAACCACAAAAATTACTGCTAAATAGACCATTCCTAGCCAAAATAGCGACTGGCTAATATTCATTTTAGTCAGGAAGAATTGGGCTAACGCGGTGCACAGAAGGGTTCCTACCCCTACTCCAGCTAACACGCATCCCGACGCCAGCCCGCGTTTATCAGGGAAGAATTTAATCGCATTATTAAGGTTTCCAGTAAAGGCTAACCCACTGCCAATTCCGGCAATTAATCCGTACGTCAGAAGAAGCATTGGGAGCGTTTTTACAAAACCAGATAGAATGAACCCCACCGAAAATAAGATTCCACCTAGCACAATTGCCAATTTCCCGTGCCCGCGGTCAATTAACGCACCACCCCAAATCATCGGTAACGGAATGATCCCCATGTTAATAGAAAACGCCAGCGACAAAATTGCTGGATCCCAGTGGTACTGAGCCAATAAGGGGGTTTTAAAGAAACTAAACGCATAGACGCCCCCTAATACAAAGTTAATTAGTACGTGTGCTGCCAACATTACCCACCGATTTAAGTCTCTTTTCATTTGTTGCTCTCCTAAAGTTAAATATTTCACAAATCATGACCCAAAAACATGATAAGATTAAAAAGGAAAACAAACAATTCTCAAAAAACTATCGAAGTAATTGTTTTTAGCTATCGAAGGGAGGTATCCTGATGAATTTAAGACAATTAGAGTATTTTTTAGTTTTAAGTGAAGAGCTCAATTACCACCGGGCGGCTGAACGTTTATACATTGCCCAACCTACGTTAAGTATTCAAATGCGTAACCTTCAACGCGAAATCGGACAGCCCTTGTTTTTAAAAGTTGGACGTCACATCATGCTCACCAACGCTGGCTTAATTTTACAATCCCACGCGCGCAAAATTTTACGTCAAGTTCGTTCAACCAAGCGAGCTCTCCGACCCCGGTTAGAACCGCCGGCAATTAAAATTGGCTTATCCGGAACCCACCTTTTAACGCCACTACTGAAATCTTTGCAAACCCTCAGCCCCCACACGATATTTACGTTACGAGAAAACACCTCTACTAGCACCGTGAAACAGCTTTTAAAGGCCGAGATTAATTTTGGGATAGTTTTTTTGCCCGTTCACAATCCCGCCATTGATTACCGCTACTTATTCACTGATGAAATTGTCGCCGTCACTACGGAATCCGGCCCCTATCATACACTTGAAAACATCACCTTAACGCAGCTTGCTAGGCTTCCATTAATTGTTTTAGATCCCCGGTTTGCCGTTCGTCAGACTCTCGACCAGTTATTTTTTGACCAACATTTATCACCCCAATATCTAATTGAAGTAACCTCTTACTCGGCTTGTATGAGCGCGCTCAGCCAATTAAACGGGGTTGCCATCGTGACCCGTTCCTTTTTTGAATCGCAAAAAGCCGGCCATGCCGGCTTAAAAGTAATTTCCATTAAGGAACCTGGTTTAAAACAAGCCCTTGCCTTGGTTTTTTCAGCAGACGTTCCGCTTTCACCTCAAGCAAGAACTCTTATCGACCAAATTCAACAGTACTATTTAGCTACAGAAAAACCTTTCTAATAATGGCGGCGCCGAAAAACTTGGTATCCTAATACGGCGAAAAACAGAGCATAACTAGTAGTTGCCAATCCTAGTTGCAACGTCGAAAGGTGCGACATATCGTGGTAGACGGGATAATTTGCGTATTGTAGAGGTAGTAGCATCATGTTTAGTGGATTCCAACGGAGCCAGTTGAAATATTGCTCTGGTAAGAGTCGGATTCCCGGGGGAATAATTTGGCCCATAAAATAAACGCCTAAACTAATTGCTAAAACAACCGCGTTTTCAGTAACGGAACAAGAGATTAAGAAAAGAATGCTAACTAAAAACATGGTTACTAAAATATCCACCAGGGTCATGCTCAATATGTTAGTTAATAGGCTTTGATGGTACAAGTACGGTTTAAATAAATCTATTCGGAATTTAGGGAGCGCCATATTAAGGATAATTGTCATTATTAACGCAAAAGCATGCATTGCAACGTCACAAAGTCCGACAACAATTAGCTTTGCTAAATACACGTCTTTACGACTAGGCGTTTTTGCTAGCATCGTCAATATTGTCCGCTGCTTAAACTCTGACGAAAAAAAGGTCGCCGCAATTAAGATCATGATTAAGGGTGCGATTTCATCGATTCCAAAACTTGACATTACCAGCCAGGGAGCTGAAATGGGGTCATCAAACGACATAATAAACGGAACCATTAGTAAAGCTATTAAAAATGGTGCAAGCCAAGTCATTTTTTTATGTAATAACTTGTATGCTTCTTGATTAATAACGGATATCAAAATTTTTCCCTCCTACTTGCTACGTGGTTGCCCATAGCTAAAAAACAGGTACGCTAAAGCGGTAAAAATGATGGCGTAGGCCCCCGTCCCCCATGCTAATTGGGTAACGGATAATTTAGTTACGCTTTTTAACGTCGGATTAGTAACTTGTGTGGCGAGGTTCAACATGTTCAAAGGATTCCAATTAATCCATGAGCTATCAATAATTTTGGGAAGCTGTCCGGCTAAGGTAGTTCCCGTAAAAATCAACAGAAAACTAAATCCCATCGCCACGACCTTACTGTGTGTCAAGCAAGTGATCCCCGTTACTAAAGCGATGGTTACTAGCAGCACCGCATAATTTCCGAACTGCGTAACAAGCGTAGCATGCCAAAGGGTTTGCCGATTAATTACTAAATCCCACGTTAAGGTACTTGGTGCTCGGGTGGCTTGTAATATCATTGTGAAGATGGCCCCGGCCAAACTAAGTACCAACACATAACCTAATAAAACCAAGAGTTTGGCCAGAAAAACCTCTACACGACTACGATTTTTGTAAAACAGGGTATCGACGGTCTCGTTTTCGTACTCTCCGCCAAAGTTAACTGCTACCAAAACACTCGTTACTATTGCAGCCCACCTTCCCCAGTCATAACTCTGAGCAACCGAGCTAGCAGTGGTACCTTCCAGCCATGCGGAAAGTGCCATAAGAAGCCAAAGGGTCAAAATTCCTATCCAATACCCCTGGCGATGAATAAATTTATAAACTTCCTGTTGTAAACTATTTTTCATTGACGTGCCTCCTGCCGCCCCCTAAGCGACTTCACCACTTGTTGCTCAAAGGTCAGTTTTTCTGGAGCAACCGTAAGCAAATACTGTTCATTTTCCACCAATAACTTTTCAGCCGTTTGGAGATCGTCAGCTTTAATCTTAATATAGTCATTTTGGAGCTTGCTAGTTAAACCGTGACTTTCTAATAATTCAAAACTAGCAAATAGATTGTCAGTAACCACCCGATAATAATGAGAATTTTCCCGCTGGAAATTTTTTAAAGAGTCAATTAATAGGATTTCGCCCTTGTTAATTAAAACTACGTTGGAAACCACCCGTTCCAACTCGCTCAAAATATGACTGGAAATCAGGAAAGCGGTTCCTTTTTGCGCCATTTTTAAAATCAAGTTACGTACTAAAATAGTTGCCTCCACATCAAGTCCGTTCATGGGCTCGTCCAAAATTACTAAATCAGGGTGATTTAATAAGGCCAAGGCAATTCCTAACTTTTGCTTCATTCCTAACGAATACCCTTTTGCCGTGCATCAAGATACGTTTCCATTTCTAAAGCGTGAGCAAGTTCTTCAATTTCAGCTTCGTCTTGTGCATACAAGGCTAAATTTTGTCTTCCCGTCATGTACGGATACAAGGCGGGATGCTCAATCAAAGCACCAACCTTAAGTAGCGCTTGATGGTGGTTTTGGGTGACCACTTGATGATTCACCAGCACCTGTCCTTTAAACTTAGTCAGTGCCAAAATGGTTTTCATAATGGTCGTTTTGCCCGCACCATTTGGGCCGATTAAACCGACAATCTCCCCGTCTCCAACTTGAAAAGACGCCTTTTTAATAATTTGTTTCCGTCCAATAAAGACGTCGAGCTGTTTAATTTCCAACATTAATAAGTAACCCCCGTTCAGTCATAGTGTTTTAATTACATATAACACTATGACTGAAAACTCGTTAAAATGCAAGTTCTTTTTAAATTAGTTTGCAAATAAAAAACAGGTCGTGTTTGCGACCTGTTTGTTTTTAGTACACTAGTTTGGTTGAAGATTACCCTGCCTATAAATCTCGTCACCATCATAAATAACCCGATTAATTGCAAACGTGTTATCTTGGCCAAATGTAGCCGATTCTCCGAGCCAATAATATTCGGGCGTTAATTGGTTTAACTTTAGCCGATTACCTTGTTTAAATAAATTTAGTTCTTCCTGGTTCATTGCTGATCGCCAGTACCTTACTGCCCCATCAGCAAATTCCACTCGCAAAAATAAGCTTGGCAACAACGCCACCCGAACTACTTTTGGAACACTTGCCATCTGTACCTCCTCCTTTACTAATTCCTTATCCAACTTATAGATAGCGCTTTCATTTATAAAACAAGCTTAACATCAACAACTTTTTTTCTCAACACTGTTTAGTTGCGTAAAGTATAGATTATAAGATTTTGTTAAGCATATTCTTCGCCTAATCATTAGTGAATTTGCTAAGCTTAGGGTGTTCCAAAATAATAGCCTTATGGGAGGAGATTTATTATGAAAGCATTGGATCTTACAGCGTTAATTCTAGTAATTGTCGGCGGTATCAACTGGCTCCTAGTGGGTCTTTTCCAATTTGACCTAGTAGCTGCCTTATTTGGTGGGCAAACAGCAATTATCTCTAAAATTGTCTACATTTTAGTGGGCTTAAGCGCCCTTTACAGCTTAAAATTCTTGGGCGTGCTTAGTCATCGTCCCGAAGACGACGCACGTTACAACAATCGGTAATTTTTTCTAGCCGAGATTTTCAAGGACCGGGAATCTTTCCTGGTCTTTTTATTATGTTGCAAATCTTCTTTAAGCAAATTGTTATGCAGACCATCGTTTCTTTGCTACCCTTAAAGCAACCTAATCCATGAAATCACTTAACTTAAGGGAGGGATGTTTTAATGATTAAAAGAAGACCAAATTGGATTTTATTAATTGCCAGCATCGTCATCGTAGAATTAATTGGAAGCCTATCGGGAATATTGTCAGGAGATATTAAAGCAATTTACCATAACTTGACCTTGCCACCATTAGCACCCCCTGACTTTATTTTTGGCATTGTCTGGCCAATTTTATACCTAATGATTGGAATTGTCGGTTATTTAATTCTTCGTGACCGGACCAACGCACGCCAAAATAACTTGACTTTGTTTGTTAGCCAATTAGTCCTAAATTTTGTTTGGAGCATCGTTTTCTTTGGTGCAAGCAACCGCTGGATCAGCTTTTTAATTATCATCGTACTCGATGCACTAGTGATTTGGTGTGTGAAAAGATTTTGGCAAACTAGTAAATTAGCCGCTAGTCTAATGGTTCCGTACTTGATCTGGATCTTATTTGCTACCTACTTGACTTTAGGAACGGCGATTTTGAATTAAATTTATGCATAAACTAAAAAAGCAATGACAGTAAAGGATATTCCTGAACTTCATTGCTTTTCTATTCTTACAATTACAAATTTTTCCTGCAAAACTAGCTTAGTCTTAGGAGTTAGAAAAAGTTCTAAAAGCTAGGTTTGCTTTACTATTGAAGATCATTACTATGAGTTAATAAATACTTTATTAGCCGCCCGTATTTGTCCAACTTCCATTTCCAATCTTTTTATATTTAAATTTAATTCAGCAAAATAGTAATGATCTAAACTTTGTTTTTGCTCCTTAGTTTTTTTCTCAATTTCTGTAGAATTAGTCAAAGAATTTAATCTAGCATAATATTCTTGAAATTCTCCCCGGACCTCATGCAACTGGACCGTTGCTAATTTAATATGTTCCCTCATTTGCACAATTTGTAATTCAATTTTTGAAGTTAATGTCTTAATACTTTCAATCAGGCAAACCGTCTCATAATCGTTTTTCACGCGATTTGCTATTATAAATTCGTTTGCAGAACGTTTAAGTTTATCCTGCATTATATATAAAGTATTAAAGTCCTTTTCTTTTAAGTCGCTCAGTTTTTCTTCATTTGACATATATAAAAGTATATATCCCGCTACTTTCCCCCAATCCTCTAAGTTTTCTGCAAAGTCGTCGTTAGATTTTGCCGGAAAAATTAGCAAGATCAAAATAGCGACACTCCCTCCAATTATTACATCAACTATCCGAGTTACCCCAGCTATGCTTCCTCCTAATAAAAATACTAGCCAAAAAGTTACGCTAATCATTAAGAAAAATTGACTAAATTTTTTGATGGTCAAAAACAAAATAATCAATATAGTTGAAACTACGGCGTAAAGCAATTTATTATTAATTTGTGATGGAAATAATATGGAAAATAGTAAAACTCCTAAACATGCGCCGAATAATGATCCGAAGGCGCGCGCACTTGATTTCCCTAATGTATCATGGACGCCTGGCATCACCATTAAGCATCCAGATAAGGGAATCCAAAAACTATGTTTTTCTAGTGGCATAATCATAAATTGATCCATAGCTAACGATAAAACGTAACATATTAAACCTGTTAAAGCTAGACGGCTCGCAAATCGAAGTGTTGTGTTTGAGGTGGTTGAAACCATTTTTTTAAGTGTTTTTATTTCGTTTGCAAGAGAAAAGCTTCTTTTTGAAAATGTCCTAGCACGTTCTTGCTTTGTGTTTAAAATACTAATAACTTGCTGTATTTCACTATCAGCTTTCTCCAATTTAGTAGGCTGAGGAACGTTCATACCTTGCAGTAATTGCACTATATAACTTAATGCCTCGGTATTTTTTTTGTTTTTATTCCAGGTTATCCTAGTAAGAATTTTATCTGCGGATTTAACCACCTGAAACACCCAGGGATCACGCACTTGGTAAATTCTTGGCATTATTTCTACTGCCTCTAAAACTTTGGTTCTTTCTTCAAAGTAATTCGCTTTTTTGTTGTTTGAAATTAAAACTAACTGACTATATAGACTTGCAGTCATGGGCAAAGATATATTAAGTCTCTTATTATAAAGACAAAACATTAGTGCTACAATCGCCATTCCTGTGATAAAAGATAACAAGCCTAAAAACATATTAGCTGTAGAAACGCCAATTTTTAGTCCTGCAGTTGCCATAACGGCTAGCACACAAAACAAGTATCTCAAGAATGTGTTGATACTAAAACTATATGTAATTCCTGTTAAAAATAGACCTCCGGTAATTACTATTGCCAGTAAGAGTGGAAAACCTGAAAACAAAATTCCTACTACTCCTCCTAAGCCAATAAAAGCTATTCCTTTAATTGCATTTATTAAGGGCTCGTCATGACGTGGCATCAAACAAACAATTGTTCCAAAAAAGCAGCCAACATTCATTAAAATAAAAGTTGCATTCCAAATATCACTAAGTAAATAACCAATACTATTGGTTATTAATACTGCCACTGATAGTAATAACCAGTCACTTAAACTAACAAAGTTCCAGACAGGCTTTGAATAAAGCCATGTTGATTTTAGCCATATTAATAGATATCTAGCTATTTTCTTGTTCATATTTAAACCTTCTTCAAATTGTATGTAGCCTCAATTATATCATTTTAGTTATTATATTCATAACCACGCATTCACAAAAAAAGATTTTATAAAATCCCAGATAGTCTATGTTGTCGCACTTTAACACGATAACACGCCTAAATCAAACCGTTAAAAATTATTCTTGGTATTAAAAATATATCACAGCAATTAAATTTCGAATTAGTTTAAAAGCAACCCAAAAAGGCGAAAGCACGGAATCTTAGTTCCGCTACTTTCGCCTTTTTTAAATGTACATTAGTTTAATTAATTCATAAATTTATCAAAGAAACCGCCCTTGCCGTTGCCTGACGGATGTTCACCACTCGCCTTAGCAAAGAGCTTCAAAGCTTCTTTTTGGCCCGCATTCAGCTTCTTAGGCACCTTAACCTTCACGTGGACGTGTTGGTCACCGTTACCATTACCTCGTAAACGAGGAGCTCCCTTGCCCTTCAAGCGGAAGTTAGTTCCTGTCTGCGTACCAGCTGGGATTTTTAACTTAACCTTGCCGTGAACGGTAGGTACTTCAATTTCATCCCCAAGTGCAGCTTGTACGAAAGAAATTGACTGATCATAGTAAATTTCTGAACCTTCGCGCTCATAAATCTTACTTGGCTGTACTTGGAAAATGATGTAAAGGTCACCATAAGGTCCGCCATTATAACCAGCTTCACCTTGGCCTTGAAGCCGCATTTGTTGACCATCTTCAACACCGGCTGGAACAGAAACCTTTACTTCATGTTCTTGCTTAGTGTGTCCAGTACCACCACAAGTTGGGCATTTCTCTTTAATTTCTTTACCAGTTCCGTTACATACGTCACAAACCTGTTGCCGAACCATCCGACCAAGCGGAGTATTTTGGGTAATTTGAATACTACCCGTTCCATGACATTTATGGCAAGTTTCTGGCGAAGTTCCCGGCTTAGCACCCGATCCGCCACAGGTCTTACATTCGGCTTCTCGTGAATACTTGATCGTCGACTTTTTACCAAAAATCGCTTCTTCAAACTTAAGCGTCATTTGGTACTGCAAATCCTCTCCTTGTCGTGGTTGGTTAGCGGCCTGTCGTTGACCACCACCAAAGAAAGAACTGAAAATGTCGTCAAAGCCGCCACCAAAACCACCAAAGCCGCCTTGATCACCGAAACCACCGCCACCAAAACCGGCGTTGCCGTCTGCTGAACCAAACTGGTCATATTGCGCACGCTTTTGTTGATCACCTAAAACGTCGTAAGCTTCGTTAATGTCCTTAAATTTTTGTTCCGCTCCCGGCTCTTTGTTGATGTCCGGATGGTATTTTTTCGACAAGCGGCGATAAGCCTTCTTGATTTCATCTTCAGATGCATCGCGACTGACTCCCAGAATGTCATAGTAATCTTTACTTCCAGCCATATTCATCCTCCATGATTTTTACCAGTTTTAACCGTTAATCACCGCAAAAGGGTCAAAGTCAACGACTTCGACCCTTCATTGCTAATCACTTATTTATTTGTTGTCTTTGTCAGGATCGACTTCTTCGAAATCCCCATTGACAGTGTTGTCGTCGTTATTACCGGTATTCTGGTCGTTACCTTGAGCACCATCAGCTTGACCTTGTGCTTGTTGAGCTTGTTGGTAAAGCTTTACAGATAAGTCTTGGACAATCTTGCTCAAATCATCCTTCTTAGCTTTCATTTCTTCTAAGTTGTTATCTTTTTGTGCTTTTTCAAGGGCTTCCTTAGCGTCTTTAGCCTTCTTGATTTCGTCTTCAGAAACCTTACCTTCAAGTTCCTTCAAAGTCTTGTCGGTTGTGAAGATCAATTGGTCAACTTCGTTACGAAGGTCAACTTCTTCCTTACGCTTGCGGTCGGCTTCTTCGTTTTCCTTAGCTTCCTTCATCATCCGTTCGATTTCTTCATCACTGAGACCCGATGAACTCTTGATGGTAATCTTTTGTTCCTTACCAGTACCCTTATCCTTGGCAGAAACGTTAACGATACCATTCTTATCAATATCGAACTTAACTTCGATTTGTGGAACTCCCCGTGGAGCAGCTGGAATGTCCGTTAGTTGGAAACGACCCAGCGTCTTATTATCTGCCGCCATTGGACGTTCACCTTGAAGTACGTGAATGTCTACAGCTGGTTGGTTATCTGCTGCGGTAGAGAAGATTTGAGACTTGCTGGTTGGAATCGTAGTGTTCCGGTCAATTAACTTAGTGAACACACCACCCATGGTTTCAATACCAAGTGAAAGTGGAGTTACGTCAAGTAAAACAACGTCTTTAACATCACCAGTTAAAACCCCACCTTGAACGGCAGCACCAAGAGCAACAGCTTCGTCAGGGTTGATGGAGTGGTTAGGTTCCTTGCCCGTCCAGTTCTTTACGGCTTCTTGAACAGCTGGAATCCGAGTTGAACCACCGTTTAAGATAACTTGGTCAATGTCAGAAGCTGATAGACCAGCATCTTTAAGGGCATTATCAACTGGTACCTTAGTCTTAGCAACTAAGTCTGCGGTTAATTGATCAAATTGTGCCCGTGTCAAAGTCTTTTCCAAGTGCAATGGGCCAGCTTCGCCAGCGGAGATAAATGGTAAGCTGATTTGTGCTTCGCTAACTCCAGACAAGTCTTTCTTAGCTTTTTCAGCAGCGTCCTTCAAACGTTGAAGAGCCATCTTGTCTTTAGAAAGGTCAATGCCGTTTTCTTCCTTGAAGCCTTCAACTAACCAATCAATAATCTTTTGGTCAAAGTCATCCCCACCAAGGTGAGTGTCCCCGTTTGTTGAAAGTACTTGGAAAACACCGTCGCCGAGTTCAAGGATCGAAACATCAAAAGTCCCACCACCAAGGTCGTATACCAAGATCTTTTCATCCTTGTCACTCTTGTCTAAGCCGTAAGCCAATGCTGAAGCAGTTGGTTCGTTGATGATTCGTTTAACTTCCAAACCAGCAATCTTACCAGCATCTTTTGTTGCTTGCCGTTGAGAATCATCGAAGTAAGCTGGAACCGTGATAACGGCTTGATCAACTTCTTCACCAAGATAGTCTTCTGCAAACTTCTTGATGTAGCTCAAAATCATTGCAGAAACTTCTTGTGGGGTGTATGACTTGCCGTCTACCGTTACCTTGTAGCCAGCTTCGCCAATGTGACGCTTAATGGAAGAAATCGTGTTTGGATTAGTGATTGCTTGCCGTTTTGCCACTTCACCTACTTGAGTTTCACCATTTTTGAAGGCAACTACTGATGGAGTTGTCCGTGCCCCTTCCGGGTTAGTGATAATTTTAGGCTTGTCACCGTCCATGACAGCAACTGCAGAGTTTGTAGTACCTAAGTCAATACCAATAATTTTATTACTTGCCATTGTCTAAAATCCCTCTTTCTCTATCTTTTATTGAGCAACAACAACCATTGCTGGCCGTAATACCCGGTCCTTTAAAATATAACCCTTTTGGAATACCTTAACGACGGTATCCGCTGGATGATCGTCATCTGCTGGAACCGTTTGAACCGCTTGGTGCAGGTTGGGATCAAATTTTTGACCATCTGCCTCGATTTCAGCGATATCATTTTCTTTAAGGGCTTTTAAGAGATCCTTTTGAACCATCTCAACCCCCTTCAACAGTTGTTCTGAATGTTCAGCTTCCACTGTCAAAGCGCGTTCCAGATTATCTAACGCAGGTAAAATTGCCTTCGCTAGTTTTTGACCATCATATTTTAACAGACTAGCTTGTTCCTTTTCATTGCGCCGCCGCATGTTCACAATTTCTGCTTGCGCGCGGATATATTTGTCGGAAAGTTCGTCGCGTTCCGCCGTAACTTTTTTAAATTCTGCTGGATCTACAACTGCTTGTTCTTGATCCTTAGCAGAATCTTTTGAATTATCTTCGGATTCTTGCGTCGCTTTTTTTGTTTGCTCATCAGCGGCATTATTTTTTTCTTCATCCGGCGCTGCGGTTGAAGTTGATTTTGCCTTTGTCTTTTCGTCTTCTTTTGCCAATTCAATCCTCCTAACTGTCATCAAGATGCTTATAGTATTGTAGCATTCGATGTGATAATTGGTATCTAAACGTATTAATTAAGCCCAACGTCTTCGAATACTGCATACTGGTTGGACCAAGAATGGCAATTAGTCCTTTACCACGACTGCCTACATCGTAGGTGGCCGTAATTAAACTAAAATCTTTTAGCAACGCGTTACTTAATTCGTCGCCAATTTTTACATCCAAATCACTCCGCTTATTTCCTAACAGTCCGTCAATTTGATCATTTTCATTAAACAACGTTAACAACCCGCGAAGCGAATTTACATCCACATTCTTCGAAAAATTCAGGACGTTTAGTTTTCCACCCACAAAGTAGCGGTCGCGCGTTGAACGGGTAACGATGTCTTGGAAAACATCCAAAACTCCCGCATCACTTTGCAAATACTTTTCCACCACTTGGGGAATGTCCGTCCGCAAATGGTAATACACTTGGCTCAACGTTTTTCCCACCAACCGGTCGTTCATGATCCGAACTACCCGTTCCAAGGTTTCTCCGTTCATCTCGTGTGGAATGTTGAACTGTTGGCTAGTAACGTCACCATTACTAGAAACTAAAATCAACATCACTTGGTTGCCACCTAGCGGAACCATCCGAAAACCATCTAACGTAGCTCCCTTTTGTTCCGGCTTAAGTGTTAAAGCTGTATAATGCGTCAAATTAGATAACATTTCTGCCGAAGTACGGACAATGTCATCGACCTCTTGGAAATGAGTTGCTAGTCCCCTTTGTATCTGTTGTGCTTCCGTCTGATCGACTTCTTCTGGTCGAAGCAAGTGATCAACATAATAACGATATCCCATTAACGACGGGACCCGGCCTGAAGAAGAGTGGGTCTTTTCAATCAATCCCAGGTCCTCTAGCTTAGCCATATCGTTGCGAATCGTGGCCGAACTAACTTTAATTGGCAAATTGTTCATCACCGTCTTGGAACCAATCGGTTTACCATTTTCCGTATATTCTTGAACAATTTCCTCTAAAATCAATAATTCACGATCAGTCAACATGAAAATCACCTCTTTTAGCACTTAGAAAGTCGGAGTGCTAAGAACAACTATTAAGATACCAGAGGTTTGTAGAATTGTCAACTTTAGTCAAATTTGGTCAAACAACTTTACCGCTTCTTAAAGAATGCACGAGTATCCGCCTCATCTTGGTGTAACTGAGCAACCAAATCTGCTACTGAGGCGAACTTAACCTCGCCGCGTAAACGGTGGTGCCATTTAACCCGGACCGTCTCACCATAAATTTCTTGATTAAAATCTAAAATGTTAATTTCCGTAGTCACTGGGCGACCCTCACCAAAGACGACGTTCCGACCGACCGAGGCCATCCCCTGATACCACGTGTTTGCAATCTTAATTTCGACAACGTAAATCCCGATTCCCGGAGTAATTTGGTTAGGATCACTCACGAGATTAGCAGTTGGAAACCCAAGGGTCCTGCCGCGCGCTTCACCATGGACGACTAACCCCTCAGTTTCAAAAGGATAGCCTAAATATTGGTTAGCTTCATCAATTTTTCCGTCAGCAACGGCGTTTCGAATGGCGGTCGAACCAATTTTTTGCCCCTGCGCAATGATCTTAGGAACTTTCACTACTTCAAAACGTTGTTGTGCAATTTGTGGCAACGTGTCCATATTAGCCGTGGCAACCGGGCCAAATGTGTAGTCAAAGCCAGCCACCACTACTTCTGCATTTAACCCGACCATGTATTGTTCAACGAACTCTTGGGGGGATAAACTACCAAATGCAGAAGTAAAGTTAACTACGTAAAGGATGTCTACCCCCGCTTCAGCCATCAACTCCGCCTTTCGCGAAACGGAAGTCAAGTAACTTAACGCACTAAAGCGATGCTGCGGCTTAGGGAAAACTACCGAAGCATGGTGATCAAAAGTCATCGCTGCCAACGCTAACCCTTTAGCATTCGCCATTGCTCGGGCTTTTTGGATCACCGCTTGATGTCCGCGATGCATACCGTCAAAAAAACCTAAGGCGAGCACCACTTTTTCATTTGGAATCATTTTTTTATCATAAGGATGATGTATCTTAATTATTTGCATTTATCTCACCAACAACATTTTTTCTGGGCGATATACTTGACGACGTTCGTCGTATTGATATAGGGCCTGTATTTTACCATGATACTTAACGGCGACGATTTTTTCTGAAATTGGCCGTTTTAAAAAGCCACCATTTTGTACTAATTGCCATTCTGCATCAGTAAGCTCCATGGTTTTAAAATTTGCTAACGCGTGGTCAACGGGACGTAAAATTTCACTTTCCACCCGTTCTTCATCACGCGCCTGTTCAAGTTCAGTTAAGGTAACGCACTCTTGCAAATCAAATCCGCCACTGCTTGTCCGAGTCAAGTCCGACATCACGGCTGGCAAACCAAATTGCCGACCAAAATCAACTGCCAAGGTCCTTACATAAGTTCCCTTGCCACATTTAACTTCAAAATAAATGGTTTGTTGTCCCTTTTCTTCATCAAATTTCCAAGGGCGGGTTTGTTTAAATTGATAAACGGTAATTTTACGCCGGGGCCGTTCTACCGTTTCTCCAGCACGCGCATATTCGTATAACTTACGCCCGTTGACCTTCACGGCAGAATACATGGGTGGAATTTGTATTAATTCCCCAGTCATCTGTTTTAAAGCGGCGTCAATCTGGGCATCCGTTAACGGCGTCGTTAACGGATGTCGTGCCACCACTTCTCCGTCCAGATCCTCGGTAGTCGTCGCCAATCCTAAAGTAATTGAACCTTGGTACGTTTTACCGAAACGCATTAAATAATCAACTACCTTAGTAGCCCGGCCAACACATACCGGTAGTACGCCATCAACGCTAGGGTCCAAAGTACCGCTGTGGCCAACTTTTTTCGTCCTTAAAATTCCGCGTACCTTAGCAACCACGTCGTGACTAGTCATTCCGCGTTCTTTATTAATTGGAATAATTCCATCCATCAAATTAAACCTCACATTTCTCGTGCAAATTTGCTCTTCTTAAGTATTTTACAGTAGATATCGTGGAATACAAAATTTCCGTCCCAACCAGTATCTCCCACTAACTTAAAAAGAGCAACCACTCGACTTAGGATGGTGGTCCGCAGTGATTCACTTACTGGGAACGTTCCGGTCTATGGTTGCTCTTTTAAATTAGTCACGATTAAGTCTGTTAATTAGTTGGTCAATTTTTTCACCGTACTGTACTGAATGATCTCTTTCAAAAATCAATTCCGGTGTCTTATAAATTGATAACCGACTACCTAATTCTTTCCGGATTAAACCCGACGCCTTTTCAAGACCCTTACGAGTCTTTTCGTCGTCAGAAGCTTTATCCGATAAGATGCTGTAATAAATTTTCGCTTGTTGTAAGTCACCAGTGACGTCTACACCCGTGATCGTAACTCCCTGCACGCGAGGGTCACGAACTCGGCGACGTAAAATGTCACTGACTTCTTTTTCAATTTCTTGTGACAAGCGATCTGCACGATATTGTCGAGCCATCTTCAAATCCCCCTTATTATTCGACTGGGACTTCCTTCATCCGGTATGCTTCAATCACATCACCGACTTTAATGTCGTTGTACTTTTCAATTGTTAAACCAAGGTCAAATCCGCGTTTAACTTCTTTAACGTCGTCTTTGAAGCGCCGGAGACTACCTAGTTTACCGTCGTAGATAACTACGCCGTCACGAATTAAGCGGACCCCAGCATCCCGGGTGATAAATCCTTCGGTTACGTATCCACCAGCAATGGTACCGATCCGAGAAACCTTGTAAGTTTCCCGAACTTCAACTTGACCGATTACCTCTTCTTCATAAACCGGTTCAAGCATTCCCTTCATTGCGGATTCAACTTCTTCAATTGCCTTGTAAATAACTTGGTGTAAACGAATTTCTACATCTTCAGAGTCAGCCATTTGCTTAGCTTGTGCCGTTGGCCGGACGTTGAACCCGATGATAATCGCGTTACTTGCCGCAGCTAAAGTGACGTCACTTTCGTTAATCGCTCCCACGGCCTTATGAATAATGTTAACCCGTACGCCTTCAACATCAATTTTTTGTAAACTATCTGCTAAGGCTTCTACTGAACCTTGAACGTCAGCTTTGATAATAATGTCAACCTTCTTCATTTCACCTTCCTTAAGTGAATCAAAGAGGTTATCTAAAGTGACGTGGTTGTTACGTTTGCGTTCTTCCATTTGCGCACGTTTTGCCCGTTCTTCACCGGCTGCCCGTGCTGATTTTTCGTCATCGAAGACTACGAAACGGTCTCCAGCTTCGGGCACATCATTTAGCCCAGTAATTTCCACTGGGGTTGATGGCGTAGCTTCCTTAACCCGCCGACCATGTTCGTTAGTCATTGTCCGAACCCGACCAAACGTGTTTCCAATTACAACTGGATCACCAACGTGCATAGTTCCTTGTTGTACTAAAACAGTCGCAATTGAACCTTTACCAGGGTCTAATTGAGCTTCAATTACGGAACCTGCCGCATTTTGTTCAGGGTTAGCTTTTAGTTCTAAGACTTCAGCTTGTAACAAGATCATGTCGAGTAATTCGTCCAAGTTCTTACCAAACTTAGCTGAAATTTCAACAAAGATCGTGTCGCCACCCCACGATTCAGGAATCAAACCATATTCGGTTAGTTGTTCCATTACGTGGTTAGGATTTGCGCCGGGCTTATCGATCTTATTAACCGCAACGATGATTGGCACTTCGGCAGCCTTAGCATGGTTAATTGCTTCGATAGTTTGTGGCATTACCCCATCATCTGCAGCAACAACTAGGATAGTAATATCAGTCACGTCAGCACCCCGTGCACGCATTTCAGTGAAGGCCGCGTGTCCTGGGGTATCTAAGAAGGTGATTAACTTGTCGTCATGCTTAAGTTGGTAAGCACCAATTCCTTGGGTAATCCCACCAGCTTCGCCTTCTGTAATATGACTATGACGAAGTTTATCAAGCAAAGTAGTTTTACCATGGTCAACGTGTCCCATGATGGTAACTACTGGAGGACGACTTTCCAGATGATCCGTGTTCTTTTGTTCGTCTTCAAACATTTTATCAATATCTGAGATATCGACTTCAACTTTTTGTTGTGCTTCGATTCCGTAATCCGCCGCTAATAGTTCAACCGTGTCGTTATCAAGCGATTGATTTTGGTTAACCATTACCCCCATCATAAATAGCTTCTTGATGATTTCAGCTGGTTCACGGTGAATCTTTTTAGCAATTTCCGCAACGTTGATCCCTTCGCTATATTCAAGCACCTTTGGCAACGGCTTTTCTTTACGAGCCGTAACTACCTTCTTTTGGCTTTCTTTCAAACGACCATCGCGTTTTGCCTTACGGTTTTTCTTCTTGTTTTTGCGGTTTTCCTTGTTGAACGGGCGGTTGTTTCCCCGGTTATTGTTAAACCGGTTGCCGTTCTTAGAATTGTGGTTCTTATTGCTATTTGTCCGTTCCTTATTTGCTTCAGGAACCGCCACCGTTTCGTTAACTACTGGTCGCTTGTTCGTTTGTGGCGTAGCATTGTTAGAATGGGTTTGGTTTGAACGCTTATGTTCTTGTGAACGTTCCGCGTTGTTTCTTACGTGCTTTTTGTGCGCAGGTTGTGGCTTTTCATGCGCAATTTCCCGATTTGCTTGGGCAGCCATCCGTGCTGCTTCCGCAACTGATGCCCGAATCGCCTTTTGCTTTTCTTGGCGTTCGCTTTGTTCGCGCTTTGGCCGATTTTGCCCGTTATTTTGGTTTCGATTACGGTTTTGGCCATGATTTTGGTTGTGATTGCGGTTATCCCGGGACCGGTTATTACTTTGCCGCTTTTCTTCTTTTGTATGATCTGTATTTTTGTTATCGTTAGTGTTTGATTTCAATCTTTGAATACCCTTCGCACCATTTTTATTTGGTTGACCGCTCTTTTTCACCACGGTCTTACCAGTTTTACTAGAGCGGAACTTCGGAGTCCGCTTTTCTGCTGGCTTCTCGGAGCCCGCATTTTTCTTAAAAGATTCCCGAAGGTGCTTTTCCGAGTCAGCATCCAACGTTGACATGTGGTTCTTAATGTCAAGGCCGTCTGCTTGAGCCTTTTCAATAATTTCTTTACTCGAAACGTTGATTTCTTTGGCTAATTCATAAATTCTTTTTTTGCCCATCGTTTCACGCTCCTATTCATTTAATCTCTTGAGGAACCCTTCTGCGAAACCCTTATTGGTGGTTGCCACTACCGAGCGCGATTGTCCAATTGCTGCTGAGATTTCTGCTTTAGAACCAGCAACGACTACCGGGATTTCATAAAAATGGCATTTATCAATAATTCTCTTTCTACTGGATTCTCCAATGTCTTCTGCCAAAAGTACTAGCCTGGCTTTTTTGCTTCTAATTAAATTCAAGACTAATTCCTGACCCGTCGTTAAATTTCCCGACCGGCGCATTAATCCTAAATATTGTTGAACCGCGGGTTTCATTACTTATCCCCGAACAATTCTTTACGGGCCTGTTGGTGATCAACGTACGCAATCAAATCGTCGTAAAATTGATCATCAATTTTAACCTGAAAAGTACGGTCAAAAATCCGCTTTTGCTTGGCTTTCTTAGCAATTTCGACGTCTAGTCCAATATAAGCTCCACGCCCAGCAGCTTTTCCAGTCGGGTCGATGGCCACTTCATTTTCTTTATTCTTGACTACGCGAACTAGCTCGCGTTTTGGAAACATTTGATTAGTTACAATGTCTTTACGCATTGGAATTTTTCTAGTTTTCATTGAAATGCACCTCCAATGGGCTTATTCTTCGTCGCTACCGTCGTTTGATTCACTTTCCAAGACACTTTCATCGGTCGTGTTTTCATCAACAGCATTTTCAACATCAGTTGCATTTTCAACTTCTGCTGCTTCCTCGTCGTCATCTTCTTCAACAAATTCAGCAGCATCGGTTTCGGACTTAATGTCAATCTTATAGTTAGTTAACTTCGCAGCTAAACGCGCATTTTGCCCCCGCTTACCGATTGCTAATGACAATTGATAATCAGGAACAATGACAATACAAGAATTCTCTTCTTCTTCGTTAAATAAAACGTCGATTACTTCTGCAGGGTTGAGGGCGTTAGAAATAAATTCAGCGTCGTCATCCTCCCATTCGATTACATCCATATTCTCACCATGCAATTCGTTAACAATGGTTTGAATTCGTTGACCGCGAGGACCTACACAGGTTCCAACCGCATCAATATCTGGGTTATTTGAACGCACCGCTACTTTAGCCCGATCGCCAGCTTCCCGGGCAACGGACATAATTTCGACCGTGCCATCGTAAATTTCTGGGATTTCTTGTTCAAACAAACGTTTTAATAGTCCTTCGTGACTACGAGAAACAAAAATTTGCGGTCCCCGTCCACTATACTCCACTTTAGTTACGTATACCTTAATGTGGTCGTGTGGTTCGTATTGTTCACCAGGAATTTGATCCTGCTTAGACATTACGGCTTCCACACCACCTAAGTCAACGTAAACGTACCGGTTATCTCGACGAGCAACTTCACCAGTTACCATTTCGTCAAGGTATTGGCTGTACTTTTCGTAAATAACTTCGCGCTCTGCTTCCCGAACCCGTTGCATAATTACTTGCTTAGCGGTTTGGGCTGCAATTCGACCAAAGTTTTTCGGCGTTACTTCAAAACGAATTTCGTCGTCTAGTTCGTAAGCACGGTTAATTTGTAAAGCATCCGCTAAACTAACTTGTAATTGATCGTCTTCCACTTCTTCGACTACTTTTTTGACTGCGTAGACGTGGATGTCACCCTTCCGTTCGTTGAATTCTACTTCAACATTTTGTGCTTGACCATAATTACGCTTATACGCAGAAACTAGGGCAGCTTCTAGCGCTTCAATAACTACGCTTTGCTTAATTCCCTTTTCCTTTTCTAAGTTAGCAAGAGCGGTAACCATTTCTTTACTCATTTTTAACTCTCCTCTAAATCTTGATTGCTAATCTAGCAAACGCCACTTGATTGTAAGCGACTTTCAATTCTTTATGTCTAGTTTTATCAAGGTAGTCTAAAACTAATTCATCATTTTCAAAGCTCTTGAGGTATCCTTCGAACACCTTTTGCTTGTTGATTGACGCATATAATGAAATATGGATATATTCTCCCACTGCAGCAGCCAAATCTTCCTTAGTTTTTAACGGACGTTCCGCTCCTGGTGAAGAGACCTCCAAGAAATAAGCTTGTGGAATCGGATCGGGATCTTGCTGATCCAAGAGTTCGCTTAATTCGTCGCTGACCATGGCGCATTCTTCAATGTTAATTCCGCCAACTTTATCAATATAAAACCTTAGAAACCAGCCCTGACCCTCTTTCACGAATTCAACTTCCACTAGTTGGAAATCATGACTTTCAATAACGGGCCTAGCTAATTCCGTTATTTTTTCAACAACATTGCTACTCAAATTTGAACCTCCCGATTTACATTTTGCCAATAAAAAGAGTGAGCATCGCTGCTCACTCACTTAACGAGTATCAAATTACTAACTCTAATATAGCATTCTTTTGGAAAGATTGCAAAACAATCTAGAAAAGGCTCAATTGATTTTCATCTGGCAGACCATTTAAAACGTTATTTTCGGTCATAAAATCAATTAGCGTTTGAGAAACGTGCCCTCGTTTTGCCAAATCTTCCTTCGAAAGGAACGGCTTGTCGGCCCGGGCAGCAACGATTTGCTTAGCAACGTTTAACCCTAAGCCTGGAAGCGCGTTAAATGGCGCAATTAATGAATCACCATCAATAATCCACTCTTCAGCATCCGATTTTTCAAGGTCAATCATCTTGAAGTTGAAGCCCCGTTCAACCATTTCGTTTGCGAGTTCCAAAACCGTCAACAGGTTCTTTTCTTTTGCCGAAGCTTCGTTACCCTTATCGTTGATTTCTTGCATCCGATTCTTTAGTGATTCTTTACCCCGGGACATCGCTACAATGTCAAAATCATCTGCCCGAACGGTAAAGTAAGCTGCGTAGTAAACCAACGGGTAATAAACCTTAAAGTAAGCAATCCGCAACGCCATCAAGACGTAAGCTGAAGCATGGGCCCGTGGGAACATGTACTTGATTTTTCCACACGACTCAATGTACCAATCCGGAACGTTGGCCGCACGCATCTTTTCTTCATAGCCTTCTGGAATACCTTTTCCTTTCCGAACACTTTCCATAATCTTAAAGGAAGACTGGGAATCTAGACCATAATGAATCAAGTCCATCATGATGTTATCCCGGCACCCAATAACGTCTTTCAACGTAATGGTGCCTGCTTTGATTAATTCTTCCGCATTCCCTAACCATACGTCGGTTCCGTGGGAAAGTCCGGAAATCTGCAATAGTTCAGAATAAGTCGTCGGGTGAGTTTCTTCTAACATTCCTCGAACGAACCTCGTCCCAAATTCGGGAATCCCTAGCGTTCCCGTTTTAGATTGAATTTGCTCTTCCGTAACTCCTAGTACTTCAGGTCCGGAGAAGATTTTCATTACACCCGGGTCATCAGTAGGGATGGTTTGCGGGTCAATACCAGATAAATCTTGTAGTTTCCGAATCATGGTCGGATCATCATGCCCCAGAATATCCATTTTCAAAATATTATCGTGGATCGAATGGAAATCAAAATGGGTCGTTTCCCAAGCCGCAGTCTGATCATCCGCTGGGTATTGAATTGGACTGAAATCATAAATATCCATGTAGTCGGGAACGATCAAAATACCTGCCGGATGTTGTCCGGTGGTTCGTTTAACTCCGGTAGCACCTTTGGCAAGCCGTTCGATTTCAGCTCCCCGTAAGTGCTGGTTGGTATCCCGTTCGTAGGCCTTTACGTAACCGTAAGCCGTTTTGTCAGCAACCGTACCAATTGTTCCGGCCCGGAAAACGTTATTTTTACCAAATAAAACCTGCATATAATTATGTGCGATTGGCTGATAGTCTCCCGAGAAGTTCAAATCAATATCTGGAACCTTGTCTCCTTTAAAACCTAAGAAAGTTTCAAACGGAATATCCTGCCCGTCCCCAATCATTAAAGTTCCGCACTCTGGACATTTTTTATCCGGTAAATCGTAACCTGAACCATATTCCCCTTTTGTATAGAAATGAGAATACTGACAGTTCGGACAGCGATAATGTGGTGGTAACGGGTTAACTTCCGTAATCCCGGACATGGTAGCTACAAAACTAGAACCAACCGACCCCCGGGAACCTACTAAGTACCCGTCCTTGTTACTCTTATGCACGAGCCGCTGGGCAATTAAATAAATTACTGAGAATCCATTACCAATGATACTGGTTAATTCTTTATCTAACCGTTCACTAACAATCTCCGGCAATTCTTTACCATAGAGCGCGTGGGCCCGATCCATTGCTAGTTGCTTGATTCGATCTTCGGCTCCCGGCATTTTAGGCGTGTAAAGCTTGTCCTTAACAGGACTAATGTCATCGATGCTGTCCGCAATTTGGTTAGGATTTTCAACCACGATTTGGTGGGCAGTTTCTTCACCAAGGAAGCGAAAGGCTTCTAGCATTTCATCCGTGGTGCGGAAGTGTACATCAGGTAATTCGGTGCGGTTTAACGGGTTGGCGCCACCTTGTGAATTAATCAAAATCTTCCGGTAGATTGCGTCTTGCGGGTTGAGATAGTGGACATCGCCAGTGGCCACCACCGGGATGTCTAAATCTTTTCCTAGTTTAACAATGTTACCAATGATTTCTTCCAATTTGCTAGTATCACTGACAACTTCCTGGTCAATTAACGGCTGATACACTGGCTTAGGCATTACTTCTAAATAGTCATAAAACTTAGCTCGATCTCGCGCTTCCACGTAACCCTTTTGTGCCATCGCGGTGAAGACTTCGCCGCTGGAACATGCAGAACCCACAATAATACCTTCCCGTAGTCGTTCCAATTCTGAACGTGGAATCCGGGGGACCCGGTAAAAGTATTTAACGTTAGACAACGATACTAGTTTAAAGAGGTTCTTCAAGCCCGCCTGAGTTTTTGCAATCAAAACCGCGTGATTGGGCCGGGCATGTTTGTAAGCATCGTTTTCCGTCATGTGGTCGTTTAATTGATCGTGATATTCAATGCCATACCGGTCTTCAGCGTCTTTCAGGAATAAATAGCATAAATGGCCAGTCGTTTCCGCATCATAAATCGCCCGGTGATGGTGTTCTAGTGCTACGTTAAATTTTTTAGCCAACGTATTTAACCGGTAACCCTTTAAAGTGGGGTATAGAAAACGTGCTAAAGTCAACGTATCAATAATGGGGTTTTTTATTTCTTCCATCCCATGTCGGAGGTAACCAGTATTCATAAAACCAATATCGAAAGTAACGTTGTGACCAACAATAATCGCGTCTTCGTAAAATTCGCGGAACTTAGTAAAGACTTCCTTTTCCGAAAGCGACCCCCGAACCATTTCGTTAGTAATGCTGGTCAAGTTGATGGTCGTTTCGGATAGTGGGAACCCAGGATCAATAAATTCTTCGAATTCATCGATTACGTTTCCGTTCTCCATCTTGACTGCGGAAAGTTCAATTACCTTGTCATAAATCGCAGATAAACCGGTTGTTTCCACGTCAAAAATAACGTATTTGCCACCCTTCAGCGCGCGGTGCGCACTATTGTAAGCAATGGGCACCCCGTCGTCCACCAAGTTAGCCTCCACTCCGAAAAGCGGCTTAACCCCACTTTTTTTACCGGCAGCATACGCTTCAGGGAAAGCTTGTAATCCGGCATGGTCCGTAACGGCAATTGCGGGATGTCCCCACTTAGCAGCTTGATTAACAAAGTCACTGATACTATTAGTAGCATCCATTGTGCTCATATTAGTATGCAAATGCAGTTCAACCCGTTTTTCATCAGCGGTATCTTCCCGCTCCGCATGGCTGATCTGGGTAATGTCATAAGCGTTCATGGTAAGGTCCTTCATGAAGCTGTCTTCCTGCACGCTACCACGGACCCGGACCCATAGTCCTTGTTTAACCGCTGCAAATAGTTGCTCATCGCTTTCATTGCGCGAAAACTTCTTAATGGTAATTGAAGAAGTGTAGTCGGTTACCTTGAAAATTAAAAGTTGCCGTTCTGAACGCAAGGTTTTTACTTCTACGTCAAAAATATACCCCTCAATGGTTACCGAACGTTCTTCTTGGTTGACGTCACGTAACTGGGTCACTTGTTCTTGGTCACTAATTGGTTTCCCAATTTGAACCTTCCCGTTAAATTGCGGAACGGCTTTCTTTTCACTAGCCTTTTTCTTTTCCGCCTTTTTAATGGCTTCGGTGGCTTTTTGAACAATCTCCTTGTCACGTTTAATTTTTTCTTCGTGATACTGAGCCAAGCGTTCTGCCGCGCCATCGTTATCAATTGCTACCTGAATTCTAAATTGTGGGAAGCCGACTTGCTGGTACCGCTGTCCGATTGCCCGAAGTGCGTCCTCGTTAAGTAGGTTTTGACTAATTTCATTATCCACCTTGATCGTCAACAACTGATCTTGAAAAACAGGTACGGCTTTATCACACAGTACCTGGAATAACGATGACTGGATGCCACTATGCTTAATAATCCAATCCCAATACCCGCTTATTTGTGCTTCCGCGATGGTATTCGTGCGCGTGGTGATTTGGTAATCCACGTCCGCGATTGGTTTGAAAGTATGCTTTAAGCGTTGATCGAACTCTGCAAACTGGTCGTAAGGTAAAATACCGTCCCACTCAAAATTGAAAAACCACCGTTTTGAACTTGCGTGAACCGTTAAATTCTTAATTAGCCCCTCACCAATTTCTGCGGGGGCCGACCAATCTATTTGTTTTAGCAAAATTTTAAATTGCTCGTTTTCTGATAAACTCACTTTTTGGTCCTCCTGGTACCACAATCCCAAATTTTTAGATTACTTAAACCCTTTGCTAGGATAATTCAACCTAACATTCATCTATAAACTGATTGGGGTTATGAACAATTAAAAGCCGGGGTGCCCCCAGCTTTTAGTTTACCCATCTTATTGGGCTTGATTTAATAAGATTTCAACCGTATTCTTTAATTCCGCTAATTTAACTTCGACCGTTTCACCAGTTTGCCGTAACTTAACTTCTACGATTCCTTCGCTAGCCTTTTTACCAACCGTAACTCGTAATGGAATCCCAATTAAATCAGAATCCGCAAACTTAACGCCTGCCCGTTCTTTACGATCATCAATCAACACGTCATAACCCGCTTTGACTAGTTCCGTATTAATTTGTTCAGCAATTTGCATTTGTTCGTCATTTTTAGCATTAACTGGAATAACGTGCACGTCAAACGGTGCGATATTCTTTGGCCAAACTAGCCCATTTTCATCAGCTAGTTGTTCTGAAACTGCGGATAGCAACCGACTTACACCAATCCCATAGCAACCCATAATCACGGGAATAGCCCGACCGTTTTGATCAAGTACAGTTGCATCAAGTGCTTTAGAATACTTAGTGCCAATTTTGAAGATGTGACCAATTTCAATTCCTTTAGTAAATTTCAATTTGCCCTTACCATCTGGGGCTAATTCGCCTTCTTCAACCGTTCGAATATCGGCAAATTGATCCACTTCAAAATCGCGGCCGACGTTAACGTTTGTGTAATGGTAGTCATCTTCATTGGCACCGACCACACTATTCACCATTTGTTCAACGTATTTATCCGCCACAATTTGTAACCCTTCCGGACGTTTATCGAAAACAGGTCCTAAGTTTCCAAAATGTGCACCAGCTAATTGGTTAACTTCTTCTTCGGTTGCTTCACGTAATTCATCAGCATGTAAGAGATTAGTTAACTTGACTTCGTTAAGTTGGTCGTTTCCCCGAAGCAACGCCAATACCGGTTGATCATCGGCCATTAATACCATGGTCTTAATCAAGCGACCCGCATCTACGCCAAGTTCTTCGGCAACTTCGTCAATTGAATGGGCATCACCAGTAGCCACTTTTTCAATTTCAGCTGGGTTTTCATGCATTTGTAAATCTTTGTAAACGCTACTTGCCATTTCTAGATTTGCAGCATAATCACTTTCTTCTGAGTAAGCAATGGTATCTTCCCCAATTGATGCAATTGCGGAAAATTCTTTGGAATCGTGGCCACCCATTGCGCCGGCGTCACCCACGATTTCACGATATTTAAGACCACAACGGTCAAAAATATTTTGGTAAGCTTTCTCAAAAGCACGGAAACTTTCGTCGAGCGTTTCTTCATCCGCATGGAAAGAGTACGCATCACTCATTAGGAATTCACGACCACGCAACAATCCGTAACGGGGACGATCTTCATCCCGGTATTTCATTTGAATTTGGTACAAAGTTAACGGAAGCTTTTTATAAGACTTTACTTCATCCCGAATTAACATTGTCATCGTTTCTTCGTGTGTCGGTCCTAAAATAAAGTCCCGATCATGACGATTTTTGAACTTATATAATTCTTGTCCATAAGTTTCGTAACGACCGGACTTCTTCCACAACTCTGCAGGTAACACCGCTGGGGTGAGCATTTCTACCGCATCAATCGCAGACATTTCTTCGCGAATAATTCGCTTAATTTTTTCCATTACCTTATAGGCCATTGGCAAATAAGCGTACATTCCGGCTGAAATTTGCCGAATGTAACCTGCACGAAGCATCATCTTGTGACTAAGCACTTCCGCATCATTTGGAACTTCTTTTACCGTGGGTATTAAAATCTTGGATTGTTTCATATTTTCAATTCGACTCCCTTTAAATCATTTAGAAAAAGTATCTTTGAATGTCGTTCCAGGTAACTAGTAGCATCAGCAGCATTAGGAAGCCAAAGCCAACTAGCGTAATCATATTCTCTGTCTCCATTTTCATTGGCTTGCGCCGAACTACTTCAATTAAGTTTAGCAAAATTTTGCCCCCATCTAACGCAGGAATTGGCAACAAATTGACAATCCCTAAGTTTAAGGATAAAAATCCGAGAATGTACAAAACTGCATTTAACCCTTCTTGAGTAGCTTTTGAAGTGGTAGCGTATATCGCCACTGGACCACCTAAATCATTCAGGCTAAAACCGTGAAGCATCTGGGCTAAGGCACCAAATAAGGCCTTAGTCATTTGCCAAGTTCCCGTGAATCCGTACATTATCCGGGCCCCTAGGTTAGTAGTCATCGAAGATTGGATACCAATCATTCCGACCTTCTTTTGTCCATTATTAACGGCTTTAGGCGTGATTTGAACTGTACGGGTCTTTCCATTTTTTTGTAGCTTAAGCTTAATTTTTTGGTTAGGATGACTGGAAACGGCTTTTGAAATTGCTGACCAATTCTGCGTTTTTTGATTATTTACGGCAATGATTCGGTCGTTGTCTTTGACCCCTGCCTTTTGAGCTATTCCATTATCAATCACTTGAACTTGGTTTGAATTAGCTGGAACCGCGCCTTGTAAAACCCCCATTAGCGCAAACACCACGATTGCTAAAATAAAGTTATTAAACGGGCCCGCAAAGTTAGTTAATAACCTCCGCCAAACTGAAGCTGACTGGAATTGAACATCACGCGGTGCAATTCGTAATTCAGTCCCATCCTTTTCAACGATGGTTGCGTCGTGATCTACTGACCAACGTTTTACTGCGCTCTCATCGCCATTTTCGTAACCCTCAATGAAAAGCTCATCTTGTAAATCAAACTTTGTAACGACCAACGGTACACCGACCGTAGAACGAAACTTCTCCGAAGTATTGATCGTGGTTACTACTCCCGCAGAATTGGTCGTTAACACTACTGGTTGCCCTGCTTTTAATTCTTCATCTTCTTCATCTAAGCCCGCCATCCGTACGTAACCGCCGATTGGGAGAATTCGCAAGGTAAAGGTAGTCCCGTGACGTTTTAGGTCGACAATCTTGGGGCCCATCCCTACCGAAAATTCACGCACTAAAATACCGGACTTTTTCGCAGCCAAAAAATGACCGTACTCATGAACGATAACTAAAATGCAAAAAACAATCAAAAAAGTAATTACCGTAGTAATCATCAATAACTCCTAACTGGTCGTTAAAGTAAACCAAACAGATATGCCATTGGTAAGACTAATAGCAAACTATCAAAACGATCTAAAATGCCACCATGTCCGGGCAAAATTTTTCCTGAATCTTTTACTCCGTAGAACCGTTTGAGGGCTGATTCAATTAAATCACCCATTTGTCCGGCAATCGAAAGGACTAAGCTAAATAGAATAGTCGCAGCAATGCCGTGGTTAATCGCCCCTAACATCGAGAAGATTATTCCGACAATCACCGCCACAACGGTTCCACCTATCGACCCCTCCCAAGTTTTATTAGGACTGATTTGGGGAGCAAGCTTTCTTTTTCCTAGTTTTCGGCCCACTAAATATGCGCCACTATCCGTACACCAAACGGTCAATAACAGGTATAGGATCATTCCTAACCCGACCGTCCGGGCTTGGACAAACAAGTTAAAACCTACACCTATATAAAGCATTGTTAAAGCCAAAATTCCAGCATCATCAAAGTTAAACCGGTTCTTGCTAAACACGGTACGAACCATCAAGGCGATTGCAAACGCCATAAAGACTGCTGGAGTATTTATCTGACTGGGTAAATCTTGTAACCACCCTTTTGGTGCCACTAAAAATAAAGTACCCAAAATACTTAAAATTGCTTCCGGAGAAACCAATAAAATCTTTTTCATAATTAAGACTTCACTCATGGCAACTCCAGCCAATACTAGGGCAGCAATTTCAATAAACGGTCCTCCAAGTAGGATAATTGGAATAAAAATTATTAAAGCCACAATGGCCGTAATTACTCTTTGCTTCAAAACTAATTCCTCACTTTTTAATTGCACCAAAACGACGGTCGCGTTTTTGATACTCTTTAATCATTTCCATAAAGGTTTGTTCGTTGAAATCTGGCCATAACGTATCCGTAAAAACTAGTTCACTGTACGCAATTTGCCATAGCAGAAAGTTTGAAATGCGTTCTTCACCACTAGTCCGAATCAACAAATCTGGATCGGCCAGTTCGCCTAAGAAGCTGGTTTGTAAGTTTTGCGCAATTAACTTTTCATCAATTGCTTCGGGCACAATTTCTCCGTTAGCAACCTGTTGTGCAATTGATCGCGTCATTTGAGTAAGTTCGTCTCGACTACCGTAGTTCAAGGCAAAATTCAGAATCATCTTGGTGCCATGAGCCGTATCACTAATTGCTCGCGTTACCGCATCTTGCGTTGCCTGTGGTAATCCTTCAACATTACCAGTTACTTTCACCCGCACTCCTTGTTCCACTAATTCGGGAACAAAGGTATCAAAAAAGGTGATTGGAAGTTTCATTAAAAACGACACTTCATCCTGCGGCCGTTTCCAATTTTCCGTGGAAAATGCGTACAAGGTCAGCACCTTCACACCCAAGTTGCTTGCTGCTTTAGTGATTGTCTTCACCACTTCCATTCCCCGTTTATGACCCGCAACCCGGGGCATGAACCGCCGTTGCGCCCAGCGTCCATTACCATCCATAATAATGGCAACGTGGTTAGGAATGTTTTCATTTAACGTTATCTTACTTTGCTGATTTGCTTTCATTTAAAAGAAGCCTCCAAGTTAATGGTTATTATTTTACCAAAAAAAGGGCATAAAATCATTTTCCCGTGAAAATAAAAGAGTTAAAACAACCCTGCGGCCCAGTTTTAACTCTAAAAATCACTTCAAATTAACTTTATCCTTCAAGCACTTCTTTTTCTTTATTAGCCACGATTTCTTCAACTTTTTTGATGGCTTTATCCGTAATATCTTGAGCTTGTTTTTCTAAGTCGTGGAATTCGTCATCGTTGTAATCACCGTTCTTGTGAGCTTTTTTCAAAGCTTCCATTGCTTCGCGACGAACGTTTCGAATTGCCACCTTACCTTTTTCACCTTCAGCTTTAACGTCCTTAGCCAACTCTTTACGAGTTTCTTCCGTCAGTTGCGGAATTACTAGGCGAATTGCACTACCGTCGTTAGCGGGATTGATTCCCAAATCAGCAACTAGTAACGCTTGCTCAATATCATTTAAAACACTTTTATCGTACGGCGTGATTAACAACACCCGTGGTTCTGGAATACTAATGGAGGCCATTTGATTTAAAGGCGTTGGTGCTCCATAGTAATCTACCGTAACTCGGTCTAGTAGGGACGCGTTTGCACGGCCAGCCCGAATCGAACCTAAGTCGCGTTCTAAAGCTTGGTGTGCTTTATGCATTTTTTCTTCAGCTGTTTTAAGTATTTCGTTATTTGCCAATTTATTCTCCCCTTACTGTTGTTCCAATATTTTCACCAGCAACTACCTTTTTAATGTTTCCTGGTTGGTTTAAATTAAAGACTACCAAAGGAATGTCATTTTCCATTGATAATGAGCTTGCAGTGGTATCCATCACGTGTAAGCCCTTATCAATGATATCCATGTGAGTTAAACTTTCAAATTTAACGGCGTTTGGATCCACGTTAGGATCTGCGGAGTAAATTCCATCAACCCCGTTCTTGGCCATTAAAATAGCTTCTGCTCCAATTTCAGCTGCCCGTAGTGCGGAAGTCGTATCCGTTGAGAAATATGGGCTACCAGTGCCGGCCGCAAAAATCACGATCCGATTTTTTTCTAGATGACGAACTGCTTTGCGTCGAATATATGGTTCCGCAATTTGACGCATTTCAATTGACGTTTGCACGCGAGTGGGTACTCCTAAGGATTCCAAACTATCTTGCAATGCTAGAGCGTTCATAACCGTTCCTAGCATCCCAATGTAGTCAGCTTGAACTCGTTCCATTCCAAGTTCTTCACCAGTTTCGCCTCGCCACATGTTACCACCGCCGACGACGATTGCAATTTGTACTCCTAGGTCATGTACGTCCCGAAGTTCTTCGGCCACTTTTTGGATTACAGGCGGGTTTATTCCCGTTCCCTTTTCACCAGCTAGCGCCTCACCGCTCAGCTTCATGATTACTCGCTTGTATTTAACCTCAGACATTTTACGGCCTCCTATGTTTTTTTACCTTCAATAAATTTTATCACAAATGTGGTTCAGGGTCATTAAGTTCCTTTATAACTGCGATGCCAAATCTTTCCATCACCCACAAAAAAAATCACGGCGCCTATCGCAACCGTGATTTTTGCAAGATAATGATTTTTATTGGCCCATTTCCTTACGAACTTCTTCAGCAAAATCAACCGTTTGCTTTTCAATTCCTTCGCCAACTTCGTAACGGATGAATGACTTAACTTTTCCACCCTTAGAAGCAACGTACTTAGCAACTGTTTGGTCTGGATCCTTAACAAATTCTTGGTCATCCAAGCTAACTTCTGCTAAGAACTTGTTCAAGCGACCTTCCACCATCTTTTCGATGATGTTAGCTGGCTTGCCTTCACCTTCAGCTTCTTTAGTAAGTACTTCGCGTTCGTGATCAAGAACGTCACTTGGAACTTCGTCGCGGTTAACGTACTTAGGATTGATTGCTGCAACGTGCATAGCAACATCTTTAGCAGTTTCTTCGTCAGCACCTTCTAATAATACGAGAGCAGCAATTTTACCACCCATGTGTAAGTAAGCACCGAAGTGTTCGTTTTCACCCTTTTCAAGAGTTGCAAAACGACGAAGAGAAATCTTTTCACCGATAACTTGAGTTGCTTCAATAATGTCATCGTTTAAAGTGCCCTTTGGTGATTTCAATTTAAGTGCATCTTCAACACTAGCTGGCTTTTCAAGAGCAACTTGTGATGCAATTTCCTTAACAAGGTCGATAAAGCGGTCGTTTGAAGCAACGAAGTCAGTTTCAGAGTTAACTTCAACGATTGCCGCAGTGTTATCGTGCATTTCAACATCTGCAAGACCTTCAGCAGCTACACGGTCGCTTTTCTTAGCAGCTTTAGCAATTCCCTTTTCACGAAGGAAATCAACAGCCTTGTCCATGTCACCATCGCTGGCTACTAATGCTTTTTTAGCATCCATCATTCCGACACCAATTTTGTCGCGCAATTCTTTTACTTGTTTAGCTGAAATACTTGCCATTTTTATGGCCTCCTTAGCATTTAATAATTAAATCTTAATTTTATGAAACCGTAAAAAAAGGCTGTGCTAAATCTCAGGCCATAAAGGTCTTAAATTGCAACAGCCTAAGTGAGAATTATTCTTCGTTGCTTCCTTCTTCAACCGTCTTCTTCAAGTCTTCAAGGGAATCTTTGCTTACGCCTTCAGCAACTTCTTCTTGTTGAGCAGCTTCATCATCTTCACCTTGACGACCTTCAACAACGGCGTCAGCCATCTTAGAAGTAATCAAACGAACGGCACGGATAGCATCATCATTTGATGGAATAATTACGTCAACTTGATCTGGATCAGTATTGGTGTCGACCATAGCTACAACCGGAATATTCAATTTTTGAGCTTCCTTGATTGCAATTTGTTCCTTGCGAGGGTCAACAACAAACAATACATCTGGAATGTGTGGCATGTCTTCGATACCACCCAAGAATTTTTCAAGCTTTTCTTTTTGCTTGTTAAGAAGGGCTACTTCTTTCTTAGGTAGACGGTCAAAAGTACCATCTTCTTCCATCTTCTTAAGATCCTTCAAACGCTTGATCCGTTTTTGGATTGTGTTCCAGTTAGTAAGTGTTCCACCTAACCAACGATGGTTAACGTAGAATTGACCAGCACGTTTTGCTTCTTCTTCGATAGCAGTTTGTGCTTGCTTCTTAGTACCAACAAAAAGAACAACCCCATCATTTGCAGCAACGTCTTTAACAAAGTTGTAAGCATTGTCAATCAACTTAACGGTCTTTTGCAAATCAATGATGTAAATACCATTCCGTTCAGTAAAAATGAATGGCTTCATCTTAGGGTTCCAGCGACGGGTTTGGTGTCCGAAATGTACACCTGCTTCAAGCAATTGTTTCATCGAAATAACAGACATGTTATTTTCCTCCTAGTTTTTTCCTCCTTGGCTATCTACGGTCTCAGGACTTTGAGGGTGTGCCCCCAAAGCACGCCTTTGACTTCCAACCAAGTGTGTTTTTGACCTCATAGGCCGAATACAATTTTACCTTACCTTAAAATTCATTTCAAGCAGAAAAACTAGTCAAACTTGACTTCGTTTTTCGAAGAGTTCTTTTCAATTAAATCTCGGTTATTGTCTAAGGCAATTTGAACCATGTTTTTAACTGCCGGACGAGTATAGAAGGCAGCGTGTGGCGTGATCATTACGTTGCGGCGACTCATCAAATCGTTAAAGACTGGGTCATCAATTGGTTGATCACCATGATCGACATCAAAAATGCCGACTTCGTTTTCGTAAGTATCTAGCGCAGCTCCAGCAACTTTACCACTATCCAACGCCTTTAAAAGTGCAGGTGTATCAACTAAAGTCCCCCGCGCAAAGTTTAGGATAAAGGTTCCATCTTGCATTTGACCAAAGGCCTTTTCATCCAACATGTGGTAATTATCCTTCAGGGCTGGAACGTGGAGCGTAATCACGTTCGCTTGTTGATAGAGTTCTTCTAAAGTGTCTACATACATGCCTTCCTTTTCTAGTGCAGGATTACGAAAAACATCGTACGCAATCACTTTTGCGCCAAACCCTTTAAAAATATCAATTGCAGCGCGCCCAATCCGTCCGGTACCAATTACCCCAACGGTCATTTGGTTAAGTTCTAACCCAATATCTGGTTCCCAACGGAAGTCGCCGTGAGCCATTTTATATTCAAATTCAGGAATCTTACGGAGTAATGCTAACAGTTGTGTAACTGACAATTCAGCAATTGCTCTTGGAGAATATGCCGGAACGTTAGAAATTTTAATGTCATTTTTTTGAAGCGCATCTGCGGGAACGTTATCAACTCCGACGTTACGCAGTGAAAATGCGTGAATACCAAATTCGTGCATCTTATCGAACAAATCAGCGGTGTAAGGTTTTTGTTGGTAAGCAACTACGCCATCGTAATCCTTTGCTAGATCAATGTTGCTAGAATCTAATAAATCAGGAACCGCCTTAACTTCAATATGGTTCTTTGCTACCCATTCATCTAAATAGGGTTTTTCATCATCACGAATTCCATAAGCAATAATCTTCATTGTAATATTACCCCTTTCTTTTTTAATCAATATAAATGTACCACTAATGTGAGAAAGTGGTTACTATAACCCCATTATTTTTTAAATATTTAAGTTTCTCTTTGCGACTTTGTTTTTTAAAAAAGTATTCCGCACTCATTGCATCGTGCTGGTTGTCAAAACTTTCATAATAAAGCAGCTGAACCGGACGCCGTTTGGAGACTCGGGTATATTTAGCACCCTGCCCCGAATTGTGCCGTGCCACGCGCTGTTTTAAATTAACTGTATAGCCAGTGTATAAAGTTTGGTCCGCACACCAGAGCACGTAAAAATAAAAGCCGTTTTCACTTGGTGCTTCCATATAACATTTCCTTTACTGTCGGTGAATATTCCAGCCCATCATAAGTAATAATCGGTGGCAAAATTCTAACTCCGTTTGGTTTGCCATCTTTAATCGCTTCAATTAAGACCATGTTCGCTTCATCACCTTCATGAGAATGAATAAATTGAATTCGTTTGGGCGCGAGGCGATTTTGGGTCAGATTATTAATAATCTCGGGTAGGCGGTCGGGACGGTGAACCATGAAAAATTTTCCATTCATTTTCAACATTTTTTGACTGGTTTCCAAAATTTCATTAAGGGACGTAGTAATTTCATGCCGGGCAATCGCTAAAAACTGGTTAGGATTTTTCTTACTGTCCGGATGGTTTGGAAAGTATGGAGGGTTACAAACGATGCTGTCAATACTGTCCGTTTTAATCGTCCCCAAAGAATCTGCTAGTGGTAAATTCAAAACTCGATACCGTTTTTTCAAGTCGTTAAGCAAGATACTCCGTTCGGCCATGTCAGCTAAACGTGACTGAATTTCTACCATTGTCACATGTCCGGCGGTCTTTTTCGACAAGAAGAGACCTACCGCGCCATTTCCGGCACATAGATCCACAATTTGCGCTGTGCGACTTTGCTTTACCTCCGCGAAATTCGCCAATAATACGGCATCTAGTGAAAATGAAAAAACCTGTGGACTTTGAATAATTTGAATATTATCGCGATAAAGCTGATCAATTCGCTCATCAGCATTTAAATTAACTTCCATTTAAAACTCCTTTTCAATCCCATTACTTCATAATATAATCAAATTAATATCAAATTGAAAGCAAAGGTTATTCTATGTTTTATACATTTATTAAACATTTAGTCTCCGGACTTTTAACAATCATTAATGGACGCCCACAGTTCCACCATAAAGACCGGTTGCCAAGCGGCTCGTACGTGTTGGTCGCGCCACATCGAACCTGGCTAGATCCAGTTTTGTACGCGTTAGCAGCTTATCCAAAACGTTTTTCTTTTATGGCCAAAAAAGAATTGTTCCAAAACCGCTTCTTGAAATGGCTAATTACTAAGTTAAATGCTTTCCCCGTTGATCGGCAAAATCCGGGACCTTCCGCAATCAAAGTTCCCGTAAAGATTTTGAAAAAGGGCGAACTTTCGACAATTATCTTCCCTTCAGGAACACGGCATTCTCAGGAATTAAAAAATGGTGCGTTTGTGATTGCCAAGCTCGCTAACGTTCCCATTGTTCCCGCTGTTTATCAAGGTCCCCTTTCCTTTAAAGCACTGTTTAGCCGCCGGAAAATTCAAATTAATTTTGGGGAACCCATCGTAATTGATCGTAAAACTCGGATGAACGATGAAAATCTCGCTCAACTAGAAAAAGATTTAAACGCTGCTTTTGCTGCTTTAGATCGTGAGCTAGATCCCACATTTCAATACGTTGATATGGCGGATCGTTCCCAAACAAAAAAAGCGTCCAAATAACGGACGCTTTTTTATTTTTTCGATTGATTCTTCATTGCAGTCATCATTTGATGAAGCTTTTTTTGCGACGGCTTTTGCCCCATCTGAAGCATCATTGTTCTAAGCATGTCTTCGTTAATTGGCGGGTTGTTCTTTAGGTAATTTTCCATGTAGCGACGTGCAAAGAAAAAGCCCCCAATTGCTCCAACAAGAACGGCGATAATCACAATCATAATCCAAATTCCAGTTGACATTGTCAATCCTCCTTGTGAACAGTCTGCCTATTCATTTTACACAAAAAAGAACAAAAACAAAAGCCCCGTTTAATCGTCACGTAAGCCTTTTTTTCGTTGTACTTTTTTCACTTTTTCAGGAGTTACTTCCTTACCGTCCTTATCAAAAATCTTCATCATTTCGATTTGACTCCGAAAACTCTCCCGGAAACGTTTCAAGTATTTTTGCCGGAGTTCCTTTCGCTCGATAGTTTCGAGCTCAGTCAGTCCTTCTTCCTTTGCCTTTTTTGCTAATTCATTAATCCGTTTGATTAGCTTTTGCATTTCTTGGTCTGCCATTATTGATTACTCCTTTTATTATTTCATTGAACAAAATACGAACATCTGTTTGAGAAGTTCACTTGTCTATGTTAAAATTATAACAAATATTCGTGGGGTGAAAAAATGATAAAGAATCTGAGTACGAAGCAACTTAACGTTCTTGAGTATATCTATCAAACGGTCCAAGCGCAAGGTTATCCGCCTACCGTTCGAGAAATCGGAAAGGCAATCGGCCTATCTTCAACATCGACGGTCCATGGGCATATTGATCGTCTGCAAAAAAATGGTTATCTAGAAAAGGATCCCACTAAGCCCCGGGCGCTAGAAATTACTGCTCAGGGATTAGAAGCGCTCGGCATCCAAGCAGACGGTGAGCAAATCCCCGTCTTAGGAGTGGTTACTGCTGGGGAACCTATCTTAGCAGTTGAAGAAGCAACCGACTTTTTCCCCGTCCCACCAGAATTTAAAAACGAAAGCAGCGACCTCTTCATGTTGACTATTCGCGGTGAAAGTATGATTAACGCGGGTATTCTATCGGGTGATCAAGTAATTGTTCGCAAACAGTCAACTGCTGATAACGGTGAAATTGTAATTGCCATGACTGACGAAAATGAAGCGACCTGTAAACGATTCTTTAAAGAAAGTGACCACATCCGCTTGCAACCCGAAAATGACACCATGAGCCCAATCATTTTAGATAATGTCACCATTTTGGGCAAAGTAGTGGGACTATTTAGAAGCGATATATACTAAAATTAATAGTTATCTATTGATTTCTGCGCCTATACCCGTCATACTAATGGTCAAGGCAATGAATCATTTCGGAGGACATTATGTTATATGTTTTAGTTTTAGCATCAATCGCGTTAATACTTAGTCTTTTTAAACTACATTCTTCAATTCGCAGCCGTGAGTCCATTTTTGGGGCAATCCTTCTTTTTGTGATTCCTTTAGCGCTCGTTATTTTTTCGGGCGACAAAGTCATGCACGAAAAGCCATCTACTTCAGCTAGTACTGCAAGCTCACATTTAGCTAGTAAGAAAAGTAAAGAAGCTTCAATTAAAGATGACAAATTTGAAAAAATGAACAGTGATAGTCAGGCGGCATCCCAACAAGCTGCTAAAGAAAGAAACATTACTGCTAGTCTTAAGAAAAATTTGAAATCGCTTGGCGACCTCACGTTTAACTCTGCTCAAAAAACTTTTGTAGTTAAACCAACCGATGCGGATACTAAGAAGGCCTTTAGTGCCTGGGTAAAGGATCCGCGTACCATTGATAAGGATAGCTATGCTAGTTTAAAAAAGCAGTTTACGGGACTTTCTAATTCTTTGAAAAAGGAATTAGGCTCGGGATATACAATAAAACTTTTACAACCTAACAGCGAGCAGCCTATGTTAACTGTTAAAGATGGTAAAGTGATTGAAGACGCACTTTCATAAAATGACTTGGTAATTTTAACCATAATAATAAAGGAGATCTCAGCAATGAGGTCTCCTTTATTATTTGTCAAAATGCCTAAAGTTATTTGTTCCGTTCTTCGTATTGCCGTTGCTGATCCAGTTGGCCCTTCAATACGAAACGCGCAGGATCATTCTGATAGTCTGTTGTAAAATCAGCCGGTTGGGCTTCCATAAAACTGCTGTAAATTTCTTCATACTTAGCCACGCTAACTGGCTGACGATTATTTAATTGCTCTTGAATATTGGTATTAATCATTTTTTCGTAGTTCGCAACTACTTCACCAGTATAAAATTCTCCCTCTGCTCCGGAACCGTAACTAAAGAGTCCAATTTGGTCGCCCCCACGTAAGGAACGAGCTTGCAATAGCGAAATTAAACTAAGATACAGTGACCCCGTATACAAATTACCGACTTCACGATTTAATTGTCGGCTATCCTCAAAACGTGCTAAAAGTCCTTCCGTAGCTTCACTAGCCGGCACCTGTTCTAAAGCACTCCGAAGCGCCTTCAATCCCATCTTGGTGTATGGTAAATGGAAAATCAAAGCTGCAAAGTCAGCAAGTTCTTGTCCCGTTTTGTCTAAGTAGCCTTGGAAAGTACTTTGAAAGAAGTCGATAAACTCTTGCGATGAATAATGCCCGTCGACCAATGCTTCACTACGGTAAAGCGGTCGCCAAAAATCCATAATATCTTTCGTTAAGTGACTGCTTTCTGGATTGATTTTTAAGATTCTTGGCTCTGCACTCATAATCATGGCCACTGCTCCACCGCCTTGGGTCGGCTCACCAGCCGTCTTAATTCCATAACGGGCAATATCGGCACCGACGAGTAAAACTCTGCTTTGTTGATGCAGAGCAATATGTCCCATTGCCAACTGGATTCCTGCAGTGAGTCCAAAGCAAGCTTGCTTAAGCTCCACCCCACTAGCCTGCGCGTTAATCCCCAATAACGACTGTAAGTAAACTGCCGCAGATTTCGAATTATCCACTCCCGACTCAGTTCCAAACAAAATCAAATCAATTGATTGTCGCTCTTCTTCATCAAGAATTTGCCAAGCCGCATTGGCTGCTAAGGTAACCGCATCCTGCGAATTCCGAATGACTGCCTGTTTTGATTGCCCAATGCCGATCAAATACTTATTCGGATCTTCATTACGAGCCTTTGCCAAATCTTCCATTGGCAGATAAAGGTCGCTAGTAAAAAAACTGATCTTATCAATTCCGATATTCAAAATTAGTGCCTCCCAATTTTTACGTTGAACTAATTCAAATAATTCTAGCAAAAGCGCCGGGCTTTATCAAAAGCATTAATAAATTTTAATTGAATGTTTATTAGTTGTTTTTCCAAAAGTTATATAAATGGCGTACTATACATACATTTTTAAGAAAACCATGGTGTAATTGTAAAATTTTTGATATATTTTACACTGTGAGGTTGCAAAAACGATACAATATTTAAAAAAAATCAAACTACATCAATAAGCATTTTAGACAGCGCCACAAGATGCGTTCTGCAAACTAAAACATGTAAAAGACTAAAACACGCTTAGCATGAAATTACTACTAAAAGTTTTATGGTCATAAGCACTTGGAAAAATACAATGATGAGTGTTTTAAACGATGTCCAGTCTTCTAATAGGTCCAATCAAGGTAAAAATTTAATATTTCATACTACGTTAACTCACAAAATGATAAAGGAAAAATCATTAAACACCAAAAAATTGTCACTTGGTATTAAAGGATTTCGATTACAATAGCTGAAACTTTCCAATATAAGTAGCAAAGACGTTAAACCTAATGTTGATGATTATTGGGAGCAAAAAATTCCTAAATACTCCTCCTCTGGTGATACATTGCGGTTCGACTCCGCTCGTAAAAAATAAGTCCAAAAACTGACGACGTTAAAAGCTGAAACTTTTTGGAGGAGTTCAAATTGCAAAAAGAAAGCACAGGATTTTGGGGCTGTGTTGGTATAGTAATATTATTTTTTCTGTTAATTAAATTCTGGTACATAATTATTATTGGACTAGGTATTTGGGCAATCTATCATTATAGAAAACCTATTATGGATTTTTACCATAGAAGACCTCTCATTGCCCTAGTTATCGGATTTTTTAGCGTTATCCTTTTAATAACTGGAATAGCAATTGCTGAGACACCATCTTCTGATACTAATAGTTCAAAAACTGAAAAAGTAGCTAAAAGTTCAGATGATTCTGATGAGGATATAGACGAAAGTGATGAAGATGATTTCGACGAAGATGTAGACGATTCTTCGAGCGATAATGACATAGATGACGAATCTGATAGCTCAGAAGAAACTTCATCTGACGAGGATTACGATACAGATGATGCTAGTTCTGAATCAGATACAGATTCTGTAACGTCTAGTGATGCTGACGAATCAAGCAACGAGGTAAGTTCATCTTCTACCAAAGAAGTTTCTTCCATTCAAGAAGGCGATTGGACAGTTGCTGGACCTGGTATGGTTTTTGTGTCTGACAGCGATTTGTACTATTCAAGAGTTAAGAATCCTGGTAATTACCAATACGTTAGCCAACAAGATGCTGATTCTTCGGGTGCTCATCGAGCTCCTAGAGGAAATGAGTACGCTAGGCCATAACGTATCCCCCACTCTGGTGACACGTAGCGGTTCGATTCCGCTAGTGAGAGTTAACAAGAAAAATAAAGGTCCATCGGAACTACCCACTAACTTTTTTGTTAGCAGTTTCGATAAAATCTAGGATATCAATGGTTCCACTAACTATTCCGAGGCATTTCTAAAAATTATCGCTACTTTTCACTTCTTTAAAAATACCCCACCACAAAAAGCCGCAGCATTCTAGCTACGGCTTTAAAAGTATTGATAATAATTGCAAATTTAATAATCCTAAACGAGGTGCACGCCTTTATCCACGTAAATCACGTCACCCGTTACTCCGGTTGCCAGATCACTTACTAAGAATGCCGCAACGTTTCCCACTTCATCAGTAGTAACGTTTTCACCATCCACCGTCCGGCTTTGAGATTCTTTTAGTAGATCACGGTGTTTCTTAATTCCCGTAACTGCTAAGGTTTTAATTGCTCCAGCAGAAATTGCGTTAACCCGAATGTGTTGTTCACCAAGGTCGCTTGCTAAATAACGTACACTAGATTCTAACGCTGCTTTTGCAATTCCCATCATGTTGTAATTAGGGATTGCCCGGGTAGAGCCAAAGTATGTTAGCGTTACAATGCTTCCCGAGTTCTTCATAATTTTTGCACCGTAGCGAGATACCGCGATCAATGAGTAGGCACTCACGTCCTGTGCTAAATTGTAGCCGTCCTTTTTGGTATTAATTACGCCGCCTTCTAAGGTTTCCTTGTCAGCAAAGGCAATCGCGTGAATAATTCCGTCGACTTCGCCATATTCCGCCTTGATTTTATCAAAAGCAGCTGCAATGTTTTCATCTTCGGCCACGTCACATTCCACTAAGGGAACGTCGGGAGCTACAAATTTGCCTAAACTCTTTTTAATTCGATCGTTTTGATAAGTCAAAATGACCCGGCCGCCTTGGTTAATGATCGCTTGGGTACATCCCCAAGCGATACTATTTTTATTGGCCACGCCCATTACAATAATTGTTTTTCCACTAAGTATTCCTTCCAAATCGGTAACCCCTTTTCTAAAATTTACTAAACCGTTCGTGGCGCTGTTCAACAAGTTCGTCAGCCGAAAATTGTCGTAAACTTTCCACTTCGGAAACTAACATATTTTTTAAAACTTTCGTGCTTTCTTGGTCGACGACTTCTGGAATGATTTTATCAATGATTCCTTCGGTCAGCAGAATCTCTGGTGTCAGCTTTAATTCTTCCGCCGCGTCCGCCACTCGCTTAGCATCTTTCCAAACGATCGAGGCGTAGCCTTCTGGCGATAGCACCGAATAGATGCTGTTTTCAAACATCCAGACCCGGTCCGCGGTTGCCAAGGCTAATGCGCCACCACTACCACCTTCACCAACAATTACGCTGATGTATGGTACCCGCAACTCCATACCCACCATTAAGCATTGAGCAATTGCCGATCCCTGGCCGTGATATTCAGCATCCATTCCTGGATACGCACCCGGCGTGTTAACAAAGGTAATTACCGGGCGTTTAAATTTTTCAGCCTGCTTCATTAAACGAATTGCCTTACGATATCCCTCCGGTTCGACCGTCCCGAAATGGCGTTCAATATTTTCGGCGGTATTTTTTCCCTTTTGGGTTCCAATGACGGTCACTGGTAAACCGTTTAGTCGGGCAATTCCACCAATGATTGCCGGATCGTCGCTTAATTGCCGATCACCATGAAATTCAGTAAAGTCGGTAAAAATATTATTAATCAAATCTTCGGTGGCAACCTTTTCTTTCGCGCGGGCTGCCATAACCGTTTCATAAGCTGTTTTTGTCATTTTCATCCCTACTTATTCATTCCGCATGGAGGCTTAACAAGTTATTTAAGTAGCCTTTTAAGTCCTTGCGTTCGACAATTGCATCCAAAAATCCATTTTTAAGTAACGTTTCTGCCTTTTGAAAATCCTTAGGCGGTTTTTGGTTAATGGTTTGTTCAATTACCCGCCGGCCCGCAAAACCAATTAAGGTTTTCGGTTCCGCCAAAATAATGTCGGCTTGCATTGCGTAACTGGCAGTCACCCCACCGGTAGTTGGATCGGTCAAAACCGCGATGTATAACAAGCCTTCCGCACTATGCCGAGCCACTTCGTCAGACACCTTCGCCATTTGCATAAGGGAATGGATTCCGTCTTGCATTCGCGCTCCGCCAGAAGCCGTAAAGATGATCACGGGTAACCGTTCTTGAGTGGCTTTTTGGAAAAGATGGGCAATTTTTTGCCCGGTAACCTGGCCTAAACTTCCCATGATAAACCGGGAGTCCATCACCGCAATGGCTACCGCAAAATTACCAATTTTGCCCTTTCCAGTTAGGACACTCTCGTTGACTCGAGTCTGCTTAATCCCGTTTGCTAACTTCTGGCGATACTTTGGGTCAGCGTTCTGAGGGTCGGTAGTAAGGGCTTTATCCCACTCTTCAAACTCGTCACAGACCATCTTGATTCGTTTGCGCGCACCAATTCGCATTCCGTACCCACACTTGGGACAAACTTCTAAGCTACCCGCGTGACGATAGTAATACTTCTCATGACACTCGGGGCATTCACGCCACAAGCCTTCTGGAATTTTCTTCAGGCGTTTAACAATTTCTTCTTGGGTTGGCAAGGAAAACTTACTTTTCATTATTCAACCACTCTTTCAAAAAGTTATTTTCAATATATTTAGTTGAAAATTGTGCCTTTTCAAACCCTTTATCAACTAACAACGCTTCTAAGAACGTCTTGTTACATTTAACCCCAGCAATTTCAAATTCCTTTAGAACCCGTCGCATTTTAACAATTGCTTCTTGACGAGTCGGCATTTTTACAATCATTTTAGCAATCATCGAGTCGTAGAACGGGGGAATTAAACTTCCTTGGGTAATTCCCGAGTCAATTCGCACTCCCATGGTCCCCACCGGCAAAAAGAGGTGATCAATCTTACCAGCCGATGGCATAAAGTTGTTACTAGGGTCCTCCGCATTAATCCGACATTCAATTGCGTGACCTAAAATGTTTACGTCAAGCTGACTAAAACTCAATTTTTGGCCTTCCGCAATCTTAATTTGTTCCTTAATTAATTCAATTCCAGTAACTTCTTCGGTAACGGTATGCTCCACTTGTAGGCGGGTGTTCATTTCCATGAAGTAAAAATGGTGATCTTGATCCATAAGGAATTCAATGGTGCCGGTGTTGTAGTATTTAATTGCCTTAGCCGCCCGAACCACAATTTCACCTAAAGTTTCCCGTTCCGTGTGAGAGATTACTGCGCAAGGGGTTTCTTCAATCACCTTTTGATTAGTCCGCTGAAGCGAACAATCTCGTTCCGGTAAGAAAACGTAGTGTCCATACTGGTCGGCAATCACTTGCATTTCAATGTGCTTGGCGTTTTCAATAATTTTTTCTAGGTATAAATCTGCGTTACCAAAAGAAGTTTGTGCTTCACGTTGCGCCGCTTGGTAGGCTTTTTTCAGTTCGTCTGGTGAATTAATTCGCCGGATTCCCTTTCCGCCACCACCGTCGGCCGCCTTTAGCATTACGGGATAACCGATCTGCTCCGCAACCACCATGGCGTTTTCTAAATCCCGCACCATCCCGTTACTACCTGGGATAACCGGTACGTTCGCACTAATCATGGTTTCACGGGCCCGCGATTTATTACCCATCAACTCGATCGTTTGGTAACTTGGTCCGATAAATTTTAAATTACTTTCTTCACACAACCGCGCAAATTCAGCATTTTCTGATAAAAAGCCATAGCCCGGATGAATTGCGTCACAGCCGGTTAAAATGGCTGCGTTAACAATGTTAAAAGTATTTAGGTACGATTCCGCTGGTTGGGGACCACCAATACAGACTGCTTCATCCGCGAGGCGTACAAAGAGACTATTTTCATCTGCGGTAGAATAAACTGCCACTGCCTGAATATCTAGCTCGTGTAACGAACGAATAATCTGTACCGCAATTTCACCCCGGTTGGCTACTAAAACTTTTTGAAACATCAATACTCTCCTCTTTCTAGCCCACGATGAAAGTTAAATCAGCTTCACAAACCACTTCATGTCGCTCATTTTCAATCACCCCGTGGCCCGTCCCAATTTGACGCTTCAACTTGGTTAATTCCACGGTTAGGGTTAACTCGTTTCCGGGAACTACCCGTTGGTTAAAGTTTGCCGACTTAATCCCGCCAAAAAAGGCGTTTTTGCCTACAAATTCGGGTGCTGATAGTAGTGCACAGGCCCCCGTTTGCGCAAGTGCTTCAATTAATAATGGTTCCGGCATAAATAGTTCGCTTTGATGACCGAAAAACCATTCGTTGATGGTAACTTGCTTTTGGGCAACCGCCTTTTTGCCATCTTCTAAATTAATCAATTGGTCAATTAATTGAAATGGTGGCCGTTGGGGAATGATGTCTTGTACATTTACCATTTCCAAGCCCCCTATTTTTCGCGAATCCGAGCGATTGGCTGGTCATATTCCACCATCGAACCATTATCAACCAGGATTTCGACAACTTCGCCTTCAATCGGTGAATGAACTTCGTTAAACATCTTCATTGCTTCAATCAAGGCCACGGTGTCACCTTTTTTAACCGTACTACCTTCTTGAATATATGGATCTTCGCCTTCTGCCGGAGCAAAGTAAACTACTCCCACAAACGGGGCCTTAATTTCAGCTAACGGTTCACTTTCAGGCACGGAAGGAGTTGTTTCCGCTACTGGTGGATTATTTTGCATTACGGGCTGACTAGCCGGTGCTGCTTCTTTTTTAACCTTTAAATTAAAATCACCGTCGTGAATTTCAAACGATGTAAACGACGATTGATCTAATTTAGTCAATAATTTATCTAAATCAATCTCTTCCATTTTCTCACCTCTTAAATGCTAATACCGCATTATGACCACCAAATCCAAAGGAATTACTGATTGCCGCGTTAACCTTTGTTCGCCGGCTGTCTTCCGTTACCAGCGGAATGTTGACTTCCGGATCCTTAACTTGGAGCCCGACGTTTACTGGCATCACGTCATTTTGCAATGCCGCGATGGTGGCTACGGCTTCAATGGCACCTGCCGCCCCTAATAAATGTCCGGTCATCGACTTGGTACTACTTACTTGATAATGGTCATTGTCAGCAAAAACCTTCGCGATTGCTTTAGATTCCGCACTATCATTAGCATGGGTGCTGGTTCCGTGGGCGTTAATGTAGTCTACATCTGCAGGAGTTAAGCCACCTTCTTGTAGGGCCATTTCCATCGCCCGGATAGCTCCGCGACCGTCAGGATCTGGCTGGGTCATGTGGAAAGCGTCACTAGTCATTCCGTAGCCGACAATTTCTGCTAAAATGTTTGCACCACGGGCCTTTGCATGTTCGTACTCTTCTAAAACTAAGGTAGCGGCACCTTCCCCCATGACAAAGCCATTTCTTTCCTTATCAAATGGAATTGAAGCGCGCAAACGATCCGTCGCGGTCGATAACGCCGTTAAGGCCGCAAAACCGGCAATCCCGATTTCATTAATCGATGATTCAGCACCACCAGTAATCATTACGTCCGCATACCCATTTTTAATATGGTGGAACGCATTACCAATGGCATTATTAGCGCTAGCACAAGCCGTAACGATTGCTTGACTAGTATTTTTGGCATTAAAGTACATCGAAATATTACCCGCCGCCATGTTCGTGATTGAATTAGTAACGAACAACGGGGAAACTCGTTTAGGTCCCTTGGTGTTCATTTTGATTACTTGTTCTTGGATTGTGGTTAACCCACCAATTCCAGAGCCGTAGATAACCCCCATCTGTTCGGGATCCACTTCGCCATCCTTAAAATCGGCTTGTTCCATGGCTTCCACCGCGGTGTACAAAGCGTACTGGGAAAACGGATCCATCCGCTTAGCAATTTTTCTTTCTAAACGTTCGGTAGCGTTGAATTCTTTAACTTCCCCAGCAACCGTAATTCCGGTCGGTTCAGCATCAAAATGAGTAATTTGGTCGATTCCTACTTTAGATTCATTTAACCCTTCAATAAAGGCGTCCCGACTATTACCAAGTGGGGTTAGTGCCCCCATTCCCGTTACAACAACTCTTCTAGTCATATTTTCCTCCTTGATTTAAAGGGTCAATCCGCCATCCACGGTCAGAACTTGCCCAGTAATGTAATCATTTTTAAGTAAAAAGCTTACCGCCATGGCAATTTCTTCAGGTTGCCCAAAACGGTGCATTGGAATCATTTCTTCAGTCTTAGCGCGAACCTTGTCACTTAGTTTTCCTGTCATCGCCGTTTCGATCATCCCAGGGGCAATCGCGTTGCACCGAATATTTCTTAACAAGCCTTCGCGAGCGGTTGTTTTGGTCAAACCTACAATTCCCGCCTTACTAGCGGAATAATTAGCCTGTCCCACATTCCCGTGAGTTCCCGAAATGCTAGAAATATTTACGATATTACCGGATCGTTGTTTTTGCATAATTTTCATTGCGTACTTAGTAACTGAGAAAGTCCCCACTAAATTAGTTGCGATGACCTCTTCGAAGTCTTCTAACGACATCCGACTTAACAACTTGTCCCGAGTGATGCCGGCGTTATTAATGACGATGTCGACGTGACCTTGCTCTTCGTTAAGTTCGTTAAGCAATGCCCCCACTTCGTCATCAGCCCGGATGTCTAAATTCTTGTAGACGATCCCTAAATCATTAAGTTCGGTTTGTAGCGCTACGTCTTCAACTGCCCGGCGCGCGGTGATAAAGACTTTCGCACCTTGTTGCGCTAAATCTTTAGCGATTGCAAGCCCGATTCCTTTCGTTCCGCCAGTAACTACCGCAACTTTATCCTTAATATCCAATTAATATGGCCTCCTAATTAAAGACTGAGAAAACTTAAATTAAATTTTCCCAGCCTATTCATGTCTATCAATGTCCGTAAACCCTTAGCTAACCGGTTCCTCAGCTTGTTTAGTCACTAGGAACTCGCGTAGTTTATTTAAATTTTCCACCCGGTCAACGTTAAAAATTGGCAGGTCCGCCTTTTTCAGCGTTTTTTTCGCAAAACCACTCAACGCTTTGCCAGGTCCTACTTCAATAAGACAATCCAATTCATCAACGTCAAGCAGGTTTAAACAATCCGTAAAGTAAGTTGGATGCGTTAGCTGTTTAGCTAAGGTATCCTTTAAATTGTTTACGGTAAACGGTGCTCTAATGGTGTTGCTAATAACCGGGATTTGCGGTGCCTGAACCGGAACGCTTTCCAATCGCTCAGCCAAACGAATGCTAGCCGGCTCCATATACGGGGTATGTGAAGCTACCGGCATTTTGATTGGCACAACACGTTTTACGCCGGCGTCCTTTAGAGCTGCGCTAAAGCGTTCAATTCCCGTGGTGTTACCCCCGAAAACAGTTTGCTTCGGCGTATTATAGTTTGCTGGAAAAACGTCGCCGACTTTTCTAGCTTCCGCTAACGCGTTGTCAATTACCGTGGCCTCCGCGTTAAGCACTGCTACCATTTTTCCAGGGTTTTGTTTACCAGCTTCGCTCATGTACCGCGACCGGTCTGCAATCACGGCTAAACCGTCCGCTAAAGGAAAACTTTCTGCCGCTAATAATGCAGAATACTCACCTAAGCTCAGTCCCACAAATTTTTCTGCCTGAAGTTCTTCTTGGCGTAAAATTCGTTCTACCCCTAAACTAAAAATCACAATCGCTAATTGTGCGTTAACGGGGTCGTCCATCACCGCGGGGTCCGCAAAATTCTGACCTAGGATCTGACTAGCTTCATCCACTAAGGACCGGTAAGCTGGTTCCGTTTTATAGAAGTCTTGTCCCATCCCCTCAAACTGTTGACCTTGTCCGCTAAATAAGTATGCTGCTTTAATCATTGCAATCTCCTTAGTACTGCCTCGAATTAGTCTTGGTTTTCAATAATGTAATCAACTAATTTACCAACAGTATCCATGTTTTCGTCAGTATCGATGTCGATATCAAATTCATCTTCTAATTGGTCCACAACTTCAAAGATGTCTAAGCTATCTGCTTCTAAATCTTCTGAAAAACTAGTTTCCATTGTGATTTTGCTTGCGTCCTTTTCCAATTGGTCTGCGATTACTTCTTGTACCTTTGCGAATACTTCTTCTTTTGTCATTTTATGTTCCTCCAAATAATATGTTTTTAAAATTTAATTATGCTAGTACCGATGGTCAAGCCACCGCCAAAGCCGCTAAACACGATGATGTCGCCGCGTTGGATTTTATGTTCCTGCATCAGTTCTGCTAAAAGCAGTGGCTCACTGGCTGCGGCAGTATTTCCGTAGTCAGCGATGTTGATTGGAAATTTTTCTAACGGTAGTTCCAACCGTTTGGCCACGCTTTTAATAATGCGGGCGTTTGCCTGGTGCAACAGGAAATACTTGACGTCTTTCGCATCAATTTCCGCCGCTTGTAACACTGCTTGGATTGATTCAGGAACCCGGTTAGTTGCAAATTCGTAAACCTTGCGGCCATTCATTTGAAAAAAATAAGATTGCGTTGAATCAGTTAACGCAGCCACGTTACCAGCAGTGAGGTGTTCCCCTAAGTCACCATAAGTAGTTAGCCGTTCGGCAAGCAATCCTGCAGGGTCAGCAGGATCATTTTCGACTAAAACGCCCGCTGCAGAGTCGCCAAACAAAACTGCCGTACTCCGGTCTTCCCAATCTAGCAGACGAGACAGTGCCTCTGAACCAATTAATAAAGCCTTATGATAGTTCGGCGATTGAAGCATTTGGTTCACTACACTCATTCCGTAAACAAAGCCACTGCAGGCGGCACTAATGTCGAAGGCCATGGCTCTAGAAGCCTTAAGAGCGCCTTGAACCAGTGCGGCTACTGAAGGAGTTTGGTAATCCGGAGACATGGTTGCCACCACGATCAAATCTACTTCTTCGGGAGCCGTGTTCGTCTTGGTAAGTAAAGCTTCTGCAACCTTAGTTGCCATTGCAGCATTAGTTTCCTCACCAATCCGATGCCGCCGTTTGATACCGGTTCGTTTCGAAATCCATTCGTCCGACGTATCTAACGTTTGCGCTAGTTCGTCGTTAGTAATAACCCTTTCCGGACTATACTTTGCCGAATCAATAATTTTTAATCCCATTTACTTCACCAACTATGCTTTAGGCTGGTCAGTTGCCCCAACAATAAAGGTCAATTGAGCTTGGCAAACTTTCTTTTCGCCGACGGTTGCAAATGTTTCCACAACCCCCATGTTGCGTTTTTTCTTAATCATTTCGACATGTAATTTCAAAACATCTCCAGGCCGAACAATTTGGCGGAATTTAGCGTTATTAATTGCTCCTAAGTACGCCGTCTTTCCCGCAAACTCTTCGGACTTCAAAATTAAGATTGAAGCAGCCTGTGCCAACGATTCAATAATTAATACGCCAGGCATTACTGGATTTCCCGGAAAGTGTCCTTGGAAAAATTCTTCGTTAATGGTGACGTTTTTAGTTGCGATAATTGATTTTCCTGGTTCCAATTCGTCAACGTAATCCATAAATAAGATTGGATAACGGTTTGGAATTAACTCCATGATTTCTGCCGCGTTTAAAATACTCAAATTCTTATTTCCTCCTCAACCGAGTGTTCCTTGCGATTCCTTACATAAGGAATATTCAAAAGAATAGCGAGAAAAGGTTCGTTGCGCAATTGCTTTTAAAATGTGAATTTTTTGCTATTTTTTTAAAAAACAGCGTTCAAAGCCGATATGGTGGGATTTCTTATTGATTTCCCTGATTGAAACAAATTATCTTGAACCGTCACAATTAATTAACCCCATACACTAAAATCGCCACCAGGACGGGGAATTGCTTGTCAAGTAATTTTTGTACATCCCAAACATCGTTAATGGTGTACAAATGAACTCATTGTGTAACTTACTTTAAGCTCCCTATTGGCACTGTTTCGCGTTATAATGTTGGGTACACAACCATCATGAAAGGTAGGACCACTATTGATGAAAATAATTATGCATATCGATGAAATGGAAAAATGGCCCATGGTACTAAGTAACCTCGCCCATTTGAACGAACATTACGCTGAAACCAATAACGTAATTGAATTACTTGTTAACGGCCCTGCAGTGGCAGCTTTACAGACTTCCCAGTCGCAAAATGCAACAATTAAAGACGCCCTCCAGCCCCTGGATCAGTTGGTCGTTTGCCAGAATTCGCTAAAACAACGACAAATTAGTCTCGATAGCTTAATTAGCGATGCCAAAGTGGTCCCTTCAGGGGTTGTTGAGTTAGTAGAAAAACAAGCTGCTGGCTATGCGTATTTACGGCCGTAATTTATAATCACCTAACTTATAGGAGGAATCTTCATGGAAGAAATGCTAGTTACCACCACCGAACGTATCCCTGGTAAGGAATATCAAGTAATTGGAGAAGTTTTTGGTTTGACCACCCAATCTAAAAATTTAGTACGAAATATTGGAGCAGGTTTAAAAAATATTGTTGGTGGCGAAATTAAAGACTACACCAAAATGTTGGACGAATCTCGGCATATAGCAGTCCAACGTTTACGAGAAAATGCTGCGGCAATGGGTGCTGATGCCGTAGTGATGATGCGTTTTGATTCAGGTTCAATCGGCACTGACATGCAGTCGGTTGCCGCTTACGGAACTGCCGTTAAATTTATCCAAGAATAGTAAATTAAAAAAAGGCATCAATTGCTATTAGGAAATTAAGCTAGTTAAGTTTTAGCTAGCCTATTGAAATTTCCTTTAAGCAGTTGATGTCTTTTAAATTTGTTTTTATACTTCGTTATCCGCGCTTATTTTTTTACTAAAGAATCTCATTACCCCAGAAATATTTTCTAAGAGACCCATAATTTTCAGTCCACTATGCGTTTGGTGCATTTAAAATATCCGTTGTTCCCTTCGCAATGTCAGTTTGACTAATTAACCGGTCATAATTTTCGGCAAATTGTTTTTCTGCGTGGTTAACGTAACCTTTGTACACCACTTTACCGACGTCTTCGCGATTAAAAAAGTAAACTTCTTCCGGTGTCATCATTCCTTCTGGGATGAGCACCGCTCCATAATCGAAGTAGGCTTCCTTTTGGGCTTCTTCCTGGACCACGCTCGCTCTTGAAATAATAAGCAACTCTCCTCTTTCAGGATGATCTTTTAACGTTACAACCGAACCTAACGGTAATATATTTTGTGCCATTATTTTTGCTCCTCTACTATTGACTTCCCTTACGCTGTTTTAGAAGTCACTTCCTTGATCCGTGATAAAACTTTGACTAGTCACTAAGGGCTTTACTTTTGCGTTATGATTTTTATTCAACCTAACGATCTTTCAACCCTTAATTTAATCAGTATTCCAATTTTCATTGTTATCCAATACTCTCATGGTTCTTTACTAGTTTTATATGTCTTATCGTGTATTAAATATACACCCAAACTTCATTAATTGGCAATCCCAAAAATTAAGCAACAATGTTATTCCTATATTTTAAGTGAATTTTTTAGTAATTGACTCTCGTAAATTTTTTCCATTATTTCATTAACAAACAACCCAATTATTTATCCGCACTTATAAAAATCATTTCTAATTGGTTAGTAATAACCCTTATGCGCTAAATTTACCTAAAAAAAAGAAACCAATTCGCGATTAAACGAATTGGTTTCTTCACTAGTCTTTACCCAACCTTAGTGCTGGTCAAAAACTATTTATTTTTCATAGCGTTAGCTTTACGACGGTCTTCCTTAATACGAGCTGCCTTACCATGTAATGCACGTAGGTAGTAAAGCTTAGCACGACGAACGCGACCGTAACGAACAACGTCAATCTTAGCTACACGTGGTGAATGGAGTGGGAATGTACGTTCCACACCAATTCCGTTACTGATCTTACGAACAGTGTATGTAGCACTGATTCCTGAACCATGACGCTTGATAACTACCCCTTCAAACATCTGGATCCGTTCGCGGTTACCTTCAACAACCTTAGCGTGAACCCGAACAGTATCACCAGCGCGGAATTCAGGAATGTCGTCGCGAAGTTGTTCTTTTGTAATCTTGTTGATTAATTCATTCATCAAAAAATCTTCCCTTCACCAATCTTCTTAACTCACCCGGAGCCAGCGGAACATTGTTAATTGTTGGCATTCAAGCCAAGTAAAATAATAACATATCCACTCCGCTGATGCAAAGTTATTTTAACTGTAAATCATCGTTATAAAAAAGCGGATACGCCATGTAGCAAGCAATTACACTACCAATACTAGTGGCTGCTAACAACATAAAAGTTACCATAATTTGGTACAGAATCGCCTTAGTGGGATCGACTCCGGCAAAAATTAATCCGGACATCATTCCTGGTAAACTCACAATCCCTACTGTTTTGGCGGAATCAATGGTTGGCGACATCCCGGTTTTAATTGAATTTTGGACAATCGCTCGTGATGCTTGCTTCAAGTTGGCCCCTAACGCTAGCCGTTCTAAAACCCCTTGGCGTTGGTCTTTAAAAGTTTGGTTCATGCTGCGGTAGCATAATCCGATTGCCACCATGGTGTTACTAGCAATCATCCCAGAAATTGGCACGATTTGGCTGGGGGTAAACTTAATTGCCCGCGCTAACACTAGTAAACAAATGGTTGTCACGGTTGCCACGCTAATGGCTAAGAGACTAATAAAAAACGCATGGGGAATTTTATCCGCCCGTTTTTTCGCGTTAAGTGCGGCATTAAAAATGATGATCAATACCATCAAGATGGTTAACCAGACCCGGTCAACCTTAATAACGTAAGTTAAAACGTAACCCACGACGGTTAGCTGGATAACTGCCCGAATTACCCCGATCACCATGTCCTTTTCCAACCCAATTTTTTCGTGTAGATTAATTCCTAACGCAATGATAACTAAGATGATGGCGAAGGATAACGCCAAAGGACTAACGATTAAGTTCATGTCGTTCACCTACAATTCTGCCATTTTCAATCGTGACTAAACGATGAGCTAAATTAATTTCTGCTTCGTCATGTGTAATTGCTAAAACCGTAATTTTGCTTTTTTGGTTCATTTTTTCAATTAAATGATGGACAATTGCCTTGGTGTCCACATCTAGACCCGTAGTAACTTCATCCAACAAAAGGACTTTAGGTGGAAAAAGCAAGTTGCGGACTAACGCCACCCGTTGCTTTTCGCCCCCCGATAGGTCCACAATCGGCTTATCTAAGAATCGTGCGGTTAAGTCAACCTGTTCGAGTGACCTAATTGCCTTATCCGCGTTAAAAGGATGGTTACGAATTTCAAAAGGAAACGCCAGATTGTCACGAACCGTTTCGCCAAACAAGGTTGGTTGTTGGAAACAGTAAGAAACCTCCTTGCGGTATTCAATTTTGGGGATCGCAAGCTGATCCTCTCCGTGATACATAATCGTGCCGCTTGTAGGGGTCAGTAACGTGGCCAAAATCTTTAAAAAAGTACTTTTCCCCGACCCGGAGGGGCCCACTATCGTAATGTAATCACCAAGTTCCGCATCAAAATCGATTGAATTCAAAATTCTGGTTCCGTTAACTACGTAATTAAGATTACGAACGGAAAAGATTTTGGTCATAAAAGTCACTCCCCTAACTTATTTAGATTCATTATAATTTAAAAAACTAGAAGTTACTAGTAAAAAGAGGATGAACCGTCACCTACACAATTAACCTACCTCTAAAAATATCAAAGCTTTTTAGACTAGTTCCCCGCTAGCCTCCGTCAATTGTATAGATCCAATCATCCTCATTATATATCGGGTGTTTGTAATTCTCGGAGGATCTTTTGATCTTCCGCCGTTAATTTAGCCGTTTTTAATAAATCTGGCCGACGTTCTAACGTTTTCTTCAACGCCATCGTTCGTCGCCATTCGTCAATCTTGCCATGGTTACCACTCAACAAAATCTCCGGTACTTTTAATCCTCGAAAATCAGCGGGACGGGTGTACTGTGGAAACTCTAAAAGTCCCGTAGAAAATGAATCATCTTCAGCAGACTCATCGTTACCTAGCACGTCTGGTAGTAAACGAACCGTTGCATCAATCATCGTCAATGCCGCTAATTCCCCGCCCGTAATCACAAAATCACCAAGCGAAACTTCGTCATCGACCAACGTCTTAATCCGCTCATCATAGCCTTCATAATGCCCACAGATAAAGGTCAGGTGCTCTTCTTTTGCAAAATCTTCCGCCATTGCTTGATTAAAACGCTTGCCACCTGGATCCACTAAAATCACCCGACCTGCCGATTGGTGATTTTGGCTTTTGACGTGCTCCATAGCGTCAAAAATCGGTTGTGGCGTCAGTAGCATACCGGCTCCGCCTCCATAAGGGTAATCGTCGACATTTTTGTGCTTATTAGTTGAATATTCACGAAAATCAGTTACCTCAACGGCTAATTTGTCACTTTCAATCGCCTTCCCCACAATTGACTCGTGGAGCGGCACTTCAACCATTTTCGGAAATAAAGTTAAAATATCAATCTTCATTAATCTAACCCCTCAGGTACCGCAACTTCTACAACACCTTTATCTAAATCAACTTTTAATACTACGTCCTTTAAGTATGGTAGCAATAAGTCTTTTTGACCTGGCCGTTCAACTACCCAAACATCGTTAGGACCGTAGGACAAAATTTCCTTAACTTTACCGAGAGTTTGCCCTTCTTCAACGACCTCTAACCCAATAATTTCGTGTTGGTAAAATTCATCTTCACCAAGCTCTTGGAGTTGATCTTCCGCAATTTTTAGCATCATGCCCTTAAACTTTTCAACTTCGTTGATTGAGTCTAGTCCGGCCAATTGGATTAACCACATGCCTTTAAAAGGTTTTGCCGATTGTACCGTTACGGCTTGCATTGGTGCCGTTGCGTTCGCGTCTTTAAATAATTGCAGTTCAGTGCCGGCTTGGAAACGTTCTTCCGGAAAGTCGGTGTACGCGATCACCTTTAATTCACCGCGTAAGCCACGCGTGTTCACGATTTTGGCCACGTTATAATAGTTCATTATTCTTCCTCCGATACAAAAAGAAGGGCGTAATAAAACAACCGTTTTACTTACGCCCTTCATTTCAGGTTAAAACCTATTTTGTATATTTAGCTTCGTGATACTTCTTCATAATTCCTGCTTTAGAAAGAATATTCTTAACCGTATCCGAAGGTTGTGCACCATTGTTTAACCAGTTCATGATTTCTTCTTCTTCAAGCTTAACTGCAGCTGGTTCAACTAATGGGTTGTATGTTCCAACTTGGGCGATAAAACGACCATCACGTGGTGAACGTGAATCAGCAACCACGATACGGTAGAAAGGACGCTTCTTCGAACCCATACGTTTTAAACGAATCTTTACAGACATGTTAACACCTCCACTATTTATTCACGAGTAATAATATACCAGTTATTTGAAGAGATGTAAAGGTTTTTTCCTTAACAGATTAAATTTTATTTTTTATCCCGTTAAAATGCGGCAATTACCGCTTTTTATTCTTCTTCATCCGCTTCTTTTTCTTCTTTTTATTCCGCTTAACCATCGAGTTCATTGCCATCTTAGACAACTTGCCCTTAATGCCGTTACCAAACATTCCCTCCATCGGGCCAAAGTTTCCCTTGGACATTTGGTTCATCATTTTTTTCATTTGGTTAAACTGCTTAATCATCCGGTTAACTTCAACCACTGGCCGACCTGATCCGGCAGCAATCCGGCGCCGCCGACTAGGATTTAAAATATCCGGATTTTCGCGCTCTTGTTTAGTCATTGAGTAGACAATTGCTTTGGTATGCTCAATATCCTTAGGATCGACGTTAATGTTCTTCAATGCCGGATTATTTGCCATCCCCGGAATCATCTTCACAATGTCTTCAATCGGGCCCATACTTTGAACTTGGTTCATTTGATCCAAGAAATCGTTGAAATCAAAGGTATTTTCCCGAATTTTTTGGGACATTTCGGCTGCTTGCTTTTCGTCGAATTCCTTTTGGGTCTTTTCAATTAAAGTAAGCATGTCCCCCATGCCTAAGATTCGAGAAGCCATTCGGTCCGGGTGGAAGACGTCTAAGTCTTCCATTTTTTCACCTTGACCCACAAATTTAATTGGCTTACCCGTTACTGCCCGGATTGACAAAGCTGCACCGCCACGGGTGTCCCCATCTAACTTAGTCAGGATTACCCCGGTAATGTCTAACTTATCATTAAAGCCTTCCGCTGTATTTACCGCATTTTGCCCGGTCATCGCGTCGACAACCAGGAGAATTTCATCAGGATGGGCTAATTCCTTGATGTCCGCTAATTCTTGCATTAGCTTTTCATCAATTTGTAGCCGACCTGCCGTATCAATAAAAACGTAATCGTTCTTATTTTCGGCAGCTTGTTCTAGCCCGTGCCGAACAATTTCAACTGGACTAACGTCGGTTCCCTCTTGGTAAACTGGGACGCCGATTTGTTCACCAACTTGAACTAACTGGTCAATCGCCGCTGGCCGATAAACGTCAGCCGCAATCAACAGTGGGCGCGCCTTCTTTTCATTCTTAAGCTTTAACGCCAATTTACCAGTCGTCGTAGTTTTACCAGCACCCTGTAAACCAGCCATCATGATGATGGTAGGAATCTTTGGTGCTTGATTTAACGGACTAGCTTCGGTACCCATCATCTTCACTAATTCGTCATTAACTAGCTTGACAATTTGTTGGGCCGGGTTTAATCCTTCTAAAATATCCGAGCCGAGTGCTTTTTCCCGGACGGTTTTTACAAATTTCTTTACAACGGTAAAGTTAACGTCGGCTTCCAGCAATGCGAGCCGAATTTCGCGCATGGTGTCGCGCAAGTCCGCTTCGGTTACCTTTCCTTTTTTTCTTAAATTATTAAAAGTTTTCTGTAAACGTTCTGTTAGACCTTCAAAAGCCATTGACAGCCCCTCCGTCTTATTCTTCTTCACTTTGCTCAAGGTCCGCTAAATAGCGCTTGAGCTGGGTATCTTCCGGATACTTCTCGGCAACGTACGCCTGAATGCGATCAAATTTTGCGTTGCGTAGCTCAAAGTTACGCAAAAGGTGTAATTGTTGCTCGTATTTTTCCAGAATTTTTACGGTCCGTTTAATATTATCATACACTGCCTGACGACTAACGTTGAATTCCTCAGAAATTTCGCCTAACGAATAATCATCAGCATAGTACAGAGTAATGTATTCTTTTTGCTTGGGGGTCAACAGTTCTTCGTAAAATTCCAATAAACTGTTAACTCGGTTATTTTTTTCAATTTCCATAAGCGCTAGTCATCCAACAAACCCTTAAACAGGCCGCGGACATATTCTTCCGGATTAAACGGACTCAAGTCCTCAACCTTTTCACCTAATCCCACGTATTTAACAGCTAAGTGCAGTTGGTTGCGGATGGCCAAGACAATTCCACCCTTGGCAGTGCCGTCTAGTTTCGTGAGAATGATTCCGGTTACGTTTGTGGTTTCTAAAAACGCCTTTGCTTGGGTCAATGCATTTTGCCCAGTCGTGGAATCCAAAACTAGGAGAGATTCCTGCGGTGCATCGGGGATTTCCCGACTAATTACCCGCTTGATCTTATCTAATTCCTTCATCAGGTTAACTTTGTTTTGCAAACGACCTGCCGTATCGATAAAGACGAGGTCATAGTTTTCGGCTTTAGCCTTTTTTACCGCTTCAAAAGCGACCGCGGCAGGATCAGACTTTTCCTTACCGGTAACGATGTCAACGCCGTCCCGGTTAGCCCATTCTTCCAGTTGCTGGATTGCTCCCGCCCGGAACGTATCACAAGCCGCCAAGAGAACTTTCCGACCCCGAGCTTTAAAACGTGCCGCCATCTTACCAATGCTGGTAGTTTTTCCAACTCCATTAACGCCCACAAAAAGGAATACCGTTGGGCCTTCCTTACTAAAAACCAGATGGTTGTCTTCCGCACTGCCGTTACGTGTATATAAATCAACCAGCCGCCGGACGATTAATTGCGAGATTTTTTCAGGGTCCGAAACGTTTTCAAATTCAATCTCCTCGCGAACCTCTTCGCTAATTTCGAGGGCCGTGTCAAATCCAACGTCGGCTTCAATCAGGGTTTCTTCAAGATCATCGTAAAAATCATCATCCACCCCTGAAAAATTAGTAAATAAGGCTGAGAGTTTTTGTCCAAAAGACTTTCGAGAACGTTCCAATCCCCGGTCATACTTTTCAGCCTCGTTTAGTTGCGGCTCTTTATTAACTGGCGCCGCGGGGGTAACATCCTCAGCCGGGGCTGATTCCGGCGTACTTGCCGGTTCCTTTACCGGCGTGCTTTTCAACGGAGCTTCCTTTTCTTTCTCAGGAGAAGCCATCGTTGCAGATTCCGGAGCTTGGGTTGCTGGTTCAACCTTTTTTTCAGCTTCCTTTTCCTTCTTTTTCTTTTTACCAAAAAACCATGCCATTTATCCCACCTGCTCTCTTTGTTCGATTTCATCTACTGATACCGAAACCATTTTTGATACACCTGATTCTTGCATAGTAACCCCGTAGAGTACGTCTGCTTCCATCATGGTTCCCTTCCGGTGGGTAATCACGATGAATTGAGTTGTGTCTTGGAAAGTTCGCAAATACTTCGCAAACCGGCCGACGTTGGCATCGTCAAAGGCCGCTTCGGCCTCATCCAAAATACAAAACGGAACGGGCTTAACCTGCAAAATTGCAAACAACAGGGTAATTGCCGTTAAAGACTTTTCTCCACCAGATAGCAAACTCAAGCGTTGCAACTTTTTCCCTGGCGGTTGGGCCTTTATTTCAATCCCGGTGGTCAATAAGTTATCGGGATCGGTTAGCTCTAATTCAGCGTGCCCTCCACCAAACATTTTAACAAACACTTGCCCAAATTCTTTAGCAACTTGGTCAAAAGTTTGTTTAAAGCGTTGGCTTGCTTCTTGGTCAATTTCCGCGATGGATTGTTCCAGTTGTTGTTTAGAATTAGTTAAATCTTCTTTTTGGTCCTTCAAGAAGTTATAACGAGTCGAAACCCGTTCGTATTCGTCAATTGCTCCAAGGTTAACCGTGCCTAACTCGTCTAAGCCCCGCCGTAGTAGTTTCAATTCACGATGTAACTGCTCGTCATCCAAGGTGTCATCAACAATTGCCTGAGCACTTTCAAACGTTTGTTGATAATCGTCGTTTAATTGGTCAGCAGCTAGTTCAATTTTACTTTGCACTAACGCTAATGTATTTCGGGCTTCTTGCACCTGATTTTGTGCTTCATTACATTGCTTTTGAGTTAGTTCGTAATCCGCAATAACCCGGTCTTGTTCAACTTGAGCCTTTTGCCATTCGCTTTGTAAGTTGGACATTGCTTGTTCACGTTGTTTAAGCCGCTTTTGGACTTCCGCTAAACTAACTGCCTGCGTTTGATTTTTCGCAGATGTTGCTTGCTCAGCCTGTAACTGGCTTAACTGACGTTGTGTATCTTGTAAGCGAGTTTGCAAATCTGCTTGCGTCTGTTTTATGGCTTGTAGTTGTTCTTCTTTTTGGGAAGCCTGTTCGTTTAATTTTGCTAACTTAACTTGTAACTCAGCCCGCTGTGCTTGTCGTGCTTCCGCATCGTTATCAAAAAGGGCCAACTGCTGCTGCTTTTCCGTAGTTGCCGTCTTCAAATTCTGGATTTTTTCTTCCAGCGCATTGATTTGGGTAGGTAACTCTTGAATTGCATCGTCGGCCGGGCTTAACTGGCTTAATTCAAAGCGAGTAGCCTTGATCCGGCGCTCCAGCTCGGTAATTCGCTCTTCCGTCAAGCTTACCTGGTTTTCGGCTTTAGCCTTGGTTTGTTCGCTGGCTCGTTGGGTTTGGGTCAGCTGCTCTACTTGACTTTGAACCTGCTTACCTTGGGATAGCAACTCCTGTACATTTTTTTCCTTTGCCACCAATTTTTGCTTCATTTCCGCAATTTGCGTCTGAAGCCGTTTAATTTCTTGATCTTGCTGTAAAAGACCTTGGCGACCATGGTTCGTGGTTCCCCCGGTCATCGTTCCACCCACGCCCACAACGTCTCCGGCAAGGGTAATCACCCGATAACGACGGTGGACTCGTTGAGAAATTTGTAACGCATGGTCTAAATTATCCGCAATTAGGGTAGTCCCTAATAAATGCTGGCTTACCACACGATCGACGTTAGCAACCTTGATTAAGTCACTCGCCACCCCGCAAAAACCAGTTAGCGATTGGACTTGGGTAAGCATTTCACTGCGCACCGCACGCGATTGCAAAGTATTTCGCGGCAAGAACGTTACCCGGCCTTGACGCTGTTTTTTCAAAAATTCAATAATTGTTTTTGCGGTTTGGTCCGTATCGACCACCACGTTTTGGATTTGACTACCTAACGCAGTTTCAATTGCCACGGTATATTGATCCGGAACTTCAATTACGTCCGCTACCGGACCAATCAGCCCTGGAAATTGATCTTTTTGTTGTAAGACCGCCCGCACACCTTGATAGAAACCCGTATGCTCATTTTTTAAGCTCGTTAACGCCTCTAGTTTACTAGTGGCCCGGTGCACAATGTCTGATCCATCTAGCCATTGCTGCCGTGCCTCATCGTACTGCTGGCTTAATTGATTTCGCTTTTGCGCTAGCGTTTGGAGTTGTTCACTTTGCTGCTGAAAAATTTTAGTGGCGTTTTCGACGTCTTTTTTGAATTCAGTTAGCTTGGCTTCTAGTTCTTGTAGTTCTTTATTGAACCGAGCTAAATTCATTTCAACTTTTAAGCGTTGCTGCTCGTCCCGCTTTTGATCCTGCTGGCTAAAACTATACTGATTCTTTAACGAAGTCAATTTCTGCAGGTGGTCAACGTATTCCGCGCGCAGTTCTTCGATTTGAGCTTGTAAATCGGCCTTCTTTTGCTCTTGGTGGTCATCGGTTAGCAGTCGTAAAGCCTGCTTAGTACTTTTAATTTGCTGACTGAGTTCATTAGTGCGTTGCGTTAACTCCGCTAATTCACCTTGACTTTCATCAATTTGGCTTTCCACTTGCTTTGCCTGATCCGTCAAACGCCTTTTTTCTTGTTCAAAATACTTTTGACGTTCAATTTGTAAATCGTGCTCCCCAGTCAGTTGTTGTTCCAAGCGGTTTAAGCGGACTAACTCAGCTTGCAAGTCGTCCTTTTGCTTAGTTTGCTGGTTAACTTGCACTTTAAGCTGGTCCCGTTGTTCAGTAAGTTGCTGTAACTTATTTTCCAACTGCTTGGCTTGAGCTTGTTTAGTCTGAGACTCCTTCGCCCACCGTTTTTGCAACGCACTGTTATGGGTGATGGTCCGCACTAACCGGGTTTGTTCTAAACGATCAAACCGCTTTTTTTGCTGTAAATAGTCCTTTGCAACCGCAGCCTGTTCTTCGAGAGGCTCAACTTGCTTTTGAAGCTCCACGATTAAGTCATTCACTCGTTCCAAATAGCCGCTAGTCTTTTCTAATTCGTTTTCCGCCCGACGTTTGTCCTGCTTATATTCTAAGACCCCCGCAGCTTCTTCAATAATGGCCCGGCGATCCTCCGGTTTACTGTTGAAGATTTCCTCAATCTTCCCCTGAGAAATCACTGATAGGGATTCGCGCCCCAAACCAGTATCAATAAACAAGTTCAAAATATCTTTCAAACGGCATTCCTGATGGTTTAATTCATACTGACTTTCGCCATTACGGAAAAGCCGACGACTAATCATCACTTCATCAAATTGAGAGTCCAAGAAGTGGTCCGAGTTATCAAAAACAATGCTAACCGCCGCTCGGGATAGTGGTTTACGCTTTTCGGTCCCCGAAAAAATTACGTCGGGCATTTTACCACCGCGCAGACTCTTAGCGGAGGTTTCTCCCATCACCCAGCGAACGGCTTCAATAATGTTACTCTTACCCGAACCATTTGGGCCAACAATTCCCGTAATTCCGTCTTTAAAATCAATTTTGGTATGGTCCGCAAAAGACTTAAATCCGCTAATTTCAATTGTCCGTAGTTTCATTAAAAATACCTAATTCCTATTACGCAATTTTTGTAAAGCTTTGTTAGCCGCGTTTTGTTCCGCCGCCTTTTTAGAATGTCCACTGCCCTTTGCCAGTACTTGGTTAGCCGCACTTACTTGAACGGTGAAAACCAAGTCATTATCTGGGCCAGTTTCGGACACTAGCTCATAATTAATTTCTACTTCGCCGTTTCTTTGCAAAAGTTCCTGGAGCTCGGACTTATGGTCGATAATATGGTCAAAACGTCCTTCATCAAGCTTAGGAAAAATCACCTGACGAACAAACTTTTCAACTGCTTGTCGTCCCTGATCTAAATATAAAGCCCCAATAAACGATTCAAAAATATCACAAAGAAGTGATGGACGCTGCCGCGCGCCGGACTTTTCCTCTCCTTTACCAAGGCGAATGTACCGGTCAAAGTGACATTCCTTAGCAAAATCACTGAAGCTGGCCTCACAAACCATTGCAGCTCTTAAACGGGTCAACTTTCCTTGTGGCATTTCTGGATAACGTTTGTACAAATATTCCGAAACTACTAGCTGTAAAACCGCATCCCCTAAAAATTCGATTCGCTCGTAGAACTTTATCCCTTGATGTGGGTGTTCATTGACGTAAGATGCTTGGGTAAAGGCTTCGTCTAGTAGTTCATGTTTGGTAAAGTGAATGTCAAACATTTCACTTAGATCGTCTTCTAAATCTTTTAACATCTCAACCATTCCTTTCTAAACTTTAATTCGGTTTTCTAGATAAGAATAACTCGGTGACTAAAATGTATTCAATCACCGAGTTTCCCATTATTGTATTAAGACTGATGTTCACTAATGTAGTTAACAGCATCGGCAACTGTAGTCAACTTTTCAGCGTCTTCATCGCTGATCTCAGCTCCGAAAGTATCCTCTAATTCTAGTACAAATTCAACGATATCGATTGAATCAGCGTTCAAATCTTCCTTGAAGTTAAGCTTTTCGGTAATTTGATCGGCATCCAACTCAAAACGGTCTGCCAAAATTGCCGCAATTTTATTAAAAATTTCTTCTTTTGACAATTTACTTGCTCCTTAAATTTGTTATAAATCCTGATAATATTTTAATTGTTTTTACGGGGCTTGTCCACTTCGTCTTGTTGTATACACTTAACGTGCATGTCGAAGTATTCTGCCAAATTCTTCACCAATTTAGAATCTACAATTTCGTGCACCTGAATTAGTGCATTTTTAACTTGGTTCGCGTTACTAGAACCATGGGCTTTAACGACGGGAGCTTTGACCCCTAAGAGAACTGCGCCTCCGTGTTTCGAGTAGTCCATTTGATCCTTAATCTGGCTGAAAGCCGATTTTAGCAGGAGACCGCCCATTTTGCCCTTCATACCACTGTTTAAAATGGTATCCTTGACTAACTTAAGCATCGACAACGCGGTTCCTTCAGTATTTTTAAGAACTGCATTACCAGTAAATCCATCGGTAACTACCACGTCAGCGGCTCCGTTTAGTAGTTCTCGGGATTCAATGTTACCAACAAAATTCAACGAACTGTCGTCTTTCAATAGCTGGTAAGCATCTTTATGGATACGGTCCCCCTTGTCATATTCCGTCCCGTTATTTAGGAGAGCAATTCGAGGATTAGTAATGTGCATTACGTTTGCACTATAAAAATTACCTAAAATAGCAAAGTCATGCAGATTTTTAGCCTTGCTTTCGGCATTGGCCCCCACGTCTAACATCGTAAAATTGTCGTGGGGTCCCTGCAAGCTTGGTAAGGTGGTCGTCATCCCCGGACGGTCCACGCCTTTAATACGTCCAATGATGAATAAACCAGCTGCTAAAAGAGCTCCAGTATTACCTGCAGAGAAGATTGCATCAGCCTTTCCTTCCTTTACTGCCTGTGCAGCTAAAACCATTGAAGATTGTTTTTTACGTCGAACTGCTCGCACCGGTTCGTCTTCCATTGTGATTACCTCGTCAGTATGCACAATTTGGACGTTCCGAAAGTCATCCATGTAGTTGGTGATTTCGTCTTTCTTTCCGTATAGAATAAATTCCACGTCCGGTAAAGCTTCACGAGCGGCAACCACTCCTTTAACAATCTGCTCGGGGGCGTTGTCGCCGCCCATTGCGTCAACGGCAATTTTCATTTTTACTCTCCTTATATGTTTTTTATTAAATTTAATTAATCTAACCCTTGTTCGATTTGCATTACTTGGTCCAAGTACTTCGCTAAATTCTGGTAGGCCGGCTGAGATTGCCAGTCGGGCTGGTTAACGATTTTAGCAGCCTCCAGTTGGGCAGTTTGTAAGGCACCTAAATCAACTACCGGATCCCCAACTTTAAATTCGGGGACTCCCGATTGTTGCTGCCCAAACAAATCACCCTGACCACGCATTTTAAGGTCCGCTTCGGCAATTCGAAAGCCGTTGTTGGTTTCCACCATAATTTGCATCCGTTGCTTTCCTACGGCATTCTTAGGATCCGCAACTAGTAAACAATATGCCTGTTGCTGCCCTCGACCAATTCGACCGCGCAGTTGGTGTAACTGAGCTAACCCAAACCGGTCTGCATCTTGAATCACCATTAAGGTAGCATTAGGAACATCCACCCCGACTTCAATTACGGTCGTCGAAACTAACCCAGCAAACTTACCGGCCTTGAAATCAGCCATAATTTGGTCCTTTTCTGCACTGTCCATTTTACCATGCAAGATTGCAATCGCATATTTTTCTTGGAAGAAATCTTTTAGCTCATCATATAATGCCATAGCATTTTGTAAATCCATCACTTCGGATTCCTCAATTAACGGGGCCACAATAAAGGCCTGATGTCCCTGACGAAATTCATGATCCATCATCGCTAAAACCTTATCCCACTCCCCTTTTTTTAACCACTTGGTAACTACCGGTTTGCGGCCGGCAGGAAGCTGGTCAATGATGGACACGTCCATGTCTCCGTATGCAGTGATGGCTAAAGTCCGGGGAATCGGGGTAGCGGTCATCGCTAAAATGTCAGGATTATCTCCCTTTCGACGAAGCTGTTGGCGCTGGTTTACCCCGAAACGGTGCTGTTCATCAATAATCGCCAAGCCTAAATTTTGAAACTCAACGTCGTCTTGAATTAAAGCGTGGGTTCCAATCACAATGTCGATCTCCCCAGCTTTAACCGCCGCCAGTAGTTCGTCACGGACCTTTTTTCGCATTCCGCCAACTAATAATCCGATTTTTACGTCAAACCCTGCAAAAAACTTAATTAAATTATTTGCGTGCTGTTCAGCAAGGATTTCGGTTGGGGCCATTAACGCCGCCTGGTGACCAGAAGTGATCGTTGCGTACATGGCAATCGCCGCCACCACCGTTTTCCCGCTTCCTACGTCGCCTTGCAACAGCCGATTCATGTGCCAAGCCGATTTAAGGTTTGCTAAAATTTCGTTGGTGACCCGTTTTTGGGCTCCGGTCAATTCGAAGGGAAGTTGTTGAATAAAATCCCGAACCAACTGAATCTGATAATCGATTTTGGTTCCTTTTTCTACGCGGTCCCGTGATTTAACTATTTGTAAGCCCATTTGGAAGGCCAGAAATTCTTCAAACATGGCGGTTCGGCGCGCTTGTTTAGTGACCCGTACATCGCTAGGGAAATGAAGGGTTTTGACCATCGCTAAACGGTGCATCAACCGGTATTTTTGGATTAAATCTTCTGGAATTATATCGTGCACCTGTTCGGCGTATTCATTTAAAGCGGCCTCCACCAATTGTTGAATTGTGGCTTGCCGAATGTGCTTATTAGCGGGATATACGGCTTCCATCCCCTGCTCTTCGGTAATTATTTTAATTCCCGTCAAACTTTGGCGATTAGCGTCCCACTTACCATAAATTGCTACTTCTTGGTTAGCCTCAACTTGTTTTTTAATCCACGGCTGGTTAAAAAAAGTGACCATTACCGAGCTATTTTCCACCAGCAACCGAAAATTAACCCGTACCTTGTGGCGGCCAAAGCGCGCGATGGTTGGCTCGGTCGCAACTATTCCTTGAAACGTGACTTTTTGTTGATCAGCAACCTCTTGGGGCTTTTTTACCGCCAAGTCTTCATAACGAAAAGGGTAGTAGGTGATTAAGTCTTCAATTGTCCGGATCCCTAATTCCTGCAGTGCTTGCGCCCGCTTAGGACCGACTCCCGCTAATACCTGCACTGAATCTGTCAGACTCTTCATTTTTCCTCCACAATGCAAATCGAGGCCGTGACATCGTTTACGATTGTCATAGCCTCTAAAATCTACTTTAGCATTAGCTTAACACTTTTAAACCACTTAGCCTACTCAACTGAAATCAAAAATGGATAAACGGGTTGGTCTCCTTCGTGAATTTCAATTTCCAGATCTTCGTCAATTGCTAAGATGGCTTGTTCTAGTTCAGCTGCTTGTTTTTGGTTAGCATCTTGTCCGTAAATAATCGTCACGATTTCGCTATCTTCATCAAGCATTTGCTTAACCATAGCGGTAGTTGCTTCCATCAAGCTCGCTGCCGTATTGACGATTTTACCATCAATCATGCCCATGTAGTCATCTTTACGAATTTGCCGGCCATCTAACTTAGTGTCTCGAACCGCAACCGTTACCTGGCCACTCTTGACAGTGTTTAAGTTATCTTCCATCGCGCTAGCATTTTCTTCCAAGTCCGCTTCTGGATCGAATTCAAGCATTGCCGCCATCCCCTGGGAAATTGTCCGACTATGAACAATCTTAGTTGGAATTTCAGCAACTTCAACAGCCTGTTCTGCCGCCAAGAATATATTCTTATTATTAGGTAAAACGATGGCTTGCTTAGCACCTGAATTGTTAATCATTGCAACAATATCGGCCGTGCTAGGGTTCATGGTTTGCCCACCACTGATAATGTGGGTAACTCCTAAACTATTAAACAATTTCGAAATGCCGGCGCCCGAAGAGATTGCAATCACGGCCGTCTCAGGAGCTTCCTTTGGTTCGGGAGCGGTAACCGAGTCGTCTTGTTCAATAATTTCTTCTTGTTGCCAACGCATGTTATCAATTTTAATTTTGGTCAAATCACCGAATTGTTGGCCCCAACTTAAAACGTCGCCAGGGTGCTCCGTGTGTACGTGCACCTTAACCACTTCATCATCGTTGATTACGAGCAGTGAGTCCCCTAATTTTGCCAGATAGTTATAGAAAGTATCGTAATCAAATTCTTGGGAAACTTGAAGTCCCTTACCGATCCGCACCATCATTTGGGTACAGTAGCCGTATTTAATATCTTCGGGATTAATTTTACCTTGCACGCTTTGGTGGTGTTTAGCTTCCACCATTTCGTTGATTTCGGTAACGTCTGGTTCGTGTTGGTATTCGCTAACGTCCTTTCCGTTCAAAACGTCGTTAAAGGCGTCAAAAACGAAAACCAAGCCTTGTCCACCAGAATCGACTACCCCAACTTCTTTTAAGACTGGGAGCAATTCCGTAGTCTTTTTCAAGGCCGCTTGTGCTGCAGTATCAATTGCCTGCATTACTTCAGCTAAATTATCACTGGTTAAAGCCGCCTCATTACCGGCCTTAGCAGCTTCCCGAACCACCGTCAAAATAGTTCCTTCAGTGGGCTTCATTACCGCCTTATAAGCTGTCTTAGCACCGTTAGCAACCGCGTCAGCAAGGTCTTTAGCATTTAAGTTTGCCTTGCCTTCCACACTTTTAGCAAAGCCGCGGAAAATTTGCGATAAAATAACGCCCGAATTGCCTCGCGCGCCCATTAAAAGTCCTTTAGCTAGCGAACCCGCTAAATGCCCAACTTCTTCACTAGCATCGTTAGCTTCGTATTTTGCACCGCTTTCTAACGACAAGCTCATGTTAGTTCCGGTATCACCGTCCGGCACCGGAAAAACGTTTAACGAGTTAATAAAATCTGCGTTCATCTTTAAGCGATCAGCACTAGCCTGCACCATCTGATCAAAAACTTCATTAGTAACTAAGGTTTCGATTGCTTCCAATTCTTTATCCTCCCAACCCAACGAATTAATCGCTGAGTGCCTTTACACCCTGAACGAAGACATTCACTGAGTTAGCAGAGATGCCCAGCATGGATTCCAGGTTATATTTTACTTTTGATTGTACGTTTTTTGAAATTTCAGAAATCTTTGTTCCGTATCCGACAATAATGTATACATCGATTGCAACCCCATTGTCTTCTTGTTTAATTACCACACCACGTGCGTAATTTTCCCGTTTTAAAATTTCATTGATGTTGTCGCGAATTTGATTCTTGCTGGCCATTCCTACAACTCCGTAGTTATCGGTAGCTGCACTGCCGACCACCGTCGCGATCACGTCATTAGAAACCTCAATGGTTCCGTTTTTAGTTTTAATTTTGACAGCCATTTTCCTGCCTCCTTAGTATCATCTATACCAACGATATTTTACCATATCTTATCTAGACGCTAAATACAAGAACCTGCCCCATAAATTGACGTCAATTGTTATTATACTGGGAATTTTCACGTATGCCAATTCCTAAATGGGAGTGACAGCCACTTTTATTTCGTCACGCCTAAATATCTGTCAAGGATAATTACTTGAAAGTTTCCTATTGCAATATACCAGGCAATGTGATAAATTGTTATGGTAATTGAAATAGATTCTATTGAGATATAGAAGTGACAAAGGAGGGTTTCAACATGGCAAAAGATTTTGTCACCGGTAAGCGCACAAGTTTTGGAAATACTCGCTCACACGCTTTGAACCACAGCCGCCGAAGCTGGAAGCCAAATTTACAAAAGGTTCGCATCTTAGTTGATGGTAAGCCTAAACGCGTTTGGGTTTCTGCTCGAGCTCTAAAATCAGGTAAAGTAACTCGTGTATAACCAAGCACTTAAAAGCTTAAAACAAAAAATGCTCTTAACCGTTAGATAACATCTAGCAGTTAAGAGCATTTTTTTATTTCAACTAATCCTTACTTTGAATAACCGCAATTAAGCCGTTGCTTAAGTAGACCGTGGCCGCGCTGCCCATAAACTCGTTGCTTACGTAAGCACGCGCATTTGGCACCATGTGGTTATGCAACTGGTACTTTTCGTCATCAAGAGTAAGCGCGTCGATGGACGTCAACGGAATGAACGATAAGTACTTAAAACCAGGCTGCTTTTGAATTGTGTGCTTACCCGAATTAAAAAAGGTAATCAAATTCTGCCGGTCAACCAGCGTAATTTGTTCCGCAAAGCGCCGGAAACGAGCTTCTAGCACCATTAATACGTTGGCTAGCAAGTGGTCGATCCGACCGCCGCTCACTCCTAAAATACGGACTTGCGCATGCTCATCGATTTTCAACACTTCGGCCAAAGCCGCTTCAGTATCCGTATCATCCTTAATCGGATTTAGCTTAATCACCTTATCAAACCACGCTTCAATTTCAGTAAACTCCGTTTTGCTCACCGAATCAAAATCACCGATTGCAAGGCCGCCCTTCAGTCGTTCATTTAATAAGCGCAACGCTCCTCGGTCTACGCCAACCCATTCACCATCTAAGTTTTGCCAATCATCTGGTAAATTTGCCGGATCACCACCGACTAATAGGTTAAATGTTTTCATTATTTAGTAAGGTCCTTTAAGGTTTGTACTTGTTTAGTGTAATCAGCCGCGTTAAAGATGTAAGATCCTGCAACTGCCACGTCTACTCCTGCATCGTAGACTTGCTTAACGTTTTGGTCGCTAATGCCGCCATCGATTTCAATGTCAAATTCTAAACCACGGGCTTGGCGTAGCGCAGACAAACGTTTAACTTTACTAATCGAACTTTCCAAGAACTTTTGCCCACCAAACCCGGGGTTAACCGACATGATTAACACTTGGTCGACTTCTGGTAAAAGTTCTTCTAATTCAGTTAGTGGCGTTCCTGGATTTACCACTACTTCAGCTTGGGCTCCCGCTTGCTTGATTAATTGGATTGCCCGAGCAATGTGTTGCGTGCTTTCAACGTGTACCCCGATAATGCTGGCCCCTGCTTGGGCAAATTGTTCAACATAATTTTCTGGATTTTGGATCATGAGATGGACGTCTAACTTAATGTCACAATCCTTTGCCAAACCTTTAACGGTATTTAAACCAAAACTTAAGTTAGGTACAAAGCTACCGTCCATTACGTCGACGTGTAAATAGTCCGCTCCCTGCACTTGGTTAACATCTTTCATTAAATTGGCTGGATCAGCACTTAAAATTGATGGTGCTACTTTAATCATTTCTTCTTCCTCCGATCTTTTTTCTGGTACCCTTTGCGTTTATAGTCCGGTTTTTGGGACCGAATCAGTCCAATAAATTGTTCATAATTAGCGTAACGACTCGCTAAAATCTCACCGCGATCAACGGCTGCTTTAACGGCGCATCCAGGTTCGTTAAGGTGCAAACACTCCCGAAAGCGACAATTTTGCCCAATTTTCTTTATTTCAAGAAAACACTCTTTCAGTTCCGTATCTGCCATTTCAAAAACTGCGTAAGAAGAAAATCCTGGTGTGTCGGCAACCAACCCACCGTCAATATCCATTAACGAAACCTTCCGGGTGGTGTGCTTTCCCCGATTTAGCGCCTGAGAAACTTCCCCAGTTTGAATATTTAAATTAGGATCAATTCGATTTAACAACGTGGACTTTCCAGCTCCGGTTTGTCCCATAAAAATGGTCAACCGGTCGGCAAAACGCTTCCGTAATTGGAAAACATCTTCGTCGCCCTTCGAAGTGGCTGGGAAAATCACTTGATAACCAATTTTCTGGTAATAATCAGCAATCTGTTTTAATTCCTGATAAGCCGCCTTATCTAGCAAATCCGTTTTTGAAAAGTAGATAACGGCGTCGATTTGTTTTTCAGCCAACGCAACTAATTGTCGATCAAGTAAATTAGCTGAAAAATCTGGCTGGGTAGCCGCCGTCACCACCACCGCTTGGTCAATGTTAGCTAACGGCGGTCGCACCAATTCATTTTTCCGGGGGTGAATGCTAGTGATGTAGCCGGTTTGTCCATCACTTTCTTTGAAATCGACCACATCTCCCACCAATGGCTTGGTTTGCCGGTTTCGGAAATTCCCCCGTGCCCGGGTGCGAATCACCTCGTGTTGCTCAGTTAAAACGTCATAAAAACCCGCTAACAATTGTATAATTTGTCCAGTATGCATGCATTTCTCCATCTATTTGGCGATCGTAAACGTAATCGTCGTCAGGCGCGGGACAACCACCTGACCAGCAACCACATCTTGCGAAATAATCCGGTTGTTGTCAAAACGATTGGTAACGACCTCTTTTTTCTTAATGGTGAATCCCTTAGCCTCTAGTTGACGTTTCGTACTTGGGTAATCACTCCCCACGTAATTATCAACGTCAAAGCTGTTTGGTCCCTTACTAATCACCACGTTAACCTTAATACCCTCCTGAACGGCTTTTCCGCTCGCAGGTAAGGTCTTAACCACCTTATTATAACTGGTTTTATCATCAGCTACCTTAGTTATTTTGCCTACGCCGAGATTTTCCTTAGATAGCTTAGTGGTAGCTTGATTTTGGGTTAACCCATGTAAATTAGGGACTTTAACCATCTGGGGACTGCTTAATTTGAAAGCAATCAAAATTCCTAAAATAAAGGCTAGGATTGCAAAAGCCATAAACGCCGCCCTCCGGCGTAGCGGATGCCGGTGTTTAGGCCGGTGCATTTCACCCTGTTTTTCTTCCGGTTGGCGATCCTTCTTGATTGATTTAAGTTTTTCATTAACTTGCATCCTAATGGAGCGCGTTTGCTCGCCATCGGGATCGGATAACTGGTGGTTAATCGCCTTTTGGTCTAAAACAATCGTGTGCTCGGTTAAGGACTCCTCCACAAATTTACTTTCCTGTGCTCGTTGGGGGCTCAGGGTCGTTTTCAAGTCCGCGGCCATTTCCGCCACGTTTTTATAGCGATCCGTGGGATTTTTCGCGGTCGCCTTAAGAACCACGTTTTCCAATGCCTGCGGAATTTGGTGGTTAAAATCCGTAACTAGCGGTAATTGATCTTGGTAATGTTTAATGGCAATCGAGACCGCGGTTTCTCCTTCAAAGGGAACCTTTCCGGTTAACATTTCAAAAAGGATGATTCCAAGCGAATAAATGTCCGATTGTTGGGTTGCTACGTGTCCGCGCACCTGTTCTGGTGAAAGGTACTGTACTGAGCCAATCACCGTATTGGTTCGCGTAAAACTACTCTGCTGATTTGCGATTGCAATTCCAAAATCAGTAATTTTAGCGTTCCCATGCTTATCGATTAACACGTTTTGCGGCTTTAAATCGCGATGAATAATTCCATGGCGGTGTGCCACTTGAACCCCACACAAAACTTGACCCATTAAGTTGACCACTTGTGGAAGTGGAATGGGAAATTCGTCCTTGATATAACGTTTTAAATCCTTACCCTCTACGTATTCCATCACGAGGTAGTTCATCCCGTGTTCTTCGCCAATGTCATAAACACTGACGATGTTTGGGTGTACCAATTCCGTAGCTGATAAGGCCTCCCGTTGAAAGCGGCGGACTGCCGAAGCGTCATCCTGCATGTCGAAACGGACTAGTTTAACCGCAACGTCACGATCCAAGATCAAGTCGTGCGCTAAATAAACACTAGCCATCCCACCTTCTCCAACGGGACGGATAATTTTATAACGTCCGTTTAACGTTTGGTTTGGGGTCATTAGCTCGCCCCCATTTCTGTTTCAACAATCAATACCGTTACGTTATCAAATCCGCCGGCTTGGTTAGCTAAACCAACTAATTTACGGGTTTTTTCTTCTAAACTTTGCTGATTTCCAAGTACTTTTTGGATAACGTCATTCCGTACTAGGTTAGTCAATCCATCCGTACAAAGCAGTAAAATATCACCATTGGCAATGTTAAATACCTTAATTTCTGCTTCGGCCTGTTCAGAAATCCCTAAGGTTTTAGTGATCACATTTTTTTGCGGGTGGTTGCGGGCCTCTTCGGGGGTGATTCGCCCGGTTTTAAGCAATTCGTTTACCAACGAATGGTCTGTAGATAGCTGTCGCAGCCCCGCTTGCCGGTTATATATGTAACAACGACTATCCCCCAGGTTAGCGACCACCACCTGGTCATTAATAAATAGCGCTAAAACAATTGTGGTTCCCATCCCGGTTAAGTTTTTATAATGCTTAGAAGCTTGTAAAATCTTACGGTTTTCAATGGCTAATTGGTGGGTTAACCAGTTCTTGGCATCTTCGACGGTGTTAATATCCGAAGTTTCAAACAAATAACCAATGTGCGAAACCGCCATCTCCGAAGCAATGTCGCCACCCCGGTTGCCGCCAACTCCGTCAGCTACGATCGTCAAAATTGATTCTGAATCACTTTTAAAAATTCCTACGTAATCTTGATTTGTTTTGCGGACTTTCCCCTTGTCCGATAGGTACGCGTATTTCATATCTATCAATCACTTCACTTTTTTCATATTCGCAATGAAGAAACCATCCGACCCAAAATCATCCGGGTAAATATTTAGGTCTAGTTCAGCGCGGTCTGCTTTGATATTCTTATCAGTCTGCGTTTTTAATTGTTTAAATTCTGGATGGCGCGCTAAAAATTCAGCGACCGTCATTTGGTTTTCCTTCCGTAACATTGTACAAGTACTGTAGGTAAGAATTCCGCCCACTTTAAGCAGGTCGGCAACGTTATCCAAAATTTCTAACTGAACGCGGTGCAAATCACTGCTATCTTTTTTGCTTTTAAGGTACCGGGTTTCGGGTTTGCGCCGCAACAATCCAATCCCTGAGCACGGAGCATCCACCAAGATGCGATCAAATTTCTCCTTTAAATCAGGTCGAGAATCCGTCGCATCTTGTATTTCCGTAACGATATTTGTCAAATGCATTCGTTGGGCATTTTGTTGGATTAAGTGGGTCCGGGATTCATAAATATCCCACGCCACCACTTTTCCATCCGGTCCAACTTTTTGCGCAAGTTGGGTTGTCTTCCCTCCCGGAGCAGCACAAGCATCGAGGACTTGTTGACCTTCGGATAGCTGCATCGTTTCTCCGACGAGCATTGCTGATTCATCTTGAGCAATTACGTTCCCAGCTTGAAAACTAGTTGACTGCGCTAAGCTAGGGCCGTTTTTTAATCGAAGACCATCAGACGCTACTAAGCTAGGCTGAACCGCGTATTCTTCAGCTAGCTTTTGGCGAATGCTGGCGGCAGATTGTTCCGCCGGGTTTACCCGAACGCTTAAGTGGGCCGGCTGATTAATACTTGCCAACACTTTACGACACTTATCTTCGCCCAGTTCGTACATTAATTGGTCCACAATCCAAGGAGCAACGCTATATTCGGTCGCCAAACGTTGGGTGGGGTCCGTAATCCCTTCTAAACTGGGTTTACCTTGCCGTTGGTAAGACCGCAAAACTCCGGTCACCATTTTACGGACACCGTCACTGCCCCGTCGTTTAGCAATCTCGATGGTTTCGTTAAAAATTGCAAAGGTCGGTACGCGATCCAAAAATTCCATTTGAAAAACCGCGGTCCGTAGTAAATTGATTACCCAACGGGGGGTTTGTTCCGGACGCTTTAAGAACTTTGCTAAATAAAAATCAAGGGTTAACCGGTGCTGTAAAACGCCGTAAACCAATTCGGTCAGTAAATGCTTATCCACTTCTGACAAACTGGCATCCTGAATTACTTGATTCAACTCTAGGTTTGAATAGGCGCCTTCATCGATACTTTCTAAAATGCTGACCGCTAAATCGCGGGGATTACTCTTTAATTCCGTCATTGTCTATAATTTGCTTTCCGGGGTGCAAGTTGTCACCTACCCCATTTAAATAATCAGTAATGGTCATCTTTTGTTTGCCAGCAGGTTGTAATTCTAAAATGCTAATTACACCGTGATCACCCGTGGCTACCAACAGTTGGTGCTTGGTCTTTTCTACTACTTGTCCGGGAGCTAAATCCGTACTTTGGTCCATGACCGCCGTCTTCCATAACTTAGTGCGCTGACCTTCCATCATTACGTAAGCAACCGGGAATGGTCGTAAGCCCCGAACCTTAGCGTCGACCAGCCGTGCTGGCAAATTAATGTCAATTTCCTCTTGTTCTGGAGCAATGTTAGGTGAAAAGCTGACCTGTGTTTCGTCTTGAGCTACCGGCGTGATTTCGTCGTTTATTAACTTAGGTAGAGTATCCAATAGCGTGTCCCGACCCAAAATACTTAACTTGTCAAACATGCTCCCCACGTCATCTTGGTCAGTAATCGGCATTTTGGCTTGCGCTAGCATGTCTCCAGCATCCATTTTCTTAACCATATAAATAATGGTAACGCCGGTTTCTGCATCCCCGTTCATAATCGCATAATGTACGGGAGCGCCGCCCCGGTACTTAGGCAATAGCGAAGCGTGCACGTTGATTGCCGCAATTTTCACCGAGTTGATCAACTTCATTGGCAAAAACTGGCCAAAAGCAGCCGTTACAATCAAATCCGCATTTAAATTAATTAGTTCTTCCATTTCAGGACTGCCGCTAAGCTTTTCTGGTTGATAAACCTTAATATCATGCTTGGTCGCAACTTGTTTAACTGGGCTAGGCGTGAGGACGTGCTTTCTACCAACCCGACGGTCAGGCTGGGTCACTACCCCCACTACGTCATAATCTGGGTGATCAATTAAACTTTGTAAAATGGGTGCCGAAAACTGGGGCGTTCCCATAAAAATGATTGACTTCATTAAAAAACCTACTTTCTATTTTCACATGAAGTTTTGCGGATCCGCGTCAATTGCAATCCGAATTCCATGTCGAAACTTTTCTTGTGATTCATTTAGTACCTTCAACAAGGCCTCATGGAGTCGCGGCTCCTTTTGGTACTTAATTAAAATCTGATAATAATATTTTTGCTTGATTTTAGAAACCGACTTAGGAGTAGGACCCAATACGATTGCTTGGCGACTCAACTGGGGTTGCACCATATTTAACACTTCGTACGCAGTTTTTTGGGCGCCAGTTTCTTCGGGAGCCGCCACGTTGATTAGTACCGTGAAATAATAGGGTGGATATTTTCCTAGATGACGTAAGTACATTTCTTTTTGGAAAAAATCCTCGTAGTCTTGCTTCTGTGCCAATTTAATTGCGTAATGATCCGGGTTAAAAGTTTGGATCAACACTTCGCCAGCCTTTTGTGCTCGACCAGCCCGGCCTGCTACCTGGGTCAGCAACTGAAAAGTGCGTTCACTAGCCCTTAAATCGGGCAATTCCAAAGAAGTATCCGCATTCAAGACCCCCACAAGGGTAACGTCTGGAAAATCGAGCCCCTTTGCTATCATTTGAGTTCCTAAGAGGATATCAGCTTCGTGATTACCAAACCGGGCTAACAAGCGTTCATGAGCACCCTTCCGGCGGGTGGTATCCACGTCCATTCGTAAAACCCGCGCCTGCGGTAGAATTTGTTGCAGTTGTTGTTCCACTTTTTGCGTGCCCGTACCAAAGAAGCGAATTTTATCGCTACCACAGTTTTGACATTTTCGAGGAATTGGCTCTTCATGCCCACAGTAGTGGCACTGCATCGAGTGGGTGTCTAAGTGCATCGTTAACGAAACGTCGCAATTAGGACATTTCAATACGAACCCACAATCCCGACACATCACAAATGACGAAAAACCCCGTCGGTTTAGCATTAAGACCATTTGCTCGCGCTTTAATAATCGTTCCTGAATCGCGTTAACCATGGGTGCCGAAAAATTCTCATTGTACCCGTCACCTAGGTGGCGTCGCATGTCAATCACCCGAATTTCAGGCAACGCTTGTCGATTGGCACGTTTTTGAATCTGAACAAAATCGTAAACGCCCCGTTCAGCGCGAGCCCGACTTTCCAAAGCTGGGGTAGCGCTCCCCAAAATCACTGGACAATGGGCATTCTGCGCACGATAAATGGCAACGTCCCGCGCATGATAACGCGGGGCATCGGTTTGCTTATAGGTTTCAGAATGCTCCTCGTCCATTATAATAATACCAAGATTATGCAGGGGTGCAAACACTGCGGAACGTGCACCCACCACGACTTTGACCTCGTTACGCATAATGCGACGCCATTCATCAAATTTTTCTCCGTCAGAAAGCGCACTGTGTAATACCGCCACTTGGTCGCCGAAACGCGCCCGCACCCGGTTAACCATCAGGGGAGTTAGTGAGATTTCCGGAACCATTAAAATCGCCGTCTTTCCTTGTTCAAGCACCTGAGAAATGCTTTGCAAATAGACCTCGGTCTTACCGGAACCGGTCACCCCTTCTAGTAAAATTGGCTTGTCGCGATGATTTTTTACTGCGGCTGAAATCACTTCAAAAGCATGAGCCTGTTCGTCATTTAAATTAAGTTCTTGATCCGTTTTTAAATCGCTCTGCGCAAACGGATCTCGATACTGCTCTACCAGCTTACGCTTTAACCAACCCTTTTCAACAGCGTGATCAACCGTCCCACGACTAATTTGGTGGTCATTAATTAAGGATGTTTGGCTCAACCCAGCTTGTTTATCCAATTCTGGAATCAATTCCAACAATTTTCGTTGCTGTCGTGCATTAGGCCGGATGGTATCCATAATTTGTGCGATTTGCACAGCATCAATCGCGGGCCAAACCCAGTTGATCATCTTTCTTTTAGCCGAATTTTCGGTGGCGTATTCTAAAGTAACCGCCCCTGCTTTAATCCACTGGTTTAACTGCCGTTGCTGGGCGTAATCCAATTCGTTGACTTTCAAGTCCACCACTTGTTGCTCTCCCAGTACTTGAACAACCGTTTGGGGATCGATTTGCTGATCATTGACCTTCACAAAACGTTTGGTATTAATTTTCACTAAGTTAGGTAACATGGCATTTAAGCAAGTTACCCGAAAAGAAAAGGTCTTGTCGGCTAACCAAGCGGATAAGTCAATCAGCTCCTGGTTCAAAAACGGTTCTGGTTCAAGAAGCGAAATGATGTTCTTTAATTCCATCGAAGAATCCTGTTGGTTTTCGCCAATCACAAACCCTTGAACCGGCCGTCCCGCTTGCCCAAAGGGAACGATCACGCGGGAGCCGACTTTAATGTCATTTTCAATTGCTGCGGCTGCTTGGTAAGTAAATGGCGTATTCGTTTGCAGCGCCGGTACGTTGACGATGACATCAAATTTTTTTGTCATTCCCTAATCCCCTTTACTTCAATTCTTGACTAACCATTTCTAAGATCGACTTAGCAATCATTGTTTTAGATTGTTTAGCGATCGTCTTGCTTGCTTGCCCTGGTCGTAAGATCGTCACGGCATTATCATCGACGTTAAACCCAATTTCGGGATCACCAACGTCGTTAGCCACCACCATATCTAAGCCCTTTCGTTGCATTTTTTGGGTAGCGTTTTTCAACAAATCATCTGTCTCGGCTGCAAATCCTACCACGTATTTTAATTGTGCCGGCCGGGACAACGTGGCTAAGATATCAGGATTTTCTACCAGTTCAAGCTGCAAGCCGTTTTTAAAATCCTTCTTTTTCAGCTTATGTGTGCTAACCTTTGCAACCCGGTAATCAGAGACCGCGGCTGCCATAATCAACACGTCTGCCGTTTGGATTTCTTGTTCTAAAGCCGCTTTAAGGCTGTTAACGTCCTCAATATCAATTCTTTTAATTTGCGTATCGTTAGCAAGTTTTAAATTAGTCGGCCCAGTAATCAAGGTTACCGTGGCGCCGGCTGCAGCGGCCTGTTGAGCTAATACAAAGCCCATTTTTCCCGACGAACGGTTGCCAATGTAGCGTACCGGATCAATGGCTTCACGAGTTCCTCCCGCAGTAACCACTACTTTATAGCCCACTAACTGGCGACTGGTAGCTGGTTGACTGATAAATTGGTTAACTACTTCTGCTGCTGGGAAACGTCCTTTGCCTGCGTAGCCTTCCGCCAATTCACCCACGGCTGGTTCTAAAATTTCTACGCCATCCGCCTTAAGTTGCGCCAAATTACGTTGCACTGCTGGATTTTCCCACATATTAACATTCATTGCTGGCAATACTTTCTTCTTAGCCGCCGAAGCTAACACTACCGTGGATGCAAAGTCATCTGCGATTCCGAGTGCCATCTTTGCAATGAAGTTTGCAGTAGCGGGAGCTACCACAATTTGATCTGCCCAATCGGCTAAGGCAACGTGCGCAACCGGCTTTCCCAAATGGGATTTAAAGTCGTCGTAGACTGGTTCATTAGTTAACGTTGCAAACGTCAATGGAGTGACAAATTCTTCAGCCATTTTAGTCATTACAACTTTTACCGCATTACCAGCCTTCACCTGATACCGAACCGCTTCAACCACCTTATATTCGGCAATTCCACCGGTAATCACAAATAATATTTTCATTGGCAAACACCTTCCTAGTCTTATATTCTACCAGTCCTCGGTCCCTAATCCTATCCAAAATAACGGGACGTTAATTACGTAAAAAAGCTAGAAAAAATCAATTCAGATTTTTCCTAGCCTCGCTTTACTTTTAGTATTGTTTGGTGAATTCTCAATATGGTCTCCACCTAATTTAACTACTAACTATTATAGATCTTTTTCGTTAGGGTCAATAACTACGTCGCCCGCAACAATTTCTTCGAGGGCCTTCCCAACGTTTTTATGTGAACTATAGTGGTCAAGTAATTCTGGTGCACCCTCATCTAATTGGTGTGCCCGCTTGCTTGCTAACATAATTAATGAATAACGAGAATCAACCCGTTCAAGCAATTTATCAACTGAAGGATATAAAATCATCTTACAACTCTCCTAACATTTCTTGGTATTCAGGATATACGCGCGAAACACGTAAATGTTCTCCCTTAATGATGTTTTTAATTGATTCAACGGCATTTTCGACCTTATCATTGACAATTGCGTAATCATAATCATGCATCGTCTTAATTTCGTCAACTGCCTTAGCCATCCGTTTATTAATCGTCTCAATATCTTCCGTTCCCCGATTAATAATTCGTTGCTTTAACTCCATTAAATCAGGCGGTGTTAAAAATAAAAAGACGCCATCTGGCATTTTTTCGCGGACTTGACGAGCTCCGTTAACTTCGATTTCTAGAAAAACGTCGCGACCAGAATCTAAAGTCTGGTTGATATATTTTAACGGGGTACCATAGTAATTGTCAACATATTTGGCATACTCTAGCATTTGACCTTCTTCGATGTTTTTCTCAAATTCAGCCTTAGACACGAAGTAATAATCTACTCCGTTTACCTCGCCTTCACGAGGTTTTCTAGTGGTCATTGACACTGAATATTGGAAATCATTTCCACCTTGATCAAAGATTGCTTTTCTAACCGTTCCCTTACCCACACCGGAAGGTCCCGAAAGAACAATCAACATTCCTCTTTTCGCCATTTCCAAACTCCCTCAAATATATGTATGTAATTACTATTTTGCACTTTTTTTACTTATTTTTCAACTAAATTCCGCTTCTAAAAGCAAAGTAATTGCGTTTGGGGACGACTTCATTTAAAAGCACTTGCAAATCTGAACGTTTGTTCGTATAATAAAAACACAAACAAATGTTCGATGGAGGCAATTATGGAAACTCGTAAACTAAGTCCGCTTAAACTATTTAACTTTTCGCTCGCCGCAATTCGCAATACTTATGAAAATTTATTCGTGGTTCCCGAAGACCGCGGACTTAACATTGTTGATCAATCGATGTCCTTAACCCAGATTAACGATACGATTGCGTTTGCTATCCAAAATCAAGTTCCCGTCCAAATGCAAATCAATTTAACGGCTTCTCGAGTGGTCGAATTACGCGGACATTTACTTCTCAACCGTTCGGGACGGCTCTGCATTCAAGATCAAAATTCAAATACCACTCAAACTTTAGAAGACGCGGAAATTCGAAGCATTGCCTTGATATAGATTCTTTAAACACCAAATCATTCACCGCGCTGAACCTATTCAAACAGACTTAAGAACCAGCTAAAAAGCCCTTCTTAGGAATAAAAATTTTTTTGAAAAATTACTTTAGTTGTTAGCTTTAATAGAGCTAAAATGTACGCCAAAAGTTAGTTTATTCCGCATAACCCCAAATCGACCATTATGTGCTAGGCCCTGTCAGGTTGCCAGATGAAATAATTATAAAATTAGGTAGCTTACTAAACGGCTTCATTCCAGGATTTTTCTAGAGTGAGGCCGTTTCTTTTTGTTGATCGATCCTGATGATTATAATATTCCGTTTCACTTTTAACTAATTTAATTAGCCCTTGGTAAGTTTTTAGGTATTCCATAGCGGTCCATCCCACGCAGTTTAAATTCATTCCACCAGCGCTCCAGCGAAGCATTGCCTTATGTAGTCCCAGAACGCGACATACTTCGTTTAACGTTAAATTGATTAAAAAATTCGGGCTTTAATTTATCTGTTTCGATTAATTCTGCAGTTGGTTTGCGATGCCCACGATTGTCGTCCGCTATAAAATTTAATTTTTCTAATGCAGTATATTTAAACCTAGACATTCAAAAATCCCTTCATGATTATCAGATGAACTATTATATTTCATCTAACAACCATAAAGGGATTATCACGTTATATTAAATATGGGCACAATGACCGATTTTTCGTCAATGCCCACAAACTATCCAACTTCTGTCCAATTTGCTTTTTAGTTATTAGGGTTGTGTGCATGTTCCATTTGAAGGAGTTCTCGAGCATGTTCTAAACTCAATTCGGTCAAATCTACTCCTGCCAACATCTTGGCAATTTCGTTGACCCGGCCTTCGTCGTCTAACACCGTCAAATTGGTCATGGTACGCCCCTTAACCACTTTTTTAGCCACGTGCAATTGATAATCCGCCCGTGCAGCAACCTGCGGTAAATGGGAAATACATAACACTTGCGAATGGTTTGAAATCTCATGAATTTTATCTGCAATTGCTTGAGCAACTCGTCCGCTAACTCCCGTATCAACTTCGTCAAAAATAATGCTGGTAACCCCTTCGTTACGTGCAAAGATTGTTTTCAGGGCTAGCATAATTCGGGATAGCTCTCCACCAGAAGCAATTTTAGCTAATGGTTTTAAGTCTTCACCTGGATTCGGCTGAATTAAAAATTCAACGTCATCCAGTCCATCTAGTTCGGGCGTGTTTTTAGAATTAAATTGCACCTTAAATTGAGTTTTCTCCATATATAGGCCCGCTAATTGTTCCCGCACCGCCTGCTCCAGCTTTAAAGCCATCTGTTGCCGCAAATTAGTTAGCTGCGTACCTAATTGCTTAGTTTCTTGGAAGCGCCGGTCTACTTCAGCAGCTAAGTCATCCAGGTTTTGGCCCGCTCCCGTCATTTCTGCCAGCTCTTTTTCGATTCCGGCTAAGTAGTTGAGGATTTCAGCAATTGAATTTCCGTACTTCTTTTTTAATTGGCGAATCGTTTCTAAACGTTGTTCAACTTCGTCTAGTTCGGCAGGGTTCCATTCCATCGAATCAATTGCCGAACGGACCCGATTAGTCACGTCCTCTAATGAATAATACGCATTTTGCACTTCGTCGGCAATTTGTTCGTATTCTTCATCGTAGTCCGCAATTCCTTGCATTTCTTGCATTACATTACCAATTTGATCGGTTGCAGAAACACCCTCTTCGCTTTCTAAAACTTGAAAACTAGTTGCCAGTGCGTCTGAAATGCTTTGAAAATTAACCAATTGATCCCGCCGCTTTTCCAGCTCCTCGTCTTCTCCTTCAGAAAGGTTTGCAGCCTTAATCTCATCAACTTGGAATTGTAACATATCCACCCGTTGATTCCATTCGTGCTCATTTTTGAGACTTTGGTTTAAACGCCGGTTTAGCTTAGTGTATTCCTTAAATGCCCGTTGATACCGTTGCTTAGTATCTGCAATCGTAGCATAGTCAAATTGTTCTAGCAGGCTTAAATGTTTATCGCTGTCCATCAATTCCTGATGTTCATTTTGACCATGGATATCAATTAAAGTTTGCCCAACCTTTTTTAAACTATTCAAATTGACAATGGTACCGTTCACCCGGCAAACGCTACGGCCCGTTTTATGCAATTCCCGAGTAATCACTAAATCATTCGTTGGTTCGATGCCTAACTCTTCTAGAACAGTTTTAGTATTGGCAATTTCCGCAATGTCAAATACACCTTGTAAAACCGCTTTGTCAGCACCCGTGCGCACGAAATCAACCGACCCACGACCACCCGCAAGCAAACCTACGGCGTCAATAATGATCGATTTTCCGGCACCAGTCTCCCCGGTTAACACGGTCATCCCTTGTCGAAAACTGGCATCTAATTTCTCGATAATTGCAAAATCCTTAATTGATAATTCCAATAACATTTTTATCTCTCCTAGGTATACGCAATCGCTTTGGTGATTCTTTTTCTTAATTGCACAGCGCGCGCATTATCTTTGCAAACCACCAACACTCCGTCATCATCGGCAATCACGGCAAATACAAAGCTATAGTTAACCTGTTTTAAGGTTGCGGCCACACTTGGCCCGTTCCCCGGTTTTAAATCTATGTATACTAGTTGGTCTTGCACCCTAATGGTAATTAAGGCGGTTGCTAATAAGTTAAAAAAACGTTGCTCAATTTGTGAGCTATCCGTTTTGGGTAAAGCATAGCGGAGTCGCCCATCTACCGTAGCAACCTTAACTAATTGCAATTCTTTAATGTCACGCGAAATGGTCGCTTGTGTAACTTGAATCCCCTGTTCTTGGAGAATTCGGACAATATCTTCCTGTCGCCCAACCTGATGATTATTGATAATTTGTTTAATGAGGGCGTGTCGTTGATTTTTACGCATTATCTCACCTACGAATTTAAATTGGAATATGCTCGGTCGAGTACTTCTTTAATGTTGACTTGCGAACTAATACTGCCTAGTTCTGCATCCGCACTAGACAACCATGCCAAAAATTCAATGTTGCCTTCGCCACCCTTAATTGGAGAATAATCGAGCCCTCGCACATCAAATCCTTCTGCATTAGCCATTGCCAAAACGTTCTCAAGCACTTCTTCGTGAACTTTCCGGTCCCGAACAATGCCGTGTTTGCCAACTTTCTCTCGTCCAGCTTCAAACTGGGGTTTAATCAAACTAACTACTGACCCACCCGTTTTAATAATCTGTTTAAGGACTGGCAAAATTAGTTTTAGAGAAATAAAGGAAACGTCAATGGAGGCAAATTCCGGCTGTCCTTCCGTAAAATCTGCTAGTTTGCTATAGCGGAAATTAGTATTTTCCATCACTACTACCCGAGGGTCCTCGCGCAGCTTCCAGACCAGTTGGTTAGTCCCCACGTCTAATGCGTAGCTTAGTTTAGCCCCGTTTTGTAGCATTACATCCGTAAAGCCCCCTGTCGAAGAACCAATGTCTAAAACAACCAGCCCGTTAACGTCGATGTCAAATACTTCTAAAGCCTTAGCAAGTTTTAAACCACCCCGACTCACGTAAGGCATCGGCTTACCTTTTAAATGTAATTTGGTATTAGGATCAATTTTAACTCCCGGTTTATCTAACCGCTCCTCATTATCACCTAAAATTTCACCAGCCATTACTGCTCGTTTGGCTTTTTCTCGGGTATCAAATAACCCCTGCTTAACTAATAAAACATCTACTCGTTCTTTTGCCATTACCCTGTCTCCATTATTTTAAATACGTTAAAAAGCCGCGAAGCAACGTAACTTCGTAACCCCGTTCTGCAAGTGGCTTCAGCGCAGCTTCACACGCTGCCAATACCGTTGCTAAACGTTCTTTAGCGTTGGCTAACCCTAATAAATTAACGTACGTATTCTTATTTAGCGCTTGGTCTTTACCCGCTGTTTTGCCTAGCTCAGCGCTACTTTCCGTTACGTCAATAATATCATCATGAATCTGAAAAGCTAAGCCAAAATTCTGCACAAACTGTAAGATTGCCCTTGTAACGTTGGTCTCCGCCTTCGTGATGTGTAGAGCGGCCTTAGCAGGAAAAATCAGCATTTGACCCGTTTTCAATTCGTGCAGCTGCTTTAACTGCTCGAGAGAATAATGCCGCTGATTTCCTTCAATATCTAATAACTGTCCAGCAACCATTCCTTCTGGCCCGGCCGCTTGTGCCAAATCGTTAACTAAGGCCACCTTAACGTCATCTTCTAATCCAGTAGTTGCCAACCACTGAAAAGCAACCGTTAATAAAGCATCTCCAGTTAAGATCGCCTCAGCTTCCCCAAATTGTTTATGGCTGGTTGGGCGTCCCCGTCGAAGATCGTCATTATCCATGGCTGGTAAATCATCGTGAATTAGCGAATAGGTGTGTACCGCCTCTAAGGCTACCGCAACCGTCAGAACATCTGCATCTACCAAACGACGTAAAACCTTTAAGATTGCTAATAACATTAACGGGCGGACCCGTTTACCACCAGCGTCAAACGAATACGCCATCATTTTTGCTAGTTGCGGCTGCCGCCCCCCTAAATCAGTGATCAATTCTGCAAAGCGCTTATTAATCAGCGGCGTACTTTCACCAACAAAATCGTCAAATTCCTTAGTCATTATGCTCATCTGTTTCTAAATCAAGATCGGCTTCTTCACCGTTATCTTTCATTACTTTGGTAAGTGTCTTTTCTGCATTTTTCAGGGTATCCTGTAATTGAGTACTTAATTGGATTCCCTTTTGAAATTCGCTTAGTGCTTTTTCAAGAGGAATGTCACCCTGCTCAAGATTGTTCACTACATCCTGTAATGCCTGTAAATTTTCTTCAAACGTTTTTTCTTTTTCCATTACTTTTCCTCGTTGTTAATTGTTTTAATCACGGCGTCAGCACTGCCGTCGTTAAAGTTTAATCTAATTGCATCGTTAACGGATAAGCTTTTTACGGAATTAACCACTTGTTCGTTTTTTGTAACGTATGTGTATCCCCGACTCATGATCCGTAAAGGACTTAGATTATCTAACGCCGCTACTAACTGTTGCATCTCCGTTTGCGACTGGGTAAACCGCTTGTTAATCACGTCAAGTAATTGTTTACGCAAATACGCCACCTTCTGCTTGGCTAACTCGACTTGGTTTTGCGGATTATTCACCAGCAACCGGTGTTGCAATTTTGCTAACTCTGCTGATCGGTCAGATAAATACTGCCGCTGCGCACCTTGTAACCGTTCCGTTAGTTGGTCAACATTCTGCACGTAACCTTCGTAAAGACGTTGCGGCTCTTGAAAAATATATGAATTTTTTAATTGTTGTGCTTGCTGTTGCTTAATTTTCAATAAATTTTTGAAAGCATTTATAACTCGCAATTCCGTTTTTTGCAAGTCAGCTAAAACATCCGTTAAAACTGGTGTCGCCAATTCAGCAGCAGCGGTAGGCGTCGCCGCACGAACATCGGCAACCAAATCGGCAATGGTCGTATCCGTTTCATGTCCAACTGAAGAAATGGTAGGTATTCGACTCTCAAAAATTGCCCGTGCCACCACTTCTTCATTAAAGGGCCATAGATCTTCAATTGAGCCGCCACCCCGTCCTAGGATAATAGTATCAAAGCCGGACAACGTGTTGATGAGTTTAATTTGAGCGGCAATACTAGGTGCGGCTTCATTTCCTTGCACCGCCACGGGAAATAGCACCAATTGCACAATTGGATAACGCCGGTTGACCGTGGTAATAATATCACGAATTACCGCTCCAGAACGACTAGTTACTACTGCGATCTTCTTTGGAAATCGTGGAATCGCTTGTTTAGGTGCTTTAAACAGGCCTTCCTTGTCTAGCTTCGCCTTTAACTGTTCGTAAGCTTGATATAAAGCCCCGACACCATCCGGCTGCATTGAATCAACGTACAACTGATAACTTCCGTTTCCAGGATATACGCTGATCCGCCCACTTACAATCACCCGCATTCCTTCTTCAGGCCGAAACTTTACCTTTGCAAAAGCCGATTTAAACATGATTACGTTAATTTTGGCTTGCTCATCTTTAATGCTAAAGTATTGGTGGCCGTTAACCCGCAATCGAAAATTTGAAATTTCACCAACTACGTACACCCGATGTAAATACGGGTCCGCATCGAACTTTCGCTTGATATACTGGGTTAGCGCCGTAACCGTTAAATATTGCTCGTTTGTCATTGATTACTCCACTTTGCTAGATCAGTTGTTTGTTTCATTAACATGGTGATGGTCATTGGTCCAACTCCCTTAGGAACTGGCGTAATAAACGAGGCTTTAGGTGACACCGTTGCAAAGTCTACGTCACCCGTTAATTTTCCGTTCTGGTCACGGTTCATCCCTACGTCAATAATTACGGCACCTTCCTTTACTTGGTCACCCTTAATAAAGTTAGCAATCCCCGTTGCAACCACCAAAATATCAGCTTGCTTAGTTAGCTCACTTAAGCTTTGGGTATGACTATGTGCCACCGTAACCGTCGCGTTTGCATTCAATAGTAATGCCGCCATCGGCTTACCAACAATCATGCTTCGCCCAATTACCACGGCTTTTTTACCTTCCGGATTAATATTATACTTATCTAACATTTGCATAATCCCACGAGGCGTACAAGCAACTGGAGTACGGTCCACTTTGTTTTGCAATAGTCGTCCCATATTCACTGGATGAAAACCATCCGCATCCTTTCGGGGATCAATCGCCAAGGTTACCTTAAATTCATCGATTTGGGGTGGGAGCGGCATCTGCACAAGAATTGCATTCACCGTTGAATCTTGGTTTAGACGGTCAATTTCTTGAAGCAAAGTTGCTTCCGATATATTACTTGGAAATTGGCAAATCGTTGATTGGATTCCCAGTTTTTCAGCCCGCCTCTTTTTATTGCGAACATAAATATGGCTAGCGGGGTCGTCTCCAACCAATACCACTGCTAAATGCGGTACAATCCCCCGTTCTTTTAATTGCAGGACTTCTGCCTTAGTTTGTAAGTCAATTTCAGCTGCTAAAGCTTTTCCGTCAATGATTTGTCCCAAGCACAACGCCTCCAGTTTCAAATAATTACACACTTTAAATGATAACACATGACCTCATAAAATAATTTGTAAAATAAAAGAGCCACGAATGTTTGTTTCCATCCGCAACTCTATTTAAAATAACCTAGTCTTTAGCAACGTTTGATAAAACACCGTTAATAAACTTACGGGCCTTTTCATCCGTATATTTCTTCGCTAATTCAAGTGCCTCATTAATTGCCACACTATTGGGTATTTCAGTGTATTTAATTTCATACGTTCCGATTTGTAAAATCACCCGGTCGGGATTAGCTAAACGTTTGACCGTCCAACCAGCTTTAAGTTCTTTACTAATCGTGTCGTTAATTGCCGACTCGTTTTCTTGAACGCCGGTTACTAAATTATTCAAAAATGGATCAGCAACGTCGGCTTCATGAAATTCTTCCAAAACCTGCTTCTTTAATTCTTCGGGGTCTGCGTCCGGATTTACACTCTGAGCGAAAATCATCTTAAAGGCGCTTTCCCGCATTTGATGTCGATTTAAACTCACTTTTGATCACCATTATTTTCTGAAAAAATATCGTTAGGGTCAATATCAGACGTGGTTTTATCCGGAACCATTCCACTCACGACCACGTTAACTTCGTCAATGACGATGCCGGTCATAAATAGAAGTTGTTGTTGAATCCGATCTTGAATCTTAGTGGCAACTTGCGGTACAGATACGCCAAAATCAAGCATCACATTGACCCTGATTACCAATCCACGTTCGTCTTCAATTAACTTAGTACCTGCGCCAACTGCGTCACGCCCTAAAATAGTGTTAAAGCCCTTTGAGATATTGTTGCTGATCAAATGAACTCCGTCAATTTGGTCGACCGTAATCCCAGCAATGGATTCGACCACGTCAGGTGCAATCGCGATTCCGCCTCTTTTTGAACTGGAATCTTTTAATTCCAAGTATTTCGTATCTGCCATAACTCTGCCTCCCAAAAATTAAGCCCGTGAAATGTAAGTTCCGTCTTGGGTGTTAATGTTAAGGGTATCTCCTTCGTTTACAAAGAAAGGTACTTGTACCACTAAACCTGTTTCCATCGTAGCTGGTTTTGAACCACCGCTTGCAGTATTACCTTTAATACTTGGTTCAGTTGATTCAACTTTCAATGCAATATTCTTTGGTAGTTCAACTCCTAGAGTTTCGGAACCGAAGAATGAGATACTTACTTCCATGTTTTCAATCAAGTAGTTTTTCTCTTCTGCAAGACGTTCTTCTGGAATTTCTACTTGTTCGTACGTATTGTTGTCCATAAATACGTAGTTAGCCCCGTCGTTGTACAAGTATTGCATCTTACGGGTTTCGATGTTAGCTTGTTCCATCTTTTCACCAGCACGGAAAGTTTTTTCTTGAACCGCGCCAGTTCTTAAGTTTTTCAACTTAGTCCGCACAAATGCGCTACCCTTACCAGGCTTAACATGTTGAAATTCAACAATCCGCCAAATGTTATCTTCAACTTCAATAGTTAATCCATTATGAAAATCTGACGTTGAAATTGTGCTCATAAAAAGATTCCTCCAATTATTATAAGTTCATAATATCAATCGCTCATCTATTTAACAAGAAAATCATTAAAAAAGGCCGGAACAAGATGATTTGTCCCGACCTGAATTGCTTATCGCTTATTCAGCATCTGCTACTGGATATACAGAAACTTGACGCTTGTCGCGACCTTTACGTTCGAAACGAACGATTCCGTCTGCAAGAGCGAACAATGTATCATCGTTTCCGCGACCAACATTTACACCAGGGTAAATATGTGTTCCACGTTGACGATATAAAATCATACCAGCCTTAGCAGCTTGTCCGTCAGCACGCTTAGTTCCAAGGCGACGACCAGCTGAGTCACGACCATTGGATGTGGAACCTCCCCCTTTATGGTGAGAGAAGAATTGTAAGTTCATTTCCATGGTAAATACACCTCCGAATGTAAGTTAATTCATTACTAAGTACTTGTCATAGGTTTTACTAATATCCCGTAATCCTAATTCAAAAGAAGCTAGCAAGACTTGCGCCTTCTGCTCGGCTTCTCGATCCTTACTTTCGGGGACATTAACTGATAAAAATCCACCGTTATCATCATCTGAATCAACCAGTGGCATTACCGAGGCGATTTGTTCGATACTATTCACGGTATTAATAGCCAGGACAGAAACTGCGGCACAAACAATGTCCTTGCCGTATTCCCCAGCATCCGCGTGACCAGTCAGCTTAAAACCACTAATGCGGTCGGCTTCCCGATAAATCCATGCTTGTATCATCACTCTTCACCTTTCCAACTGACTAAGCGTTGATTGAATCAATCTTAACCTTTGTATATGGTTGACGATGACCCTTCTTAGTGTGTTGACCCTTCTTAGCCTTGTATTTGAAAGTAGTAATCTTCTTTTGCTTGCCTTGTTTTTCAACAGTACCAGCAACTGAAGCACCTTCAACGACTGGAGAACCAATCTTTGTTGATTCACCACCAACAAAAAGTACTTGATCAAATGTTACTTTTTCGCCTTCAGCAGCGTTTAGCTTCTCAACGTATACAGATTGACCTTCTTCAACCTTGAGTTGCTTGCCACCAGTTTTAATAATTGCGTACACAACGTGCACCTCCTTATTCATCTCAGACTCGCCAAAGTAAGTGCTATGCTTCAAAACTCACTCTGTGCGGTTGTAGCGTGGAGACCACACCAACATTAGTACTATACTTGATAATCGTTAATTAGTCAACGTTAAACCACAAAAAAATCGGTTAGCTTTAAATCGGTAGTCTTGACGCTTTCTTTACTATCAAGGACTTGTTTAGCTGCGTTTGCCATGTAGTGCGGCGTATACATCATTCCATTTTCCAACCAAACTTTGATCATTCCAACAATGCCGTTTACGTAAAAAGAACTCAACACCTCAAAAGGAAACCCTCCTAAATCAAGGTCATTTCCATAATAATTAGCGAATTTTTCAAATTCTTCCATTAAACGTTTCTTGAGTGTTTGGTTAAAACTAGGGAGCCGGTCATTACCCATCACCACTGTGTAAGCTTGATAATTTTCAGCAACGTGATTAAAAATTTCGGTTAGCGAAAGCACACTTGCTTGGTGAGCATTTTCATGCTTCGCTTCCTCTACGTAGTCAGCAGAGTCTTTTAAGGATGGTTTTAATAATTCTTGAATTAAACTTTCCATAGTAAACTCAAGAAATTCTTTTTTATCTGAAAAATGAGAGTAAAAAGCGCCCCGCGTGACCCCAGCTTCGTCACTTATTTGACGTACGTTAATATCCCCCACTTCGTAGGTCTTCAACAACATCACAAAAGCCTTTTCCAGTTTATTTATTGTCTTAATAATTCTTGGATCATTTTTCATTTTTAAGCACCTCATAGAGTTCGCAAATTTTAGTTATTCGAAAATTTGTATCGCCCTTAATATTCTACACCATACATTAATAGCGAACTTTTATCATCTACATGTTCATGATAGCTTACCAAACCCAACAAATGAACCGCCAACAGTCCACTTTCCGTCTCCTTTTTTTCGCTTATTTTAAAAAAAGTGGCATAGTTGTTGAACATGCTCCACCAAAGCGGTGTCAAGTTAAGTTAACATTATAAACCTAACGATAAATAATGCTAATCAGAAGCTTTTTATGAAAAATGATGGATAGCTACCGGAAAAGGAAGCCCCAATTGGTATACACCCTTAAACACTCTGTAACGTTATATTTCAAGCTCATAATATTCACCTTTACGTTTATTAAGCTCCCCTTTGCTAAACGAAATAAAAATGGATCCAGGAGAAAGTTATCTCCTAAATCCATTTGGTTAAACCGTATATATTGAATTTACTCGTTACCGCCAATTTGATATAATTTGCGGTCAGCTTGCGTATCTTTTAACATTTGCTTATAAATTTTATCTTGCTCGTCCGGGTGCTTAGTGACCCCGTGCGGTAATAATTTAATTGCTTTTAGCATGTTACTCCGAATCCGGCCACTTAAATCGTCGTCAAATCCCCGTTGGTGATCGTAAGCATTTTTAACGATGCCCTTCACACCCGTAGGATCGCTACCCAATAGCTGTTTAAATTGGGCGCGATCTTGTTTATTAAGGTGGCGTTGCCCCTTTTCAATTAGGGTGTTCAAAGTTTTGATCACCTTTTGCTCCGATTCCGGGTTTTCAGAGTTGAATTTTTTCAAACCCTTTATCGAATCTTCAATCATTGCCTTATCTGCCGAGATTTGTTTATATTTTTCGGGTGTAACCACTACCGTCCCATAAACCTTGTTATGTGTACAAGCGCCTAAAACGACCGTCACCATAATTAATGACAATAAAATTGCAAAAAATTTTTTCATCATCCGTCACCCTCTAATGATTTCTTTTACCTAATGATAACGGATATTTAACTTTTATTAAAGTGATTTGCGCCCTTAACTGATTTTTAAATAAAAAAACGATCGCTAAAAATAGCGACCGTTTCTTTTAGTACGGTATGATTCGGGTGAGACTTGAACTCACGACCGTCCGCTTAGAAGGCGGATGCTCTATCCAGCTGAGCTACCGAACCGTACTTTACTATTATATTTAAAAAATTCGGACCTGTCAATAAAGTTTCGTGGCCAGTAGCCCCATATTGTTAGTAATTAAAAGGCCTGAAGATTCATTCCAATCTCCCGGCCTTTAACCATTACTTATCACTTGTCTCAAAAACATCCCAGTAGTTATCTGGCGGAGTGTCTTTAGAACTTAGCTTCCAGTGCGCAGACCCCTTATGAGTAGATTCAGGATGCTCTTTCAAACATTCGAAGCGGCGATGCTTTTCATCTTCAATGATGAAAACACGTCGGAACTCATCTTTCTTACTGACGATGGTGGCATTTTCGTGCTTAAAACCATAAATATCAGTATACGTCATTACATACATCGCTTCCTTAATAAACGCAAAATTCGCTAAAAGTTTCTCAGCCTTACATCACCATTATTCCACAAATACCGGCTTTAGTAAAACATCTTGCTTTTTAGTATTAGCTTTCCCTAATTTTGTTACAGCAAACGGCTAATAACTAATAGTTGTTTTCTTGACGCTGATAATTAACTTGATTCTTTGCGAAGAAGCTTTTTTCCAATTCTTCTGGTGTAAACCCTAAACCTTGAATACCAAACTTTATAAATAAATGCCAAGCGTGCTGAAAGTCGGTCCCCCGGTTATATGAATAGGTTGAAAATAACATTTTCTTAATATTCAAATACATCAAGGACAAGTCTAAATCCCGCTGGTCATTTTGATAAGAAGCCAGCTGTTCATCACTAATTACAATCAAGTGGTTCCACTGATTTAAGTTGGCCATCAACAAAAAGAAATCAATGGCGTCCACAAACTCGTTCAAGACCGTTTGGTGAACGGACAGGTCACCGTCCCGTTTTCCACGATGGGTTTTCCAAACTTTAAACCACTCCGCAGCATTAGCAATTTCGGCTAACTCCACGTCCAAGGAAATGTATGCTTCCTGAATGCGATCCGCCAAGCTATTTTGTAAATTATGCTTAATCCGAATGTCACGGTCGAGGTTAACCGAAGCTTGTAACATCTTTGCCCAATCCATTTATTAATCACCTTAAAGTATCATTTTTAATTTCAAATCATCAATATTATTAACGTACCAATCATTGAGGAAGGCATAGTCTTTCAAAACGTCAAATAAAGAATACCGTTCCTCTTGATCTTGGACCCGCATAGCCCACTGGTGGTTAGCAGCGTCCATTTCAAAAATTGTCAACATCACGTTTGATTTCAAGCGTAAGAACGCCCCTAAAAACTCATCCGCATTGTAAAGAATGTAGTGATTCTGCGCAGCAGCAACAAATAGTTCATCAAGAATACTGCTATCCAAACCGGTTCCTTCAAAAACGTAAGTCTTTTCATTTCGTGCGTCAAACATGTTAAAGTCAACTTGGAAATGATAATTTTTTTCAAGCAATTGCCCAAATTTAATGAAGGAAGCCACCTGTTTTTTCAGCGAAGTTTTTGGATCCGTGCCTTCACTTAAAAAGTACAAATTGTTAATAGTTGCGGTGTCAAAACTCATGGTTTGCTTTTCTAAATCTAACCTAAAAATAACTTGGTGGCTAGTCTGTTCTACGTATGCTAAGTGGGCACCGTTCTTTTCAAACCGGAAAATTTGGTCGCTATTCGGCCACTGATGATGCATGACTGGATGCCCATCCGTTTCCACCATCGCTGTCCGAAATTCGTTAGTTAATCCGTTTAGTTCAAGCAATCGGGACATAAAAATTAAATAGTAGTCACTCGCCGCAAACTTTTTCGGAAAAACTACCGCAGCCGTATCCACTTCAAAAGTAGCCAACTGCCGAGTTGCGTCCAATAATTCGATAGGATCAGCGGTGGTAGTCAATTCGTGCATTAATTCCGCGTAGCGTTGGCCCTTCTTGAGTCCTTCATTTAATTCGTCTTGAACTTTTAACATGGTATCGTTAAATTTGTTAGCGCCTTGATTGTTAGTTGTCTGGTTCGTTGTTTGCTTATCCATTAGACTTTACCTGCCCTTCGTCTAATAGATCCATAAGGTAGTTATGGTAAAGGTTTTGCGTTAGTTCGTGAAATTCCTTAAAACTCGTAAAGCTCTTCTTTAAGGCTGCCGTCTCCAATCCCAACATAGTATCTTCTTTCGACAATGCCAAAATTTGCTTTTGTTGTTCTCGAATTTTACTTGGTGCTTGGTTAGCCGTTTGGATCTCTTCTTCGACCTTCGCCAACTCTTCCTTAAGTTGTTGACGTTCTTCTTTTACCTTAGCCGACTCAAACAAGCCGCCTTTTTCGGCTAAATCACTTTGTTGTTGCATTAATTCTTCTTTTTTCTTCTCTAAATCAGCTTGGCCATCAATTAATTTTTGTAGCCTTACATTTTCAGCGGAGAGTTCGGCAATTCGATCGCCGTTTAAGGTTTCTCCAGTTTCTTCAGCTTGCAAAGCTTTTTCCAACTGGCTTAATTTGGCTTCGTCTAACGCTAGTTCAATATTCAAAGAATCCAACGTACCGATTTGACGACGATCCCACCAATTTCCGAAGAAGACAATAAATTGTCCCTTCTCTACCTCACGATAGTAGAAAAACGGAAACTTTTGAATTAAATAGTCAATTAAGTTATCGCTTAAATAATGGGCGAGCTCCGCACGTTGATCCTTAACCAGCTCAAACGGGTGCTCCCCATACTTTAATTCGAAGCTTTGATCAATTTCTTCTTGGTAACGTACCGGCTCTAAGAGTTGGTAAACCTGTAAATCATCATGATGGTCAATGGCTTCCGCCAAATCATTTATGTATTGATCCTTTACCCTTAGTTGGGAAATTAAAATCTCCCCACTAGATTGCCCGTGGTTCTTACGTTCATCTGCCATGATATCCGCTCCATTCTCTATTTCTGTCTTAATGTTACAAAAAAATTTCAAATAAATAAAGCGTTTCGCCACCAAATTTAGACAAACTTCAAAAATAAACTTTAAAACCGTTCCACCCTTAAAAAGACGACCTAACTAAAATAAGGCCTCGGATTTATTCTTTAATCCGAAACCTTATTTCATCCTCCTCACTAACTACGGAAGTGCTCATTATTTTTTAAAACATTTCTAAATACTGATCCCGTTCCCATTGGGTAACTTCTTGACGATACGAAGCCCACTCTAACTTTTTAGCTTCTAAGAAGCTTTGGAAGATGTGGTCCCCAAGTGCTTTTTTCATTACGCCATCCTTTTCAAATTCCTTAAGCGCGTTATGCAATGTGGAAGGTAAATCTTGAATGTGTTCTTCATGACGTTCTTGAACGTTCATCCGGTAGATGTTGCGGTCAACCGAATCATCTGGTTCAATCTGGTTGCGAATCCCGTCTAGTCCCGCTTCCAGAACCGCCGCAATCGCCAAATAAGGGTTGGCTGACGGATCAACGCTCCGCACTTCAAAACGTGTTGATAGTCCCTTGCTAGATGGGACCCGAATAAGTGGTGAGCGGTTAGAACCAGACCAAGCTACGTAAACTGGTGCTTCATAGCCAGGTACTAGGCGTTTATAAGAATTAACGATTGGGTTGCAAACCGCCGTATAACTCCGAGCGTGTTTCAGCAATCCTCCCAAGAACCAGTAGGCCTTTTGAGAAAGTTGTAACTCGCCTTTTTCATCATAAAAGGCGTTACCCTCCTTGTTGAAAAGGGACATGTTTAAGTGCATTCCCGAACCGTTGATCCCATCGAGTGGTTTAGGCATAAAAGTTGCGTGTAAATTATACTTCCGTGCAACCGTCTTAACGACTAACTTGAAGGTTTGGATGTTATCAGCTGCCGTTAGTGCATCCGCATATTTGAAATCAATTTCGTGCTGGCCCGGAGCAACCTCGTGATGGGACGCTTCCACGTCAAAGCCCATATTTTCAAGTTCTAAAACGATGTCACGCCGACAATTTTCTCCTAAGTCGACGGGTGCCAAATCAAAGTAGCTTCCCTGATCGTTAAGGTGGGTCGTTGGCTTACCATTTTCATCCAGCTTCAAGAGGAAGAATTCTGGTTCTGGTCCAATATTAAAATCGGTGAACCCTTCGTCTTTCATTTCTTGCAACACACGGATCAAGTTGTTCCGTGGATCCCCAGCAAAAGGCTTCCGGTCGCTGGTATATACTTCACAAATCACCCGCGCGACTTTACCGTGTTCACTTCCCCAAGGAAAGACCATCCACGTAGACAAGTCCGGATAAAGATACATATCACTTTCTTCGATCCGAACAAAACCGTCAATTGAAGACCCGTCAAACATTAACTTGTTTTCTAACAATTTATCTAATTGACTAATTGGCACTTCAACATTTTTGATTACCCCGAAAAGATCCGTAAACATTAAGCGTAAAAATTGGACGTTATTGTCCTTTGCCATTTGCCGAATATCTGCTGGTGTATAATTTTTCTTTGCCATAATTCTATGTCCGCCCCACTTATATTTTTATTAAATTCGTTTAATTGGAAAAGTTGGGCCATCATCGTCGGTTAATCGGCCAGTTTGTAACAACTCGTCGCGCAAAATCTTCCGCATTTGACTGTCTGAAAGAGAACGTTTACGCGCTTCTGCTTGTTGAGCAAACTGCCGTTGCACCTCGGCAATGGTTAAACCGTCTGCTAAGTAATCCTTAATTTCTAGCAAGCGATCCACGTCGTTCAACGAAAATAAGCGTCGATTTCCTTCACTACGTTCCGGAAAAACCAATTGGTGTTGCTCGTAATATCGGATTTGCCGCGCAGTTAGCGACGTTAACTTCATAACTGTACCAATTGGTAAAACCGCCAGTGAACGACGGAGCTCTTTTTCACTCATACCAATAACTCCTTTAATATTGAACTTATTCTACCAATCGCAAAACCGCCCGTCAAGAATCATGTCAGGTTTTCTAACATCAACTGAAAAAAGTTGCTTCCACGGCCTTTGCAATCGCCACTTTTACGTGTGCGTACGTTAACCCACCTTGGAGATATAAAGTGTAGGGCGCACGTAGCGGACCGTCTGCGGAAAATTCAATGCTAGCCCCTTGGACAAAAGTACCGGCTGCCATAATCACCTTATCTTCGTAACCAGCCATTACGGAAGGTTCTGGATCAACATAGGAGTCAATTGGTGAATTCTTTTGAATTTGTTTAGCAAATTTAACCATTGGCTTCGGATCACCAAAATTAATGGTTTGAATTAAGTCCGTTCGCGCATCATCCCATTTTGGATCGACTTCGAGGCCACACTTTTCAAGAAGTGCACTTTCAAAAATAGCTCCCTTAATAGCTGCTCCAGTAACCGACGGTGCCATGAAAAAGCCTTGGAACATTCGCCGTAAATTTTCTAAGGTCGCGCCCTCTTCTTTTCCTGAGCCAACGTTAGTAAGGCGGCTAGCAATTTTTTCAATCAAGTCACCTCGTCCAACCACGTAACCACCAGTTTGGACAATGCCTCCCCCGGCGTTTTTAATCAAGGAACCGACCATCACGTCAACTCCGACTTCCGTGGGCTCGATGGTTTCAGAAAATTCTCCGTAGCAGTTATCTACAAAGATGGTGACGTCTGGTGCGACCTGTCGCACTTGTTTAACCATCTCTTCAATTTCCGTGACCGTAAAACTAGCCCGGCTATCGTACCCGCGCGACCGCTGAATGGCTACCACCTTAACGTCTGAAGTCAATTTCGACCGCATTCCTTCAAAATCAACTTTTCCATCGGCTAACAATGGCACGTAGTCAAACCCAATTTGAAAATCCTTCAACGATCCACGTCCAGCTTCACCAGTAATGCCAATTACTTCTTGGATAGTATCGTAAGGCATACCGGTTAAGTAGAGCAATTTATCGTTAGGTCGAAGCATCCCAAAAAATGCCGTACTAATGGTGTGGGTTCCAGAAACAAATTGGGGCCGCACTAGGGCATCCTCAGTTTTAAAAACGTCTGCGTAAACCCGATCCAAGGCGTCTCGGCCCATGTCGTTGTAACCATAACCCGTCGCGCCGTTCAAGTTTTCTTCGGCAATCCGTTCTTTTTGAAAGGCTTCTAACACCTTTTGCTGGTTATAAGTCACCTGATCGTCAATTTCCGCTAACTTAGGCTGAATTTGTTGTTCAACCTCGGTAATTAATTGTTGCACTTCCGGTTTAAACGAATCCTTCCAATTTTTCATTTTGCTAACCACTCCTCAATTCTTTGATTAATTACTTGCTTTTCTGCGGGGGTTTGAATAATGTCAAACCAATTCACGTCCATTTGGTTTCGAAACCACGTTAGCTGTCGTTTAGCGTAATGACGGGAATCTTTTTGGATTTGAGCTACCGTGGCGGCGTATGATTGTTCACCCGCAAAGTACGCTGGCCACTCCCGATAGCCAATTCCTTTCGTTGCCTGAACCACTCCCGGTTGTTTGAACAGCCACCGCGCTTCATCTTCCAACCCTTGAGCTAACATTAATTTCACTCGCTGATTAATGCGTTCGTACAACTTACTTCGTTCCGTATTCAAGCCGATTAATAACGCATCGTAGACCGGGTCACTCTGCGCCTTTGGTTGCGCAGAAAATTTTTGACCCGTAGTTTGGAAAACTTCTAAAGCCCTGATTACTCGCCGACGGTTATTTAAGTCGATTTCTGCATAACTTTCCGGGTCAACTTCTTGCAAACGTTGACGCAATTCTTCGTCGCTTTTTTGATTTAGTGTCGTTCGGACCGCCTCAATTTTTTGACGATCTTCGTTAGTGGTTCCCAGTTGTAAATCATTTAATAGCGCTTGTAGGTAGAAGCCGGTCCCCCCGACGATGATTGGCAACTTTTTTCTATCACTAATTTCTTTTATAAGGCTTGCCGCCGCTTCCTTAAAATCAGCAGCTGAAAAACGCTCCTGTACCTTTCGAACGTTAATTAGGTGATGGGGCACTCCTTGCATTTCTGCAGGAGAAATTTTCGCCGTCCCAACGTCAAGTCGTTGATAGACTTGCATCGAATCTCCCGAGATAATTTCGCCATTCCAGCGTTTAGCCATCTCAATGGATAAACTCGTCTTTCCGACTGCCGTGGGACCGACAATTGCTAAAACTTTTTGCATCTTACCCTCCTTGAATAGTTGCCCGAACTTGTAACGCCCGGGTAGGATAATCTGTAATCACTCCTAAAAAACCCTTTTGAAAGCAAAATCGTAGATCACTTTCTACGTTAATTGTCCATGGGCGTAAACGGCGCTTTCCTAAAATTAACCGATGTCCCCGTACCCAAGCCATGCTAGGATGCCAGTTCTGGATCACTTTACGATGAGTTAGTTTTCGGGCAGCTTTCGCGTTAAATTTAAACAAACTCGCCATCTCTACGTCTGGTTGCAACGTGTGCATGGTCACCAACGTCTGCGGATTAAAACTAGAATAAACCAATTGGAATGGGTAATCTTTATCTTTAAAGAAGCTAAATACCTTTTGTTCGATTCCCGGATACTTAAATTTATCAGTTTTTAATTCCAAGTTAAAAATTCCGGTGTACCGTTCCGCAACTAGCAATTCGACAACTTCTTGCAAAGTGGGAATTTTTTCGTCTTGGAACCGGCCACTAAAGGAGCCTCCCGCATTTAACTGTTTTAGTTCAGCTAACGTTTGGTCAAATACTCGCCCCGTCCCGTTAGTAGTCCGATCAACAGTTTCATCGTGGATGATTACCATTTCACCATCTTTTGATAAGTGAACGTCCGTTTCAATTCCGTCGGCGCCTTCTTCAATTGCTTTTTTGAAAGCCGCTAACGTATTTTCAGGTCGAACGCCCTTACTGCCCCGGTGGGCGATTACTTGAGTTAACATAACATTCTCCTAGATCTATTTCTGGTATTTTTCGTCAATTCAGCGCATAATTAAGGTAATTTAAATAAGGAGCTGAATTACATGGGTAAATTTGTTAAGGGATTCCTTTTTGGATCCGTATCAACTCTTGGTGCCATTGCGGGTGCAGTATACACCTTCCATAAGGTAGTTGTAGAGCCCGTTGAAGAAATCGAAAACCGCGCTGAAGAAAATCGGCGGCGCGCAGAACGTAAACGGCACGCAGCGCAAAACGGTTAATTCGTTTTAAAACAATACTAACTTCTAATTGGCACTAGTATACAAAAAGAGATTGGGTTAATTCCATTTTAACCCAATCTCTTTTTAATATTTAGCCTTTTTAGTTTTTCCATCCCAACGTTGGTAACCATATTTCAAAATATATAGTTTTTTAAAACCGCGCTTAGATAAGAGCATGGCTGCTCGGCCACTAAAGGTTCGGCCTTGGTCGTATAAATAAACTGGTAAATCAGGGCGTAACTCTTGCGTCCGACTTTTCATTTGGGAATAAGGAATGTTGCGCGCACCTAAAATGTGTCCGGCATCGAATTCTTTCTTTTCACGCACGTCAATTACTTGAGCTTTGCGCATTCCCGCCCGAAAAGCTTCATTATCCAATTGGGTTGCAATCTTGCTCCGCTTCCAATACATATATAGTTGGTAAAGTAAGTAGGCAATGATTAAGATAATGATTACGGTATTGATCCAAAATCCACTTGAGTTACTTGCTGCTGCAGCTACCATGTTTTATTCATCTCCAAAATTTCTATATATTATGCAAATACCCGCGCTAATGATGCCGCGCCGATAACTCCCGCGTCGTTACCCAAACGAGCAAGTTTCAATTGGGTAGAAGAACGAACGGTAGAGAACGCAAATTTTTCAAAGTTGTCGCGAACCCGGTCTAACAAGAATTCGCCGGCTGCGGAAACGCCCCCGCCAATTACAATGCTTTCAGGGTTAAGGGTGTTTGCTAAGTTACCAAGTGCTAAACCTAGCATGTAGCAAACGCGGTCAACAACGCGCAATGCTAAAACGTCGCCTTCTTTTGCCAAATCAAATACTAGCTTAGAAGTGATGTCTTGACCGTCATCAGTTTGACGCTTCAATTCGGAGTCACCAGAAAATTCTTCAGCCATATCACGAGCTACGTGAACTACCCCAGTTGCACTTGCGTATTGTTCTAAACAACCGCGTTTGCCACAGGTACATAGGTATCCTTCAGGATCAACCGTTACGTGACCGATTTCTCCAGCAGCGCCGGCTTTACCGTGCAATAGTTGACCGCCGGCAATCAAGCCGCCGCCGATTCCAGTACCTAAAGTAACGAAAGCAACGTCGTCACCATTTTCTCCGGCACCCTTCCAGCGTTCACCTAAGCCCGCTACGTTAGCATCGTTATCAATTGCAAACTTGATGCCCGTACCCTTTTCAATTTCTGCCTTTACGTTTTGGGTTTCTTTCCAGTTTAAGTTAAATGCTCCAATTACCGTTCCCCGTTGGCGATCAACGGTTCCGGGAGTACCCATCCCGATTCCAATAAATTGATCTTTGTTCATCTTGTAAAGATCAATGTGGTGATTAATGGATTCAATAATGTCCGGGACAATGTGAGACCCTTCGTCGAGGACGTTGGTTTCCACGCTCCATTTTTGTTGGATCTCACCATCCTCAGTTAAAATAGCAAACTTGATTGTTGTTCCACCAAGGTCAACCCCAATTAATTTCCGTTCCATTAGTCTAAAAAACCTCCATTTTTTTGCTTATGATCTCTAACTTCTTCAATATGGTGCTCGTGCCGTAAAACTAATTGAGCCTTTGCAAAAGTCGGCTGGTCAATTACCCCCGCTTTATACAAATTTTTCAGTTCAATGCTCATCAATTCAATATCCCACTTGCGTTTACCAACGTAAACAAAGACACCAAATTGCTTTAAAAGTTGTTGCACATCATAAAGTGTTTTCATAATACCATCTCAACTAATTTACCAAATTATCGCTATAATGTAAACGCTAATTTCACAAATACTACCAATAAAATCCCTAAAAGGACCCCGCTACCAAGTCTTTTTTGAAGGGGGACCTTACCCAAATTAGGGAAACTAAACCCGTATCCTAATAGAAAGCCAGCGACTAGCCCTCCCAGGTGGGCGAAAATATCAATATTTGTGCCAAACATTCCGCTAACGATTCCTAACGCACTAAAGATTAGCATTTGCCGCCCCATCCCAGTTAAAAACGGGTAGTTGCGGTACTGTTCGGCCATCATTATCCAAACGCCAATAATGCCAAAAATCGCCCCACTAGCCCCTGCTGAAATGCTATTCGGCGCAGCAAACGCCAGACTAACCACGTTAGCAAAAATTCCCGAAAGTAAATAAATCAATAGGAACCGCCCGTGTCCGATCACCTGTTCTAGCAAGCGACCAATAAAGTAAAGGGTAATCATGTTGAATAACAAATGCTCAAACCCGATGTGGACAAACATGGAAGTAAACAAGCTTGCCCATCCGGTGCCGTTTCTAATCAGTTCTGGCACCATGGCTCCGTGGGTTACTAAGACTGAAAGGTTAGTCGACCCGCCAGCGAGGGTTAACCACAGGTAAACTAATACGTTTAACGCAACTAAGGTAATCGTTACAAAAGGCCCGGCAAAAAAATTTTTTAAATTGATTTTTGTTCTGTCCATTCTACTTATCTTATCCGTTCGTTTTATATTGAACTCCCCGTTCGGTAATAATTTGATCCATCGCAACGTCAAATTCGTCCACCGGCCAGCGAGCAGCAGGATAAACTTGCTGATTAAATGCTAACACAATTTTATGTGCTTGCGGGGCCCGTTTTAAATAACGATCGTAGTATCCACCACCAAATCCTAAACGAGAGCCTGTACTTTGCTCGTATGCCAGTCCCGGTACCACGATTACGTCAAGCTCAGTTGGTGTAATTGGAGTTCCACCCACGGGCTCTAAGATGCCAAATGCTTGGGGCTCCAATTGTGTTTGGGAAGTTAACGGTATAAACTCCATTCGGCGATTTTCAAAAGTTTTGGGGACCAATACCGTGGTTCCTCGTTTCCGAAGCTTTTGAATAATGGGCGCCGTATCTAATTCAAAATTTTGGCTTAGGGTAATTGCAATGTTTTTTGCCTTATTAACCGCGGGTTGCTGGAAAAAGTATTCGCTAATTTGCCCTTCTAATGCAGTTTTAGAGCGCGGCGACAAGTCTTGCAGCTGCTTGATTTGTCGTTGTCGAAATTGCTTTTTATCCAAAGGCCTCTTCCTCCTAACGGTGCGAACTTGCAATAAAAAAGACCAGCAACCTCCACTTTGGGGGCCCCTAGCCTTAATTATTATTTAGTTTCTTTGTGTAATGTAACCTTGCGTTCACGTGGGCAATACTTGTTTAATTCCAAACGATCTGGATTGTTACGCTTGTTCTTTGATGACAAGTATTGACGGTTATGGCATTCAGTACATTCTAAAGTAATGTGTACACGCATTGGAATGACCTCCATTAATTATATATATTTGAATTCTAAAATCCACTAGCATTATACATGCTACCACGATTTACATATTTTTTCCATAATGAATTCGATAAATTACCCATTTAAGTTTTGGGCAGCTGATTCTTTAGTCGCTTTTGTTGGATTTTCTAAGGAAGACTTCGATTGCACGTCTTTCCAATAAGCCTCGTAAATCTTCTTAGCAGCGTTCATATTGTCAGCTTCACTAGTAGTACTTAAGCCCGGCAATGCCAACGCCACCACGACTTGGGGATCGTTAGACGGTGCAAATGACGCTAAGGATAGCGTAACCGTTGATTTACCATTGGTAGTGGTCTGCGCCGTACCAGTTTTAGCCGAGATTCCTGGTGAAATGCTTGCTAATGGTCCCCCGGTTTTATATTTATTGGTACCGTGCACTACCTTATATAGTCCGTCCGTAACCATTTTCTTTTCTTCCTTACTCATGTCGATGTAATTCAGCACTTGCGGCGTGGTGGTGCTTTGAACTGCTCCTAACTTACCGTTTGAGCGGCTGCTCCGGATTTGTTCAACTACGTGAGGAGCGATTCGATAACCGCCATTAGCAATTGTCGACATGTATTGTGCAACCTGGATTGTGGTGTAAGCGTCATAGTTCCCAAACGAGAGGTCTAGGGCTTTACCGATGTCTGCTGCACTTGAAGGTCCCTTATAGCCGGCTGATTCTCCTGGAATATCGATTCCAGTCTTTACACCTAAACCAAACTGTTCAAAATACCCACGCATCTTATTAAATACTGCGGGATCCATTCCAGCTAGTCCTGCACCTTCTTTGTACTTGAAGCCCCCCTCCTTCATGGCTAACTGCATCATGTAGGAGTTGGAAGAAACTTCAAGTGCGGTCGACACGTCAACTGGCATGTTCGCACTTCCGGTACTGTTAAACCAGGAACTCTTTGAACCAGTCCCGGCTAGTTTGATTGGCTTATCAATCAACGTATTGTCTTTAGGAGTAATTACGCCGTCCATCAAAGCTCCCGAGACCATCGCTCCTTTGACCACCGATCCCATTACGATTGGTTCATTAATGGTCCCAAGCGCATTATCGGTAATTTTACCAGTCGACGGATCACGATCAACTCCGGCTAAGGCAATTACTGCCCCCGTTTTCGGGTTCATCACTACCGCGTAACCACCGGTCGATTCTCCACCCGCATTTTGGGAAGCTTCCTTCATAATTTTTTGTACTTCTTCTTGGAATTTAGAGTTGATCGATAAAACCAAGTTGTCACCCTTTTTTCCAGAGTACTTTTGTACCCGCTTTACCACCTGATTGCCTGAACTGACTTCCACCGCAGTTTGCGATTTGGTTCCCTTCAATACTGGCTCATAACGCTTTTCAAGGTAACTTTGCCCTACCCGGTCGTTTCGAGCGTAGCCTTCTGCTAAGAGGGTGTTAACTTCGTCACTAGGTAAACCTACCTTGGAACTGCTAACCGTGCCCGCAAACGACTTCACGTCATCCCCAGCAGGATAGCTCCGGGTCCAGCTAGTAGTAATTTTAACCCCCGGCATTTCAGACAAATGCTCCCCAATTTGGGACAGTTCCTCACTGGTCAAATCAGTTTCTTTGATATAAACCGTTGATAGCTGGTACGCCCCACTGATGGTTTTATAAATTCGTGCCGCATTTTCTTGCCGTGCCGAAAGTTGGACGTGGTCCTTTTTTACCGCCGCCACTTCTTTTTCCTGCAATTCCTTGCTAGAAAGTTTATCCCGGTTAGGAACCTTTTCTGCATATAGCTTACTGTTCTTGCTATCAGCCAAGAGATAGTTTGCCACATCCGTTGAAGTAAGGTCGTTCTTTTCTACCGTCAGGTACTTACTTAACTTGTTTGCGACGTTATACATGTCCTGTGGCAAAACGTTCATATTCTTGGTATAGGAAACCGCTTGGTGCGCTTTATTTCCAACCAAAACCTTACCCGTGGAATCGTAAATCATTCCCCGTTGCACGTTTTCAGTTTCCACCATGTTATCCGAACGGTTAACCTCGGCTTGCAGCTTTGAGCCGTATAAAATTTGCAAATAGCCTAATTGCCCAATCAGTAATAACAATAATGCAAAGACACCAAAAAAGATTAAATTTAACCGAAATGGTAATTCACTTTTTTGCCGCCGAAATTTTTTCTTCGGATTTTTCATGTCCACCTATTACTCCTTAGTTAAATCACTTCGTTTATTCTACCAGAAAATATGCCACTTCACTAACTGATTAGTAAAGTCTTAAAGATGTTTTATGCTATCCTAATACTATTAACAACTAGCTTGGGGGATCTTTATGCAAATCAATAATCGAAAACGCGATCTATTGCTTAGTAGCTGCATTCCAGCTCTAGTAATGCTCGCTTACTTTATTTATCGAGGGTTTTCTCCGTTTGGCAATTCAAGTTTGCTAACCGTTGATATGGGACAGCAATACGTTGCCTTTTATGAATATTTTCGCCAAACCATTCTGGGACATCCCGGACAATTATTCTACTCTTTTAGTAACGGACTCGGCAGTGATATGTTTGGCACTTGGGCGTACTATTTACTAAGTCCAACTAACCTAATACTGCTCTTCTTCAAAAAAGAAAGCATCACTACCGGAATTTTAATCGTTACCTTAGTTAAGTATGCTTTAGCCGGATTGACTGCAGCAATTTTCTTACGCCACCTTGCACAAAGCCTTGGCCAACAACCCAACCGGCTTAGTGTAGCGGGTTTTGCGACCTCTTATAGTCTAATGGCTTTTTCAATTGCTAACCAGCTCAACCTCTTTTGGCTTGATGCGCCGATTCTCTTACCGCTAATTATTATGGGAATTGATCAACTTCTAGATGACAACCGCCTTAAACTATTTGTCATCAGTATGACCGCCATGGTAATCATTAACTACTATTTTGCGTACATGATTGCCATTTTTACGGTAATGTACTTCTTGTGGCGCAGTCCCCGAATCACTTGGCACAAAGTGTGGGCCTTCGTAAGGGCCTGGCTAACCGTGGCCGTCTTTTCAGCAATCACCTGGTTACCTACCCTCTGGGCGTTGCTCCATGGTAAAGCTAACTATGCTGAAAATAACCTGCAGTGGAAGTTAGAGTATAACCCACTTAAAATGGTGCTAAAACTATTTCCGGGTACCTTTAGCTTTAAGCAAATGTCCGACGGCTTGCCTAACATCTACGTGGGCATGGTAATTTTAATTGCGGTAATTGCCTACTTCTTTAATCGCCAAATCAAATTATCCCAACGATTAAGTGCTTTAGCAATCACCGCCTTCTTTGTGCTTTCATTTTGCTGGTCACCTTTAGACCTGCTTTGGCACGCAATGCAGTTCCCATGGTGGTACGCTTACCGCTTTAGCTTTATTTTCAGCTTTTGGATGATGTTACTTGCTTTTTGGGGAATGCTGTACCCGCTTCAAAACAAAATATTAACCCCACTAATTGCCAATTTACTGGGCCTGGGCCTCATCCTATTGGTTGGTATCCAGCTATTGCCCAAGTCACGAGACTTTTTATCCAACGACCAACTAGTTTTAGGTGGGATCCTTTTTATAGCCGCTTTACTACTATGGGTTGGCTTACAGAGCACTAATTTCAATCCGGCACTTCGCCCCATCTTATTAGGGCTGATGGTCTTAGACGTAGGAATCAACGCCGTTTGGTCTTTAAACCGAATTAGTTATGTTAGTCAAAGCGAATTTCAAACTTACAGCGTTGCGGCTCGTAAAGCCCTTCGCCAACTCCAAAAGGATCCTACTGAATTTCAACGAATTGGGTCCAATTATTTCCGGGCAAAAAATGACCCCATCCAGTTAGGGTTTAACAGTGGGGCTAGTTTTAATTCCAACTTAGAAACTAACTCCTTAGAAGCGATGGCAGATTTAGGGCAGCCCACTACTTCGGGAAACATTACCTATATGAATGGCACGTTGCTATCAGATGCCTTTTTGGACTTCCGTTCTTGGTCCCTCGTGGACGGCCAACCAAAGAAAAATCCGTTTTTGACCCGGAGCGTGCGACACGATATTTTGCAACGTTACGATTATTTTGACAAAACGCGGTACGCCAATAATTACCGCAATCCTTACGCCATCAATTTAGGAGCGATGACTTCCCAACCAATTAGCAATCAATTACCAGCTTATCGTCCATTGCAATACCAAAACGCAATCATGACGGCGTTGGGAGGTCAAAATAACGTTAACCTCTTTGATGACCTTACTAACACCGCTCAAATTTACTATTCCAACGTCAGTACCTCGGCTGACGTCCGAAATGCGGTGCTCAACAAGCAGAAACTAAATAAGGGAGCGTCGGTGACTTTCGAAGTAGTTCCTCAAACTGATGATCCGCTTTACATTACTGCTGGTAGTCAAATGAATTATCATAATGCCGACATCTTCGTCAATAACCAACGCATTACCGAAGACATTGACTATGACCATCCAATTGTTTTATCGGTCGCTGACCATAGCCGTGGCAAGCGGGTGCGCATTCAAATTGTATTAAAGAAATCTACCCTCTTGATGTCCGATTTTGGGATTTATCAACTTAACTTTGATAAGTTTAAACAGTTAGACCAGGCGGCACAAAAAAATGAATTTACCGACGTCAAAGCCCACGGCAACGTAGTAAACGGAAAATTGAAAGCAACTTCCCAACGGCCGTACATGTTCACTTCCATTCCATACAGTCCAGGATGGCACTTGAAAGTGGACGGTCACTCGGTTGCTACTCGTAAGGTCGCTAACCACTTCTTAGGAAGCGCACAAAAAATTTCGCAAGGTACCCACCGCTGGCAACTTACCTATTATCCACCTTTGCTAGGATGGGGCATTACCATCACCTTACTAGGTTGGTTAGGATTGTTAATCGACTACGCACGGCGAAGAATGCGACGTAGATAAAAAAGAGAACAGAATTCGCACGAATTCAATTCTCCTTTGTATTTATTTAACCAAATTAGTGGTCAACCATTAAAAAAGGACCCCAGTCTGAGAAATTCATCAGCTGGGGTCCTTTTATATACTCACTATGGTAGTGGTTTGATAATTATTCCGCACTCTTAACGGTTAAAATTTTAACCTTCATGTCGCCGCCTGGAGTTGTGATTGTAACTACGTCGCCAACCTTTTTGCCTAACAAGCCCTTAGCAATTGGCGAATCATTTGAGATTTTACCAGACATTGGATCTGCTTCAGCAGCACCAACGATGGTGTATTCTTCAGGTTCTTCATCAGGAAGTTCTTGGAATTCCACGACCCGACCAAGTGAAACTTCGTTGCTGTCAATCGCTTCGTCATCAATAATTTCAGCGTAGTGAAGCATGTGTTCAATTGTATTGATCCGGCTTTCCACCATGCTTTGTTCGTCCTTAGCTGATTCGTATTCTGAATTTTCAGATAAATCACCAAAGCTACGAGCAATCTTAATCCGTTCAATTACTTGTGGCCGAGTTTCCGTTTTTAACGTTTCTAACTCCTCTTCTAACTTTTGCTTACCATCCAAAGTCATTGGATATCTTTTTTCGTCTGCCATTCTTTCACCTCAAAAAATTATTTATTATATTGCCGGTCGCGTCCTGCTTGCGCAAGAATGTCACGAACCTTGGTTACTAACAAATCAATTGCAACGCTATTTTGCCCGCCTTCAGGAACGATCAAATCTGCGTAGCGTTTAGTTGGTTCAATAAATTGGTGATACATCGGTTTAACCCCGGTTAAGTACTGGGTAATAATCGATTCGAGCGAACGCCCACGTTCTTGCGTATCACGTTCAATACGCCGAATAATCCGGATATCATCATCTGTATCCACGTACACCTTAATATCAAGCATGTCGCGAATTCGTTCGTCACTCAAAATCAAAATGCCTTCCAGGATAATCACATCGGTCGGTTCTTGGTGAATTACTTCCGAACTTCTAGTTGAAATCGTGTAATCGTAAACCGGAACATCAATTGCCTGACGCTGCTTGAGCATTTTCAAATGTTTATACAACAAATCTGAATCAAAAGCTAGCGGATGATCGTAGTTAACCGCTCGGCGTTCTTCCATAGTCATCCCCGCTTGATCCTTATAATAAGAATCTTGTTGGATAATTGAAATTGAATGACCATCGAGTTGTTCAAGGATCTTCTTACTAACGGTAGTTTTGCCGCTTCCAGAACCCCCGGTTACCCCGATAATAATTGGGCTATTTTTCGTACTCATTAATCTAATTCCTCACTATTTACCTTCCGGATTATATTTTGCCACGTCACTGTTAAACTTATCAAAGTCTTTGTAGAACAAGACGTCACCAACGTTATGTCCACCAGTCTTCTTAGTTACTGCAAAGAAGTAAAGGTACCCATCTTTAGTATCCGCATTAATTACTGATAGTATCGAATTTTCACCTGGATTATCAACTGGACCAGGCATGTATCCCGTGCTTACCCGAGTGTTATACGGGCTTGGGTTAGCTAAGTCAGACGCAGTTAGATTTTGCGTAGCCGATTTCTTCACAGCATACCGGGTCGAAACGTCAGAACCAAGTGTTTCCCCTTGTTTAATTCGGTTCAGGAATACCCCCGCAATCTTTGTCCGGTCGCTAGCTTTGCTACCTTCCATTTCAACTAAAGAAGCAATACTTAAAGTTTGTTGGACGGTCAAGCCCTTTTCCTTAATTTTACCGTAGTAAGGTTGCAATACCGCGTCTTCTTTAGCAACCATTTGGGTAACCACGTCCTTTAGCTTTGTATCCTTGCTAACTGAATAACTAGCTGGGAAGAGGTAGCCTTCTAAACGATAACGAACACCCTGCGCATCCATTGCGGAACCTAACAACTTAGGATACTTCTTAGCCAGTTGCTTAATGAAGCTTTCATCCTTCATCAAGTTTAAGAAATCTTTCTTAGTAAAGTATTTGGAATCCTTGGCGATTGAATCGGCAATTTGGTCGATATTTTCGCCTTCCTTAATTAGGATTCGGGGACCATTAAGCGCAATTGGCTCAGCGGCTCCACCCTTTTCAAGCTTAGTGGCAATTTGCTTTAAAGTCATTGAAGGCTTTAAAACGTAATAGCCTGCTTGAAAATTATTCATCTTTTGTTTCTTTGTGTAGTAGTTAAAGACGGCACCGCTTTTAACAACCTGCTTCTTTTCCAAAATTGAACCAACTTCCCGGGCGGTTGAACCGATCGGAATATTTACTTCAATCTGCTTATTGCTTTGCGGGTTAAGGGGCTTAAGTGAGGAACTGTAATACCGGTACCCCATAAAAGTGGTAATTATAATTACCACTGCCAAAATACTAACTACCCACTTGATAATCTGATGACTGCTCTTATTAGCGTAACTATTATCAGTCCGCCTCCGCCGACTTTGATTAGAATCGTTGTTGTTATTATTCAAGATTTCATTCTCCTATCATCTACAATACTGGTAATTATACAAAATTATCCCTAAACGCGCATTAAAGTCACCAAGTCTTAACACTTAGCGAATTGTTGCATCTAATTGGGTTTCTAGTTGTTCAACTACCTTCGCAAATTCCTGGTTAACGGTATCCTCTTGTAAAGTAGCATTTCGGTCTTGATAGGTCAATTGGTAGGCCAAGGACTTGGTTCCGGCCTCCAAATGGTGTCCAGCGTAAACGTCAAACAATTTAACACCCACGAGGTGCTTTTGTTTTGTATTCTGAATAACGTCTAGCACTTGTTCGTTGGTAACTTTTTCAGAAACTAATAGTGCTACGTCACGCGTAACTGCTGGATATTTCGAAATCACTTCGTAATGTTGCATTTGTTTTGGTGCACTGATAATTTTACTTAAATTCAATTCAAACACGTACGTTTCGTTGATCTTGTATTCTTGTGCGGTGGTTGGATGGACTTGGCCAACAAATCCAATAAGCTCATCATCTAGGTAAATGTCCGCGGTTCTTCCGGGGTGCATTCCTTGACGATCTTGGTCAGCCACGTACTTAATTTGGCCTTTTAGTGCCATATTTTGGAGATATTTTTCTACAATTCCCTTAGCATCGAAGAAGGACACACTTTGTTGCGGTTGGTTCCAGGTCGTTGCTTGTAAGGATCCGGTAATCGCCCCCGCTAAATGTTCCACTTCTTGAGGTTGAGCTTGCCCTTCAACTGAATAAAAGACCCGTCCTTGTTCGTATAGCGCCACGTCTTCAACAAAGCGTGCATGATTATAAGCAATGTCGTCTAACAAACCACTAACTAAGTTCATCCGCAAAGCTTCGTGATCTTGGGTCATTGGCCAAGCCACTTTAACTGGTTCAGCCGTTTGCTTTAAGAAGTTTTGACTTTTGGCAACCGTAGTTAGACCATAGCTCATCGCCTGAGTCAAACCGAGGCCTTCCAAAATCCGCCGCGAATCCCGCATGATTTTTTGCTTTTCGGTTAATTGTCCTACTGTCGGTGCCCCAGTTGGCAACGTTACGGGAAGGTTATCGTAACCGTAAATCCGAGCAATTTCTTCTAAAAGATCGGCTTGCAAATGAATGTCCCAACGCCGTACTGGCACGGTTACTTCAAACGTTTCCGCATTTTCGTCAGTGGTTACGGCAAAACCAAGCCGCGCAAAAATTGCTTCAACTTCACTGATTGTTAAATTAGTACCTAGTACGCGATTAATCTTAGCTAATGAAATTGCTACCTTAGCCGGTTCTTTAGTAGTTGCAGTGCCCACTACTTCATCTGCGTAGGCTTGACCTTGACTAAATTCGGTAATCAACGCAACGGCTTCGTTTAACGCATCCGTTACGGCACCATAGTCAATCCCCCGTTCAAACCGCATTGATGCTTCACTATGCAAATTATGGAAGCGGGCAGTCTTCCGAACCTTAATTGGATCAAAAATAGCTGCTTCTAACACGACCCGACTAGTATTAGGTTTTACTTCAGAAGTTAAGCCACCCATTACACCCGCCAAGGCAATTGGTTGGTTATCTGCTGTCACTACTAAATCCTCGTCACGAAGTTGTCGTTCTTCACCATCGAGGGTGGTAAATTGGGTGTTTGCGTCAGCTTTAGTAACACTCACCGTCTTACCTTGCAATTGGTCAAGGTCGTAAGCGTGCAGTGGTTGGCCGTACTTCAACATTACGTAGTTAGTCACGTCCACCACGTTATTAATTGGTCGAATACCAACCTTCATTAAAAGGGTTTGCAACCAGAAGGGACTATCCGTCACCTTCACTTGGTCAATGCCTCGCATCCGATAAACTGGAGCAAGTTGGTCATCTGCAATCTCAACCTTAACTTGGTCACTTAGTTTTGCGTCTGTTGAATTAGTTACTTCCGGAACCGCCTCAAACTGAGCTTCTTGATCTAAGATAGCCGCAATTTCGTGGGCGTTTCCGTTCATGCTAAACATGTCACCGCGATTGGGGGTGACCGAAGTGTCGATGACGTCATCGTTCATTCCTAAGACTTCCATAACTGAATCACCAGGATGAACATTGCTATCAGCAGGAAAAACGTAAATGCCATCTACATACTTCTTAGGAACTACGTTATCAGGAAAACCAATTTCTTGTAACGCACAAAGCATTCCGTTTGAAGGAACCCCACGCATTTTGCTGCGCTTGATTTTAACGTTATCCTTAATTCGTGAACCATGTAGTGCCACGATGACGTCTTGATTTGCGGCAATGTTGGGAGCGCCACAAACGATTTGAATTGGCTCTTCTTCGCCAACGTCAACTTGGCAAATATGTAAGTGGTCTGAATCTGGGTGATCGACCACTTCCAAAGTGTGCCCTACCACAATTTTCTTTAACTTATAATCTAACCGCGTAACTGAATCAACTTCTACAGCAGTCCGTTCGATTTTTTCTGCTAAGTCTTGCGGTTCGATGTTACTTAAATCCAAATACTTGGATAACCATTGGTATGAAAGTTTCATTGTTAATTAACCTCGCTTATCAAACTGGGATAAAAATCTTACGTCGTTTAAATAGAAGTTGCGAATGTCGTCAACTCCGTAGCGTAACATTGCAAATCGATCGGGTCCTAATCCAAAGGCAAACCCGCCGTAGACTTCAGGATCCACGCCGGCCATCTTAAGCACGTTGGGATGAACCATTCCGGCACCGAGCACTTCAATCCAACCGGTATTCTTGCAAACTGAACAACCCTTGCCCATGCAGTTAAAGCAAGTTACGTCTGCTTCTACCGATGGTTCGGTGAATGGGAAGTAACTAGGACGCAGGCGAACTTCAAAACGATCGCCAAATAGTTCCTTTGCCATGGTAATCAAGGTACCCTTCAAATCGCCCATGGTTATGTTTTTATCAATTACCAAACCTTCGATTTGGTGGAATTGATGTGAGTGGGTTGCGTCGTCCGTATCCCGCCGGTAAACCACCCCTGGAGAAATCATTTTTAGCGGTCCCTTACTAAAGTCATGTTTTTCCATCGTCCGTGCTTGAACTGGAGACGTTTGCGAACGCATTAGCACTTCGTCAGTCAGGTAAAAAGTGTCCTGCATATCACGTGCGGGATGGTCCTTAGGTAGGTTTAACATCTCAAAGTTGTAACGGTCTAATTCTACTTCAGGACCTTCCACAATTTGGTAACCCATTCCTAAGAAGAGGTCTTCCAAATTATCAATGATTTGTTGAATAACGTGTGGTTGCCCTTGGCGAACTGGTGAACCCGGTAAAGTAACGTCCAGCGTCTCACTCGCCAATTGCCGGTCGAGAGCTGCCTTTTCTAACTCCGCCTTTCGAGCTTCAATTTGTTCCTTCAAATTATCCCGAATTTGGTTAGCGTATTGGCCCACTTTTGGACGCTCTTCTTTACTTAGATCACGCATCCCTCGTAAGATTTCCGTTAACGGTCCCTTTTTTCCTAATAGGTTAACCCGTATTTTATTTAATTTCGATAACTCATCCGTGACCTTGATTTCTTCTAGGCCCTTTTCTTCTAGTTCTTTTAACTTATCCTGTAAACCCATAATCTTTCCACCTTTCTGCAAAGAAAAAACGCCCCCTTAAAAAAGGGACGTTTTAAACGCGGTACCACCCTTGTTTGCAATTACTTGCACACTTGGTTAGCCCCATAAGGGTGGCCGACCCACCTATTTTATTGAAGCGAATTCGCCGTAACTAGCATTGAAGGTTTTCAGCTACCCCTTCTTCTCTGGCTACCAATCTCAACCGGCTACTACTCTTCTAGCTTGATATTGTATTCACTTAGCTACTTTAACTAAAATTCGTGCTGAGGTCAATAGTCAATTAGTACCAACAATCCGCAAATTTATGTGCCGCTTCTAAAACGGGACGAAGGCCTTCGCCTTCTTCAGTCAAACGGTATTCAATCAAGGAAGAGTCTTGGTACGTACATCGTTCAACCAATCCTTCTTCTTCAAGATTTTTTAACCGCTCTACTAAGACCCGGTCACTGCACTTCGTTACCGAGCGCGACAAGTCCCGAAAACGTTGGGGCCCTGCGCTAGTTAGCACTTCTAAAATCAAGCCGTTCCATTTTTTACCTAAAATATCAAAAAGGTGTTCAAACTTTGGACAAAGTTCAAAATCAGTTGGTGTTTTTTGGTGTACATTTTGCATATCAAAAACCTCTTTAACTAAATCAACTTAATCACTTTATTTTTATACTCTAATAACTTAAGCCGCAAGTTTTTCCGGACGTGATCCGTATATTCACTTACTGCTTGGGCATCGTCCACGAGGGACACAATGCTGCTTTCCGCATACTTAGGCCGAGCAATCGTAGCTCCCCACATATGCTTTAAAATAATGTCTTTTTCTTTGTCATTTAAAGTGGTGATTTTTTCGGCATTCCGTAAAGCAACCCGGGGATGGATAAACGCGTGGCTACCAAGCGTAAACTTGGTGGTCCGCCAATCATAGTAAAACAGATCGTGTAACAATCCGGCCCGCGCTGTGGAGCGAACGTCTAAATGGAATTTTTTGGCTAATAAATAACTTTCGTAAGAAACCCGGATACAGTGATCCAAACGGGTTCCGTTATGATGCTGCGTGTAGTTATCCAATCGTTGAACTTCTTTTTTTTCTAGTAAGTCGCCGACTAAATCTAAATATTCTGCATCATTTTTCCAATCCAATACCTTCATCTAAAGCTCCTTTTGGCTAGTTAGTTACTCTAATCTTAACTGCAAACTTTTTTTAATCAAGCCATTTACGTAAATTAACCGAAAATGTAACCAAACCTTAACTAACTAAACCAAACATTAAAACTCCCGCAGCTACAGCCACGTTTAAAGATTCAGCATTTCCTTTAATTGGAATGTAAAGGTTATGATCGGTTGCCTTAACTAACTCGGGACTCATCCCGTTACCTTCATTACCCATAATTAGTGAAAAATCTCTTGGAGCGTCAACGTCCCGGTAACTTTGGGCATGTTCATCTAAAATAGAACCGTAAACAACTTGATGAGCCCGGTGGCAAGCTTCAATCCACTTTTGCAAGTTAAGTCGCTTTAATTGTAAATGGTACTGACTGCCTTGCATAGCCCGTAAAATTTTCGGATTGTAAAAATCAGCAGTTCCACTACCAAAAATCACTCCGGTGAATCCAGCAGCATCAGCCGTCCGTACCATTGTACCAATATTGCCTGGGTCTTGGACGTTGTCTAATAATAACCACTGTCCCGTCGTGTCGGTAGGCATTTCATAGACCGCGTCATCCACGTAGCCAATCAGGAAAATTCCCTGTTCGTGAACCGTGTCGGCGATGTGCTTAGACACCTCCTTAGTAACCACAATTAACTTATCTTCATCAATGGTAGCTTCTAAACTAGCTAGGTCAAATCCCTCCTCCACAATTAAATACTCGTACTCACGTCCTTCGACAAGCGCCGTTTCTACGGGATGGCGCCCTTCTAAAAAGAAACGTCGGTACTTCTTCCGACCATTATTGGTCTTTAACTTCACCCATTCTTTTACCTTGGGGTTTTTTACAGAAGAAATCTTTTCTAACATTATCTAATCTCCTTACCAATTGTAAGTATAACACACTTACGCCATTTTTATATTATCATTAAGCTTGGCAAATTGATATACGTGCCAATAACTAGCTTAGTTAACTGAACATGGTAAAATTACAGTTGTAAGTTAACGACGAAAGGGATGAACGTTATGCAAGCAGTCCACATGCACGTAGTTGGCCGTGTCCAGGGGGTCGGCTTTCGGTTTATGACCAAACACCTCGCGGATCAGCTAAAAATTACCGGTTGGGTCAAAAATAGCCTTGATGGTTCAGTAGAAATTGAGGCCCAGGGACCGACAGAGATTTTACAGCAATTTATTCAAGGGGTTAAAGCATCCCCTTCTCCTTCTGGACGGGTGGATAAATTAGTGGTCAAAGAAATTCCACCGTTTCAAGCCCGTGAGTTTTTAGTTAAATACTAAAGCACGTTGAAAAAGCAGGCAAAATCAAGTATAGTTACCCTTGTGTATTTCTAGTATTTATAAGTAAGAAGGGAACCATACTCAGATTATGAAAAAAATAAAACGAATCTCGACAATTAGTTTAATTGCCGGGCTAGGCTTGGTCTTAAGTGGTTGTGTCCAACGCGACAGCCACGGCCACCCTTATGGCTTTATCTATGATAATTTAGCAGTGCCAATGCAACACTTTATGGATTACCTCTCCCACTTAGTCGGTGGAAGCTACGGTCTGGCAATTATCTTAATTACCTTTGTAGTCCGGTTGATTTTGTTACCACTAATGGTCAACCAGTCCCGTAAGGCAACTGTTCAACAAGAAAAGATGTCCTATATTCAACCTCAGCTAAAGGCCCTTCAGGAGCGGAACCAAACTGCTAAAACTCCGGAAGAAAAGGCTGCAGTTAGCCAAGAAATGATGGCTTTGTACCGGGATAATAACATCAGTATGACTGGTGGAATCGGTTGTTTACCACTGCTAATTCAATTCCCAGTGTTTGCTGCTTTATACGCCGCAATTCAGTACTCCCCTGAATTGCACCAAGGCATTTTCTTAGGAATTGACCTTTCTAAGTCTAGTTTGTTGTTATCAATAATTTCGTTCTTAGTTTACCTATTACAAGGTTGGCTTGGAACACTCGGGGTTCCCGAAGAACAACGGAAAACGATGCGATCAATGATGGTAATCAGTCCGTTGATGATTTTGTTCTTCACCTTCTCGACCCCTGCTGGTTTAGGGCTCTACTTTGCGGTCGGCGGAGTATTTGCATGTATCCAAACTTTGCTAATCAACTTCTACCGTCCTCGGATTCGGGCTCAAATTCATGAAGAAATGAAAAAGAACCCTCCGAAGATTGTTAAGCCAACCGGCCCGGTTGATTTAGACAATCCGGATACTGCAACGGCTCAACCAAACGAAGTTGCCCAAAAAGCTCCGACGCCTAAGGCAACCAATACAAAATCTAATAAGAAGAATGTTAACCATCAGCGAAACGCTGGTAAACAACGTCATCACCGTTAATTAGGTAGTATATTTAAAAGGCTTGAAATTTTAAAATTTCAAGCCTTTTTTGTTTGTCATCATCATTACGTTACGGCAACCACTACCGTCTGATTTGCCAACAACGGAATTCGTTTGCCTTGGCTAATTATTGATCCCCCATTACGGTTGCACGTGATGGCCAATTGCCCATGGTTTAATTTGAAGTGGACAAGCGCCGACAAATAAAAAAAGATTAGAATTCGGCGACGTGAATTCTAATCTAGATTTATTAATAATTTTGATCGTAACCAGGGTTTTGCAAAATTGGCAGTTCGATTTTAAATACCGAACCAGACCCTACTGAACTTTCTAATGAAATGGTTCCGTGATACTCCTCAATCAATTTTTTAGCAATTGACAAGCCTAGGCCGTTTCCCCCTTGGTCACGGCTTCGAGCCTTGTCAATTCGGTAAAATCGATTAAAGACGAGTTTTAAATCTTTTTCGGAAATTCCTTCCCCAAAGTCTTGCACGGCGATTTCAACAAATTGCTTAGTATTGGCAATTGATAAATGAATTTCTTTTCGTTCTCGAGAATATTTTACGGCGTTGTCTAACAAAATCACCAAAATCTGTTCCAGATGATTACGGTAAATCTGAACAATTGGTTCCCCGATTAATTCGTCATCCATTGTAAAGTGAAAGTCAGGATGAATCATCTTAAAATCATTAAAAACTTGGTTAACAAGCCGTGCCACGTTAGTTTTCTCGTTAGGGTAGTTAATCTCGATTTGATCCGCCCGGGTCAAGTCCAGCATTTCACTGACCAAACTCTTCATACGCAGGGTTTCTTCTAGCGAAGATTCAATGGACTCATCCAACACCTGTGGATCGTCTTTGCCCCATCGTTTTAGCATCTTCAAATGCCCCTCCACCACGGCAACGGGGGTCCGCAGCTCGTGGGAGACATCTTCAACAAATTGGCGCTGCTGATCGATGTAACGCTGCATACGGTCAATCATGCTATTAAACTGCTGACTCAAATCCTCTAGTTCGTCATTCGTTGCCAAAATCGGCACCCGGGATTCCGTCTGCGGGTCCTTCTCTAATTCGCGCATCGTGACGTTAATAGAACGCATCGGTCGTAAAAGATAGGACGCTAATCCATACCCAAAAATCGAAATAATCATAAAGACCAGTAGCGAGGTCAATCCAAACAACCAGATTAAACGGTGGTAATTACGTCCGTAGTCTCGGAGGAGGTTGACCACTTGTACGTAACCGATCTTTTGTTTCTCCCGGTTAATAATTGGGGCTTGCCCCACAATAATTTTTTGCCCGTGGTACTTTTGATGCTTAACCACCCGCTGGTTAACCTTTTTCATTTGAAGCGGATTACGCTGGTTGGAAAAAACGGTCTTACCCTTTAAATCATATACGGTAACCGCCAAATCCTTGCGGGTTAAGTTGGCTAACAAATTATCGTCAAAAACTTGGTGCTGGCGCTCCGTAGATTTCTCGTTGAAATTAGGCCGAAAAATATTGGTAGTTTGGTAATTGATAACCTGAGCACTACGTAACCGATCGTTAACCTGACTAATTGTATTTTCAACGTTATGTCGCTCCACGGAATAAAGTGAGCCAGTTAAAATTTTAAATAAAAAGAATGAAAAAAGGCCAAAAATTAATAAAACCCCAACACCGGTGGCGATGGCCCATTTCCATTTTAAGGAAACTCGCCGATTATGAATTGCTTGCTTCACCATTTTAGGTCCTCATCACGTAGCCGGTGCCCCGGACCGTTTGAATGTAGCTAGGTTGACCTGCCACGTCAATTTTATTCCGCAGATAACGGATATACACGTCCACTACGTTTGTTTCCACACCGTCTTCTAGACCCCAAACTTTACTTAGCAAAGTTTCTCGGGACTGAACCACGTTTACGTTTTCCATTAATAGTAACAAGAGTTCGTATTCCCGCTTAGTTAAGTTAATTACTTCATTATTCCGCTTAACGACCCGATTTTCTTTTTCAATAACGATGTCTTTAAATTCGACGGTCGTTTGGTGGAAGGAAGTGTCCTGTTCTTCTAAGTCAACCCGCCGAAGTACCGCACGTAAACGAGCTAATAGCTCTTCAATAGCAAACGGTTTAACGATGTAATCATCCGCTCCGTGATCTAGCCCTGATACCCGGTCAATAATCGAATCACGCGCCGTCATCATGATGATTGGGGTGATTTTCTCCCGCCGAATCCGGCGACAGACTTCAATTCCGTTAATTTCAGGCAACATTAAGTCCAATAAAATGGCGTCAAAATCTTCCGAAAGGGCGGCTTCTAACCCAGTCCGACCATTTCCCTGGACTTCGGTTTCGTATCCTTCATGTTGTAGTTCTAGCTCTACAAAACGAGCCAGGCTCTTTTCGTCTTCAATTATCAAAATTTTACTCATTTTTTCCGCTCCAAAATTAAATTATTTTAATCTCTATACTTCTAAATTTTAACATTGTCAACTGGCTTTGCCTAGCAGTTCTCCAAGTTGTAAACAAGGGTTTACTTTCCCGTTGAAGATAACGTCTTTTTGCTTCCCAAGCGCGCAACACCGAATTTAATTAAGACCGACAAAAAAGACTGAGAAATTTAATTTCTCAGTCTTTAGGGTTCTTTAATTGAGGACCAACAGCCGGTTAAGCCTATTGTTCTTCGTACCATGAGTAATGGAAAATTCCGTCACGGTCAACCCGTTCGTAGGTATGTGCGCCGAAGTAATCCCGTTGTGCTTGCAACAAGTTTGCGGGAAGTACTTCTGAACGGTAAGAGTCGTAGTAAGCAACCGCAGCTGAAAATGCAGGAACTGGAATACCTGCTTTAACGGCAAGCGCAACTACTTCACGAACTGCATCTTGGTACTTCTTTGCGATTTCTTGGAAATAATCGTCCATCAATAGGTTGCTTAGTTCTGGATTCTTGTCAAACGCATCGGTGATGTTTTGTAAGAATTGGGCGCGGATAATGCAACCAGCACGCCAAATCTTAGCAATTTCACCAAAGTTGAGGTTCCAGTCGTAGTGTTTGGAAGCTACCCGCATTTGTTCAAATCCTTGCGCATAACTCATGATCTTACTGAAGTAAAGCGCTTGGCGAATCTTTTCAACGATCTCTTTCTTATCTACGTCTAATTTTGGATTAGGGCCCGTCAATTCTTTGCTTGCAGCAACCCGTTCGTCTTTTAGAACCGAAATGTAACGAGCATAGACTGATTCCGTAATCAATGATTGGGGAACGCCAAGTTCAAGGGCGTTTTGAGAACTCCACTTACCAGTTCCCTTGTTACCACCCTTGTCCATGATCATGTCAACGATTGGTTTGTCGCTGCCAAGATCGTCTTTTCGAGTTAAAATATCCGCAGTGATGTCAATTAGGTAACTATCTAATTCACCCTTATTCCATTCTGCAAAGATGTCAGCAATTTCTTCAACGGAAAGACCAACCATTTTACGCATCAAGTCGTAACTTTCATCAATTAATTGTTCGTCACCGTATTCAATTCCGTTGTGGACCATCTTTACGTAATGACCAGCACCGTTAGGGCCAATGTACGTTACGCAAGGTTCGCCATCTTTAGCTTTTGCAGCAATTTGTTCAAAAATTGGTGCAACAAGGTCGTAAGCTTCCTTTTGACCACCTGGCATCATTGAAGGACCTTGTAACGCCCCTAGTTCACCACCAGAAACTCCGGTACCGATAAAGTTGATTCCAGATTCATCAAGTTGCTTGTTACGACGCATGGTGTCCTCAAAGTAAGTGTTTCCACCGTCGATTAACACGTCACCCTTATCCAAAAGTGGCAAAAGTTCGGCGATCACTGCATCTGTTGGCTTACCAGCCTTAACCATCATCATGATTCGACGAGGTTTTTCAAGTGAATTAACAAAATCTTCAATTGTGTAAGAAGGGACTAACTTCTTATCACCATGATCTTCCATTACTTGTTTTGTTTTAGCAGCCGTCCGGTTGTAGATGGCAACCGTATATCCGCGGCTTTCAATGTTCAACGCGAGATTTTTTCCCATTACGGCCATTCCAATGACCCCAATTTGTGGTTTATCCATGTTACTATTCCTCCTCTTTGACAACGACTCTGTCGAATTAATACTACCAAAAAAATTACTTTGATTAAAGAAGTTTAAAACAAAAAGCAACAAAAGGACCTAGGCTCCTTTTGTTGCTTTTAATCATTAGTTAGCTTTCACGTCAATAACTTGTTTGCCGTTGTAGTAACCACAACTTGGGCAAACACGATGTGAAACTCGTAATTCACCACAGTTTGGGCATGGTGCCAAACCTGGAGTAGTTAACTTAATGTGTCCACGACGATTACGCTTACGTGTCTTTGATGTTCTTCTTGCTGGAACAGCCATCAATGAGCACCTCCTTTAAGAGAATTACGGTCTCCCGCTTAATTTAAAGCCTTACTGATCAGAATTATCTTTCAATAAATCTTTTAACTTTGCAAGGCGTGGATCAACTTGTTTATCTTGCTCCGACTCCGCTTTTACTTCCGAAACCACTTGCCATTCATTTCCGGATGGCATGGTTCCCTTTTGTTCTTCATCAGGAGTTAAAACCTGCATGGGAACTTGTAAAACCACGTTGTCCTCAACCAATTTATTGACATCGATCACGTCATCTTTGACTAACATTACCACTTCTTCTTGTGGGAACGTATCAATCAAACTAGCACTGTCCACGTAAATTTCATTGACAAAGAAGTCAAGATTTAAGTGAACTGGTGTTAAGGAACGCGACGACGGAACCGTTAATTCACAACTGATCTCAGCATCAATCATAACCGAATCACGGTCGTTTGTCACGGTGCCCTTAAAATTGATTGGTGAGCATTTTAAAACTACATCTGGAAAGCGTTCGATTAAAGATTGTTCCAAATCCATTGTCTCATCGAACTGAAACGGTTCTTTATGCTTACGCAATTCAGTAAAATACCATTCCATAGTGAACCTCCAATGCAACAGAAATAATTATACCATCTAGGATTTCTTTGTCAACGTTTTTTCCTTGACATTCTTTTTTAAAATCGGTGCCTTTCCCCATTTGTAAGGCGCTACCATTTGATATAGCTCATCTGCACGCTTGGTTAATTGATAACTATCAGTAAAATCTGCCTTAGTCACCTTGGTCATGAGCGCCTCTTGAAAATCATTTTCTCGCAAATAGGCTTGTCCCAGTGAATTAGCCGCCAATAACCGGGTCTTTTTCAACGGGTTCGTCCCCCGCAAATTTAGTAATATCGCGGTTAATTTCCGCTGTAGACTTGTGTAGGTATACCGTTTGGTTTTTAAGCGCGTCATTAACTCATTGAAGGAGTTGCTTTGCCCTACCTGCGCAAGAATTCGGTTTTCAATCCCCTCGGTAATCCCTCGTATCTGCTGCAGTTCCTCGACAGAAGATGTTTTTAGTCGGTACTCTAAAAAAGGCCAAAATGCTTGCCAATCGACTGGCTTTTGACGAGCTAATGCGGCCCTTGTTAGGCTGGGAACCGCCTGTTGATACTGGGAATCGTTTCGTTGAATAGATTGACGAATAGCCGTTGCACTGGCAATCGTCCCCTTAATTTCTTGATCAAGGTGGCCCGCTTGTAAACGTTCAATGGGTAACAATGTTAATTGAGGTGCCAAGCGTAGCTGCCAATAAGCGTAATTAACCCCCAAAATATCATTAGAACGACTTAACGAGCTTTCCGCGAACAGTTGGCTAGCAAAGCTTTGGTGATAGTCCCGTTCACTAAAATTACGATCTAGCACTAAGCTTTGGGCCTGGAAATCCAAGGATGGCGTCTCGCAGCCAAATGCTAAAACATCCGCTTTGAGCCACTGGGCAATCTGCACCCCGGCTTGGGCGAAGTCGCGTGCAGCTGCCACCGCATATTCGGTGGGAATTTCTACTACTAAGTCTGCCCCCGCTTGCAAAGCAACGGCCGCCCGTTCCCATTTATTTATCAAGGCCGGCTCTCCCCGTTGCACGAAATTACCGCTCATTATCACGATCATTACGTCTGCTTGGGAAGCTTTTCGAGCTTTTTGCAATAGGTACTGGTGTCCATTATGAAATGGGTTAAACTCCGCAATTACCGCACAAACCTGCATTTTTACCTACCTCCTGCAGCTAAAAAACCAGCGGGTGGTTTGCTCATCAACTGGAGCATTTCCAAAGTCAGCAAAATACTTCACCGAAGAAAACCCAGCTTTTTCTAGCAAATCAACATACGTGTCTAACTCATAAGTTCGTTCAAAATGGGTCTCTTCAGTTCGATAAAAAGCTTCCGCCGTCGGGTTTGTTTTAGTAAAGAAGGTCAAATCGTGTTCAACGTGGTAACGATCTTCGCCTGCATAACTAGTCCAAAGAAATGCTTGCTGCTCGTCTTGGTAGTTAAACATGTATCCCGGATACACCTCGCCCGTTTGGTACGGCGTAATCACGTCAAAGATAAATTGACCACCTTCTTTTAAGTGATCGTGCACTTGTGTAAAGGCCGTTAACAGTTCGATTTCATTGGCTAAATAGCAAAATGAATCGGCATAACATGAAATTACGTCATAACTAGGTAACACCGCTAAATCAAGCATGTTTCCCTGTACCAAATCCAACGAAACTTTGGCTTCGTGGGCGTGTTGTTCAGCTAATGATAGCATCTCACTTGATAAATCAAAGCCGGTCACCCTTTGGCGTTGTTTTGCCAACTTAACTGCCAGGCGCCCGGCTCCACAGGCTAGTTCGAGCCATTCGTGGGTTTTATTCAAATCGACCTGTTGTTTAGTATACTCAAACCAATTTTGGTACTGCTCTTCGTCAAACAGCTGGTCGTAAAGTACCGCAAAACTTTGGTAAATCATTATTCAGTAATCCAATCCGCAATTTCTACGTTCTTAGCTTCCGACCACAGTTTTTCTAGATTATAAAACTTACGTTGATCAGTTTGGAAAACGTTAATCACAATGTCACCTAAGTCAATAAGGATCCATTCGGCAGCCCGGTATCCTTCAATTCGACGAATTTCTACGTCGTTTTCCTTAGCCTTTTCAATAATTGCGTCTGCAATCGCCGCTACTTGACGATTTGAATCCGCACTAGTAATCACGAAGTAGTCTGCTAAAGTGCTGATTTCATGTACGTCTAATGCAATAATTCCTTCGGCGCGCTTACTGTCTGCCGCCTTTACTACTAATTCTAAACTTTGTTTGTTATCCAATGTCATTCTCCTTAGTCGTTAAGTTTTGCAATCCACGCGTTATAACTATCAATGGTGGCGGGAAATACCGGGCGGTTGTTGGCAACTAAATAAGCCAACGTATTCTTCATTTGAAGCGCAACGCCCTTTTGTAAACTTTGCTCCGTAATGAGACGGGCTTGTTGGACCCCGTCAAAATCCCGGCCATCTTCAATATAATCGGCCATGAAGACAATTTGATCAATTAAAGTCATGTATGGGGCCCCGACCGTGTGCCGCCGAATTGCGTTTAAAATTTCTTCGTCTTGAATTTTTAATTCGTTTTTGACAATTTCTGCTCCGACAACTCCGTGCCAAATTGCGTTGCCGTAATCTAACAAAATCGGGTCCAGTTGTAATTTATTAATGTAGCCAATAAATTCACTGTCCGGCCGGTTTTTAGCGTAATCGTGCAATAAAGCTGCAATACTGGCTTTTTCCACGTCAGCGTCATTTTGTTTTGCTAACTCAATGGCCTTTTGTTCGACCCGTAAGATGTGGTCAAAACGCGGCCCTTGAACGCTTTTTTGGACCGCCGCCACCAATTCTGCGCGAGTCATTGGGATATAATTATTTTGGTAAGTCAACTCTACTTTACTCATATAAATGATGCTCCCTTATATAATCTTCTACAGCATCGGGCACTAAATACTTGATTGAGCACCCTTTATTAACTTTCTCCCTAATCATGGTCGAACTTAAATCAAAATGTGGGGTATCCACCCAAATAATTGGATACTTTGCGTTCCGTTCGTATTCGGGACGGTCGACCCCCACAAAGTGAACCATGCGGGCTAATTTATCGATTTCGTGCCAAGTTGGTAAGTAGTTAACCATGTCCCCACCAATAATAAAGTAGTAGTCGTTTTCGGGGTGCATTTCTTTCAACGCCTTGACGGTATCGTAAGAATAACTGGTCCCCCCGCGATTAATTTCAATTAAGTCTAAATCAAAGTTAGGGTTCCCTTGAATTGCCAAACGAACCATCTCAACTCGGTGCTCGGCAGAAATTGCTTCCTTCTTATCTATGTGGGGTGGTAAGTAGTCTGGAATAAAAAGAATCTTATCCAATCCTAACTGGCTAGCCACCTGTTCTGCAATCATTAAATGCGCAAGGTGCGGGGGATTAAACGTTCCACCTAAAATACCAATTTTCTTGCCCTTAGCTTGCGTTAGTGGCTCTTCAACCACTTCTACTTGAACTCCCGAAACACTTTTTGACTTTGTCGAAATCAATATTAATCACCTTACTATTATATCTTTTGTACGTTTTCTGAAATTTCTCGTTTATCTGGGTCTGCAGAAACTTTAAATAAAACCAACACGTGTCCAATTGTTTGCACGACTTGAATGTCGGTTTGTTGTTCGATAAATTCTTTGACCTCGGCAGTCGTTACGTCGGTATTTTGCTGTAAATTAATTTTTAATAATTCGTGGTTATCTAATGCCCCACCTAATTGAGCTAACCAACTCTTAGTTAGCCCATTCTTTCCGACCGAAAAAACAGGCCGAAGATGGTGTGCTTGAGCACGTAAATAACGTTTTTGTTTTCCTCTTAGTTTCAAGTTAATACTCCTTTAATTTGGTTACTTAGTTAATGGTACCCTTTCTTAAATTAACGCTCGCCGAACCACGACCGAGATCCCTTTAGGCGCCCAAGCAGTGACTATGCTTCCTGCAGGAACCGCGATCCAACCCAAACCTTCGAAGACCACGTCACTATCTTCTTCAATTTTGAAGTGATGGCGCGTTAATTCAGGCAAACTAGCTAAATTTTCTGCCGTAGGAGGCGTTAAAAGTTCCCCAGCATGTTTTTCATAGAAATGATCTGCATTAGCTAGCTTAGTACGGTGGATCATTAAATTGTTATCAAAATAGGCGGTAACTGAACCAGTAGAATGCTCATAATCAAATCGCGCCAAAGCACCCGCAAATAAGGTTTGCTCATCACCTAATTGATAAACTCGCGGTTTAATTGTTTTTTTCGGTGAAACATATTTTAAGTCTTCCGCCGTTAAGACGTGCGCCATCTGATCGTTATGCACGATCCCCGGTGTATCAATCATTTTACTATGGTCGTCAAACGGAATCTCGATCCGATCCAACGTAGTCCCTGGAAAACGAGACGTCGTGATTACATCCTTAATCCCGTTGCGTAAGGCAATCAAACTATTAATTAAGGTTGACTTACCAACGTTGGTAACTCCTACAACGTAAACATCACGGCCATCGCGAAGCTGTTCAATCTTATCGAATAGCCGTTCCACTGCTGGCCGCTGTTTAGCACTGGTAATCATTACGTCTACTGGTTCAATACCATTAGCTTTCGCTTGTTGCCGTAACCATTCTCGCATCCGGTGCCGTTTGATCGATTTAGGGAAAACATCCGCCTTATTACCAACTAAAAGTACCGGATTATCACCCACAAAGCGATGTAGTCCGGGAATTAAACTTCCATTAAAGTCAAACATATCCACTACGTAAACCACTAGTGAATTTGAATCGCTAATTTGGCTCAATAGTTTTCTAAAATCATCATCGCTAATGCTTACCGGCGCGATTTCATTATAGTGACGCAGCCGAAAACAACGTTGACAATATAGTTGCCCGCTTTCTAACCCTTTTTTTAGGGCTGAAGCCGGCGTGTAACCTGGAAGCTGAGCATCTTCCGTTTGTAGCGTTGCCCCACATCCAATACACCGAATTTCTTCTTCGTTCATTCTTATAATAACTCCTTATGCCAAACTAATTCCGGGTACTTTTTCTTCAAGGATCGTTTAATGAATAACTCTAAAAAACGGTTTAACTTGGTATTCCAAGCATCCGTTTCAATTAAGGGCTTTACCAATACTCCCCGTACCCCAGATAAATTGGCCGCCACCATATCAGTGAGGAGTTGGTCCCCCACCATGATGGTTTCGGCCTTTTTTAAACGGTACTGCCGTAAAACCCGTTTAATGCCCACCGTTAACGGCTTTAAAGCCCGGGCATCGTATTCTAATCCAAAGCCAGCCACTGCTTTAGATACCCGACTGTGACTATTATTAGAAACCACGATCACCCGAATATTTTCTTGCTTCAGTTCACTGATCCACTGCTTTAATTCTGGTGTACCATCCGGATTGTTCCAGGCAATTAAAGTATTATCGAGATCAGTTAGCACGGTGGTGATCCCCTTTGCCTTTAAATCTTTAGCGGATAGGTTGTAAATCCTTTCAACCATCCACGTTGGTTTAAAAATGTTCATAATCTTTCTCCCCATGATTACTGTCTGTTCAATTATATACGATAAGGACGCTTTTTGAAAAGAGAAGCCAACCTTAATTCTACTTTTGTTTTAAGCTTCCTTCGCCAAATTAAAGTAACGGACAATCATGTTTTTATAGCGGGCCCAGCTGGCTCAACCCGCTTGTCACCTCAAAATAAAAAGGACCGCGCTCACCATGGAGCGGACGATCCTTTTTAGTAGTCACTTAATTAAGTATCTAATTAAAGAGCTTTTTTAGCTTCTTCAGCCAAAGCCTTAAATGCGTCAGCATCGTTTACGGCAAGGTCAGCAAGCATCTTACGGTTCATGTCGATACCAGCTTCCTTAAGACCGTGCATCAACTTGCTGTAGCTCAAACCGTTCATTCTTGCAGCAGCGTTGATCCGTGCAATCCAAAGACGACGGAATTCGCCCTTACGGTTACGACGGTCACGGAATGCGTACAAACCAGACTTCATTACTTGGTCTTTAGCAACCTTAAATTGAATATGTTTTGCTCCGCGATATCCTTTAGCAAGTTTTAATACGCGCTTACGACGGCGACGTGTTACTGTTCCACCCTTTACTCGTGGCATAATAATTCCTCCTTAAATCACCCGCAGGTCATTTACTTTTCTGTTTAATTTAATTACTTGATGTTTGAAAGTAACTTCTTATAACGCTTTACGTTAGTACTGTCCATCATGTCTGTACCACGTAATTGACGACGTTGCTTCTTAGTCTTTCCATGGAAACGGTGACTTGTAAAAGCATTTGCACTCTTTAGACCGCCATTAGCAGTTTTCTTAAAACGCTTTGCAGCAGCGCGGTTTGTCTTCATTTTAGGCATAATCTGTTCCTCCAGAAATTTAAATTATTTATCAGCATTAGGAGCCAATACCAAGAACATGCTCCGACCGTCCATCTTTGGACGAGCTTCGATCCGAGCGATGTCAGAAGTCTCCTCAGCCATCCGTTCAAGTACTTTACGACCAATGTCTTTATGGGTAATTGCCCGACCCTTAAAACGAATTGATACCCGAACTTTGTCTCCCTTGCCTAAGAACTTCTTAGCGTTCTTAAGTTTAGTGTTAAAGTCGTTTGTATCAATTGTCGGACTCAAACGGATTTCTTTAATGCTGACAGTCTTTTGCTTTTTACGAGCTTCACGTTTTTTCTTTTGTTGCTCGAAACGATATTTCCCATAATCCATAATCTTGGCTACTGGTGGTTTTGCCTTTGGGGAAACTACGACAACGTCAAGATTAGCTTCTTCAGCAATTTGGATTGCTTCCGCCTTTGACTTAACCCCTAATTGATCACCATTAACACCAATCAAGCGGACTTCACGAGCCCGAATGGTTTCATTTACCATTGTATCTTTTGCTATGGTTCTTCACCTCCAGGAAAATTATCGAGAATGCAGAAAAGCGGATGGCACACGCCACCCGCTTCTTTTGGATCTTCAACATCCATTCAACGTTCTTTAGCCCAGCAACTTCTAAGTTACAAGGCGAGAAGCGGTGGCCTCTGCTTTTTCTCAACGTTTACTAAGATACCAAAATAATCAGTCTCTGTCAACTAAAGTCCAAGATTTATTTTCTACATAAAGAGGTTTACGTAGATTGGAACTAGAATATCCATCGCTAGCGAAACGATTACAACCGCTACGGAAGCCATTGCGCCTTCAATTGAACCTAATTGAACCGCCTTGGCTGAACCAACGGTGTGTCCGGAGACACCTAGTCCTAACCCAGTTCCCACTTTAGAAATATTTTTGAGCTTAAAAATTTTAATTAAGAATTCGGCCAACGCGTAGATGATTACCGCGTTGATAATGCAGACCATTGCCGTAATTGCCGGATCTCCACCAATTCCCTTGGCAATCGGCATGGCAATTGCGGTAGTTGCTGATTGAGGTAGCATTGCCGCAATCGAAACTCGGGAGAGTCCCATTAGCTTGGAGACCATGTGAATACCGAATAGGGAAATAAAACCACCGACGAACAAGGTTAGGAATACATCTACCCAGTACTTCTTAAAAATATCGTTCCGCCGGTATAACGGAATCGCAAACGCCACGGTAGCCGGGTTTAAAAACCAAAAAATCATGTTACCGCCTGGTAAATAGTACTTTTTATAAACCGCTACGGTCGTGGAACCAATCCCCTTCCCCCAAAGAACTAAGATTACAATGCCTAAAACCATTCCAACTAATAACGGGGTAAATAGGAAGAAACCTTTGCTAACTTTAAAAAGCCACATTCCAATTAAGTAAACTACCAAAGAAATAAAAATTCCGGTAAACGGTGTTGCTAAAGCTGCATCCATTATTCATCATCCCCCTTTTTGCCCGTAATCTTTTGGTGAATTCGAATGAAAAATGCTCCTACGTACGCAATTACGACCAGGAGAATAATTGTCGAAATGACCACCACGATAATATCCTGGAGCCCTTCTCTTTTCATTAAATCTAAGCTGCCGGCTAATTGGATTCCTGAGGGTACGAATAAGAACGCAATTAATCCAATCATAAAATCGCCAAATTTTTCAACCTGTTCGAGTTTTACAATGTGGGTCGCCAATAAAATATATAAAATAATCATACCAATTAACGGAGTGGGAACCACAATGTTTGCGGGAAATAGCTGAGAAATAATTTGCGAAACGAATAAAATCGCCGCAAAAATCGCCATTTGAACTAGGATCGGCGTCTTCTTTTTCTCTTGATCTTTTTTCATCAGAATTCCTCCTTAGAACGCTTGATTCAAGGGCTTATCTTCCCTTGCTCACCATTAATTCTAAGTGATTTCAATCAATTTGTAACCGTTTTCACAATCAATTGACCCTAATCCTGGATAGAATACCAATTACCCGAGATGAAATGCCCTTAGTAATTTCAACGTAAAAAGTGACCACTTCTCTAAGCAATTAACTAGAGTCATGATCACTTTTTAAAAAGTATGATAACTAAAACTTTATGCAGCAACTTTAATTTTCATTAACTAAGTCACCTGTATTATTACTCACTTCATCCCTAAGTGCCGTTTGGTTTCGTTAACGTACGAACGGCTCACCGGAATCTTAATTCCGTTCGATAATGTCAATTGGTAAGTATGGTTGAAACTTGGTTGTAATTCAAAAACTGAATCAAGGTTAACCACGTAGCTACGGTGCACCTGTAAAAATTTTTGCGGATCCAATTCTGCCAATAGTTTTCGGAGGGGCTGTTTACTGGTCACCAACGGCAGGTTCGCCACGTGGAGAATCACCGTACCCCCCTGCGCTTCTAAATAAATGATGTTATTTTTCTTAATCACGATCGTTCGTTCTTCATTAGTAATTGATAATCGCGGATTAAGGTATTTTTGCTGGTAATTGGTGGAATCCCGTTGCTGCCGATCCAATAACTTTTTGATTCGGCTAAGCGCTTCGTTAATACGACTTTGCTCAAATGGTTTGAGTACGTAGTCCACTGCCTCAGCACTAAACGCATCTAAAGCATATTGGTCGTACGCAGTGGCAAAGATCACGTATGGTGAAACCGACATTTTCTTCCACTTTTTCGCTAAAGCCATTCCGTTACCATCTTCAAGCTTAATATCCAAAAATACCAAATCAGGGTGTTCATTTACCACATACTGGTCGGCCTCCACCACCCCATCAGCTTCCGCAACCTGATCAACGATGGAGTTTTCCTCCAATAAGTAATTTAATTCTTGGCGAGCTAATGGCTCATCGTCAACAATCAATACTTTCATCACTTTTGCTTCCCTTCTTGAAATGGTATTTTCACGGTGATTGTCGTTCCTTTAGAGCTTGATTGTATATCTAAATTTGCTGCCTCACCGTAAAGCCCCGCAAACCGATCGGTTAAATTTTGTAAAGCCGTTCCACTACCACTTTGAGAATCAACCACCTGGTGTCCTAACTGTTTTAAAATATGGGGGTCAATTCCGTGCCCGTTATCCGAGACCACGATTTTTAACGCATTGGCAACTTGACTAACCCCCACCTTAATCTGTTGATCCTTCATTTTGGGATTAAAGGCGTGACGAACCGCATTTTCCACTAAAATTTGAATTGTAAACGGTGGGACTAGGGCATTTTCGGACACCGCGTTGCTAAACAGCACCCGGTACCTTCCTGGAAAACGAGCCTGTTCCAAAGACAAATATGCTCTCACGTGTTTAAATTCTTGTGATAATGGAATTACCACCTCCCGGCTCCCCATCAAGTTAGCCCGGAAATAGGTACTTAATTGGATCAACAACTCCCGTGCCTTTTCACTGTCTTGCCGCATCACCGCGACAATTGTATTGATTGCGTTAAAGAAAAAGTGCGGGTTCACTTGGGCATGCAATGATTTAATTTCTGCGTCCTTAACTAGCTCAGTCTGTCTTTCCATATCACCCAGCATAATCTGCATGGCCAAGATTTCTCCGAGCCCCATCCCTAGTTGAATTTCTACCGGGCTTAATCGCCACTGTTCTTTATAATAAACTTTTAAACTGCCAATAATCTGTTCTTTAATAAACAACGGGACCACAATTGCCGAATGGAGTGGGCATTTGGGTTCTGAACAATTAATTTCGTGAAAATTATTGGCAATTTGTACCTCTCCGGATTGAATCGCTTTCAAAGACAGATCGGTTCGAATCGGTTGCCCGGCAATGTGATGGTCGCTCCCCGCTCCGACGAAGGCGAGGATTTTTTGCTTATCAGTAATTCCGATTGCATCAAAATTGGTGTACTTAAGCATTAAATTGGCAACTTCTTGAGCCGATTTGTAATTAAGTCCCTGGCGAAACGCCGGTAACGTTTTTAACGCTAACTGGAGCACTGAACGAGTCTGGGTTGCTTGTACATCCACTTCTTGCCGGAAGTACAATGCAACGATTGATAAAAATACCGAGGTCCCTAGTGCGCTGACCGTAATCATAGGAATCGCGATATACCTTACCAATCGCCACCCCGTAGGACTAAAAATTAAGATAAAGGTCATCTGGATGGTTTCCATCAGAAGGCCAATCAAAAAACCGTGCCACGGTTTCATGGTTGCAAACCGATGCTGCTTTTGATTAGAAAACATCCCGGATAAAATTCCAATTAAAATTGAGCTTGGAATATAAAAAAGTGCGTCATTTGTTAAAGATTCTTGTAAAACGCGGTGAACCCCGGCAACTGCACCAACAATGCCACCCACCACCGGACCGCCAATAATCCCAGACACCGTAACCGTTAAAATTCGAATATTAGCCACTGAATAACCCGCTGGAATTCGTAATAGTAGCGGATTAAAGTGAATGGAATTATCGGGCGAAAGCTCAATCCCAATCAAGTTAGCCGTAATTGTAAAAAAGGAGAAAATGACTAATAGTTGGAACTTTGCTGCACCATCTTGCCGGAAAAGCAATTTTCGAAACGGCGGAAAATTAACGAGAAAAAAGGCCAAAATTATAATCAGGCCTACCCGTTCAATCATTAGGAGCGTTAAGTTTAACATCTGAATCCTTCTTTCGTGCTTAAGAAGTTTCTTTCCTTCAATTATACACGAAACATCTTTCCTTGCTTAGCCGTAAATCGATCTTTCAAAGCATCTTTGGGCAACTAAAAAAGGGCTATGTAAATCCGCGTGGATTTACATAGCCCTCAAAAGCTAAAGTTTTTTAGTTTTTACGGCTGTAGCTATTAATGTCAGCCTCAATGTCTTGTATAAATTGATCTACCGAAACAGTTTGTGAATCGTCTTCACCATAACGACGAACACTGACTGAGTTAGCATCCATTTCGTTGTCCCCAACTACTAAGATGTACGGAATCTTTTGAGTTTGGGCTTCGCGGATCTTGTAACCCATCTTTTCGTTGCGGTGGTCAACTTCAACCCGGATGTCTTGGTCAGCCATTTGTTCACGCAATTTATCTGCGTACTCACCATGCAAATCATCCTTAACTGGGATGATCGTAACTTGTTTTGGTGCTAACCAGGTTGGGAAGGCACCCTTGTACATTTCAATTAGGTAAGCCGTAAAGCGTTCCATAGTTGAAACTAAGCCACGGTGAATCATAACTGGGCGATGTTCTTCCCCATCGGCACCGACGTAATGTAAGTCGAATTGTTTTGGCAACATGAAGTCTAATTGGATTGTTGATAGAGTTTCTTCGTTACCAAGTGCCGTCTTTGTTTGTACGTCAAGCTTTGGACCGTAGAAAGCAGCTTCGCCTTCTGCTTCAACGTAATCTAAACCAAGGTCGTCCATCGCAGCTTTAAGCATTGATTGTGAGTGGTTCCACATCTCGTCATCGTCAAAGTACTTTTCAGTATTTTCAGGATCACGGTAACTAAGCCGGAATGTGTAATCCGTAATGTCAAAGTCGCGATAAACTTCAACCATCAATTGTAGAACTTTCTTGAATTCTTCTTGGATTTGATCAGGCGCAACGAAAGTGTGTCCATCGTTCAACGTCATTTCACGTACCCGTTGCAAACCAGAAAGGGCACCAGATTTTTCGTAACGGTGCATCATTCCAAGTTCAGCAATCCGTAATGGTAATTCACGGTATGAACGAATGTGGTGCTTGTAAACTTGAATATGGGATGGGCAGTTCATTGGCCGCAATTCAAGCATTTCACCGTCACCCATGTCCATTGGTGGGAACATATCTTCCCGGTAGTGTTGCCAGTGTCCGGAAGTCTTGTAAGCATCAAGGTTCATTAATACTGGTGTATATACGTGTTGGTAACCGTGTTGGACTTCCTTGTCGATGATGTAACGTTCGATTGTCCGACGGATGGTTGCCCCGTTTGGCATCCAGTATGGTAATCCCGCACCCACTTCTGGATCAACAAAGAAGAGGTCAAGTTCGTTACCAATTACCCGGTGGTCACGTTCACGTGCTTCCTTTTGGCGTGCTAATTCTGCATCCAAGTCTTTTTGGTTGAAGAATGAAGTACCGTAAATCCGTTGTAACATTGGATTACTTGACTTACCTTCCCAATAAGCACCCGCAACGGATAGCAATTTGATAGCTTTCAATGCCGAAGCATCTGGTAATGCAACGCAGTCGCTAACGATTAAGCTGCCATCAACGTCGTATACGTTGACCTTACCGTCTTTAGCGTTTTTCTTAACTAACTTAGCTTGGTAAGGATCACTATCAACCTTAGCCAAAGCATCTTCAACACTTAACATTTCGTGATTCAAAGCAACCTTTGCTTGAATCATGTCTTTCATTTTGTCTTCAATAGCGGGGAGTTCGTCGACCGAAATTTGTTGACCTTCCTTGTCAGTGTCAGCATAAAAACCATGTTCAATGTTACCAATTTCCCCAATCCGGATTTCCGGATAAATGCTCTTGATTGCACTTGTCAATACTAAGGCTGCCGAATTCCAGTTTACCAATTGTCCATCTTCAGAATCCCTGGTAATGATCTCAACCTTTCCATCTTGGTCAAGTGGTTGATCTAAGCCAACCAATTCATCATTAACTTTTCCAGCAACGGCGTTTTTTGCCAAACTTGTACCAATTGACTTCGCAATTTCAAGTACGGTGACACCAGCACCAAAAGGTTTTACACTGCCATCTGGAAATTCAATCTTAATCTCTGCCATAATTACACGCTCCCTTTACAAAAAATAGTATAAAAAATCCCTGATATTTTCATACCAGGGACGTGTTAGACGTTATTTCACGCGGTTCCACCCTCGTTGCAGACTACTAAACGTAATCCACCACTTAATTAAACCGATAACGGTGGCACCCGAACTGATATTTCGATCAGTCTCTAGCCAAGTGGGAAGTTTTTAGTTGCTTTGCTTACAGTCCATGGCGCGGCTCCCTGAAGTTAAAAACTACATGTTTGACTCTGATTTACAAATTTATTATATCCATTCAAAATTGCTTGTCAACCCTGGCGATGATTTTTTCCGATTAAAGTAACCTCTTCACTTAAAAATTTAACCCGTTCCATTAATCGTTTGGCCTTTAGCGGCTCGGCTTCGCCACGCTGATTAACCGTTAAATGTTCTTTTTCTAATTGCTCCATCGAAAAGTTCGAGGTGAAGAAAGTTGGTAACTCTTCTTGCATTCGATATTCTAAGATTACGCCTAAAATATCATCCCGCACCCACGCTGAAATACTATCTGCACCGATGTCATCGATTACTAAAATCGGCGCTTGTTTAACCGCATCAAGCTTGTTTTGTATTTCTTTGGAATCTCCAATCGTATTTTTCAATTCCACTGCTAAGCTAGGAAAATGAACAATCGTTGTCGAATAGTTATGTTTAGCTAATTCGTTAGCCATTGCCCCCATTAAATAAGTTTTTCCTACGCCAAAGCTACCGGTTAAGTATAGGCCACGGTGGAATTGATCCGGAGCTTGCACATAAGCATCCACAAAATCCATCGCCTTGCTAAAAGCGGCGTTCCGATCAGGCTCTTGGTAATAGTCACTAAAATCTGCCCGTCGAATCAATTTCGGCATACTAATTGACTTAACTAACGCTTGGCGTTGGGCAACTTGGCATTTCATCGTCATTTCCTTGGTAGGTACGTATTCAATATCAATTAAGTGGTTACTGAGTACTAATTGTGGCTCATAACCTGGCAAAAAGGAGGGTTCGTGTCGCGCAATCTTTTTGCGTTCGTTAACAAATTCGTAGAGCTTGGCCGCTCCCCGTTCCAAAGCTTCTGAAGTTAATTCCGCTTGGTGAGCTTGGCAAAACGCCACAACTTTGGGATCTTGATAAACAGTTTTCATCACCGTTTGAAAACGTTGGTCGAGTTTCCGTTTATTCATCAATCCCTCAATCGCTTCGCGAATATTTTCCATTTGCTATTCCTCCTTTCGCCGTTCACGCAATTTTTTCAATTTTTCATTAATTTCCGCAGTGGTTGGAGCAGCTTGCGTACTATTAGAACTAGTTGGTACAGATTTTTCGCTATCCTTGGCCCAATCTGGCAGGGTTTCGCGTTGAACAACTGGTTTCCGTCTGCCGTATGCTTTGGTAGCCTGTTTTTGCTTCTTAGCTTGGCGGTCACGCACAAACTCTAAAGCTTGCCGTGGAGTTCGAACCCCATTTTTAATCCACTCGTTAGCAATTGCTTCTACCAAGTTTTTATTTAGGGTCGCACGACCTTGATCGACCAAGACGTAAAAAATTAGAAAATTAATGACGCTAATTGGAAGCTGACCAGTTTCCACTAGGCCAGTAATCACCCGCTTTTCTGCCGTGGTGGTAAAGCCTCCGGTCTCTTGCTTGATCTGATCAATAAAATCTATTGGCGCTAACGCATACGTGGTTTTAATTACCGTTTGTTCTTCTGCAGTAAGCCCCTCTAAATTGAGTTTAGCCGGCGAAGTTGGAACCGTGGAACTCGACGTCGTGCTGGGAGCTTTTTGCTGATGCAAACTAGCGTATTTTTGGGCAATTCGCGTCTTTAACGCCTGACTATCGATTCGGTTGTCTTGAAAATTAGTGGCTGCCTTAATTAACTCAGCCATTTCACTTTCCGTAATTCCATAAATGGTTTGCTCGACCATAATGAGGTGCCGGTTTTCTTCCAAACTCTGCCGGTCCACAAAACTAGTACTAAGCATTTGAGTAAGCAGTTTAAAATCAAAATTCTTGTTAAGGGTTTCCTTAACGTTTTTTGTCTTTGCCGGTTGCAGCTGCTTTTGTACGGCGGCAATTGAGGTAGGCTTATCAACTACGCTACTTCCAATTTGGAAATAGTCTCCCAAATTTTTAGACACGTCGTAAAAATCAGCATGCTCAACTTGCCGCTTAATTAAGCGGCGACTTAACCGCTCAAATTCGGTTTCGCCGACGGCCCCCAACAACAATGCACTTAGTGTATCATCTTTAAAAAAGGTGATCGGATCGGCAGGCGCTTGCAAAATATATAAAAATAGCGCCCGGTTATCAACTTGCTTACGAAAAGTCTTTAATAGTCCTAGGGATTCTAAGCGGCCTCGGGCTTCCACAATTGCTGGCAGATCGATCCCCAGCCAATTTAGTAATACCGTGTGGGTAAACTGTTCGTTTAGAACCGTTGCTTCCGCATTTAATTCCCAAAGCGTCTCAGCTAAGCTATGCGCATCTGATGACAACAACGGTCGGTATAACGCCGTTAATGCCCGCCTTTCGTAGTCAGCCATTTGTCGGTCAGTATTTACAATAAATGAGTCGTTTGGGGCTAATTCATCCATTGGTTCCGTCATTACTTATGATCCTTTTCTTTTTCGTCCTTCTTCACCATGTCTTGAAGTTCGTTCAAAAAGACATTCATGTCTTTAAACTGGCGATAAACACTAGCAAACCGAATGTAGGCAATTTCGTCTAAATCAACAAGAATATTCATCACGTATTCACCAATCACTTGGCTAGATACTTCACTTTCACCTAAGGAACGAATTTTATTTTCCACTTTATCGACAATATCGGTCATTTGTTCCATTTTAACCGGTCGTTTTTCCGCTGCACGCACGATTCCTTTTAGAATCTTGTCGCGGTCAAATTCTTCCCGGGAACCATTTTTCTTAATTACCAATAATGGGGTGGCTTCCACCCGTTCAAAAGTAGTAAAACGGAAGCCACACTTTTCACACTCGCGACGACGACGAATTACACGGCCTTCATCGGTTGGTCGACTATCCACTACTCTCGAGCCATTATTACCACAATGTGGGCATTTCATATTATTTCACCTCGCCGGTCTTTCCGGATGTCTGGAGTAAATTTTGTTTAACAAGCCATTCTACCACTTGCTTTTGGGTAGCTTCAATACTACCACTACTGTCAACAATTACATCCGCTTTTTCTCGCTTAATTTCAATCGGCATTTGGGCTTGAATCCTTTTTTGAGCATCCTTGCGCGGCAACTGATCACGCTCCATCAGCCGGTGAAGTTGTTCAGCCGGAGTCGTTGATACCACCATAATATAATCTACTAAGGACTCGTATCCCTGTTCAAATAATACCGGCGCATCTAGCACCACCACCGGCGCCTTAGTGACCCTTTCTAACTGCCGGATAATTTCTTTACGAATCACTGGTTGCACAATTTGATTTAGTTCTTGCAATTTTTGCGGGTTGTCAAAAACCATCTTACCCAATTGCTGCCGGTCAATCTGGTTTTGCCCGTTTAGAATTTGCGTTCCAAACGCCTTAACTAATTGTACCTTAACCGCTTTAAATTCCAAAACTGCGTGGGCAACTTCGTCAGCGTCCACTAATGGAATCCCCTTACTTTTTAAAAAATTACTGATGGTGGACTTCCCCATCGCAATTCCACCAGTCAGTCCCAATACCTTAGTCATTTTTGGGCGTTAAAACCTGACAATGCGGACAGAAATGGGTACTGCGTTGAGCTACCTTAATTTGTTCGATGGGTGTTTGGCAGCGTGGGCATGGCAGACCTTGGCGATGGTAAACGTGGAGTTGGTTTTGAAAACTGCCGGCATGTCCGGTAGCATCCAAATAAGAAAACACGGTAGTTCCCTTCGCCGCGATAGCTTCCTTTAACTCCGCAAAAATACTTTCCCGCAAGAGCTTGATTTCGTCATCGGTAAGTGAATTAGACCGGCGCTGCGGGTGGATTTTACTTAACCACAAGACCTCATCTGCATATATATTGCCCAATCCCGCAATTAACGACTGGTCTAAAAGAAAGCTCTTCATCACCCGTTTACGACTTCGGAGGGCCTTCGTAAGGTAATCTAGCGTCAAAGTTTCCGGGGTTGGTTCTGGTCCAATGGTTTTTAATCCACCAACTTGCATCTCTTGGCCAGTGGGAGTTAGAACCATCCGACCAAATTTACGCGTATCGTTATACCGTAAATCCTGCCCATCATCCAATTCAAAAATAACGTGGTCATGCTTGTCATAAGGTTGATCGCGATCCACGACTGCGTACTTTCCCTCCATCCGAAGGTGGGAAACCATCGATAATTGGTGGTTGAAATCAAAAATTAAGTACTTCCCCCGACGACGAATTGTTTCAATCGTTTTATTTTTTAATTCTGCTGCAAATTGGTCCGCTTCGGGACTGACCATCTTAGGGTACCGTACTACCACTCGTTGAACGGTACGACCTTTCACTAGGCCAACCAATCCACGTCGAACCGTCTCTACTTCAGGTAACTCAGGCATTATTCATTCCTCCGTTATTTTGCGTCGTACCAGTTATTCCCCCATGAGGTTTCCACCTTCAAAGGTACGTCTAACTTAACCGCTGAATCCATCACCTTAGGAACCAACTCTTTAACAACGCTCATCTCTTCATCAGGCACTTCAAAAATCAGTTCATCGTGTACCTGCAGCAACATTCTGGTTTTTAACTGCCGCTTTTCTAACTCATTTTGCATATTAATCATTGCAATTTTAATAATATCAGCCGCGCTTCCTTGGATTGGAGTGTTCATCGCGGTTCGTTCCGCAAACGATCGAACGCTAAAGTTAGAAGCATGGATGTCAGGTAGGTACCGGCGGCGGTGCGCAATTGTTTCTACATAGCCCTTTTCCCGCGCAGTCTCAACCGAACTATCCACATACTTCTTTACTCCAGGATATTCCTTAAAGTAGGTGTCAATAAATCGTTTAGCATCCTTACGGGAAATGCCGATATTTTGCGAAAGTCCATAATCACTAATTCCGTAGACAATCCCAAAGTTGACCGCCTTTGCTTGCCGACGAATGTTAGGAGTGACCTCACTAGCATCCTTCAACCCAAAAATACGCACCGCAGTACTTGAGTGAATATCTTCGTCCTTTTTAAATGCTTCTTGTAAATGATGGTCTCCCGTAATGTGGGCTAACACCCGCAGCTCAATCTGTGAGTAATCAGAAGATAAAATGTGCCAACCTTCGTGTGACGGAACGAACGCTTGCCGAATTTTCTTTCCTTCTTCAATTCGAATCGGAATATTTTGTAAATTCGGATCTGTCGAGGAAAGCCGTCCCGTTTGGGTTAAAGTTTGTTGGTACGTGGTGTGCACTTTTTGGTCGGTAGAATGTACCACCTTTAACAGACCATCTGCATACGTAGACTTAATTTTAGAAATTGTACGATAATCTAAAATATGGTCAATAATTGGCGAATACCCACGCAATTTTTCGAGGACGTTAACTGCCGTAGAGTATCCGGTCTTGGTCTTTTTAATTACCGGAAATTCCAGCTTTTCAAATAAAATATGCCCCAATTGCTTAGGAGAATTAATGTTAAATTCTTCTCCAGCTTCTTGGTGAATTTGATTTTCTAATTCGCTAAGCCGCTCGGTAAGTTCGCTTTGCATCGCTCCTAACCGGTCTCGATCAACCTTAATTCCACTGATCTCCATCTTCGCAAGTACGATCGACAGCGGCAATTCAATTTTCCAATATAAATCGGCCTGTTGGTTATTAATCAATTCTTCTTGCAAACGCCGGCCTAATTCGCCAATTACGTCAATCTTATGCGCAAGGTGTTCTAATAAAACATCTTTTTCTGGCACGGCTCGTTTTGCTCCGGTACCATAAACTTCAGCATCAGTTTTGATATCTTCAATATCGTGCTCGTGAGCAAGTTGTCCTAAATCGTTAGAATTATCATTGGTATCTAACAAGTAGGACTGCAACAAAATGTCATAGTTAATGGCTTTTAGGGTCACACCAAGCCGGTGTAGTCCTACGTAAGTCCGTTTCCCGTCAAAAACGTTTACCACCACGTCAGGATCAGCTAACACTGCGGATAAAGCTGGTTCTTTTAACAATTCCACGTCATCACTAGCCCAGATTTCTTGCTGGTTGCCAATTGCAAACCCACAAAATTCAGATAAGTGATAATTTTTTTCGGGCATTTCCAAATAGAAGTTAATTTCCTTCCCCCATTTGGAAAAGTCTGGCAACGTGTCCTTCGTCAGTACATGATAAGCGAGTTTTTCGGTTGCTTTTTCTTCCGTTGGTTCATTTTGTTGTAACGTCGCTAAGAAACTCCGAAACTTCATCTTTTGATAAAATTCCTGTAAAAAGGTAACGTTTTTACCATTATATTTTAAGTCTGCCAATCCAATTTCTACGGGAGCATCTCTTTTAATGGTTGCTAATGTTTTTGACGTAAAGGCTGCGTCCCGATCCTCAATTAGGTGTTCCTTCATTTTGCTTGGCTTCAAATCATCTAAATGATCGTAGAGATTTTCAATCGTGCCAAACTGTTTGAGTAACTTAAGGGCGGTCTTTTCTCCGACCTTGGTAACTCCAGGATAATTATCGGAGCTATCACCCGCTAAGCCTTTTAAATCGATGATTTGTTTAGGCGAAATACCTAGCTTTTCTTCAACGTGGTCCGGAGTATATTCTTCAACCTCGCTGACCCCCTTTTTGGTCACCGCAACGGTCGTTTCTGCACTACTTAATTGGGTCAAATCACGGTCCCCAGTAACGACCACGACTTCATAGCCGTCGTGTTCTGCTTCCAACGATAACGTTCCGATGATGTCGTCAGCTTCATAGTTAGGTAATTCATAAGTTTTGATACCGTATCCGGTCAGTAACTGTTTGAGGTAAGGCATCTGTTCTGACAACTCTGGTGGAGTTTTTGAACGCCCACCTTTATAATCATCATACATTTCCGTCCGGAAAGTGGTTTTTCCAGCATCAAAAGCAACCAGCGCCGCCGTGGGTTGGTATTGTTTTAAAATGCTGTCTAACATTTTATTGAACCCAAAAATTGCGTTAGTATGCAGTCCATCGGGATTCTTGAACTTTTCTAGCGAATTATGTAACGCAAAAAAAGAACGGAATGCAATACTATTCCCATCAATTAACAATAACTTATCTTTTGCCATAGCTTCCTCCGTTTTCTATCTCCCTTAATCATACCAAAAACCGAAGGTCAACGTGAACAAGATTGACCTTCGGTTCTAAAATGAGAATTAAATTTTTGCCTAATCCCGACTCCAACCAAAAATGGTTAAGAAGTACTGGAATAAATTAATAAAATCTAGATATAAACTAAATGCACCTTGAATGGCTAGTCCCGTTTCGGAAACTCGATCTCCGTAGCTTAAATAAAGGTTCTTCATTGAGGCCGTATCAAACATTGATAAACCAGCGAAAATCACAATTCCAATTAAGGAGAAGAAGAAGGTTACCGCACTACTATGCAAGAAAAATAAGTTGATTACCGAAACAACCACCATTGCGATTAAAGCAGCTAGCAAATGGGTCCCTAACCGTGACAAGTCACGCTTAGTAGTCAACCCGATTACACTCATCACGATGAAAACTGCTGCGGCCGAGAAGAAAGCCCCCGCAATCGTGCCAATGCTGAATAGCATAAACACACTTGAAAGGGTGATTCCAAAGAATCCCGAGAACGCAAATAGCATTAGAAAACTAACCGTTGGGTTTTGTAACGCCGCCTTCTGCCCAAAAATCATGAACAGAAACAGCGCGATAAAAATCAACCAAATCCCCATTCGTCCTTGACTTAAAAACGTCATCACTGCTGGGCGCCATACCGTAGCTCCGAGATAAGCAATGATTCCCGAAAAAGCGACTGCGGCTGCCATCCAACCGTACATTTTAGTTAAAAATCGGTTTAAGCCGACCGTATTATTTATTACTCTTGGTTGTTGATCCAAATTGATCCCCCCATTTAATCTTTCCCATATTGTAACAAGAAAGCGACTAAAAGGCTATCAATTAAAGTCAGGAAAGGTCAAATATTTACTTTTCCTTAACTAAGGCTTTATAAGCATCTTCGTATTTTAGGATGTCTCCTGCACCCATGAAAACTAGTACCGCATTATGTTGATCAGCTAATGCAGATAGGTCATCTTCATGAATAATCTTTGTGTCATGGCCAATTAAGTTAGCCAAATCTTGTGACGAAACCTTGCCATTTGCTTCACGAACCGAGCCAAAAATCTCGGTCAAAACAACTTGATCAGCAAGGCTCAAACTCTTAGCAAACCCATCTAACAATGCGGCCGTTCGGGTATAAGTATGGGGTTGAAATACCGCCACAATTTTCTTATCCGGAAATTCTTGTCGAGCAGCATCTAAAGTTGCTTTGATTTCTGATGGATGGTGCGCATAATCATCGATCAAAATGTTATCGCCTACCGTAGATTTTGAAAAGCGTCGTTTTACCCCTTGGTAGGATAACAATTCTTTTTGTACTAGTGCTAAGTCAATCTTTTCAAAGTAAGCCACCGCAATTACGGCTAACGTATTGAGAACGTTGTGTTCACCAAAAAGGTTAATTTTAAAGTGTCCAATTGGTTGGCCTTGGTGTTCCACATCAAATTCTGATCCCGTAGTAGTCCGAACGATGTTTTTAGCTTGGAAATCATCGTTATCTGCGGTTCCGTAATAATAAACCGGGACGTCCGCACGTAGTTTCCGTAAGCTTTCATCTTCTCCCCAAGCGAAAAGACCCTTTTTAACTTGGCTAGCTGCTTGTTGGAAGGCACTTTCAACGTCGGCTAAATCCTTATAATAGTCGGGGTGATCAAAGTCAACGTTAGTCATGATCATGTAATCCGGATGGTAGGCAATGAAGTGTCTACGATACTCGTCAGCTTCAAACACGAAGAAGCGGGCATCAGGGACCCCTTTTCCAGTTCCATCACCGATTAAATAACTAGTCTTGTCAACTCCACCAAGTACGTGAGCCAACAACCCGGTGGTACTGGTCTTTCCATGCGTCCCAGCTACCCCGATACTAGTGTACGAAGCTAGTAGTTGTCCTAAAAATTCATGGTAACGAATGACCTTTAAGCCCATTTCACGTGCCCGTTTAATTTCAGGATGATCGTCAGTAAAGGCGTTCCCCGCAATTACCGTTAATCCTTCACGTAAATTGTCTGGATTAAAAGGTAAAACTTTAATGCCTGCTGCAGCAAGACCGTCTTGGGTAAACACGTAACCGTCCACGTCAGAACCCTCAACTTGATAACCTTCGTCATGTAAAATCAACGCTAAAGAGCTCATACCGGACCCTTTAATCCCAATAAAATAATAAATTGTATCTTTATCCACCTTGACCACTCCCATTATAAATTGTTTTCAGTTTACCACAATATCAATCGTCATTTTCTTCTGGGCGATAAAAAACTTCCCGTGGCTTGGAACCGCGAGATGCGGAGACGTATCCCGACTCTTCTAATTGGTCGATAATCGTTGCCGCCCGGTTGTACCCAATCGAAAAGACTCGTTGTAGTTTTGAAGTTGAAATAGTGTCTTCTTGGGCAATGTATTCGAGTACGTCGTCCATTAATTCATCCGTACTATCTAACTCTGCGCTTCGCTCCTTTAATTCAGTTGGATTAAAGGCGTAGTGCGGAGCCGCTTGTTCGCGAACAAAATCAGCAATTGCATCAATCGCGTCACTAATAAACGCACCTTGTAAACGCACTGGATTACTCTTCCCATTACCAAGAAACAGCATGTCTCCTCGTCCAAGTAGCCGTTCTGCCCCACTTTGGTCTAAAATGGTACGCGAATCCACTTGACTAGAAACCATAAATGCCACCCGGGTCGGAATGTTGTTTTTAATTAGCCCCGTAACTACGTCTACACTAGGCCGTTGAGTAGCAATCAGCAAGTGAATTCCCGCGGCCCGTGCTTTTTGAGTAATTCGCACGATGTAATCTTGCACTTCCGTTGCCGAGACCATCATTAAATCAGCTAACTCGTCAATAATTACCACGATATAAGGCATTTGGTTAGCATCATCCCCAGCTTGCCGAGCTTTTTCGTTAAATTGCTCTAAATTACGCGCTCCTGCAGCTGCTAAGCGTTCGTAACGTTGGTCCATTTCATTGGTGACCCATTTCAAGGCTGCAGCCGCTGCTTGAGGATCCGAAATCACGGGTGCTAGTAAATGTGGTAGTCGGTTGTACGGAGCCATTTCGACGGCTTTCGGGTCGATCAACAGCAATTTGAGCATTTGTGGAGTCGCCTTATACAATAAGGAAACCAACACACTATTTATGAACACACTTTTACCAGATCCGGTAGCCCCAGCGATCAGTCCGTGTGGCATTTTCCGCAAATCATAAACCTGTGGCTTACCAAACAAATCCACCCCTAAGGCAATCGTAAGCGGAGACTTACTTTCTTGAAATACCGGTGACTTAATGATTTCACTAAGTGGCACTGGTCGTGGATGGGGATTAGGAATCTCAATTCCAACGGTGTTTTTTCCAGGAATTGGGGCTTCAATTCGAATATCCCGCGCCGCCAATTGCAACTTTAAATCATCCGTCAAATTAGTGATTTTGTTAACTTTAACGCCCCGCCCTAGTTCAATTTCAAACTGGGTAACGGTTGGTCCGACCGTCCAGTTAACTACTTTAGCAGCAACTTCAAAGGCACTTAGCGCGTCATCTAACCGTTGTGCTTGATCGGCAACCCATTGGTCTTCTGCACCGTCTTGAACAACGGGATCTGGCAATAGATCTAAACTTGGAAAATGATATCCCATCAATTGCTTAGTGCTTTCTTGGGCTACTGAAACTGGCGGTGCACTAACTGTTCGGGCAGGTTTTTGTAAAGTCCTCTTCGGATTATTAAATTTTTTGGGGGCCGCCATTGGTTGGAAATCGCTTTTCGTTCCCGCACTAACTGGAGCCGCACTCTTGACTGCTTGTTGCGACGAGACCGGGGTAATCGCTGCAGACGAGGATCCTACTTGAGCAGTTGGCTTGGTTTTCGATGCTATTGGAGCGGCACTTGATAAGAAATCCTTTTGCGCTCCTACAGGAGTTGCCGCGTCAGAGTTGTTGATTTCCGGCTCGTCAAACGACGAATCGTTTAATTCCTGCCGACTAGTTAGTTGGCGCTTAGCTTGATTTAATTTTGGTAAAGGTCGCCGAGTTAATTCGTAATTACTAATTGGTAACCGGAATCGGCGGACTGGTCGGCTGCCGGTTGAACTAGTTGACTTCGACTTCAAACGCGTTGAATCTTCAACTTCATTTTTGAACCCGTTTGGTTCAGCGTCAGGTGCTTGCCTTTGTGCTAATTTTTGCTGGATTGCGGGCGTAAATGGATGATCCGACTTCAAGCTCTCCGCTGAATCCGTTGGCTGTTTAACCGAATGGTCGTCCATTTTAAGGCCTTTTTTGCGAAAAAAAGCCGGTCCATCGTATTTAACCATTTAAATCCTTCCCTTATTAGTCAAAAATATGATTTCCCTTAGCGAAATCAAAAGCCGTTCCCACTTCAAAATCATCTGGTAAGATCAGTGCACCTTTTTTTTGCGGCGCATTTTTTAATTTTAATTCCCGGCCAGAAGCAATCATTCCGTTGCTAGATACGCCCCGGAGTTCACCCGGCCAAATAATCATCCCATCGGGCATCATGGCTCCTACCTTAGCAACCACAACTTTAATGTCAGCTTTCATATTAGGCGAACCACTAACGATTTGTAGAATTTCGCCGTTATCAACTTCGGTTTCGGTAATTTGTAGGTGGTCAGAATCAGGGTGTGGCTTAACTGCCTTAACGTATCCAACCACAAATTTAGGGCTTTCGTCAGCAACTAACTCGTCTTCAAATCCTGCTTGACGTAACTGCTCGTTCAACTTTGCAACCTGTGCAGTGGTTAGAGTAACTGGTCCGTGTCCTTCTAAATCAGGTAATTTGGTGCTAACTTCCAAGAAGTTATACCCGGTAGTAACGTTACTATCGACATCAAAAATCCGCACTACGTTTTCTTTTTGTTCCACGGCTTGTTTTTCCGCGTCAGGATTGACCATGGTAATTAAAATATCTCCCATTGTTTTTGGATTATAACTAGCTACTAACATTTCAATTCTCCTTAAATATTACTTTTTAATTCTCAAACCCTTCCCATTAATGTTAGAATTAGTGGAAAAGGAAGTGTTTTCATGTCATCTAAAACATCTGCGCTAACCGCATTAACCATTACCGCTTTAACTTCATTCGCCGTGGGAACGCTGGTGGCCACCCAAGTCAAGGGACACCGTAAAGTTCGGCCCCAAGCCGCACTTGCCCGCGTTCGACGTTCCTTTGAAGAAAAGGGACCCGTTGAAGGCGCTTGGATTGAATCCAAGCCATCTCCCCTCAACCGTCACGGTTTAAAAGCCTCCGTATATTACGGAGGAATCACTAAGTACGAAAATAACGAACTAATTCAATATGAGTTCATTGCCGATGCATACACCGGTACAATTATCGACATTTACCGTCGTTAATTTCTTAATTATAACCAAAGCAAGCCGAGAAAAATTTTCTCGGCTATTTTTGTGAGTTTGCCGGCTTAGTTGCCTAATCTAAAAATGAGCAACTAACTTGTAGATTGGTTGGCCTTTTTCACTAAACTTATGTTCGTATTCCGTCTCCACATTGTCTGCATTTTCCGGACTATTGTGTAAATCTAGCCAGACTCCTTCAAAAACCATCCCGTAATTATTCAAGCTCGTCAATGAATATTCAAATAGTCCTTGGTTATCCGTCTTAAATTCTAATTTACCATGTTCAACTAAAATTTGTTCATAAACTTTTAAGAAGCTTTTATAAGTTAATCGGCGTTTTTCATGCCGGGTTTTAGGCCAAGGATCCGAAAAGTTTAAAAAGAGTTGGTCCACTTCGCCATCCGCAAAATAATCGGTTAATTCTGCACCGTCTGCATGCAAAAATTGTAAGTTAGGCAATTCTTCGGCTAAAGCGTTCTTTAAGGCAATTGCCACCACCGTCTTTTGAATTTCAATCCCAATGAAGTTATATTGGGGGTATTTTTTGGCCATATTGATAATAAATTGGCCCTTTCCAGTCCCCACTTCAATCCATAGTGGTTGTTGCTTGGCAAAACGTTCATGCCACTTTCCTTTATAAGCTTGACCATTTTCCACGACCATTTCAGGGTGTTCCGCAATTAATTTTGGAGCCCAAGGTTTATTTCTTACTCGCATAATTACCTCTTTTATTTGTTTATTTTTTTAATGTAACGTGGCACAAGCCACCGGGTTAGCCATAGCGTCGTCGCCGACTGAACTACGACCGCCCACCCTAAAAACGCAATTGTAAAGTTAGTTACACAACCAGCTAGTGTCACTAAAATCGCGCTTAATAGTATGATTCTTTTTAAGACAGATAACAAGCCCCTTTGCGCCATTTCTGCATCAACGGGATACACCTGCACCATTGTGTTTGCCTGAACCGGCCGATATACGTCAACTAACTGAATAACTATCAGATAGGTCGTTAAAGCTCCTACCATTAATTTCAACCACATTTGATCGCTGTACGCTGAAACTAACATCCCCAAAAATAAAAGTCGTAGCATTAAGCTTCCTCGATCACCGCTACGCACAATCATAATCGAGTATAAATAGGAAAACATCGATGATTTTCCCGCCAAGAACTTTACCACCCCGTCCGCATAACGGCGCCGTTTAGCTTTAACAGGTAAGTTTTTCACGGTGGTAAATAAGCTAAAGAAACGATATAACCGCCCCATGCGCTTTTGCTCCGCCTCTACTGCGGATTGCCAGTCAAAGCGCCCATTTTTCATCAACCATCCTAAACGTCGCCATTCTAACAACAGCCAGATCACCATTAATGTAGCAGCAATTAAGGGATGTACCGTAACCAAGCTAACAATAATTGCGTCAATGACCAGAGTAATCCCCCGCCCTAGCCGGGAACCTGCAAAATAATAGCCTTGGTAACGAGTTAATATGTTCACAAAGCTACCTAACACCGTCGTTAAAATCACCGTCAGTACCCAAACTAACTGATGAAAAGCCAGGGCTAAAAGCGGAAAAAGTATTATGCTACCAATTCCGACCGGCACCAAAGCCGAAATTAGCGTCCGGCGTAACGATTTTTTTAAGTAGCTCGCAATGTTTTTTTCTTGCCCTAACAAAAATACTGGGTCGGGGTTTTTTAACAATAGCACGGGTTGTCCAAATAAGGTTAACAGGAACGTAACTACCACCACCAAGCACAACCCATAGCTTGGTAAAGGTTGCAATGTCTTTAGCCAATTAGCATACGCCAGTCCCAGTCCACCGCCAAAGAATAGTAGTGCTAAAACTAAGTGATCATTTAATACGTATTTTAAATATTTGAGGATTTCATTTTGATAATCTTTAGCGCGTCGTTGCCAGAGTTCATTCATGCCGCTCACCCTTTGCAATTGCTAAATAGATATCGTTCAAACTGGCTTTGGGAGCGTTAAATTGAGCTTGAAAATCGTTAAGCGTGCCAACCGCCTTTAATTCCCCTTCGTTTAGCAAAGCAAATCGGTCGCAATATTTTTCCGCCGTGTCAAGCACGTGGGTAGACATGAGGACTGCCGCTCCTTGTGCTTTCTTTTCGTTGATAATCCCCAAGAGATCATCAATCGCCAAAGGATCCAAACCTAAGAATGGCTCGTCAATCACAAAAAGTCGGGCATCAGTCATAAAGGCACAAACAATCATCACCTTTTGCCGCATCCCTTTAGAAAAGTTAGCTGGAAACCATTCCAACTTATTTGCTAACCGGAACTTTTCTAAAAGCCGCATTGCCCGTTGCCACGCAGCTTCCTTATCAAGTTCGTAAGCTTTAATAGTCAGTTCTAAATGCTCTCTTAAGGTTAATTCATCATACAGCACAGGCATTTCCGGAATGTAAGCCAACTGGGCTTTGTATGCCGCCGGCTGCTGGCTTAGTTGAACGTCGTCCAAACTAATGGATCCTTGCATGGGCTGCAATAAACCAATTACGTGATTAATGGTAGTTGACTTTCCAGCACCATTTAACCCAATTAAGCCGACTAGTTCTCCTTCATGCACTTCTAAATTTATGTCTTTAATGACTGGCGTTTGCGTGTATCCACCGGTCAAATGCTCAATCTTTAGCGTCAATTTATAATCCCCAATCGTATTAAAAATCTCTCATCGATTATACCACATCCCCGTCGAAAACCCGGTCGTCAATCCGCACAATTACGCAATTTTCGTGTATAATTAGCCTGTATAAGACAAGTTTTGTATTGGAGGTAATTTTATGGACGAAAATTGTGTATTTTGTAAAATCATCAGTGGCGATATCCCTAGCTACACCGTCTACGAAGACGACGTGGTAAAAGCCTTTCTGGATATTTCGCAAGGAACTCCCGGCCATACATTAGTAATTCCCAAAAAGCACGTTCCAGATATTTTCAGTTACGATCCCCAACTTGCGGCTGACGTATTCTCACGGATACCTAAGATTGCCAGAGCCGTCCGCGATAGCAATCCGGACATTAAGGGAATGAATATTATTAACAATAATGGCAAAATCGCGTACCAAAGCGTTTTCCATTCTCATTTCCATCTCGTTCCTCGTTACACCGACCATGACGATTTTGGCATGCGGTTTGTTGACAATAGTAGTCACTACGATGAAGCTCAATTAACCAAAATTCAAAATCAAATCAAAGATAATTTAGGTGAATAGCATGGCAAAAGATAAACGACACCCTTGGTTAAAGGGAATTGTGGGTTCGTGGATCGGATGGCAATCCGTTAAATACGTTAGCCAGCATCCCCACTTTTTAAGAGATTTAAAACATTCTGTCAAAGCCTACGCCCAAGCCATTAGTGATTTTGTGGACTCGTTACAAAGTCTACGCCTAAATATGGCTCAGGTACGAGTAGAGTTAAAAAAGAGTGAAAAGACCCTTAACGAAATTCAACAATCGGTCGACCGTTTCCAATACAAGTTGAAGCCGCGGATGGCAAAAATTAATGAGTTGCAAAACCATCTTAGCAACGAGCTTAACCAAGTACAAAAGGAAGTTGTTGATAAAAAAAGAAAATGAGCCAAATATTTTCTTAAGATTATCCGAAAAAGTTTATCAAAATACTAATTATGTTATGATAGATGCTGAGTTTAACTAATATATTGTTAGGATGTGTGGATTTAATGAAAAAAGTTTTACTTGGATTCGCTAGCATTGCGATGGCTTTTACCTTAGCAGCGTGTGGTAGCAAGACCGTTGCCACTACTTCAGGTGGTAAAATTACTCAAGATGAGTACTACAGTAGTTTGAAGGACACTTCAAATGGTAAGCAAGTTTTACAAGAAATGATTGTTAACAAGGTTCTTGAAAAACAATACGGGGACAAAGTTACCAAAAAGGCTGTTGACAAGCAATACAATACTTATAAAGATCAATACGGTTCTTCATTCAAGGACGTTTTGGCTTCAAACGGGATGACCGAATCTTCTTTACGTAAGCAAATTCGTTCTAACCTACTATTGAAGGAAGCCGTTAAGGACATCGACAAGATTAGCAATTCTGATCTTAAAAAGGAATGGAAATCATACCAACCAAAGGTTACCGTAGCGCAAATCTTAGTTTCTAAAAAATCAACTGCCGAAGACGTAATCAAACAACTTAACGACGGTAAGGATTTTGCTAAGTTAGCGAAGAAGTACTCTACTGATTCTTCAAGCAAGAACAAGGGTGGTAAAATCGCTCCATTTGACGATACCAACACTACTTTAGATTCTGACTTTAAGGACGCCGCATTCAAACTTGACGAAGGCAAGTACACTACTAAGCCAGTTAAGACACAATACGGTTACCAAGTAATCAAGATGATCGACAAGCCTGCTAAGGGTAAGATGTCCGACCATACTAAAGAATTAAAGGAACGGATCTGGAATAAAGACATGAGTGATAGTGCTACCCTTCGTAAAGTAATTACTAAGGTACTTAAGAAAGGTAACGTTACTATTAAGGATAAGGACCTTAAGAACGTCTTAGACGACTACTTAGGTAGTTCTTCATCTTCATCAAGCAGCAAATAATTTAATTACCCGTAATAAAAAGAGGCGAAAAATTTCGCCTCTTTTTTATTTTATACGCATTGGTCGATTCATAGCTTAGCCTTTCCACTAATCGACTAACGAATTGATTACTTAACTTGTGGTTTGTAGAAACGACGCCCGTCCATCCCAAAAATCCGCTCACTGAAATGACCTTCGTCCGTATTCTTTAATGCCCCCGATACCATTTGGATTTGGGCATCTAAATCATCTAACGAATGCAATACTACCGCTTCTAACATGTGTGGTTCAATTGGCGAACCGTATTCGCGCAGCCCATGGTGGGAAACTAACAAGTGGCGCAATAATACCATTGATTCGCCATTTGGATCAATTTTTAATGCTTGCGCAGCTTCCACCACTTCTTCATCAATAATTACGATGTGCCCCAGAAGGTTACCTTCAACAGTGTATTGGGTAGCTACCGGCCCTGACAATTCGATGGTTTTACCTAAGTCGTGTAAAATTGCGCCGGCAATTAATAGCGATTGGTCAATATTTTCGTACTGCTGTGCAACCGCCTTAGCTAGTTTCACGATTGATAAAGTATGGAAAGCCAGCCCGCCTTCAAAGGCGTGGTGATTAGATTTGGCCGCTGGAAAACTGAAAAACTGCTGATCATACTTCTTTAATAGATAACGTACCACCCGGTTCCAATCCGGATTGTTGATTTCAAATACTAATTGCGCAAAAGCTTCCCGTAATTCGCTCGCCGATACGGGAGCTTTTTCAGTATACGTGGTGGGATCGTCAGGTTCTTCTTCCGTTGCTAGACGCATTGCCATAATTTTAACCTGGGGTGCTCCCTTATACGTTTCACGCTTTCCTTTTAAAAGTACCACGCGTCCTGATTGAAATTGTTCAAAATCGGCTGGCTTAGCGTCCCAATAATTTCCGCGAATTTCGCCCGACCGGTCTTGAAAAACTAGTGAGATAAAATCTTTACCAGTTTTAGTTACCCGCTTTTCAGCGTTTTTAATCAAGACAAAAAGTTCCATTTCTTCATCATTTTGAAAATCAATTAACTTCTTAGTCAAATCTGCGTTCCTCCCTTATTTTTCGTTTAAATTCACTACGTTATGCTGGTCGACTAGTTGATAAACTTCCCTTTTCGCTGAGAAATAAATAATTTGAGTTTGCTTAGCAATTTGCTTTAATAAACCAAAAGTCTCTGCCAAACGACGGTCGTCAAAAGCCACAAAAGCATCGTCAATAATAATTGGCAAATCTACCGTATCCGCGAACGCCTGCATAAACGCAAACCGGATGGAAATATATAATTGTTCCAAAGTTCCCTTGGATAATTCCCCTAGTTCATAGGCTTGTCCGGTTTGGTCAATCACGTGGATGGCGTCGTCACTATCAAATTCAACCTGCTGGTAATGTCCGTTCGTGATTTTAGCAAAGTATTCGTTGGCTTGTTGAATAATCAACGGTAGCCGTCCTTTAGTGGCCACCCCCAGCGTTTCATCAACCCACTTTGCCCCTAATTGTAGCGTTAACCACTCGTCAATTAAATCTTTTAGCTCAGTTTCTTCTTCGGCAAGGGCCTGTTGCTCATTTAAAATATCAATTTGGTTCTTTAATCCGGTTAACTCTCCGATTCGCTGGGTTCGTTCATCCATCAGGGCTTGTTCTTGAGCCTTTAATTGTTGTAATTGCTCTGTTAACACCGCTTGTTGTTCTTTTAGCTCAGTAAAGTCCGTATATTTTTGCAATTCCTCTTGGAGTTCGGGGGCGACCGTTTTTTCTAAGTCTCGCAACCGGACCGCCTGTTTTTGCGTTTCGGTCAATTGGGCTAGCCACTCATCAAAATGATCATCCAGCGGCGGAGTTGCCAATTGTCCAAACTTATCTTGAGCTTGCTTTAATTCAGTTTGTTGTTCCCCTAAATTTTGGGTCAAAATTTTGCGGGTTTGCACTTCACTTTGCTGATGTTGAATTTGTTGGATTTGCTTTGTCACCCGTTCAGTAAGTTCTTCTAAAGTTGGTTGGGAGCCGGCCGCATCAATCTGCAATACGGCAGTGGCTGTCCGCCAAAAATCAGCAAGCTTTTCTTGTAAGGTTTGTTGCCGGTGCTTGAGGTCGGCTAATTCTTGTTTAATTTGTTGGTAACTAACTACCTCACTTTGTAATAATACCCATTCCGTTGCTGGCACCACGTCAAAACCAGTCTGTACCCCAACTTGGTGAAGCTTGTCGTTGATTTGTCGGTTATTTTCTTCTGCGGTTTGTAAAGCATCCATTGATTCAGAATCTGGCTGTTCGGACCGTCCAGTTTGCTTAGCAAAACCATAACCGCCCAAAGCAATCACGACCAACAAAATTAATTTAACGATTACGTTAATTGGTAAGAAAAAGTCTACGGCAGCTAAAACAATGCCCACGCCCCAAATCAAATTCACGTTGGCCGCTCTTCCCGTAGTTGTGGAAGTTCGGACAGGTACACTTCTTAATTGGTTAACTTCAGCAGCCGTTTGAGCTTGCTTTTGCAGGAGTTGTTTAACTTGCTTCAACGTTGCCGAATCCATCGGTTTTAATTGATTTAAGTCTACCGAATTATTTTCTTGTAGTTCAGTCAACTGGTTCGTTAACGCGGTCTGGCGTTGCTGTGCCTTAATTAATTCGTCGTGGTTAACCTGCGCAACCGGCAACTTAGCTTGTAAATCAGTTAATTGCTCTAAGTTACCTGGTTTTTGCGGGTTGGCAGGTAACTCCCGCAATTTTTGCTGAGTACGTTGTACATTTTCCGTTAGTTTTCGAATTTGGTCCACTAGCCGACTAACTTGACCTAAGTCTAATTGCAAATCTGCTTTTGAAGCGTTTTGCACCCGTTGCCGCAGAGTAAGAATCTGGTGGTAATTATTCCAGGCGTCTACCAACGTTTGTTGATGACTAGTCTGCTTAGACAACTGATTGATCCGTTGGCGAACCCCTTGCAGTTCCGTGCGATTTTGGTCTTCCAAAGCTTTGGCGCTTTGATAGTCGGGAAGCTGGTCCCGATCGTCTTGTAAATGTTGCTTGGCTTGTTCGTAATGCTTAACTTTCTTGTCCAGTTCACGGGTTCGCGAACTAGCCGTATGCATTTTATCGGCATCTTTTTTCAGGTCTTTTTCAAACTGGATCCATTCTTCACTACCCACGGCGCCCATTCTTAAAATGTGTCGCCTTAAATCGTCGCGGTTTCCCAAATCGTTAAAGTCGTCCAAATCACTCTGGTTGAACCCTAATAGGCGTTCGTATGTATGTTGATCAATTGGGCCTAAAATTTCTCCTAGGAAGTCCGGACTGACCGAGCTTTGGTCAATTAAGTCTTTAATGGTTACCGTACCACCATTTTTCCCCTTCACACGTTCAATTCGATATGGGTGATCTTGGTATTCAATTTCAATTGCACCCCCATAACCAGCCGAACCGCGGCCTTTTTTAGGTACGTATTTCAAATATTTGTTGCTTCCCCTTCCCTGAGCAAACCCAAAAAAGACGCTATAAATAAATTGTCGTAACGTTGATTTTCCTGCTTCGTTCATCCCGTAAAAAACTTGCAAGTCATTTTGTAAGTCAAAGGTTACGTTCTGCCATTTTCCAAATCCGTAGATTTCAATTCGCTTGATTTTCATAATTAATCATCCCCCAGCGCGTTGCGTTGTTGTAGCATAATTTCAACTCGTTCACGAAGCTCCTCAGGATTAAAATTTGCTTGGTAGGCTTCAGCAATAAAGTCTAACTCCATTAACCTGCCCAGTTGCTCTTGAACGGTTTGGGGCGTGAAGACTTGCTGAGCGGCTTGTTGCCAATACGAACGGTCCAATTCCGAGAATACCGGAGTTTGTTCGTCAGCCTTTAACAAAATTCGGTAGACCCACTCTTCTTGGGACTCTAACTGCTTTTGTAGTTGGGTTAGACCTAATCCGTTACTTAACTCCTCTAGAACCTCGGATTCGAGATGGTTGCTTCCGGCCAAACTAACACTCATTAGCTTGAAAGAAGGCGAAGTTTTCGAAGCTACCTGTTGTAAAATCTCTCCCAATACGTGCTTAAAGTCAGCTTCAGGTTCCGGAGTCACCGTTAAACTTTGCCATTCAACTACGTCACTGCGGACAAATTCTACCGTAGCTTGCTGATTAGTTTGCAAAGTGACAAGACTCGCACCTTTGGCTCCGGCTTCATTAATGTGCCGTCCCTGTGTGTTTCCTGCATAGGCAATTACGGGGGCTTCGTGTAAAACTTGACGTTTGTGAATGTGACCTAACGCCCAATAATCGTAATTTTTGCTCAATAATTGATTTAAGGTGAACGGGGCGTAATGAGCTTCACTCGTCCGTAACCCGTCCATACTACCGTGTAGCAAACCTATCCGAAAATCAAACTGACCGTCATTGACCGGATATTCTTCAATTCGTGAATTTACTTCTGCTCGTTTGGCATAGCTAAATCCAGTTAGTCCCACGGTCGAGCCATCCGCCACCGTCAACGCTTGGGTTTCTACTTCTGGCCCAAAAATCGTTACGTTTGCCGGAAAGATGGCTGCTGGAATTTTAGCATTAAGATAGTCGTGATTTCCGTAGCTCAAGAATACTGGGATGTGCGCCTCGTTTAACAGTTCTAGCTGATCAACCGCAAAACTTAGGGTATCAATATCAGGGTGTGGAGTATCAAATAAATCACCCACGATGCAAACAAAATCAACCTGCCGCTCAATTGCCGTTTGGATTAGCTTCGCAAAGGCCGCTTTCGTCGAGTTGACCACTAATTTACGCAACCGGTCTGGAATGTTTTTTAGCCCCCGAAACGGGCTGCCCAAATGCACATCCGCTACGTGCATGAATTTCATCGTTCTTCCTCCTTAATAAACTTGCTCTTATCAAAAATAAGGCTGGAAAAATTATCCTTTACCAAGGAAATTCTTTTCCAGCCTCTTTTTCGTTTTATTATCTTCACCAATTTTATTATCGGTTAACGTTATTCGCCTCACCGACTACCAGACGTGGATCATCACGATTCCATTCCAGAATTAGCCTTGATACAATTCTTGGATAGGTTTCATAATGATTTGATTAACGTCATTAATCAATTGATTGAGACTCCGTTCTTTGTCCATCAAGTCCTTAATCAAGTCTACCTTTTCAATTTCACCAGCGACTTCGTGAACCTTCTTAATTTCGTCTTCGCTTAGTTCTTCGCCGTTCATTTGCTTTTGTTGAAGCGAACTTTGAATATCTTGAAACTTCTTATACAAAGCACTAGCATTTTCATCTTGTTGAACTTTTTCAAAAGATTGTTTCAAATTTTGGTATTCGTTGGTTAGACGGAGCTCTTGTTCCATTTGATTTGCGGTATCATAAATGTTTACAGTCATAGTGCGCCTCCTCTGATTTAACAGTTCAATTATATCATTTAGAACTAATTTTTAATACTGAAATCACTGGCCCATGATAAACTTTTTCGCGTCCTCAAATAATTCGCCAGCCTTTTCTTTAACACCATTTGCTCCCTTCGAAATACTGTCCTTAATGGAAGAAGTTCCATCTTCAATATTATCCCAAAGATTATTTGCGTTACTGTTTCCGTTATTATTTGCCAACGATGACGCTGATTTCACTTGGAAAGTGGTTCCCTTAGTATTTGGCAGAATTTCACTCATTTCAGCCTTGAACATGCTGTTCATTCCTACCCCGGTAATGTTTTCCAAATGGTGGTCCTTGTTGGTGTCATCGAAACCTTCCCAAGTAGCTACTACAACGTCTTTAGTGTAGCCGACCATCCACTTATCCCGGGTAGCTTCCGAATTTCCACTCGTATCAGCTTCGGTACTTCCCGTTTTACCGGCAATCTTATAACCACTTGGTTCGGCCCCGTATCCCGTTCCCGAACTGTCGCCGTACACGCCAATCATCATGCTGGTCATTTCGTTAGCAACTTTCTTGGAAACCACCCGCTTCTTTTCGGGAGTATTGTTAACGATCGTTTTTCCGGAAGCATCGACAATCTTCCGAATGAAACGTGGCTTAGACATATTTCCGTCATTTGCAAAGGCCGTGTATGCTGAAGCAAGTTGAATTGGAGAAACTCCCTTAGTCAAACCACCAAGAGCCATGGCCAAGTTTTTATCATCTTCACTCGGATTAAGACCAAACTTCTTTACATAGTCATAGCCCTTATCCACCCCGATTTTATTCAACAACCAAACTGCTGGAGCATTCTTACTTTGTTCAAGCGCTTGGTACATCGGAATCTTGCCGGAATACTGGTTGTTATAGTTTTCCGGTTTGTAGTGGTTGGTGCCGTATGATTGGAGCTTGTCTTCTAAAATTGAGCTATACTTGTACCCACTAGCGAGTGCCGGAGCATATACCGCGATCGGTTTCAGCGTCGAACCGGGTTGCCGTTTAATTTGGGTAGCCCGGTTATATCCCCGAAAGACGTGCTCACCACGCCCCCCGACGATGGCTTCAACCCCGCCATCATCAGCGTTGACCGCTACTGAAGCAGCCTGGACTTTTGTACCGTCGGTGGCGTTGCTTGGGAAGTTGCTTGCGTTATCAAACGTATCCTGCATTCCTTCCTGGCTGCCTTGGTCTAGATAAGTGTAAATCTTGTAACCACGGTTCATAATGTCAGACTCGGTTAGTCCGTAACGGTTAATTGCTTCGTCAATTACTGCGTCAAAGTAGTAAGGATATTTATAACCATCCTCATTAGAGTAGTTATTAGACGTAACAATTGGGGTTTGAGCATAACTCTTAGCTTGCGCATCGGAAATTTTGCCCGTTTCCGCCATCAAATTCAAGACGACGTTCCGTCGGGAAAGCGCATTTTTCGGGTGGTCATCCGGATTATATGCACTAGGGTTGGTCAGCATTCCTGCTAATACGGCCGCTTGTGGAACCGTTAGTTCGGAAGCACTCTCCCCAAAGTAGCGTTCGGAGGCATCCTGAACACCCCAAACTCCATTACCGAAGTAGGCGTTATTTAGGTACATCGCTAAAATATCTTTCTTGGTATAAACATTTTCTACTTCAATAGATAAAAACAATTCTTTAGCTTTTCGCGTGAAGGTTTGCTGTTGGGAGAGGAAGGCATTTTTCACCAGTTGTTGGGTTAGCGTACTTCCACCCCCAGAAATGTAGTTCCTCCCAAGTACCTTATTTACACCATACATAACGAAGGCGCGCGCGATCCCCTTCACCGAAAAACCATATTCTTTATAAAAATTACGGTCTTCGGTAGCAATCACCGCATTTTGCACGTTGGGCGAAATTTTATCTAAGTCTACCCACGTTCCCTTTTGCGAATATAAGCTGCCCGCTTTCGTATTATGTTTATCGTAAACTAACGTTGGCTGCGATAAAGCCGCCTTTAAATTTTTAACGTTTGCGGTCTTAGCCTGATACGTTAAAACTGCGCTAGCTAAAAAAATAACCGCTAAAACGACAACGATAATCCAGCGGGTTAGTTGATAACGATGCCAGTACTTGTGTAAAAATGGGTGGATTTTTTGCCAAATCCAGCTAAAAAAGCCCCCTATTTTTTGCAGAAATACTTTAATCGCATTCCAAAAATTTTCCATTTAATCATTACCTCATTACAGATTACGATACTGTTGGTATTTTATCATATTCTATAAGGCTTCTTTTGCCTACGAAAGCTTTTTAAACTGGTCTTAATACTTAAAAACGAGAAAACTTCCGCTAGTTACGCTAATTAGCCCCGCACATTGCTTGCAAAGTAGATTCTACTTGAATCCTGACTAAGTTGACCTAACTTTTGGAAAGCTTCCTCGCTTTTATTGTTCCTGCATCAATTCGTTTAATTTTTGATTTAAACTAGTAGCTTCGTCGACGTCCGCGCTAAATATGACTAAAGTGTCAAATCCCGCAAGCGTTCCCCGGATTTCTTCAATATTTGCGTCATCAACTACTGCCGCCACCCGGTTCCCATGGTTCGGCTCGGTTTTTACAATGTTGATAAACTGAACCTGGGTAATTTTAGTCACACTTTCCTGAAAAACTTCTCGAATTGGACTGTTGTCCGGTTCTACTTGTTCCTTAGAATCCATCACCCGATAAGATAAAGCTCCGGTAATATCCGCCTGTTTAACTAAGTGCATTTCTTTAATGTCACGTGAAAGGGTTGCCTGGGTAGTTTTGATCCCGGCATCCGCTAATGCTTGAAGTAACTCCAATTGTGTAGAGATTGGTTTTTCGCTGATTAAATCTAAAATTTTATCGCGTCGTACGTCTTTCTTCATAATTCATCCCCGTCCTAAATCAAATAAACGAAATTATCTTTCGATTATACCTTAACCTGTTTTGTTGTTGAAGCTGTTTAACAACTGCCGTCACCGTTTCTGTCGTGGTCCCACTCAACACCGCTAAATCCTTTAACAAAATTTGAAACGGAATTTGTTGTACCGTTCCCCGTCTTTGTCCATATTCTTTTTTTAAGCCACTTAGTACTTGGCAAACTCGTTGAGTAGCGTTTGAACTGGTTGTTTGTTCAATTAAACTAGTTGTTCGCTCCACCAGTTGCTCCATTCGCTGGGTAAAGGAAACTAAACAAGCATAGTTATGAATAATTACCCGTCGAATTTCTGCTATCGGAACTATGTATACTTCTAAATCAGTGATCGCAATTGAATTATAACAGTATTCTTCACCATTAAGAATGCCCCTTAGCGGAAAAAATGCCTGGGGAGTTAAAAATGATAGATAAGTAAGGTCACCTTCCGCATTTACCGCCGTGACCTTCACGTGTCCGTTTTTCAAAAAATATCCCCGGCTAAACTCCTCACCTTGGTCAAAAAGCCACTGTCCCCGGTGCACCCGTTTAAGTCGTGTAGCTTCACTTAGTCGTTCTATTTCCTGCATGGGTAAATTTCCAAAGTCTGGTTGTGCCAAATAAAATTCTTTAATTTCCGTTTGAATAGTTGGCGAAATCATGAAAAAACTCCTTTTTGTAAATCGAATTAACGCCATCTATCTTAGAAAAATCTGTAGCCAAAGTAACCTGAAGAGAACCGTTTAAAATCCGTAGCTTTTGGCAAAAAAAACGCAATTTGTTCTTTATATTAAATTTTAGTGAGAATACTAAATTTTTAATAATCCCAACCGCCCATTCGTTTTCACTAAAAAAAACCAAGCACTTTCGCACTTGGTTTCCTTTTAACAATATTTAGCGATTTATTTTACATTTCTTCCGGTGCCTTAACGCCAAGCAAGCGCAATGCTTCTTCAAGCACTAAGCTAACGCTCTTAACTAACGCTAACCGTGCTGGCTTTTCAGCATCGTCGGCAAGAATCCGCGAATTTGCGTAGTACTTATTGAAGGATTTCGCTAAGCTCAAGGCGTACTTCGCAATAACTGATGGTTCGTATTGAGCTGCTGCACGTTGAACTACACTTGGGAACTCTTGCAACGCTTTTAAGGTATCCCAAGCATTCGCATCCGTAATCTTCAATTGGTCAGTTGTAACTTCGCTATCAGCCTTCCGAAGGATACTTTCTGCCCGTGCCCGACTATATTGTACGTATGGACCAGTTTCCCCTTCAAAACGCACAACGTCTTCAAGATTAAAGTCAAAGGAGTTCGTCCGTTCATTCTTCAAATCATGGAAGACTACCGCGCCAACCCCAACTTCTTTTGCAACCGTGTCGGCATTAGCTAAATCAGGGTTCTTTTCGTTGATTTGCTTCTTCGCCAAGGTTACCGCGTCATTCAAGACTTCATCCAAGAGGACAACCCGACCTGAACGGGTGGACAATTTCTTTCCGTTCAACGTAATCAAACCAAATTGAATATGGTGGATGTCGTCAGACCAGTCATAGCCCATTTCCTTCAATACGGCCTTTAATTGCTTAAAGTGGTTAGTTTGTTCGGCACCAACCACGTAAAGTGATTGGACAAAGTTATAAGTCCGGTAACGGTAAAGGGCTGCTGCCAAGTCCCGGGTGATGTAAAGGGTGGCCCCATCGGTCTTCTTAATTAAGGCTGGGTTCAAGTTGTACTTTTCCAAATCGACGACTTGCGCTCCGCGGCTTTCTTTTAAGAGGTTTTTATCTTCCAAAATTTGGACGATTTCATCCATCTTATCGTTATAGAAGGCTTCCCCTTTGTAAGAATCAAACGTAATCCCTAATTTATCGTAAATTTGCTTGAAGGATTGCAACGAAACTTCACGGAACCATTTCCATAGGTTAGTAGCTTCTTCGTCGCCATCTTCCAACTTCTTGAACCAGTCCCGAGCAATGTCGTCTAGTTCCGGTTTCTCCTTATCTTCCTTATGGAAACGAACGTAGTATTCCAAAAGTTTGTTGATTGGATCAGCCTTTACATCTTCTTCACTACCCCATAGTTTATATGCGGTAATTAATTTACCAAATTGCGTTCCCCAGTCTCCCAAATGGTTAATCTTGATTGGGTGATAACCATTTTTTTCCATAATTAAGGCTAAGGAGTTACCAATTACTGTCGAACGTAAGTGACCCATAGAAATTGGCTTAGCAATGTTAGGTGACGACATATCAATTGGAACGTTCCCGTTTTGACCATCGTCGTTATCACCATAAGCTGACTTTTGGTCAAGAACCGTTCTTAAGACTTCTTCACCAAAGGCTTGCTTATCTAGGAAGAAGTTGATGTAAGGACCCGCAACTTCAACTTTTTCGAAGTCGCTTTGGTCGATTTTTTCAACTAAATCTTGGGCGATCATTTGAGGTGCTTTACGCAAAACCTTAGCTAAGGTAAAGGTTGGGAAAGCCAAATCACCTAGCTTGCTTTCCTTTGGCACTTCAATCTTTTCATAGATTTCGCTATCCGATAGGTATTCGTTTAAAACTGGTTTTAATGCTCCAACAACTTGATTCTTATAATCCATATTTCCGTCCTTTCTGCGAAAAAAAACGCCCCTTACATCGTTAAATGTAAGAGACGAGATTTCCCGCGGTACCACTCTACTTGATTAAAATAATCCACTTATTTATTTAATTTAATATCCGTAGAATCACGCCTTCATCTCCGCCTTATATCTGACTCCCATCAACTCAGACTCGCTAGGATAACGCTGAAGATTACTACTATTCTACTTATTACTGAATCATTATAACAGAGTATGTTTTGATTTGCTAATTAACTTTTTCAGCTAACTGATTAAGGGCCTCAAATTCATTAGGTGCCAACGTAATGTACGCTGCTTGAATGTTACTTTCAAAGTGTTTAATATTTGAAGTCCCTGGAATTGGTAAAATTACTTCTGAACGTTGCAATAACCAAGCTAACGCAATTTGGCTTGGCGTCGCTAGATGATTCTGGGCAATTTGGTTCAAAATGCTATTTTGGTCTGAAGCTAACTTTCCAGTTGCCAACGGGAACCACGGAATAAACGCCATGTGTTGGGACTCGGCATAGTCAAGAACCGCTTCGTCCCGGCGATCAATTAAGTTATACCGGTTTTGTACTGAAGCAATTTTAGCCACTGCCTGTGCACGTTTAATTTCTTCTACCGAAACTTGGCTCAAACCGATGTGCTTAATTTTACCCTCTTTTTGCATGTCCGCTAAGACACCGACCTGTTCTTCGATTGAAAAACGGGGATCCACCCGGTGCAGTTGCATTAAGTCAATTGATTCCAGTCCTAAAGACCATAGGTTCAATTCTACTTGTTGCCGTAAGTAATTCGGGTCGCCCACGACCGTCCACACGTCCGGACCCTGCCGGGTGAACCCGACTTTGCTGGCAATCATTTTATGTGGCCCTTGGTAGCTCCTTAACGCTTCTTTAAGGTATAAATTTGCGTAGAATGGTCCGTACGCATCCGCAGTATCGATGAAGTTAACTTCACTATCTAACACCCGCTTTGCCACGGCGACCGCGTTGGCTTCGTCGGCACTGGGCCCCCAGACACCGTGTCCAGGTAATTGCATCGTTCCGTACCCTAAACGATTTACCCGTAACTCATCATCAAATTCAAATGTCTGTTTTATCATTGTTTTCCTCCGTTAATGCGATGGTTTCAAGTCTATTATAACCGCGAAAAATCAAATTGGCACCAAAACTAGCCAATTCGCACCCGTTGAAGTAGCGGGATGATCAATCTTTTTGCTAACCCGTTTTAACATGTAAATTAACTAAATTCTACTTTACATTTTTTCCAAACTGGACTAAAATAAATTTTGCAATTGCGAACGTAGTTTAGTGGTAAAATCCAAGCTTCCCAAGCTTGTGTCGCGGGTTCGATTCCCGTCGTTCGCTTTTTTGTATGTTCTGAGAAGGTTTCAATAACGAATCAAAATTGCCGCAATCCTTTGGTAACGCTGGGATTGCGGCACTTTTGATTTTGGGTAGTTATCCATGAGTATCGCGGAAAGATTCCCTCCTGTTCCCAATCTGTCCCCAAACGAATAATTTAAATGTTGAACAATTTTACATATCAAACGCGTAATAAAAACCGCCCGAATTAATCGAGCGGTTTTTTACTCTCTATCATTGTCCTTTAATCTACGCACATATTTAAAAAATGGTGTCCTGATTTAGATTGCGAAGCTATTTCATTTGACGCCAATTAGTGATGTGATCTTTCCAGATATAGTCGAACTCACCAATGACTTCTTCGGGTGTCTTAGGCTTATCACCAGTCAATTCCTCAATATCGTTCGATTTAACATCTAGCAAACCGTCTGCAACCGATTGGTCATTGTCAACCACATCGTTTGCGCTAAATGGCGCCGGTGATTTTGAAAAGACCCCAGACATATCATGAGGAATCCCTAAAGCCTCCAAATAATCGTAATATTGTTCTGGTGTAGCTGGGACGTATTCGATTTTTTGTCCTGAACGCTCACTGATCATTTCTGCTATTTGACGAATAGAAACTGATTCTGAGCCGACAATGTTGTAAACTTTGCGAGTACTTTTTCCAAGAAGTGAAGCAGCCCCTGCCTTAGCACAATCGTTTTTATAAACTAGCGTGGCCTTACCTTCCCCGGCAGTTGTGACCCACCGGTTGTTAGACATAAAGGCTAACATGGCCCGCATTGTCATGAATGTTTCCATATATAGGTTGTTGCGTAAAGCAGTGTAATCGATGCCCGTACTTTCCAAATATTCTTCAGTAGCAGTATGGTCAGGTGTTACAAAAATATGCTTATACGCCGGATTTCTCGCCCCAACAAATGAAGTATAGGTAATGTGTTTAACGCCCATTTCGATAGCTGCGTCGATTGCATTACGGTGTTGCTGAACGCGTTTACCCACGTCAAGACCAGAAATTAAATAGAGTCGATCTCCGCCCTTAAAGGCTTTAAGCATCGATTCCTTATCATTGTAATTAGCTTCAACAACTCGCACCCTCGCATCTTCCCAACGCTTCAGTTTATCTTTGGGTACGCGTTCCATTTTGTAGCAAGTGAACGTCAGCTGATCACCACTGACTTCTTTTAACATCAATTCAGCAACTCGTCCGGCTAACTTTCCATCGGCACCCGTAACGATATATCTCATACTTAACAACCCTTTCACTTTACAAGTTCAATTCATCACAATATTTCCGTTTGTATTGTAACTCTTTTTTGAAACAAGATAAACACGCTCCCATAAGCAGCCCAAAAATTCTTGAAAAAAGTCACGGACAACCAAATTTCTCGAGACACTAAACCCCCGATTCACAAAAATCGGGGGTTTTTTAGGTAGGAGGTATTTCGTATAACTGTCTTTTGTTTTTAAATCTCGTTAACTAATTTAGCGTAATTTATATTCTTCAACACGTTTCGTTTCACCGTAAAAAGTCCGTCTGCACTCATTTTTTGGAGCTCTTGATTCAATGATGAACGGGTCACGTGTAAGATTTCTGAAAATACTTCTTGTGAGACTGGGAATTCAAGCTCAGTTGCTTCGGTGTTTTCCATCGCTGAAATACCACCGCTAATAATCCAGTAAGCAACCCGTTCGCGTACCGTTTTATAACCCAAACAGGTGATCAAACGCTGATTTTCCAGCCCTCGTTTGGCTAACTGGTGGATGTACATTTTAGAAAGTTCGGGATTTTCGAAAATCACTTTTGAAAAATTTTCAATCGGAATCCAACAAATCTGGCATTGGTTAATTGAACCTAAATTGTACGTGGACCGTTTATCTCCCGAGAAATGTAAATATTCTAAAATGATGCTGTTGGGTCCGAAAATCGTTTCACACATTTCTTTACCATATCTAGAATAGATAATCGCCTTAAGATAGCCCTTGAGCACAATTCCAATCTCCGTAATTAGGGTTCCTGGGGTCTTTACGATAATATTTCTTTTGTATTCTTCAATTCGACAATGATTTCGAATTAAGGGATGCTGCAAAATACTTTTCACAAAATCGCGCTGTTCCATCAGGAATCCCTCCTGTCCATCAGTTATTTCAGGGCATCTTCCAGAAAATCACAAACGTCATCGTAATCACGTTCACCATTAAAGCGTTGTAATTCCTTTCCGTCCTTAAAGATGGCTACGACCGGGATTCCCGCAATTTTATGCTGTTCAGCCAACTTAGTTTCGGCATCCACGTCTACGTAATGAATTATAAAGTCATCAGCAAAGTCTTCTTTTAACGCTTCTTCTAAAACTGGATGCAGAGCCTTACAGTGCACACATCTTTCTGCGCCGAATAGGACTAGAACTGGCTTCTCCTGGTTTTCTAAGACAGCTTCGTCAAAGGTAGCAGTGGTCAGAGGCGCAAAGAAGTCTTTATCAACGTCAAACACTTTTTCCTTATTAATTGTATCATCCTCGTCATCCGTAGCCACACATAAAGCAACGTCAGCGTAATATGGCAAAGTTCCTTCTACATCGATAACTTTCTTAGCACCTAGTTTACCAGCGCCTGGAACCCGGTAAGTCGTGTTATCGATTGGCTCAATCGCCACTTCTTCAGGTACTGGTTCTTGCGGCACGTAGTCGTAAGGATAACGATACGCCCGATAAATCATGTTATTTTTAGGTTGTCCTGGATCGGTATGCGAATAATATGGTGAAATCCATTCCCACACGATTTCTTTTTCGTTTGTAATTTCAATTAAGCGCCCATCTGACCCTTCGTCAATCAGCGTGTTACCATTCGGCAACCGTTGTGCCGAAGAAACGTACGGGCTATAAAATTTACTTGCGTCCACTGGGATAGCGTGTCCAAAATCTTTAGGGGTAACTTCCCAAACCACCTTCAAAGTGGTTGGGTCAAATTCAATAATTCGACTGTAGTCCCGGGTGGCGTTCTTTGTTCCAATTGGAGAAGCCGGATTTGGAACGCCATAACCTGCCCACCCCCCATTATCAAAGACTAAGAGGTTGCCTTCGCCAGGTAGTCCTCTAGGAATCATGTGCAGGTGATGTTGCCCAATAATCCACCCTAACTTCTTTAGCTCTGGTGAAGCATTAAAGTCCGGACCAATTCTCCAAACAATCTTTCCCGTATCCTTATCTAAAATGGCTAGGATATTTGCTTCCCGACTGTCAAAAATAATGTTGTTCGGTTTAAAACGCTCGTCTCCAGCGTCGTACCATTTATTTGGTCCCAAGTAACTCATGCAATTAACGTGGAGGTAATCTCCGACGCCTCCATCGGAAGAACGCATGTTAGGGTCGCGGAACAAGACGTTCTTGGCAGCCTCATCAAACCCTAGTTCGTCAAAATGTTCGTTAATGGACCATTGCCAAACGATGTTCCCTTGCCAATCCACTTCATACATAATTTCATCTAACAACCGTTTGTCAGAAATCTTAGGGTTATGGATCGTTTGGTGCCCTAAAATCAACGTATTGCCCGAAAGCGGTTTTGCTTCTTGGCCCGGAACGTAGTAGCCAACCGGGTTGCCCTCCCGTTGGAAATCGTGGTGAGATCTCGCCATCCAGCGGTGATCCCGGCCCGGATCGTCAATCTTTTCAAGTTTGTCAAACTCCCAAACGATGTTGCCGTCATAGTCAATTTCAATCAAGTTAACTCCGTCTTGCATTCCATAATCAGGATGACGGTTCCCCGAAGAACCCATTACGTAGCCACCTTTAAACAATTTAGGCGGCATTGCGTGCATATTCCAACGGCGAACCTCATTTCCGTTCATATCAAATAGTAAAACCCCGTCGTTAATCAGCGGAACGATTGTATAGCCGTTAAAACACTTCTCCGGTTTATAAATTGTGGTCCCGTGCGGGAATACTGAAGGTTGTCCCATGTTATTCACCCCTATTTTTCTAATTCATCAATACTATTAACAACTTTTATCAACTGACCATTTTCGTACAATGCTGCCGCGACCGTTTGGGTAAGTTTCAACTGGTTAAACAAGATGGTTTGGTGTGAAACATCCTGACGGTAGACTTTATATTTTTCTACCAAGGCATTTTCAAACTTGGTTGCTTGGTCAATGTCCTGGGTTTCATACGGATTGAAAAAGATGAACGCCACTTTTGCATTGGAATCGTTTAAAATTTGGTCTAGCTGTTTTTTTTCAGTCAGATAGCGTTCTGCTGCGACTACCGCACAAGCGCCATCTCCGCAAGCTGTAACTACTTGTTTCAGATAATTATCCGTACAGTCCCCGATTGCGTATAATCCTGGCAAATTAGTTTCTTGCTTCTCATTTACGTGAATGTACCCGTGTTCATCCCTTTCAACCACTCCTTTTACCAAACTAGTTTGAGGAGTCATCCCAATAAAGAAGAACACTCCCTTGGTCGTGTGAGTAGTTAATGCTCCAGTTTTTACATTTTTAACAACTACTTCTTCAACTTTTTCGCCCCCTTTAATTTCTGCTAGCGTTGAATTCCAAATAAAGTTAACCTTCGGATTGTTTTTAATATTCTTAGCGGCCACCTCATTGCAATCTAAAACACCTTCATCATGGAGCACGACAATGTTAATTTTTTTGGCAAATTTAGCTAAATATTCGGATTCCTCGATGGCTTGGTCCCCTGCTCCAACCACGAAAATTTCTTGATCCTTAAAAAATTCCGCGTCACAGGTAGCGCAGTACGAAACTCCTTGGCCGACAAACTCTTTTTCACCACTAATATTTAATTCACGCGGAACGGTTCCTAAGTCTAAAATTACCGTTTTAGCTGTAAAATCGCCCCGTCGTTTCGTTGATACCACGAAACCTCCCTCACTAGGTTGCACCTTGGTTACCGTCGTGCGCTTTAATTCCACGGTCTCCCCATCTTCGGCGTGTTTTTTAAAGGTCTCCATTAGGTGGCTTCCAGAATCTAACTCAATCCCTGGGTAATTTTTAACCTCTGCCGTTTCAGTAATCCGTCCACCGTAACCACTTTTTTCAATTAAAAGGGTTTTTAATTCGGCGCGCCCGGCATAAATTGCCGCCGTCAAACCACCCGGGCCCCCGCCGACGATTAATACATCATATTCGTTACGCATTTCTCGATACTCCTTTGATTCCTATTTTTTCTGGATTACTTTGCTTTTCCCGTTTAAAAACCCATAAGAAACAAACTAGGGTAAGCAAGATGCAGTAATAACTGGAAGCAAAAATCTCAAACGGATTAACCCCCACCTTGCCGTAACCGGTTACATTTATTTGATTAATTAACGTAACCGCACCCATTACAAATGCACTATTAACGGGAATGATCGCCGTCACCGTTGTTGCTGCCCCAGTTAGTAGATACGAGCGCTTGTTGGGTGAAATATTTGCGCTCTGGCCGATTTGGTCCGCAACGTTGCTAAATAACAAAATTGCTGGCAGAACACAGCCCGAAAGCAAAATATTAATTACCCCAATGGTGAGCACCAAAACTAACTCCGCGCCCATCGGGGACTGAATAACCTTCTTTTTTAAAATCCATTCACACAACATATCCAAGCATCCCGACTCCACGGCCACCGCAATCATGCCAAACAATAATATGGAAGAAATAATAATATCCGTCATGCTGAATGTTCCCGTAACTAGGATTCCGAGTAGTTCGTGCTGCCGATTAACCCTTAAAACATCTCCAATCTGGAAGCTTCCTAGGACCACCCCTAAAACCAATCCGATTACCGTAGCATACGATAGACCTAAAAATAAATCTTTCTTAATAAAGCTAACCACTAATAAAATTACAATTGGTATCAGCATAAATAGTCCCTTGCCGTCGGCATTTTGGTTAATTACTGCCAGTTGAACTGGATTAATGGCCGCGCCGGTAGAGCCAGACATGTAAAATAAAATTGCACTAAGCAACGCAACTACGATTAAATACGGGCTCCGAGTCTTCATTACGCCTTGTAAGTCAGCGGACTTGTGGGTCTGCTTATCATGCTGTGTATCAATGGTGGTATTAATCACCTGCGAGCTGGGCGACATTGCATCTCCAAAGAAAACGCCACTCAAAATTGCTCCTACTAAAACTGCGGCTTTCGCTCCTAACATAATCCCTGGTGGGTAAAAGATTGGCACCACCGCAAATACCGCCGCAATGGGTGCCCCAGTCCCCATGGAGATAATTGTGGAGGCGATAAACGTAAAAACCACGAAACCACTTCCGGTAATTCCCATTTGGGTACTCAACCAAACAAATCCACTCCCAATGTTGCCCACCGTCAATAATTTAGTGAACAACCCAATTAAGATGAAGGTAAAAATCAATTTAGAGTTGCCAAATTGCGCTAACCCTTTAATAATTACTTTCCAATACTTAGCCTTCTCTTTTACAAAGAAAAAGTCCGCAAAAAGACCAATTATCGAAGCGACGGCCAATCCCTTCATTGAATATACTTGGAAAAAGATTGCTAACCCGGCGCTAACAATGATGTAAACCACAATGGGGACCATCCCCATTTTTTTACCTCCATAAAACGCAATCTCATATCCTTGCTCACCACCCTTTAAGCTATTCACTTCACCAACCTCTTTTCCGATAAAATCCGTGCGTAAGTTTGATATTTATTTCACAATTAATTTACCAAAATTTCGGTCAAAAAACTGTTCGCTACCCAACAGTTCCTCAAATAAAGTGATTATTTTTGTGCGTGTACAAAAAAATCCCTCCCACCATGGGAAGGGATTCAATTAATATTAAATTTTGGAGATGGTTACCGCTACTCTAATGCAAATCGTCCACCAAATCACACTACTTAGGAGACTGTAACCAACGAATTTGTTCCGTCGTAAATCCAGTGTACTTAATCGTTAATTGATAAACTTTCCGAATCTCGCGCACCACTTCTTTCAAAGATTCAAGGTTATAAGGGGTCACCCTTCGCAGAGGAATTGAATGTGGCCGTCCGTTCTTTTTATGAACAATGAAAAAGAAGTTATAACAATCGTCAAACTGGTCGTCGACAACGTTAATTGCATAATATGTATTCGGAATTTTTTTAAAATACCGTTGAATTCGCTGCAAAATCACCTTAGCATCCTGATCCATTTAAACTAGCACTTCCGCATTAAAAACCGTAAACTGGCGAACCACCATTTGGCCGCGTTGGTTAGGCCGCACCAAAGCCATTAACGCTGATCCAGGTCGTGCTTCTTGGAAAAAACGCAACGCGTGCGTATGAATCAGCATATTGTATTTTCGTTGTCGGCGGTCCGTCAGCTGAAACCACATTAAAAGTGGCGAGTAACTGACAATTTTAATTGACGAAGTAATAATTCCGCTTAATTTTTGCATAACCATCACCCTCATTAATATATTGGCTTAATTATACAAACACACGTTCGTATTTGTCAAATTTTCTAACCTAAAAAAAGGGCCTCTCAGAATCTAAAATTCTGGAGAAACCCTTAATTTTAAAACCGAATCCAAAGCTTTCGCCAAGCTAGCTCAGTTATCAATAACTACCAGCTTCATTCCTAAATTATCCGTGATCTTTATAGTTCTTCCTTAACTTGTCGTTTTGCAATCATTGGCATAATGACCCCTAGCGCAATTAAAACAAACGGCGTGATGATGTTCATTGCCAATTGGAACCACCAAGTTGTCGGATTTGCTGCATAGTCAATCTTAGGAATCACCCCTAAAATACATGCAAATGCGGTAAATAAGAAGCACCATAATCCAAAGCCAAAGCCAATCTTCGAGTTTTTAACAAATACGTAGTCGGAATTGAACTTCTTGATTTGCTTCGACAATAGCATGTACGCTACGAATACCCAAAGATAGCGCATCGGCATTACGACTGAGTTAAGGTTCATTAACCAGTTATATAAGTCATTCATTCCACCAATACCCAGCGCCGGAACGATAATAATGATCGAAACCAAAACTCCGGTTAATTTATAACCGTTAATCGCGACACCATTCTTATTTTTCCGCCGCAAACTTGCTGGCACAAAGTTTTTATCGGCGTCATTTAAGAAGATTCGTAACGGTGCATCAACTGAAATCGCAAGCGCCGCCGAAGTCGATAAAATATTGGAAATTGCAAAAATCCAGGTTAATAAGTTACCTACGTGGAAATAATTTCCTAAAATTTGGAAAGCCGTATACGACCCGTTCGCCATCAAGTCGTTAGGGATGTGGTCGGCATCAAAAATCATTCCCATCGCAAACGAACCTAGGACAGCTGAAAGTGCCACCATGATCGCAAGTAAAATCATCCCTAGAGGAAATTCTTTGGAAGGATTTCGCGTCTTATTAACGTATGGTGAAATTTTTTCCGCTCCCCCAACCGCGAAAACTAGCATGGAAATCGTGGTGAAGTAGTTAAAATTAAATTTTGGCATATAAGTGCTAACTTGATCCATGTGTGCCGTAGCAATCGATGAATGCGCAATAAATGGTGCCGCTAAACCTAAAATAATGAACAAAATCGACATGGTAAACATTCCGATTCCCGCAATACTTCCCACACGATTAAGCGTGGTGACTCCTTTAGTAGCCATCCACAAGAAAATCAAGAAAATCACCAGACTCAGCGCTTGAACAATGTATGACGGAGTCTGGTTAACAAAATTCCCGTTACTCTGGAAAAGCCAACTAAATCCAATTAAAATTGCCTGTGGTTTTTGGGCTAAGTAAGGTACGTGAACAATCCAATATGTCCAAGCTGCCAAATAGGCCCAGCGACTAGTGGATAGTTCCTTCATCCACGAAGAGACCCCACCTTCCGCGTTTTGGAAGGTGGCCCCCAGTTGTCCAACCATTAAAGTGTAAGGGATAAAATATAGCGCCATGATCAAAATCCAAGAAACGATGACCACGAGGCCTTGATTAGCAAAGTTATTGACCACGTTGTTCAAGCCCCAAACGGCCGTAAACGAAATCAACGCAATGTTGTACCAACGAAAATTGCGGTTGTTACCCGTAGTTTCCATAAATTGTCCTCCTTAAATATTTATACCCTATTACACCAGAAAACGCCGCAAAAATAAATAGATTTCCATTAAAAAATTAATTAAATTTTAATTTTGTTTACTTCGCCAATACTTAAGATAGCCGAATTGACAAAAAAGTACTGAATTCAGTAAAATAATTTTAGTTTAAGGACGTCTTAAAAGCCCGTCATTTAGGGATTTGACCCGCACAAAAATTTTTTTATTTATTCTACAGACTTTTGGCAAAATTTGTCATCGCCAAAAGTACTGAATTCGATAATTAGAGTGGAGGAATTCGATGGACCTCGTCGACCGGATCAAACTAACCGCAAAGTTAAAGAAAAATTGGAATCTTAAAACCACCGCCCAACACGCTGGAATTGGGGTTAATAGTATTTACCGTTGGCAAACGCAAGCTCCCCGAGCTGACAAGCTGCTTCAGGTTGCGGAAGTTCTTGACGTATCCCTCGATTACTTAATGGGGCGCTCAGAAGATTCCCAGATTCAAAACCACCCCGTAAGTATGACCATCGAGGAAGCCATCGATAGCATTCGCTACTTTAACGGCGAACCGGTTACCGATTTTAAGCGACGTGGTTTAAAAGCCATTGCGAAGGCCTATTTGCGGAAGGATTAATTTAAGCAACGGTGCACAACTGAAAAGAAGTGGGACAAAAGTTGGGTAGTTTGCGAGCATTAACCAAAAAAAGACCGTTATGCCTGAATTTGGCGTAACGATCTTTTTTTTGGTTAAACGGAACAGACTGGATTTTGGCGCTCGCTTTGGCCTTATTGACGCCAAAACAGCTTTTTAAGAATCTTTTTATCCTTGATAAAATATCGCTTTATTTTTTCCAGCCTCTTATTTTATTAACTTTACCGCACTAAGCACATAAAAATTCGTGAGATGTCTAATCCAGAGGGCTCAACAATTGCCATTTTGCCCCATTACTTAACTGCGGAAACAAAACGAGCAAAGGCTGCCTTACCAGCGTCGTCCCATTTGAAAACACCGGCATCAGCTAAAACCCGCGCGAAAACATTACCAACGGCCGTATTGACCACTTCAGTAACGTTTGCTGGCGTGATCGACTTAGTTTCTTTTAGTTGATCAGCCCAAGTTTTATGCATTTCTGCCATTTGATTTTCTTGGTTTAACAGGTACTTTTCTACTTCCACCAGTTCCGTCTTTAACCGAGCTGGCAGAATTGCCCTACCCATTACTTCAATCAATCCAATATTTTCTTTTTTGATGTGTTGTACGTCTTGGTGCGGGTGGAAAATGCCGTCTGGAAACTCTGCCGAGGTTTGATTATCCCGCAAGACCACGTCCATCACGTAGTTCTCCCCATCTTTATAGGCAATTGGGGTAGTTGTATGGTGACGCGTTCCATCGGTATATGCTCTGACATCCACACTTTCATCGGAATAATTCATCCAAGTATTGTGGATTTTAACGGCCGCATCCGTTAGCGCGACCGGGTTTTTGCTAGTTAGGCGAATGGTCGACATTGGCCATTTTACGATCCCAGCTTCCACGCCAGTCATCCCTAAGTCAATGGTCCTAGCAACCGGCGCCTTCATCATTGGAAATACATGTCGGCCACCTTGATAGTGTTCGTGTGACAACATTGATCCCCCAACAATTGGCAAATCAGCATTACTCCCCACAAAATAATGTGGTAACTGCTTAACGATTTCCAATAAGTTAGCAAAAGTTTGCCGGTTAATCACCATTGGACGGTGAATTTGATCTAGAAAAATCGAATGTTCGTTGAAGTATGCGTACGGCGAGTATTGGAAACCCCAAGTTTCGCCGCCTACCGTCATCCGAATAATTCGATGATTGCTGCGGGATGGGTAACCTAACCTACCTAAATACCCCTCATTTTGCATGCATAGTTGGCACAAAGGATAGCCATTTTGCGGTTGGTTACGGGCCGCGGCAATTGCCTTAGGATCCTTTTCCGGTTTCGAGAGATTGATGGTAATTTCAAGCTGCCCAAAGTCCGTCTGAGCCGGAAAAGATACGTTTTTAGCAATCGCTCGGGTTTTAATGTAGTCGTTCGCTTTACTTAATTTAAAGAAATAATCGGTAGCCGCTTTAGGACTCACCTGATATTTATCCCAAAAAAGCTGGTTTAAAACGGAAGGCAACGGCGTCACCAAGTCCATTAGTTGGTCTGCTAAAATGCTCTTATCTGATTGAGTATCCTCAATTTTACCGTTTTGGATAGCCGTCTTAACTAACGCATCTACCAAACTCGTCAACTGTCCATCAACGGCTTCAGCTGGTTCACCTTCGCCAACCAAGCCTAAAACACGATTATAAACATAAATATGGTCCAAGTTGGTGTACTGCGATGGTGAATCAATTACGGCTTGGACAAATTGTTCTAAACTATTCATGATGCTTGTCCTCCTCAATCATTGTAACCCTTGGGATGACTTACTTTCCAATTCCAAGCGGTTTTAATAATTTCCTTAACGTCATCATATTGCGGTTGCCAACCGAGCACTTTCCGGGCCTTTTCGCTAGCGGCTACTAAGGTGCTTGGGTCACCTGCACGTCTAGGCGCCATAACCGCAGGAATTTCTTTTCCGGTTACTTCACGAGCGGCATCCAACATCTGCTTATTTGAAAAACCAGTTGACGATCCTAAGTTAAATACGTCGCTATCATGTCCTTGTTTGAGATATTCCAATGCCAAGATGTGGGCATTTGCTAAATCAACTACATGAACATAATCGCGCACGTTGGTTCCGTCAGCAGTTGGGTAATCGTCCCCAAAGATTTGTAACTGGTCGCGTTCGCCAGCCGCCACTTGTAAAATAATTGGTACTAAGTGAGTCTCGGGATGGTGGTCTTCGCCAATGCTGCCGTCTGGTTTGGCTCCCGCCACGTTGAAGTAGCGTAACGCGACAAACTTAATTCCGTCGGCAATGTCTGACCAATGCATAATTTTTTCCATCGCTAACTTGCTTTCGCCATAGGGGTTGGTAGGCACTTGGGGATCCGATTCTTGGATTGGCACCCGCTTAGGTTCGCCATAGGTTGCCGCAGTAGATGAAAATACAATCCGTTTCACACCATGCTTAGCCATTACTTCAAGAAGCTTTACCATTCCAGCGGTATTGTTGTCAAAGTATTTCAAAGGATTCTTCATTGATTCCGGGACAACCGAAAAGGCCGCAAAGTGAATTACACCTTCCACATCTTCTTTAGTAAAAACTGAATCCATAAATTCAGTATCTCGGATATCGCCTTCGTAAAAACGAGCCTGGTCGTTTACTGCTGCGCGGTGTCCGGTAACAAGGTTGTCAACCACCGCCACGTCATAACCCTTCGTAATCAATTGATCAACTGCATGTGAGCCAATATAACCAGCACCACCTAAAACTAAGACAGCCATTCTAATTCCTCCTCAATCTCTCAATGCGTAATCGTTATTTAAAATTCTTTAATATTAAAGTTCTTTAGGTCCGTCAGCCACTTCTGCAATATAGAAGTCAGCGTCGTAGCCGATTTTATCGCGATAAATTTTGCCCACGTTTTCCTTAAAGGATTCCACTTGGTCTTTTTCCACGATTGCAATTCCGCAACCACCAAAACCAGCACCGGTCATCCGGGCTCCAAGTACGCCGGGTTGTTTCCAAGCTGCTTCTGCCAAAGTATCTAGTTCCTTACCAGTTACTTCGTAATCAAAGTGGAGTGAAACGTGAGAAGCCGTAACTAAGTCACCAAACGTCTTCAAGTCGTCGTCTGCCAACGCCTTAGCTGCCCGAATGGTTCTTTGATTTTCAGAAACGGCGTGACGAGCACGTTTGATTAAAGTTTCATCGTTAATTAGGTAAGCTGCTTCGTCAAATTCATCATTTGTTAAGTCACCTAAAGAGTTGATGTCTAGCTTAGTTTGTAAACGACGCAGTGCTTCCTCGCATTCTGAGCGGCGTTCGTTGTATTTAGAATCCGCAAGTTCACGGCGTTTGTTCGTATTCATAATTACGATTACGTGATCGCCTAACTTAACTGGAGCGTATGAATAATCTAAGGTATTAGTGTCCAGTAAAATCGCTTGTTCTTGCTTCCCCATTCCAACTGCGAATTGGTCCATAATTCCAGAGTTAACCCCTACGTAGTTATTTTCACACTTTTGGCCAATTTTGACTAAGTCTAATTGGCTAACGCCTAGATTAAAAGCGGTGTTTAAAATAGCTCCGGTCAATAATTCAATGGAAGCTGAGGATGATAAACCTGCACCATCTGGCATGTTGCCGTGTACGTAAAGGTCAAATCCATGGTCAAACTTAGCTCCCGTTTTAACCAATTCGTTCATCATCCCTTTTGGATAATTCGTCCAACCCGCTGCCTGATCGTATTCGAGGTTATTCACGTCAAACGTAACTACTCCTGAATCCGGAATGTTAGCCGAGTACATTCTGACCGTACTATCCGTCCGGGGTGCGTAAACCCCATAAGTTCCGATTGTGATTGCGCATGGGAATACGTGACCACCGTTGTAGTCAGTGTGTTCACCAATTAAGTTAATCCGTCCCGGGGAGAAGAAAACCCTTTCAGGTTTGGTGTCAAAAATTTCGGAAAATTCTTTCTTTAAGTCAGTTGCGTTCATAATATGTACCCTCCGTGTTTTACTAAAATTTTATTAACTTGAATATATAGCTTTCAGAGGCACTTGTCAACACCCTTCTATGCGCGTAGAAATAAAAATGGTAGCGTTTTATATATAATCATTGATATTACCCTTTTATTAAAGTGAAGTTTCCTAAAATCTCATAAAAATCGTTGATTATAGTTAAAGTTTAACTAAAACCACGTATACAAACATAACTTTTTGTTCTATCATTTTGTTGTAAGCGTTTTATCTACGCTAATGAAAGGAGTTTTATTATGCAAGCAAATCTACAGTGGCTTGATGATCCCGAAACTTTCCGAGTAAATCAACTACCCGCTCATAGTGACCATCACTACTATCGTAATTTAGACGAACTTAATACTGGTAGTAGCTTTGTAAAGAGCCTTAACGGGACTTGGCGTTTTCATTTTGCCACAACGCCAGCTAAACGGCCGCTCAAGTTCTATTTACCTGATTTTGACGACGCCAATTTTGGTACTATTCAAGTCCCCGGACACATCGAATTAGCAGGTTACAGCCAGATCCAATATATTAATACCTTGTATCCCTGGGAGGGTAAAATATATCGGCGCCCGCCGTACACGCTTAACCAAGATCAACTAGAACCCGGCTTATTTAGTGACGCGAGCGACAACAGCGTTGGCTCATACCTGAAAAAATTTGACCTTGACGATTCTTTCAAAAATCATCGGGTTATCATTCAATTTCAAGGGGTTGAGGAAGCCCTCTACGTTTGGTTAAACGGGCATTTTATTGGGTATGCTGAAGACAGTTTCACCCCTTCTGAATTCGATTTAACCCCTTACGTTCAAGAACGTGATAATCTCCTGGCCGTGCGCGTTTACAAACGGAGCACCGCGGCCTTTATCGAAGATCAAGACATGTACCGTTTTTCCGGGATTTTCCGGGACGTTAATTTACTTGCCCTTCCCGATGCGCACATTGTTGATTTAGATATTAAACCCGAGGTGAACGCCGATTTTAAGAGTGGCGTCCTTACGGTTAAGGCTACCGTTTCTGGCACTAGCGCTACTTTAGAGTTAAGCGTGACTGATCAAAATCAGCAACTTTTAGCAGCGCAAACCCAGACGGGAACTGGTAAAGTTTCATTTAAAAAGATTGCCTTCGACAATTTAAAACTCTGGTCCCCAACCTCACCGACTTTATATCAATTACTGATTAAAGTTTACGATGAACAGCAGCAACTCTTAGAAGTCGTTCCCTATCAATTCGGCTTTCGAAAAGTGGAATTACGCGAGGACAAGGTCATTTACGTTAACAACCACCGCCTAGTGCTCAACGGAGTTAACCGTCACGAATGGAATGCTCGCAGTGGCCGAGTCATTTCGCTGGACGATATGCGCAAGGACATTCAAATCATGTTGGATAACAACATCAATGCCGTTCGAACTTGCCATTATCCGGACCAGCTTCCCTGGTACCACCTTTGCGACGAAGCCGGGCTTTACGTGATGGCCGAAAATAATTTGGAATCTCACGGCTCCTGGCAAAAAATGGGCGCAGTGGAGCCTTCTTATAACGTTCCCGGCGATAATCCCCACTGGTTAGCAGCCGTGGTTGACCGTGCCCGTTCTAATTACGAATGGTTTAAAAATCATCCATCAATCATCTTCTGGTCCCTCGGTAACGAATCCTTTGCGGGAGAAGACATTGCAGCCATGCAAGCTTTCTATAAGGAACACGATTCTTCGCGTCTAGTTCATTACGAAGGTGTGGTCCGGGCTCCCGAATTTCGGGATCGCATTTCTGACGTGGAAAGTCGGATGTACGAAACCCCAGCTAACATTGCGCGTTACCTAGAAAATAACCCGGATAAACCCTTCCTAAACTGTGAATACATGCATGATATGGGTAATTCTTTGGGTGGCATGCAATCATATAACGACTTAATTGATCAGTATCCAATGTACCAAGGCGGGTTTATTTGGGACTTCATTGACCAAGCCCTCTTGGTTCACGATCCGGTAACCAATCAAGAAGTTCTTCGTTACGGCGGTGACTTTGATGAACGCCATTCTGACTATGAGTTTTCGGGAGATGGATTATTGTTTGCTGATCGAACACCCAAACCAGCAATGCAGGAGGTGAAATACTATTATGGATTACACAAATAGCCAATTACACGTAATATATGGTGACGGTAGTTTAGGAGTGGCCGGCCCCAATTTTCACTATCTTTTTAGCTACGAGCGCGGGGGCCTTGAGTCTTTAGTGGTTAATAATAAAGAATGGCTCTATCGCACCCCGACTCCGTTATTCTGGCGGGCAACTACTGATAACGACCGTGGAAATGGTTTTGACGTTAAGGCTTCCCAATGGTATGCAGCCGACCGGTTTACCACTTGTCAAAAAATTGAATTAGCGGTAGATGGCCAGGCGCTACAACCCTTACCCATTGCCCCCTTTAATAATCGTTACACTAACCGGGAGTACGCAAATGAGGTTGCCCTAACCTACCATTTGGTCACGCCGACCGTACCAAGTACTTCGGTAACGATCACTTACACCGTTACTAGTGACGGTAATATTAACGTTGCGGTTCATTTCACCGGCCGGGCAGATTTGCCTGAACTACCCGCGTTTGGTTTACGCTTTATTATGCCCACGACAGCCACTAGTTTTGATTATACGGGGCTTTCGGGCGAAACCTATCCCGACCGGCTAGCAGGCGCAACGCATGGCCAATTTCACGTTGACGGATTACCAGTCACCCCCTACCTGGTGCCTCAAGAATGCGGGATGCACATGCAAACCAGTCAACTAACCGTGACCCGCTCAACTACCCAAAACAATGCGGATCCCGATTCTCAACCCTTTAGCCTGACTTTCAGCCAAGCCAAAAAGCCGTTTGCCTTCAGTTGTTTACCATATACTGCCGCAGAACTCGAAAATGCTACACACATTGAGGAGCTCCCACTACCAAGACGCACCGTGCTCTCCATATACGGCGCGGTTCGCGGAGTCGGCGGGATCGACAGTTGGGGGGCCGATGTTGAACAACGTTACCACATCCCCGCTGACCAAAACATTGATTTCGATTTTAATATCCATTTTTAAATAAAAATCAGTAGTTTGCGAGCGTTAAAGTAAAAATAGCCATTATGCCTGAATCTGGCATAATGGCTATTTTGCAGCTAACCGGAACAAATTGACTTTTGTCCCACGTTTGGTCCCTACCAAATCTATATATCGAAATATTTTTATAGCGTCTTCGGGACATACAAAAAGAACTTCCCCAAATGGAGAAGTTCTTCTTATAACTAAAATTTAATCCGGCAATTCCGTGTTCGATAATTTCAAAACGCCTTCATTATCTTTAACATCCGTACCCATGTCTTTGAGATATTCAAGTTCAGGCATTTCTTTGTTGGTAATGACTACCATTACGGTATCATCCAGCCCAGCCTTCTTGATTGCTGGTTGCCAGAATTCAATCAACTCTTCGCCTTGTTTAACGTGATCGCCCTTTTCAACGTATTGAACAAAACCGGTTCCCCGCATGTTAACGGTACCAATTCCGATATGAATTAAGGTTAGAATTCCTTGATCAGAGCGAAGGCCAATTGCGTGCCGAGTTGGGAAGGTTGCAACCACTTCACCATCAAACGGAGCCAAAACTCGACCATCCGTCGGCTTAATTGCAAATCCTTTGCCCATGCTTCCATCAGCAAACGTTTCGTCCGCAACCTTATCCAAACTAACTAATTTCCCAGCAACTGGGTTGTGGTAAATAGTTACTTTAGCATCAGTCTCGATTTCTGCAGGAGTTTCATCCGTTTCCAAATGTTTTGCCCAAGTTTTTTCGAGCTCATCAACGATTTGAGCGTGCATCTTTTCATCTAATTTAACTTTCTTAAAGAAGATAAACGCTCCGGTTAAAATCATTAACGCAGGAACCCCAAGCATCATCAGTTTGAAGATTGCTTGGCCGTGAGCAGTGACGTCACCCGCCGTTGCGCCAGCAGTCATTCCGGCCCAAACAGCAGTTAAACCAACCACCCCGTTTGAAATGGCTCCACCTAATTTATCAAGCAACGGCCGAACGGATAACGTCAACGATTCGTCCCGGTGACCAAATTTCAATTGTCCGTACTCAACAGAATCACTGAGTACCATCAAAACAACCAAGAAAATCAGTGGTTGTGGAATATAGAATAGCACGGCAGCGGTTAAAATCATTGGTAATGATTGACCCGCAAAGGCAAACATTGCCAATGCAATCACCATAACTGAAATTGCTAAGAAGAAAACCTTCCGACGGCTAAATTTCTTTGCCAATGGAGGAAAGGCCAATACGGCGAAGACCCCAATAATGGCATTTAACGAGCCAAGCAACGTAAACTTCGAAGCGTCACCTAAAATGTAAGTAAAGTAATAAAGTTCAAGTGAGTTGGTAATTGCCATTCCGGCAGTGTAAATTCCGTAAGTTAAAGATAACCACATCAACTGGTCGTTACGGGCTAACACTTTGAAAACTTCTTTGAACGTAGTTTTTTCAGTATTTTTACGTAATTCCGAATCATTTTCCTTGGTACCAATTGCTACCGCAAAAGCCGAAATTAACGCAACTGCCGCAATGATAATCCCGAAGGCCATCCAACCGCGATTATCGCCCTGACCGCTGTTAGCCTTCGTTGAAAACATTAAAACGATTGGCATAACGACGACACCGACGATGTTTTGCCCGATATTGGAACCAACCCGAGCATAGGTTGCCGTCTTTTCACGTTCTGCCGAATCAAACGAAATGGCAGGAATCATTGACCAGAACCCAACGTCCTTAAATGAATAGAAAACATCCATCGTAATATATAAAATGGCAAAAACGATTAAGTACAAAATTGGGTTAGAGGTGTTCAATCCCCCTAAACTGGTAAATAAAAGCGCTAAAACAACCGAACCGATTGTCCCACCAATCACAATCCACGGTTTAAAATGTCCCCACCGCGAATTAGTATTATCAATTGCGTTTCCGATCAGCGGATCGATGGCAAGCTCTACAAAACGTAATACCGCGATGATCATCGTAATGTACGCGATCATCTTTGTTCCTTGTGCCCCACTACTTTTATCAAATAAATGGGAAGTCACAAACATAATAAAATATGTTGAAAGTGTTGCATAAAATGCATCGTGACCAAATGCACCAAATGAGTAAGCTAGTCGTGAGGTAATCTTACGACCCTTACTTTGTTTAACTTCTGCATCCATAATCTACACAAATCTCCTTTAACTATCTATGCACTAAATGTAATCGTTTCCAGAAGAGATGTCAATATATTTTTAGTAAAATTTGTTCAATTATTTTATTACCTTGTGCTTAAAATGATTGCGCATTCCCTCGACCTGATTCCCTACAAATCAGCATTCTACCCGCTCTCAATCTTTTATTCCAAACTTTTAATATAATTTACGTAGTTTTACTACCCATTTTTAAACAAGTTCTCCAAAAAATGACTACTAAAAATTTAGCAAAAATAATAGGGGATTTTTTAAGAAGTTAACATTTCTCAAAAAGTCCCCTATAAAAAATTAACGGTGGCCAAAATGGTCCAATTCATTCGCACCAAATAAAATAATAGTTATTCAATAAGTATTATTAGTCGATTAGCCAATGCTCCCTTGACTCCTTACTAACCCAAGCGTTCGTATTGGTAACGAATCGTGTTAGTAATTGGATGCCCTGGGCGTAAAATAACGTCACCAAAATCAGGGTGATTAATTGCGTCTGGCAACGTTTGCGCTTCAGTAGCTAGGGCATTGTATTCGTGTGCCGCTTCTTTATCCGGATCAAACGGATTTGCCGTGTAAATAACCAATCCGTTGCGGTCAGAATAAAGTTTGATGCGTCGTTTACCATCGGTATCCCCAATCATTGCAATTGGAGTGGTTGCACTCGGGTTAACTTCGTAAGCATCATCAAATTCAATTCCGTCATTTTCATCTTTTAATTGTTGCAAAGCCTTTTCAACCGACTTGGGTTGGTTAAAGTCGTAGGCAGTTTCCTTAACTGCAATTTTTTTACCGGTAGGCACTTTTTCTTGGTCAAATTCAAGGTGAGCTGCACTCGTGATTTGCAACCATTGTTTAGCCAAGCTTTCCCGCTCATCCGTAGTATTCCAGTAAACATGGTTGGTAGGATTAAACAGGGTGGCAGCATCCGTATCCCCCGTGAAGGCAATCGTAACTTGATTTTGGTTATCTAAAGTAAACTTGATTTCTACATCGAGGTTTCCCGGATAATTATCGTCAGTTGCTTTAATGTGCTTCGATAAATCCACGCTGACACTATTGGCATCTTCACTAAATTTCCCGGCAAAATTTAACGTATTAAAGCCATGATTACCACCATGTAACGAATGCGTCTGTTCATTCATGTCAACTTGGTATTCTTGGTCATCAATCTTAAATTTAGCTCCGCCAATGCGCCCGGCAACCCGTCCAACTGATTGGCAAAGGCAGTAGCCAACTCGTTGATAATCCGCCATACTATCCAATCCCCAAATTAATGGGCGCTCAACACCATTTTCATTAACCACAAATTCTTGCCACGTTCCACCATAGCTCAAAACTGAAATCCGCGTTTGTTGGTCGTTGATTAACGTATAACGAATTACATCTTGACCCTCAAATTGATCAAATACTTCTTTTTTAGTTTCCAATATTATGACACCTCCATATTAATTAAACCGCTTTCAAGTTCAGTATATCAGAATTCAACTACACTTGGTAAATATTTTAGTTAAAAGAAAAAATCGCATAATTATTAGATCACTACATCTAATAACTATACGACTTCTTACGGATAATTTTTTTACTTTGCCACCCTATTTTGTACTAGCCCGTTCAACTAATTTTGTACCGAGTTCAACCCGCTGAGTAGTTGTACGCCCAGCTAGACGACTCATTACTAAGTCTACCGCTGTTGCGCCCATTAACTCGGTGTCCACATTGACCGCACTTAGTTCAGGGTAAACAAAAGTTGCCAGCGAAGTGTTGTTAAAGCTGAAGATTTTAACCCGGTTAGGTACCTCAATTTTGTTGACCTGGAGCGCCTTTAAGGCACCCGCCGCCATGGGGTCGTTAGCCACAAAAAAAGCATTCGGTAACTGATCACCAAGTGTGTCGATTGCCTTTTGCATCATTTTAAAACCAGAGTCACTGGTATAGTCCCCTTTAAATACAAACTTTGGTTCAAACGCTCCCCGTTTTTTCATGGCGTTTTGAAATCCTATCATTCGGCGGTCGGTCACGGTCAACTGGTGGTCGGTAGTCATTTCAGAACCGTGAATAATTCCAATCTCCCGTATACCACGTTGCCAAAAATAGTCGACTACTCTTTCCGTCGCCAACTGAAAATCAGTAATTACACTATCAAAACCAGCCGCAAATTGATCATCATCTACAAAAACTAAGTTTCCCGTAACGGCGGCCAGTTCTTTAACCTGTGGCTCACTAAATTTTCCCACCGCGATTACTGCATCAAAATCCGGTCCCAATTCTTGGAGATTATTTTGGAAGATTCGGGTTACTTCAAAATGATTATCTTGTCCGCGTTGTTCAATTCCCATCCTAATCGACATGTAATATAAGTCGTCTTGTTCTTCCGTTTCTGAGTACCACTGAACAATCGCTAAGCGTTTTCTGGCGGTTAAATTAGTATGCCGTTTATTTTTTGAATAATGTAATGCCTCGGCGGCGTCTAAAATTCGCTGTCTCGTTTCGTCGCCGACCGAAAGTGACGTATCTTTATTTAGCACTCGTGACACGGTTGCTAACGATACCCCAACACGATCCGCAATATCTTTTAACGTTGCTGCCATGGGCTACCCCCTTTTAGTTACTCAATTTCACTATATACAAATTATCTTCTTTACTAATGTACTCCAATTAATACATAACCGCAGTACCACTCAAGTAAAACTTTATCATTAAATATCGGAATTGGCGACATTCCGAGGGGGTAAATCTTCATTTAATTTTTATTCAAATCCAAAAAGAAAACCAATTGCTGTAAAACGAAACGTTTTTTGGACATTTAAAACAGCTTAAACGTATCCTATTCTTTTAAAAATTTTCTACACTACGAATAATCTGTGCAATCTCCTCAAAATTTTTAGCGTTAAGCAATCGATCTAGTTTCTCCTCGTCCCTCAATAGTGCTGCCAATTCAGCCATTGCATTAACATGTGATTCTTGGTCAACAGCTGCTAAAACAAAAACCAATTTAATTGGATGTTGTTTGTTAACTAACGAAATCGGTTCTTTTAGATGTAAGAGAGACATTCCTAAGCTATTTACCCCATCTTCGGTTTTCGCATGTGCAAATGCCACCATTCTGCCAATATTAATATAGGGACCATTTTGGATAACATTATTAATCATAGCCTCAATATAGGTGTGGCGTATTTGATTATTTTTACTTAGTGGTTTAGCTGCTAACTCAATAGCAGCTTGCCAATTTAAATTCTGACCATCAACAAAGCTAGTCGTGTCTTTAGTAATTAATTCACTTAGTTTCGGGTAAGTATTTTTAATAATCTTTTGTCTTTTCTCAGTGTCCGTTGCTAAAATTTCTTTGATTCCCTCACTTAATTTTACTGGATCGCGAATAATTGCTGTGTCATTAATAACATCCATCAGTGCCGCAAACTTGCTTTCATTAAATTTTGAGTTAGTTTGCAAAATTCCTCTCTCTACAAACAACTTTTGCAATAAAATCAAATCTCTCTGCGTTAGAATTGGAGAAAGTAGAATCACTTTATTACTTGGCTGACTATTTAAAGGGGTAGTTGTAATTATGAGTGGATAATCATCAGTTTGGATATTGTTATATTCACTTTTAGTAATCGGACCGATGACATTAACGTCAGGAAAATGAGCAAGTATTTCTTCTTTAAGTAGTCTTGAAGTACCCAACCCCGCAGAACAAACTAAAAGAACCGTACCTTGCTTAGCTTGCCTAACCATCTGGGAACCAAAATAAATTGCAATCAACGAAATTTCATTTTCGTTCAAATGTCCCACATTTAATTTTTCAAATGGTTGTAAAGACATTTTGGTATATGTGTAAACGTTAAAATATTTATTCTTTATCTGTGTAACTAATCCATCTCGATATTGATGATTGTATTTAACACGGTAAAAAGTTGAAACCAGATGCGTGTAAAGATCATTTAGTAACTGGCTCTCATTGTTTGAATTCATTCCGCTTAACTTCTTAAAATTATCTATTATCTCTTTAGTAACCTTCTTTAGCGTATTTTTAACATCACTTTCTCCAATAAAACCAATCTCATTTTTAGGAGTCCCTAACAACATACTTTCTAAAAAATAAACCTCTTCTTCATACTTTGCTCTTAAGTCCAATCCTAATTTTATTAGCAATTCTTTTGCCATCATAAATTCATTTTGTTTTCGTAAATGATGGTAATCCATTCCAGACGTAAACATCTCACCTGATTGTAATATGTGTCCTCGTAAGATTCGATTTAAAACTAGCATATAAAAATTTTCTAGATGTTTTTTTCCATCGTCAGTAAAATTTAAAAAACTACGCTGTTCAATACTTTCCAGCCAACTTTCAATGACACTTCTTAAGTTCATTATGGAACGAATTTCGTCAAAGTCGCCCTTTTGCTTACTTACTTCTGCTAAAACAGTTGCAATCTTTACGCTATTGTTTTGTAAAAAATACCGAATATCTACTTCATTTCCTGAAATAAAATGGCCCTTTCGGTTGCCAACCACCGTTAAATGGTACTTTTTCAAAAAAACTGTAATTATCTTTTGATCATGTACAATCGTATTCCTAGAAACTTCTAAAATCTCCGCCATCTTAGCTAATGTATTGGAACTTGACTCAGTTAACATTAAAAAAATCAAGAAGATTCGACGAGAATGGGCGTCTAGAATTAGTAATTTATCACTATAATAATTATTTTTTAAAAGACGCTTACTTTCCTCAGGCAAATAATATCCCTTTCCGCGAATATTGCGCGGCGGTTCAATATTATTTACCATCAGCTTTTTTGAAAGGTTAGCAACGTTGTAATATATTGCTCGATTTGATAATTTAGTTTCGGTTGCTAAATCTTTTATTGAATACAAGACATTGTTTTTTAAAAGTGCTTCTAATACTTTAGTTTCCGAATTATTTAATTCCAACATATATTCACCCATGCTATTCACTAATTAACATACACAAAATCTCAGACAATAGTTAATACAATGTCTGAGAAAAAATCTGGCTATAAAATTGACAATCCCGATTCCTTAATATCCCGTTGGAACCCCTTAACCGTATCCACCGAAATTTCTAAAGCTGCTTTACCCGTTTTGCTTAACTTCGTGATTAAGGCTGGTGGCACCGTAATAATATCCACCCCCATTTGTTGTGCTTCAAATACGTTGTACACTTCTCGCGTACTTGCCCATAACAGGGAGGCTTCTGGATGAGACTTCGTAATTTCTACACTGCTTTCAATCAAATGATGCGGATCAATCCCAGCGTCAGCTACCCGTCCCACAAAAATGGAAATTAAGTTGTGGGTACCTGGTGCTAAATTACGCTCGGCAACCTCAACCTGTTCTACCGTGGTGATTGCCGTAATGTTTAAGTTAATATGTGCTGCCGATAGCTCTTTAATCACGTCCGCAGTTGATTCTCCGGTCGTAGTGATGATCGGCACTTTTACATACACCCGAGGACCTAAATCATGTAAGATTTGAGCTTCCCGCAACATCTCTTGCGGTTCGTTACTAAAAACTTCGAAAGAAAACTCCTTCTCTGGAAATTCTGCCACTGCTTGGCGGGCAAAAGCTAAATAATCAGTCACTCCCGCTTGTTTTAATAGCGAAGGGTTCGTAGTAAAGCCCTTAACGAACGCCTGTTGACTAGCAGCTCGCATTTTCTCAATTTCCGCGCCGTCTTCATAAACCTTAATAGTTAAATCATTTACATCCATCATTTCACTTCCGCCTCTGCTAATTTTGCTTTAAATTGCTCCACAATGTTATCTACCGTGAAGCCTGCTTGTTGAACTACTTCCGTACCGTTCCCGCTTGCTCCAAAGTGATCAATTCCGATTACCGCGCTCGCCACTGTGGCTAAACCATTGCGACTGCCCATTTCAAGCCCTAGTTTTACCTTCACGTTTGGTGGAAGAACCTGAGCTTGATAATCCGGACTTTGAGCTTGGAAAAGCTCGACGCTCGGCATGGAAACTACCGCCACGTTCAATTTTTCTTGGGCGAGTTTTTGTTGCGCCCGTAGGGCTAAGGCGACTTCTGAACCTGTCGCAACCAAGATTCCGTCTGGATTGGCGGTGGCAGCTGGTGAAATTGTGTAGCCACCGAAGGCCACCTTATCAGCTTGTGTTTGCGCTAATAATGGCACTTTTTGGCGGGTCAACACTAGTACCGTTGGTTGATCAGTAATTTGTCCAATCTTTTGCCAAGCGCCCAGTACTTCGTGCGCATCGGCTGGGCGAATCACCGTCACGTTAGGAATGGATCGTAATCCGGCTAGCTGTTCAATCGGCTCATGAGTTGGTCCATCTTCGCCGACCGCAATCGAGTCGTGCGTGAAAATATATACCGCTGGGATCTGCTGGATCGCCGCTAAGCGGATCGCTGCTTTAAGATAGTCACTAAAGACAAAGAACGTGCTCCCAAACGCCCGGGTGTTGCCATGTAAGTTAATCCCGTTAACCGCAGTTGCCATGCCAAATTCGCGCACCCCGAAATAAACGTTGCGTTGTTCGGGATGCAACGCATCAAACGCCTTTGAATCATCAAGGTGAGTATTATTTGAAGAATACAAATCTGCTGAGCCACCCCATAATTTCACGTTCTGGTCGGCAACCTGTTGCATGATTTTAGAATTGCTTGTTCGAGTTGCCATGGGCTCCTGCCATGCCGGATCATCTAAATTAAGCTTGGTCGTATCTAGGTGCGCATCTTGAAATTGGCGGTAAACTTCTGGAAACTCTGTTTGGTATTCTTGGAACATCGTTTGCCAGGCTTGGTAGGCCGTTTGCTTTTTAGCTACCTGTTCTTGATAATGTTGGTAAATTTCTGGGGCAATTTCAAACGGCGCCGCTTGCCAATGATAAAATTGGCGCATCGCTGCCAAATTAGCCTTTCCTAAGGCATTTCCGTGTACCTTATTCGTCCCGCTTTCTGGGGTACCATATCCGATTAACGTTTTAACTTCGATCAGAGTTGGTCGATCGCTAGTTTGGGCTTGCTGCAACGCTTGTTGCAGCTCAGTCAAATCATTGCCATCGGTAACTTTTTGGTAATTCCAGTTAGCAGCTTTAAAACGCTGCGCGACGTTTTCGTTAGCACTTAAACTCAAAGGTCCATCAAGCGAAACGTCATTAGAATCGTACAAAACAATTAATTTATTGAGCTGTTTTTGGCCAGCAATGTTAATAGCTTCCTGACTAACCCCTTCCATTAGATCTCCATCGCCAACTAAAGCGTACGTGAAGTGGTTGAAAACTGGGTAACCTGGGCGATTAACCAACGCTGCTAAGTGGCGTTCTGCCATTGCCATTCCGACTGCCATCCCTAAGCCTTGGCCTAACGGGCCGGTGGTGGCATCTACACCAGCCGTCACCCCATATTCCGGATGTCCCGGAGTTCTAGATCCGAGCTGCCGGAACTTTTTCAATTCAGTTAGCGGTAAATCAAAACCATTCAAATGCAATAAACTATAAAGCATTGCCGATCCATGGCCCGCGCTTAGGACAAAGCGGTCCCGATTAATCCATTTTGGATCTTGTGGGTTAAATTGTAGGAACTTCTCCCATAATGTGTACGCCATGGGTGCCGCATCAATCGGCAAACCTGGGTGTCCACTTTGCGCCTTTTCAATCATGTCTGCGCTTAGAAAACGAATTGCGTTAACCGCATCAATATCTTTTTTAGTAAACACTTTCTTCTTCCCCCAACAATCCTTTAGTCTGATGTCTTATCTCGCTGATTTAAAATTACGCTGGTTACTAGTACTATTAAGAAAAATAAAATAATACCAGTAACTACTGCCATCGTTCCTAAGCTACCTAGTTTTCCTAATAGAATTCCGGGTACTAAATAATCTGTGTCTGCAAAAGTAGATGCCGCCAATTTTAAAGAGCCCAGTACTGGTAAAATCAATAACGGTAACCAACTAATAATTAAACCGTTTACAGTAGCACCTAAAATTGCACCTCGCCGTCCACCTTCTGAATTACCGTAAATTGCTGCTGCTGCTCCACAAAAGAAATGGCCAACCACTCCTGGAATAATTACCGTAGTTTTCATGGCAATCATCACAAACATGCTTAAGGTACCTACAATAAAACTTACAAAAAAGCCAATTAATACAGCATTTGGTGCGTAAGGAAAAATGATTGGAACATCTAGCGCGGGTTTAGAATTAGGCACTAAGCTTTTGGCAATTCCTTGAAAGGCTGGAACAATTTCAGCTAAAATCATTCGAACCCCTTGTAGTACCACTACAAATCCAGCTGCAAAAGTTCCCGCTTGCACTAATGCATAAATAATGTAATTAGTCCCGCCACTTAGCTTAGTTTCTACAAAGTGTGGTCCTGCTACGATAGCTAAAGCAATGTACACGATTCCCATCAATAAAGTAATTGAAACTGTTGAATCTCTTAAAAAACTTAGTCCTTTAGGAATATTTAAGTCTTCTGTACTCTTTTCTTTATTGCCAAAAATTTTGCCGACCAATCCTGCAGTTGCGTATCCAATATTTCCGGTGTGCCCCATTGCAACTGTGTCACCACCGGTGATTTTTCTCATAAAGGGTTGGCAAAGTGCCGGGGTAATCGTTAATAAAGTCCCTTCAAAAATGCCACCTAAGATAACCGTTTGCCAGCCATTTCCTAAATTAGCTGAAATTAAAATTACCGCAGTTAAACAAGAAACATAAAGCATTGCTTGTCCAGTTAAAAAAATGTACTTAAACCGGGTGAACCGTGCTAAGAGAATATTTATAATCATTCCTACTAACATAATGAGCGCCGTTGTTGATCCATACTTAACTAACGCAATCGCTACAACTGCTTCATTACTTGGCACCACCCCTTGTACGTGAAGGGCCGATTGAAACATACTTGCAAACGGCGCCAACGAATTACTTAAGATTCCTGAACCACCAATTAAGACCAAAAATCCAGCAAAAGTTTTGATAGTTCCTTGAACTACTTCAGTTGCTTTTTTCTTTTGTAGCAATAGTCCTGTCATCGCAATTAATGCGACTAAAATTGCTGGTTGCGTTGCAATCGCTACAAATAGATTTAGAATCGCTTTCATTAATGCCACCTTCTTTATTTTGTATTAACCATGTTGGATATTATTTTTATCTAGTATTTCATTAACCTTTTTCCTAATTTCATCTTGATCAATCAGGCTATCTAAAAGAATAATCTTATCTTCTGGAAGGCTACCTAGCGCACTTTTCAAAGTAGTTTCGACAAAAAAGTAATCAGCTGCGTCTGCAGTCACACTTCCCACATCTGCATGATCAACTTGAATTTCTTCATCTACCTTCTCGTCGCTTAATATCTGTTGGATATTCATTTGCACCATAAAGCTACTTCCTAATCCGCTTTGACAAACTGCTAAAATCTTCATTTTCCTACTCCTTCGACAATAATTTTTTCAATACTTTGTTTATTTTCAGCGTTGAGTAATAAATCAACCCGCTTTTTATCTGTTAATAATTGCATCAGCTCCTTAATTACCATCAAATGACTTTGGTTATCATTTGCAGCTAAAACAAACCATAACTTTGCAGGATGTTGATCATTAATTAAACAAACGTCCTTTTTAGTTTTTAAGAGTGCCAATGCAATCCCATTAGAACCATCAGTCGGTCTAGCATGAGCCAAGACGACTTCTGGTCCAATGTTAAAGTACGGTCCTTCTTTCAAAGAAATCTTAATCATAGATTCAACGTACCGAGGTAAAATACTGCTGTTCTTAATTAGTGGCATTGCTGCAACCTTAATCGCCTCTTGCCAATTAAGGTGGTCAATATCTCGGTACTGAATCGTATCTTTGGTCAACAATTCATTTAACACTAGTGTTTCCTCCCTTCCTTATGCTATGACTTCATTTTACTTTTTATGAAAACGCTAACAAGACAAGTTCTAGCAGTCGTTAGTCTGCAACTTTTGCACTCTAATTAATAATTTTTTGTACAAAAAAAGCTGGAAATGAATTCCAGCTTTTATAAAAATACATATTATTTTAATGATTTATATTTTCAATACACCCTAACTAAACCAGCTCCCCTTTTAACTTCAAGTAGTGGAACGCCAACTGACAAAAAGTCATGTTTGCCCATGAAAACCATTCCCGAGTGTATTTATCAGGATTGTTTACGTCAATTCCTTCGTGGCACTGGTTGGTATTCGCATCCGTTTGACTAATCACGTTCAGCTTAGCAGTAATCAAGTTTAAATCACTAGTCGTTAACCCCTCCATTGCTAATGCGATTGGCCATACGTAATTTTGGGGAGTATGCGGACTACCAATTCCCGACAAAATCGTCCCTTGATAATAATAGGGATTATTAGAAGACAAAATAAACTTTCGCGTATTAACGTACACAGCATCCCGCTCATCTGTATAACCAATAAAGGGGATTGCTAGCAAGCTAGGGACGTTGGCATCATCCATTAAATTATAGTTACCCAATCCGTCAACTTCATAAGCAAACATCCGAGCCCCGTCCGGTAGTTCGACAACTCCGTAACGTTCAATCCCATTTCTAACTTCGTTAGCTAAACGATTCATTTTAGTCGATAAAACTTCATCATCTATTCGTTGCTTCTTCATGATTTTTAACAGGTGTTCAATCACAGTCACAATCATCATGTTTCCTGGCACGAAATACCCGTATTTACATGCATCATCGCTTGGTCGGAAACCAGACCAGACCATCCCCGTATAACCAATTTTAGTCCCTCTACCTGAATTGCTTAACGTGTCTGAAGCTGGGCCAACGTCTCTTTCAAAGAAATACTCAGAATGTTCATGGTGCTGCTCTTTAATAAAGGTATCGACGATTAAATCTACGGTTTGCCAAAAATAGTCTGTAAAATGTTGCGCATATCCCGTATCTTCATATAATCGAACTGCTAGTAGTAGTGGCGCACATAGTGAATCAATTTCAAATTTACGTTCCCAAACCAAATCAGAAATTCTGACATTAGAATGATCAGGATTAAAATGTGCTCCCGAGGCGGTTTTGTTAAACGCATTCGCGTAAGGATCATGATTCACATAATCTAGTTGTTGATTAATCACGCCGTGAATTAAGCCCTTTAAATTCGGGATGTCTTCACTAATGCTTAAATAAGGCAACACTTGAAAAGTGGAGTCCCTTAACCACATTGCCGGAATATCACCCGTCGCAATAAAAACGCGGTCACCTTGCACTTCGACAGTGTTAGAAATTGTGTCAATAATTGCATTTTTAAACATTGCCGTAGTTTTAGCGTTGGTTAAACTAATTTTTTCAGCGTAATTTCTAACTTGTTTAATTAATTTTGTTTGGTCAATGAACATGTGCTCTTCCATTATTCTCAATCACCACCATTTATTTCTCCAATAGGAAACAGTCCAATAGTCCGAATTTCCCCTGGTTTAAACTTCGGTAACGAATAGTTTTTCACCGCGTTTGCTACTGCTTGTTGGACCTCACCTTTTAGGTCCATTAAAGATACGTTAACGTTCTGCGTAAATTGCAGAACCCCTGGGTTAGCCACGGCTTGTTGCGTAGGATTATATAATCGTAATTCATAACCTGTCTGATCTACCGAAGTTTGAAAACTGCTCAAGGTAACTTTTAAATTATTGATCTTGACGATTGGCCGATGTTTAACCTCATTAGCAAGTTCATTAACCGCAAAGTATTGCAATGGAGTAGTAAATCGGTTAATTACTTGGCGCTGGTAATACAAACCAGATTGCGATAGTTGCAGATGCATACTTTGCAATTGTCGCGGATTCCAATCGTGAGTAATTACAATTGCACCTTGGAAACTTTGCTCGCCCATTAACTGGCTATCGGGGGTGGCTACTGATTTCATCACTAAACCAGAAGCATCTCCAGGGCGCCGTTTTAAGTCTGGTCGGCCTAAGAAACCTACACCACGAAAAAGCGTAACTGCTAATTTATCGAATTGGTCACCAATTGCTTGGAATTCTCGCATACCAGCAGTAATGAACGAAAAACTTTTTTCTCTATCGTGAACATTAGCAAAGTGAAGCATCGGTCTTAATGCCGTAGGTTCTTCCCGGTATCCAATTGCTTGCCAATTATCCATTTTAGGGTCAATTACTGGACGTTGGGCAACGCCAAATTGGGTGTCTGCAAAAGTATTTTGGGCTTTTACCCCCGTGTTCATCACCAAACGAAGCCGGTGATCAAGTACTTGGTTATTAACATTCATCTTAAACTTTATTAAATCCCCACCTTGATCTAGCTGCAACTTTATTCGGTAAGTAATAGCTCCGTTACTTTTTTTTGCGGCTCGTTCTTGCAAATCATAAGGAACGTGCCACGTGCCCTCCAAAAGCATTATTTGCGTTTTCTTTCCTGCTTTGGTAGTAATTGTTGCATTTGCAAATCCTAAGTTGATAATCCAATCTTTGTATGCAGGCGAATAATCGTACGTATCTCCTTCGTCGCCGCCGTCTTCAAAACTTAATGCGTTTGTATAGGTACAATGATTTAGTTTGTCAGTTATGTTTAACTGCCCATTTTCAAATTCTATCTGGTATTTTTCATTTTGAATTTCATTAGTAACCGAACTAGCTAAAATTTCCTTACCAGCGGTGCCTTCCTTAATTCTAAAACTAGTCCAGTCGGTAGCCTTAATTTGCACTCTCATAGCTATCCGACTCACGTAATAATATTCGTTATCCATCTCTGCTGGATTTCGCCGTAAGGTAGCAGCGTTGCATTGCTTTTGTTCAATTAAATCAAAATCTATTTTGCCATCTTGAGATATAATTTCAAAAGAGGGGGTCGTAGTGGTGACCTCTAACTCCCGGACTTCGTCTACTGACATTGGCAACGGGTTCCATAAGAATAAGTCGTCCTTGTTCGTGACTGAAATACTTAATTTTCGTAACAAATAGTCTTTTAAAGAACGTGCAAGTTGTTGGGCTCCTACGGCACGATTATAAATATCTCGGTTAGTTTTATCACTATTACTTCCTCCCGAACTATCATGTGCTTGCCCTTTAGCAATTATTTGCCAAACCTCATCAATTAATCCTTGCTTAACTTCCATACCCTGTTGGCGGGAAATTGCTGAAAGTGGTTCTACCTGGTAAATCATCAATTGCTCTAGCTCATCGTAGATTTGTTTGAGATCATAACGAGAGGAATAAATTCCTCGATGAATTTTTGAAACTGAAGGATCAATAAACTCACCGCTAAGCTCAGGAAGCACCCCATTTTGTTCTAAGGCTTTAAAGTATTCCGGATAGTTGCTTTCAATGATTTCATATTCTCCAGCTAATTCTCGATTGGCCAACTTTAAGCGTTTCTTCAAGTTAAAATCTACCGCTCGTTGGTCTCCCCCAATTGGTAAGACCAAATCTTCTACGTTGGTATCTGTAGAAATGTTTTGCATTAACTCCTTAAAGTTATCTTTTTCAACTAAGTCTACGCCCGCATAGTACCCATTTTTGATATTAGCCGTCAGCACTTTTGAACCATCTTCACTCGTCCAGTAAAAATATCTAACTTTTTGGTCCGCTGGAAGTCCCCGCCAAAACACGGCATCTTTAATGCCAAAACCATTATATATTTTCGGCATATCTTTACTCTGACCAAATGAATCCGGAAGGTATCCTACCTTAGTAGATTTACCTAATTTTCTACTAGCCTTCAAGCCTAACCGTAAGTTTCTAACTGCCGACTCACCCGAAGTTACCATTTCATCAATTTGGGTGTACCACGGTCCCACAAACAATCGTCCAGCTTTTACGTACTTTTCAAGCGTAGCTCTTTTTTCAGGACAGGTTTTTAAATAATCATCTACAATGGCCATCTGTCCATCTAGCATGTAATACTCCAGCTTATTTTCAGCTAACGCCTTGAAAACATCGTCCATGTGAAAGATAAATTGTACCCGAGCCTCCTGACGTGAAAAATACCATTCAAAATCCCAATGCGTATGTGCAACCACGTAAACTTTTTTCAAAACCAACACTCCTTCTCTATTTACCTACTTAAACCGCTAATTCTTGATCAGCCACCGCACGTTCATGTCGTTGGTTAATAATTACAAATGGCGCGTACAAGAACACGTCCAAAACGACTAGCACAAACGTTAATACTACGGGACTAAAATGAAAGGCACCTAGGACCCAAGTACTAATAAAAATTGGTTCGTTTCCTGAATTTAACACTACTAAAGGTACTACCCAACCAATTGCCGTAACTACGTACGCAATTACTGCATTAATAATTGGAACTAGAATCCACGGAATGAACATCAACGGGTTCAAGACAATCGGCAAACCAAAAATAACCGGTTCGTTAATTCCAAAGCAGCCAGGAATTAAGGCTAATTTTGCAACCTCCCGTTCTTTTCCACCTTTACGAGTGAAAATTAACATCGCAATAATTAAACCAAAGGTTGCCCCTGATCCACCTATCATTGCGTAAACGTTAGTCATTGTATTTGGTGCAATGGAGATGCCTGCAAAACTTTGAGTTTTAGCAAATTCAGCGACGTTTTGTAAGAAAAGTGGCAACCAAAACGCTGAAACCACACCCCATACAATATTGAAACCATGCAAACCTAAGAACCATAAGATTTGTTCCAATAAAATTACGATAATAATTGCTGGTAATCCGGTTCCGACGGTTAATAATGGTTTAATCAAAACTTCGGAAATCATTTGGACTAAAGAAACGTAACCTAAAGATTGAATTACAATCCGTAAAACGCCAAATACTAACAAAACTTCTGAAATAGGGATTAATGAAAGAAAGGAGTCAAAAACGTTTTGAGGAACGTTGCCAGGCATTTTAATGGTGAATTTGCTCCGAGCAAACTTTGCAAACAAAGCTACCGAAATCATACCGACAATTAGACCCGTAAACATCCCTTCGTAACTAAAGAATGGTGTTGAAAAGCCCTCGATCACCTTTGCCTTAGTATCTAGAAAATTAATGTTATTTGGTACCATAACAAAATATGCTGCTAAAGCTAGCAAAGTAGCAATAATTGGATTTAAATTGCCATTACGCGAATCTCGTTTTAATTCCACCGCATAGGAATAAGCCGATGAAAATACCACAATTAAAGCGACAATTCCTAAGGTTGCCGTACCTAGGTACCCGAAAAGATTGCTTATATTGGTCAAAATAACGTTATCTAGGTGCTTAGCCTTGATTAACGCGTCAATCTGCATTTTAATTAAGTTTGAAAATGATCCGACAACGGTAAACGGAATTGTTCGAACAAACGCATTTTTAATTGCTTGTAAGATGGTATTCCGCTCTACCCATGAAGAAACTTTTAGTAATGGTTCTTGAATTGACTCAAGTTTGAATTTCATAACAGTTTTCTCCTTGTATTGTTTTTCGAAATCAAGCGCTTTCATTTCACCTATTATATTAAAGTCAATCCATTAATTTGTAAATACAATTTTTTAATAAAAATGTATACAAATAATATTTTTAGCGTTAATATGTATATACAAATCTTAAATAAGAGGTTTATCTTTATGTTCAGATATCGTGAGGTCTATTCCGACATTAAACGGGACATCTTAACTAATCATTATCGTGCTGGCCATGCTTTACCTACTCAAGACGAATTAGCTAACAAATATGACATTTCCCGAATCACCTTAAAAAAATCTATCCATTTGCTTGAAGAAGAAGGATTAGTATTTAGCAAGCAAGGATCCGGCACCTTTGTCCGCCAAAGGATGAACAATCAGTCTGGTGAATTGTTGCCCCTTGACTTACCCGTAGGTGTAACCTATTCTCATCGTGATCAAAAAATAACTAGTAAAATTTTGCATTTTGACGCCCGTTTACCGTCTAAAGAGGAGCAAAAAAATTTACAAATAAAGGGCAATGAACCTGTTTATGAAATTAAACGTCTTCGATTAATTAATGGAGAAAAATACAGTTTTGAGCACACCCTCATGCCAGTTAGCATCGCTCCATTAGACGAAAAAATCATTCAAGAATCCATTTATGACTACTTAGGCAGCAAAGCAAAATTACAGTTAACGGATGCTCAAAGAATTGTCTATGCTGAAGCTGCTGATGAAGAAGCTGCTAGTATTCTTGGCGTTAAAGTTGCTAGCCCTCTTTTTGTAATCAAACAAACCGCCTATGACCAACGTGGCCGGGCTTTTGAATATTCAATTTCTAAATTTATTGGTGATCAAAGTCAGTTTGTTTTGGATGTCCATTTAAATAAATAATTTTTATACTAAAAAGCAGGCCTCCATGTTAAACATGAGGTCCTGCTTTTTTAGTATAATATGCTAAATAATTAATCCTTTAATTCGATTTTACCGACGACAAAAATGTAAGAAAGTGCGCCCAACAAAGCAATTGCTGCTATGAATACCAATGCTGAAGAAAAATTACCATTAGAAACTAGAATACCAATTACAATTGGAATCACTATTGAAGATAAAGCTCCACATCCGTTAAATATTCCACCTGCCAATCCAATTAGGTGTTTAGGAGCTAACGCAGTAACAAATACCCACGTAATGGTCGCCAAGCCATTTCCAAAAAAGGCAATCGACATAAATAAGATAATCAAAGCTGGACTAGAAACAAAGTTTGCCCCTAAAATTAGAAGCGTTAACAATAGCCCTGTAATTACGGGAGCTTTCCGGGCCAAACTAGCTGAACGCCCCTTTTTAATTAACTGATCAGAAATAAATCCTGCCAATATTACCCCACAAAAAGCTGCTAAATATGGAATCGAAGACAAAAAACCGGACTGCAAAAAATTAACGTGCTTTGCTTTTGTTAAATAGGTTGGAAACCATGTTAGGAAAAACCAAAACGTCCCCGAAATTGCAAATTGTCCAATATAAATTCCAATCAATCTTCGTGAAAATAGCTGTTTGATGTTTTGCGAATTGAGTTTAACTTTGTGCTTATCAACATTCTTCAAATCATCATCAGTAATCGCACCCCCAGCTTTTATATATTTTAATTCGTCTTGGCCGACAAATCGGCTTTTATCTGGGTCAGAATAAAATATATACCAAACAATTGACCAGAGGATTCCAACTACTCCAGTTACGACGAAAAGCCCTCGCCAACCAATTGAATTATGAATTCCGTATAAAATTGGAGTTGAAAATGCTAATCCTAAGAATTGGGCGGACGAATAAATTCCGATTGCCGTACCCCGTTCGTCTTCGGGAAACCAATAAGAAATTGCCCGGTTATTAGCTGGCATTACCGGTGCTTCAAAAAATCCTACTCCTAGTCGTAATCCCATTAATTGCCCAAACCCACTAATGAATGCTTGAAATACCGTGACCAATGACCAACCAAATAAACTAATGAAGTACATTATTCGGGAGCCAAACTTATCTAGCAAGATTCCTCCAGGAATTTGCATCGCAGCATAAATCCAACCAAATGCCGAAAAGATAAGGCCTTGTTGGACAGTTGACAGTCCTATTTCTTTAGATAATTCCGGCATCGCAATCGAAACATTTGTACGATCCATGTAATTAATCACTATATTAATAAAAACAAAAGCTAAAATTACGTAGCGCATATTTGTTGATAATCTTTTAGACTTTTCTAAAGGTGCCATACGAACCTCCTAATATACTCGAACTTCAAATAAAGAAAACTGTTGACTACCATTGGTTTGGAGTAACTCTAATTTCAATTTATTAGTCTGAATAGGTTGCTCAAATTCTTTCACCAAATGCCGTTGACGATTTTGATCTACCGACCACCACCGTTTCCAACTACCGGCTTCCCAGTAGTATAGGTTAAATGCCTTTACTAGTTCGGGGACCTCATCAAAATACGTCCGATGGTGGTGTAGATTAATAATATCTTCGTTAACGTCATCGTTAAATGTCAGGTTAATCTGTTTGATATTCTGGAGTCTTTTCCAACTTAGTTCGATGGCTTCTGGTTGACCGTTAAAATTAGTAACCCACATATTGGGCCCACCATAAGGTCGAACATACCCATTAATAATTTTCGTTGGTTGAAATGCGTTAGTTTGTTTTACTCGAAAAACAAAGTTCCGCCGGTTAATTAATTGATTTGTCCAATACAATAGTGGACTTTTTCGAGAATAATCATGCAGCTCCGGCTGGCTCAATTCGGCAATAGGATTATTTACATAGCTCAAAACCCCGGCAAACTCTTGATTTCCTAGATATAAAGTGCAATTTTCGTTTTTTTCAATTACCACAAATAAGTTTTGTGCATTACTAGGCTGGTAATTAACTTTAACTTCTTGCCATCCGCTAAACCCTTTACCAATTTTTATTTTTTGTTCACCAATTAACGTATCCGGAATATAATTTTGTGGGTTCCCGGTACTGTACCACTTAACTACTAAAGAAGTCGCCTTTTCGGTTGTTAAAAAAATATCCAATTGGTTAACTTGAGGATCTACGGGAATGGTAAAAGCCGCTGCTTTAATTAATCGATATGGTTCAGCATTCGCCACGTAAGTGTTAATTTCAGTTAATGTGCTAGTGGACGTAATGTCAGCCTGCCGGGCTAGGTCGTGTTCATCTTGATTTTTAATCCCTAATATCGCACCGTCTTCTCTCAATAAAGTTTGCTGATATTCCTTTAAATATCGCAAATAAACATCGCGAGGATTAGCGTTATGTTTAACTGCAATGGCTGCTGCAGTCCCTGCTGCCTGCCCCATTACTGCGCAGGTTGCCATTACGCGAACCGTTCCAAAAGCTACGTGAGACGTAGAAACATCTCTTCCGGCTAAAAATAAATTGCTAATATTTTTTGAATACAGTATGCGATATGGAATATGATAGATTCCATCAGGAACGGAATGTTGTGCGCCAACAGAGTCGTTGTAAACGCCAGAAGCTGGATGTAAGTCAATTGACCATCCTCCAAAGCCAATCCGATCTTTAAACAACACTTGTTCTTCAATATCAGTTTGCTTTAGTGTATAATCTCCTTCAAACCTACGATATTCTCTTTTCCCAGGTACTGAACCAATCCATTCCAAAGTTAAGTTATCAGCATCATAATTTCCGGAATTTTTAATATAATCCCAAATTCCGTATACGATAGCTTGCAATTCGTCCCTAATTTTTTCATTATCATGAACAACGTCTAACTCACCGCCCCATTCAATCCACCAATAAGCACAACCATTATCTTCTTTTTTAATAATTCGATTTTTAATAATTGAAGTCTTAGTAATGTCTCTTGCAAAGCTTGGTTTAACGTACTTTACTGGACGACCAAGATCCTTAGTATAGAAAAATAGTGTGCTACCTAGGGTCGTTTTATCTTCGTGAAGCGGTGCTAAGCTTTCGTTAAATTCTGCCCGACTTTCTCGCCCAAGCCGAAATTTTGCTCCCGCTAAAAAAGCTACGATGCCATCTCCACTGCAATCAATAAAGTGGGAACTCTTGAAAGTAATTAGCCTTTCTGAACCTGACATAAAACCTGTAATTGATTCGATCTTTTGATGGTCCTGCATTTTCACCGTCATTATTTCGGTATTCAAAAATAAGCGGATGTTACTTTCCTCTTTTACCTTTTCCATTAATAATGCATCCCATAAGTATGGGTTTCCCTCTGGATTACAGTACTGATTTTCTACAAATAATTCCCCCATAATTCCCGTCTCTCTTGCATATCGATTAACTCCATGCTTAGTTGCGCCTGCCACCCATACACGAATTTCGCTGCTTGAATTCCCCCCCAAGACTCCTCGATTTTGTACTAACGTTACTTTATAATTCAATCGTGCTGCGGCGATTGCAGCACAAACACCTGCTAATCCGCCACCAATCACCGTTATGTTAGCGGTTACATTTTCTTCTAACATCATATTCGCCTCCTTGGTCTTAAGATACCCAGTTGTGACCATTTGCACAATTTACTTTTTTTAGTTAAACATGTATTATTTTTGTCAAAATACAAAGGAGGATTTTCCGATGTCTGTTGAAACTGCTGGATATGCATATTGGCAAAATAAGCCCCGTTTTCAACTTAGTGCTGACGTAGATTCACAATACGTCATGTACATCATTGAAAAAGGAGCTTGTTGGTACCACTTTAATAATCATGAGGGGGTTGCTAAAGCAAATGATGTTTTAGTCGTTCCACCATATACTAACTTTCAGCGTAAAATGCTGCTAACCATGACTTTTCACTTCATCCGTTTGACTTCTGATACTGACATTCCCCATTCTATGATTGGAAATCACCACTACTCTACTAGCCGTTTTACCGAAAACTGTAGCATGCTAAAGAAAACAAACTTTAGTTTTCATCCCCGTGCTCAAATAGTTCGTAATCACATTGTTAATGATTTTATGATCACAAAAATTATGACATATTTTCAACCAGCCCCGAAAAACATTCGTCATCGCAATCAGACAATTACTGCTGCAATTAATCTAATGCACCAGGATTTAACGCTTTCCATTAGTAAAATTGCTTCCCAAGTTGGACTTAATGCTGCCTACTTTTCTAAAACTTTTAAAAAGGTAACTGGTGAGTCTCCAATTAGTTTTTATACCAAAATCAAACTTAAAAAGGTTCAATCCCTATTAATTACTACCGACCTCTCGCTAACAGAAATAGCCGATACAACTGGTTTTAATGATTCATTCTATTTAAGTCGGGTTTTTAGTCGCTACTTAAACTGCTCACCAAGTGAATTTCGAAAAAATCACATCATTTAGTTAATATAACAAAAAACAGCCACCAACATTTTAATATGTCAGTAGCTGTTTATTATTATGACTATTCATCTATATCTAATGATAAAAATTGTAAGCCGCCCCTACCAAATTAGCATCATTATGCATTTTAGCAGCAATTACTTGGGGAGTGATTGGGATACCATTCAATTGTCCCACTAAATCGCTTAACGTTTGGTTCAAGCCGTTAATAAATTGTTGGTTAGCAGAGATGCCTCCCCCAATAATTATTGCTTCGGGGTCGGTACTAAACTGGATGTTATAAATAACGTGCGCTAAGTTAGCATACATCCTTTGCACTTCCGTAATGGCTAATTGGTCGCCCTTAGTTGCCAATTCAAAAACCTGTTGTCCAGTCCATTGTGTGCCTTTTTGTACATTGTATCGTTCCGCAACTTTAACAGCCGTGCCCACCGTGCTTAACTGCTGGTTATCTAGTCCTAGCATCATTCCAAATTCACCACCATAAAGTTGGTGACCATGCACGATTTTGCGATCAACTACGACTGCTCCACCAACCCCGGTACCAATTACCACGAATAAAACATTTTGCATGTCCTTAGCGGCACCCAACGCAACTTCTGCTAAAGCAGCGCAGTTAGCATCGTTTTCCATCGCCACTGGTAGCCCTAATTTTTCTTCGAGTTCTTTTTGGATGGGAAAATTATGAATGTATGGCAAAGCACTAATCCCGCCAATCACTCCGGTATTTTGGTCAACCGCCCCTGGAATACTCATCCCTACGCCAGCAACGTTAGTAAATTTTGCACTAATTGTTTGTAAAACTTGGTAAAAATCAGTAAGCTTGGCGGGGGTAGCAACTTGTCCTTGATCACTAAGGCGCTGGTCTTCTTCATGCCATAATCCGTACTTAATTGACGTGCCCCCTACATCAATTGTAATTAAATTCTTCATTAATTAATCCTCCACTGAAAAGCCATTTTGCTTAATTAAATTACGGTACCAGTAGCCACTCTTTTTAATAGTCCGTTGATAATGATTATCTAAATCGACACTCACTAAGCCGTAACGATTTCGGTATCCATTCAACCAGGACCAACAATCTACGAAAGTCCACAAATGGTATCCAAAACAATTACTTCCCTCTGTAATGGCTCTATGTAACTGGGTTAAATGTTCTTTAATAAAGTCAATACGGTATTGGTCATCAATTTGTCCGTTTGCATCGGCATACCGGCGCTCATCAGCAACTCCCATACCATTTTCGCTTACGTACCAAGGAATGTTGTGGTAACGCTCTTTCATCATCATGGCCACATCATATAATGCTTCAGGGTAAATTTCCCAGCCCCGGTATGGATTGATTCGGCGCTCCGGCCATTCGTAATTAGCAAATAAATCGTCGGTATTTTGAGCCGGAAAATTTGGTTTCTCGGGTGCTTTGACTCGGAGTGGCTGATAATAATTAATCCCGATGAAATCAACGGTATATTCGGCGATCAGTTTTCTGTCTGATTCTTTAGTTTCCGGTAACATTTGATGCTTTTTAACCAGTTCAATCAACTCTGGCGGAATTTCTCCTAAAACTGCTGGATCAAGAAAGCTGCGACTCAATAGTAAATCTGCAGTTTCCTTAGCCATTTGGTCTGCTTTGTCATTGCTTCGCGCGTAAGCCGGTGTAACGTTCAGAATGATTCCAATTCGTCCGCCGGAAATGTTTGCTTCCCGAAACGCCTTAACTGCCATGACGTGAGCCATCAACGTATGATACCCTACCTGAATAGCTTTTTTGAAATCCACCACCGCCGGATAATGGAAACCGTACAAATAACCCATTTCGATATGCACAATCGGTTCGTTAAACGTCACCCAATCCGTAATTAAATCCCCAAATTGTTCAAAAGCTGTTTTCGCATAAAAGTAAAACGCGTCAACTGCCTCCCGTGTTTCCCAACCTCCTTTTTCCATTAGCCACCAGGGCATGTCAAAGTGGAAAAGGTTAATAATCGGGTGAACTCCGTGATTAATTAACTCTTGGAAATACTGCCGATAGAATTTAACCGCCGCAACGTTTAAAGTTTTCCCGTCAGGAAGCAACCGGGCCCAGGCAATTGATGTCCGGTACGAATTTAAATGTAAATCTTCCATAATTTGAACATCGTTAGGATACTCTTCATATACGTTTGACGTATTTTCTGGCCCTTGTCCTTCGTTGAATTTTTCAGGATTCATTGCAAACCACTTGTCCCAGGTAGTGGCCGACTTGCCATCTTCTAGGCTGTGTCCTTCCGTTTGCGGAGCTGACGCAGCCGCTCCCCAAAGAAAGTTTTCAGGAAATTGCATTAACTCTTCCTCCAATTTTTCAATATATTTTCAGATTTAGCCCACTGAGATAAATCATGTTGGTGTAAATCAATGTACTTTGAATAAATAATATCCAGATCAATTAGCGCTGGAACCTGCGGAGAAATATTTCCTAACGACTCTTCTGGAGAAAAACTTGCAGTATACATTACTCCATCGCAGTATGGTAAGTAAGCCGATTCGTGATTAGCAGTAATCAATAAGATATGTGCGCCACGAGCTTTAGCCGTTTCAATTGACTTAAGTATGGATTTGTCCTTTGCGCTAATTGAAGAGATTAACAGAGTATCGCCTTTTTTTAAAAAATTTGCGTTTAGGGATATCGACTGCTGATCACTAAAATGTTGGACTATCTTACCAAACCGGGCAAACCGAAACTCAAAATCTAGTCCGACAAAGGAGTTAAATCCTAACCCCCAAAAGAAAATAATGCGATTTTTAAAAATTCGTTCACAGAAAAGTTGCACGGTCTGTTCATCGTAACGATCGCTCGTCCGTTGGGCAATGGCCCGATAACTGTCCACTACGTCACTTGAAATCCGCGAAACTTTACGGTTTAGCGAGCCTAGGTATTCTTTATACAAAAACACAAGCTCCTTGTAATTACTTAACCCAATTTTGTGGCTGAACCTAGTAATTGAAGACGGTGATACCGCTAATTTTTTGGCCAATCCATTAATGTCGCGCACTTCTTGATGAGCGACAAAGTAGTTGGCAATTATTTGCTCCACGTCCGTAAATTGTTCCCGCTTTGATTCAATCATCAATATTAAATTACTCATTGATTCACTCATATACTCATCTCGCTATTTTAAAAGTCTTCACCTCTCCCGGTTGGAAGCTAATTTCTCCAATGCTTGCCGCATAGCCTAAATCTTTTCTAATCCGCCCCGAGAAATCGGTTTCATTTATATAATACTGCTTATCGAGGTTAATGAGTTGATCAATTTGAATTTTTTGCTTGTTTAAATTAACTACTCGAATTAAATCTGCCGTTCCGTCAATGCTTTTTGTTAAGCTACTAAAGGTGATTCGCTGGTCAACCAATTCAAAAAATGGTTGTGCTTTAACCGTATTTTTTAGCGGGTGCATCACAAAGTACTTCAAAGTGTTAGTAAACTGGTTTAAATTTTGAGCTTGATAACTCGGGTTAGTCACCGCATACTCCATAAACTCTTTACTTACCTCAGCTGGATTAAACTGTTTGCTAATGTAAGTTGCCCATTTAAAATGCATTTCCTTTTGTAGCTGGCTATCTGGTGTAGGAATATAGGTAAATTGATTCCCAGACGCCACTCCCGGACGTCGGAGCAAATCTGGACGCCCCAAGTAACCTACTGATCTAAACAATGTTAAGGCTACTTGATCATTTTGAGCGCCCGTAATTTGATATTCTTTAATTCCTTTTGTTAAGAAGCTAACACTACGTTCATCATTGTGTACGTTAACGTAGTGGATCATCGGAAAGATGGCCGTAGGTTCTTCGTGGTAGCCAATTGCTTGCCAATCCTTCAAGTGGGGATCCACCACTGGCCTTTCAATATAGCCAAAACCAGTGTCCGCGTACGAAACCTTAGCATAAACGTTAGTGCGATTAATCACTCGCATGCGATGGTCCTTGGCCTCGTTGTTAATTTGTAATTCATGATTAATCCGGCCACTCCCATCTAACTCAAGCTCTAACCGATAGTTGATTTGTTGATTTCGCAAGTTTTCTGCCCGTGCTGCTAAGTCAACTGGAACTGCCCAGGTTCCTTGTAAAATTAATTGGCTAGCTACCCGACCTCTACGGGTAGTGACCGCAGCGTTCTTAAAATCCAAACGATAAACTTGATTTTTGTAAGCCGGCGAGTAATCGTAAGTATCCCCTTCGTCTCCTCCGTCTTCAATATACATAAAGTCTTCAACCAAAGTTTGATTATTTAAATTAGTCAAGTTTAGCTTTCCATCAACCCATTCAATTTTAAAATGGTTATCACTAATCGATTTGTCCGTTGTATTTTCTAATAATGCGGGTACGGCTTCACTAGCGACAACATCAAAAGATTGCCACTGTAGCGCCGGAAGATTTATTCGCGCGCTACAGTCAATTTTGTAGTAGAAATCATCATCTCGGTACGCGCTAGTATCCCGCTTAATTTGCCCATGGTATTCTTTGGTGACTTTTTCAACGTCTACCGTTATCTTTTGATCGTCCTTCATTAGCTTAAAGGCAGGGTTCTTTAGTGATAATTGGAACTTAACTCGTTTAGTTATTGGATATGGCAACGTATTAAAGAAAGTAATCGTATTTTCTCCATAGTTCACGTCTGACTCAGTAATTTTACGAGTAAGGTAATCAACAACCGAATAAGATAATTGATCCGCCTCTACCAACCGTGCCAAAATCATCCGATTTGTTTTATCGCTATTACATCCACCAGCGCTATCGTGAGCATGGTTGCGCACGATTAATTTCCAAATTTTATCTAGCAAAGCTTTTTTATAAGGAATACCCGCACGTTCAGCCATTGCCATCAAAGGTTCTACTTGGTAGATCATTCGTCTTTCTACTTTATCATTAAGATATTTTTGGTCGTACCTAGACGAATAGATTGAGCGGTGAATTTTCGACACGGAAGGATCAATAAATTCTCCCGTAACCTGATCCAATTCATTTTGATGCTGCTTTAGATCCTGAAAATATTTAACATAATTACTTTCAACTAACTTTGCATCGTCAAGTTGTTGATTATAGAAGCTAATTCGTTCTTTTAAATTAAAATCAACATACCGTTGATCGCCCCCCACCGGCAATGGGACGTCGTCGACACTTGCGCCTTGAACTACCGTAGTCATCATGTTTTTGGCGTCGTCATCTTCAATTAGACCGACCCCAACAAAGTATCCGTTCTTGATGTTAGCAACGTTAACTTGTGAGCCGTCTTCTGACTTCCAAATAAATTCACGGTTAGCAGTCTTTTCTTTCGGCAGACCCCGCCAAAAAACGGCGTTTTTAATGTTCATTCCGTTATAAATTTTAGGCATATCCGCACCTTGCCCAAAGGAGTCCGGCAAATATCCAATTGGTTGTGCTCCTCCTAACCGTTGCGCCATTTCCATTCCTAAACTTAAGTTACGGACAATTGATTCGCCGGTGATAATTAGTTCATCCGTTTGGGTATACCATGGCCCAATAAATAGTCTACCTGCGTTAACCCATTTTTTAATTTCCTTACTTTTTTCTGGATAAGCATCTAAATAATCATCTAGAATACTCATTTGTCCATCCAATAGGTAGTAATCGACTTTTTGCGCTTGTAAAGCTGCGAAAACTTCGTCCATGTGATAAACAAATTGAATCAATGCTTCATCTCTCGTAAAGTACCATTCAAAATCCCAGTGGGTATGATGAATTACGTGTATTTTTTTCATTACTACTCTTTCTCCTAAACCTAATATTTTTAATAAAAAAGAGGCTGAAAGATGTTTCCCAGCCTCCACTTTTTGGTTATGGAACTATATTTCATTAATTGCTTGAGCTAAAATGTCTGGGTCATCATTTTCTAAAATTATTTTAGTAAAATCTTCGTCCATCAGCTTTCTAGCAATTTTACTTAAAAGCCGTAAATGTTCCTTAGATCCTTCTTGAGGAATTGATAGCGCAATCGCTACTTGAACTGGCTTTTTATCAAGTGCGTTCCATTCAATTTGGTGATCAAACTTAATTACGAACAGTCCGGGACGTTTTACACTTGCGTCATTACTATGAGGAATGGCAATTCCGTTTTTAAAACCCGTAGTAGTCTCTTTTTCTCGATTCATTAATCCCGCAAAAAAACTGTCTACAGAATCTGCATATCCCAGTTTATTAACGTGTTCCGCAATGGCATGAAAAGCCTCTTCTTGAGTTTGGCTGTCATGATCAAACAAAATATTTGCTTTAGAAAAAACATTTGCATCCATATAAATGTCAATTTCCTTTCACTTTTAATCTTCTACCGCTTTAGCCGCTTCAATGACGGCATCGCTTCTAGTAAATCCGATAATGACAGCGGTGACCGCAATTCCCGCACATACACAAAGAATCCAAGTGATGAACGGAACTGGTTGTTCAATGTAACCAATAAAAGTTCCTAGTGGCGAACCAATTCCGCCATAGAACTTGCATCCGGTTAGGGAAACTAACCCACCCGCGACGGCTGATCCACATACGTTAGCAATAATCATTCGAATTGGATCCGCAGCTACAAATGGAATCGCTCCTTCGGTAACTCCCACTAAGCCCATTCCTAGAGCTGCACCGGCAGCCGCCTTTTCGTCTTTAGAAAACTTCTTCTTCCAAATTACGGAAGCTAGCCAAACTCCGAGCGGTGCTACTGAAATTGCGGCTTGAGCAGCAGTCTGAGGAACAAAATTGGCATGTGTAGGTCCGTATTTAGCCATTGTATCCGTAAACACTGCCGTGCCAAAAATTAAGGCCGTCTTGTTTACTGGGCCACCCAAGTCGAAGCCCATCATCGCACCAATTATTGCGCCTAAAATAATTGGAGCACTTGTTGAGTGCGCGTTAATCCAATTTAGCCACGAGTATAGGCCGTCCATTCCCGCGGCAATCGGACTACCAATCAAGTAAAATACCACTAACGAGATAAACAGCGTCGCAATCACCGGAATAATCATAATGGGTACAATCGGTTGAATTATTTTTGGCCATTTAATTTTTTTAAGTGCTTTAACAAAGTAACCAACAATAAATGCCACTAATAAAGCCGCAATAAATCCACCGCCCGCTTTTGCGTGTAATAGTTCCGCATCGTTTGCAATGTATGCTCCAATCATTGCTGGTGCCATGGCAGGCTTATCAGCGATCGACATTGCCACAAAACCAGCAAACAATGGAATCATTAATTTAAAGCCAACTTGTCCTACCTGGAACAAATTCGACATCAATAACCCCATTTGGGTATGGTTATCAAATCCCCATTTAACAATCCGTCCCGCACTATCTCGTTGAAACGCGTACAAGTTCGCAATCGTTAAAATTAATCCCGCTGAGATTACCATGGGAATCATGTACGAGATCCCAGTCATTACGTGGGTAAAGAAACCATTCTTCTTATGGTCGTTACCAATTTTGATTTTACCGACCTTAGTACCTTTCTTCCCAAAAACTTCTGCTTTGGCAATTGCGTTTTCAATCAAAGCCGCTCCATCATCAATCGCCTCGTTCGAATCGGTTACGTACAACCGTTTACCGGTGAACCGAATTGGGTCAATCTTAATGTCGGCCGCCACGATTACTAAGTCCGCAGCTTGTATATCCGCTTCGGTTAATACGTTTTCGGCACCCATTGCCCCATCTGTTTCTACCTTAACTTGGTCTCCGCGAGCTTTAGCTGCTTTCTCTATTGATTCTGCAGCCATATATGTATGTGCAATTCCAGCTGCACAGGCCGTTACCGCCACAATTTTCATTGGGCCTTTACTATTTTCTTGCATTATTTCCACCTCCACCACAACTGTAAAACGCTTCCATTGTTTTTGCAATTGTTTTCATGTATATGGGTATTGATTTCGCTATTTTTGTAAAACATGAAAGTATTTTCAAAGAAATACTAATTAAAATAACTTTACTTCTATAAAATAGTCGGTTAAAAACAAAAAGGAGTTGAGTTATTTTAACTCAGCTCCTAAAAAATTATTGATAGCTTAACCTTCCAAATATTCTTCTCGTAAATCCAATCCAAATCGCTGTGCTAAATCCCGAAAATCTTGGTCGGTAATCTTTTGAAACATTTTACCGCCTTGTGCTTGAATTGCAGTATATACGAGGGCTGATTTTTCAACCGTCTCTACTAGTCCGTAGGTCTCATCCAAAGAGTCACCGGCCGCAAATACTCCGTGGTGCGGCCAAACTACTACATGATGGTCTGCCATTTTTGCTGCAGTAGCTTCTCCTATCGCGGTAGTTCCTGGACACATATACGGAATTACCCCGACGCCTTCTGGGAAAACCACGATTGATTCAGGATGCATCTGCCACAACGTTCGACTCAGTAGTTTTTCTGACAATGGCAAAGTAAAGGTCATCGCAATTAAATTAGTCGGGTGGCAATGCATGATCACCCGTTGTTCAGGGTCTTGTTTTAACCGCGCGATGTGACTCATTAGGTGTGCTGGAAATTCACTGGTCGGTTGACCACCGTCGTTAAAGCCCCACTTAATTGCCACGCTCTGACCATCTGGATTAATTTGGATTAAGCCCATGTCTCGTTCGGGATACTCGGTAATATTTTTAAAGTAGCGTCCCGTACCGGTAACTAGATAATATTTTCCAGCCAGTTCACTTGCATCGAAATCAATGGCGACGGTCCGAATGGTTTCAGTAACATCGCTAAATGCGCGCACTTCTTCGTCCGTTAGTCGTAGACTGACGTTACCGCCGTTACGTTCGTCCCAACCGTGTTGGTATAAATTCATCGTAGTTTGTTTCATTTCTTTCACGTATTGTGAATCAATAAATTTCATCGTTTTCCGCCTCTTCTATCAATCCTATTTTTGATCCCGTGGGAATTGAACTTTTTGTTCATAATTCCGAATATTCGCGAGCCAATCGGTGCCGACCGGTACATCGTTGCGTAAGCAAAATTCGTCCCAAACTGCCCCAAATGGATAAGATTTTAATTCTTCCGTAACTGCCAAACGTTTCGTAAAGTCGTAATTTAATTCAGCTTCCTTCAAGTCATCAATTGGGGTTAAAAGCGCTTGTAACAATGCCTTCTGAGTTGCCCGAGCCCCAATTACCCAAGCAGCTACCCGGTTAATGGTGGCGTCAAAGAAGTCTAAGCCAATATTGGTCCGGTCTAGTTCTTGATCACGAACCAACGAACGCATAATCCGGATCAAAGCATCGTCAAAAATTACCACATGGTCACTATCCCAACGTACCGGACGCGAAACGTGCAGCATCAACCCCTTCCCAAATGGCAGGAAGGCTGAGAATTTATCCGAGACATCTTCGGTCGGATGCCAGTGTCCTGCATCAATGGTCCACAATTTGCCACGACTAATGGCGTAGTTATTGTAGAAGAGGTGGGAGCCGACCGTGTAAGATTCAATTCCCGTGCCAAAAAGTTTTCCTTCAACTGCTTCAATGGTATTCTTTTCGTCATACGGTTTAGCAAAAATCTTATCAAGCGATTCGACTAGTCGGAGACGCGGATTAAGCTTATCAATCGGGTTATCCTTGAATCCATCGGGAATCCAGAAGTTGTTGACAGATTGTTGACCCAGTTCTTCCCCAAAGTAATTCGCAATTGCCCGGGATTGTTGGCCAACCTTAATCCAGAAGTCCCGGACATCTTTTTCGGGACTGGCTAAGGTAAAGTTATGTTTAACCATTGGGTGTGAGAAAAAGGTCGGGTTCATGTCTAGACCTACGCCGGCTTCCTTAGCCCAATCAACCCAGTACTTGAAGTCTTCTGGACCAATTTCATCAAAGTCCTTTTTCTGATTAGTAACCGCGTATAAAGTATGCAATGCCACCTTATGTTTTCCGGGAATTAGGCTTAGCGCCTCCGATAAATCACCAGTTAGTTGATCCGGGGTCCGCGCCATGCCGGGATAATCACCAGAAACGCCAATGCCCCCCGTCAATTCTTGTTCGGGATTCACAAATCCATGAATATCATCACCTTGCCAACAGTGGACCGACAATTTAATCTTCGCCAGTTTAGCCAACATAGCTTCGGTATCAACTCCAATTTCGGCGTAACGCTCTTGAGCAATTTTGTACGCGCTTTCAACTTCGCTTGCTTTAGTCATTTTATTTTCCTCCTAAAATTGCTTAATCTAAATGAAAGACTTCTTTTAAATCAGTGGTCACCGGGCTATTGTCAGGATTAGTCTCCATTAATGGCTTCATGTAGGCCCACCATTTCTTACAGATATCCGTCTGAGCGATTTCGTTGTACTTGGTCACGTCCGGAACTTCTAAGTAGGCAAAAGTCTGCCCCGTTTTTTCGTTTAAATAAATCGAATAATTATGTGCGCCGTGTTCCTTGAGGGCTGCCTTCATCTCTGGCCATAGCTCGGCATGCCTTTTTGCGTATTCTGCATATGCATCCTTGTGTAAATACATTACTTGTCCAATTCGGATCATTGATGCCACTCCTTTCTAAGTTTGACTTGCAATAAATTGTTGATACTGTTGCAAAATGTCGCCGTATTTCCCGGTTTCTGGATAATAATGCTTTAATTTAAACGACTTACCAATTAATTGGCGTCCCGCATTGATATTTTCCACGGCATCTGTTGCGATCATCTGGACTAAGATATTACCGATTGCGGTCGCTTCGCTAGGTCCTGCGATAACTTCCACATTGGCTAGTGTACTGGTAAGTTGATTCATCAAGGCAACGTTGCTGCCCCCGCCAACGATGTTAAGTCGTTCAATATGATAGTTTAAAATTTGATCTAATTTTTGAAGCTCATTTGCGTAATATAACGATAAATTACTGTAAATCGCTTGGAAAAGTTCTCCCGGCGTTTCTGGAACTGGTTGTTGAGTTTCCCGACAGTAATTTTTCAGTTCGGCCGTCATGTTTGCTGGATTAACAAATCGGGGATCATTAATGTCGATGAACTGCTGGAACGGGCGGACTGCTTCCGCTTGCTTAGCAAGTTCTCCAAAACTAATTTCATCTGCTAATTCGTGACGAACGCATTGCGCAATCCACAACCCCATGATGTTCTTTAAGAAACGGTAAGTTCCGTAAGCTCCCCATTCGTTTGTATAGTTTTCATGGAAGGCAGCCAAACCATTTTCCGGAACGTTCAGCTCGGTGCCCAGAAGCGACCAGGTCCCCGAACTTAAGAATGCCCAGCGATCGCCCTGGCCCGGAGTTCCCACTACTGCTGAAGCCGTGTCATGGGTCGCTACCGTGATCACTTCAGTTTCTGGCAAATCGAATTGGCGATGCCATTTATGACCTAAGTTGCCCAAAACTGTTCCTGATTCAACTAACCGAGGAAATTGGTCTGGAGAGACGTTAACTTTGGCCAACAAGTCTTTATCAAACAAACCGACCCGTAAATTTAACATCTGCGTGGTGGACGCATTGGTAATTTCAGTAACTGCATTCCCAGTTAGTACGTAACCAATGTAGTCGGGAATCATCATGATTTTGTCCGTTTTAGCTAGCAATGCTCGATCAGTCTTGTAAAGCTGATACAACGTGTTAAAGTCTTGAAACTGGATTCCAGTTTTTTCATAAATGTATTCCTTCGGCAATTCACTGGTTAATTCGGTAATCGCCTGGGAAGTTCGCCGGTCCCGGTAACTGATTGGATCTTCTAACTTCTGACCGTTAAAACCTACTAAAACATAGTCAACTGCCCAAGTGTCAATGCCTAATTCAATGGCGTTAATCCCCCGCGCCTTGACCTTGGTTAACCCCACGAGAATCTCGTGAATCAAATGGTCAATATCCCAACGGTCATGTCCATCTTTAAGTTTGAAACCGTTAGTAAATCGATGGACCTCTTCTAAAGTAAGCCCCCCATCCGCGGTGGGTTGAGCTAGCATCAGCCGGCCACTGGATGCGCCGATGTCAACGGCAACGTATGTCTTCATCTTTTCCACCAACCTTCTTTTCAAACTAAACTTGGTCATTACCGTAACGTTCCTTACTAATTTGCTCTAAAGATTTTCCTCGAGTATGCGGTGTCCAAACCGTCCCAATCACTAAGGAAACAATCAATAGTGCAATCATGAAAGTTCCGGCAGCCTTAAAGCCCATGCTGGTTAAGATAGTTGGAAAAATAATTGACCATATTCCAGCGGATCCTCGCACAACGAAAAACATTACGCCTTGCGACCCCGCCCGATAGCGAGTCGGGAACAATTCAGTAGCCCATAATGCATACCAAGCTTGCGCACCAATTCCAGCAGACACTCCCCAAAGAATTACGAAAAGCCATAAGCTGGTCCAATTCATTCCCGCATAAGTTAATACAATCCATGAAGCTGCCGCCATTGCTGCCCCAACAAAGTAGAAAATTCGGTGGTTTGCTCGATCACCAAATTTAGCAAATCCGACATAGGTACCCAAAGCAGTTAAAATCCAAAGTACCGCTTGCAACAAGTTAGCTTGCATGTTGGTTAATCCCCCAACCGTTTCATAAACATACGGCATGAAGAATCCCATTGCTCCAGCAACTAAATTCCAGAACATGTAAACACCAATCAAAAAGAGCAGTGATTTGATGTTAACCATGTTAGAAAATAAATCTTTATACGGATGTGAGGTAATCCCACTGTCTTTTTCGGCCTGTTTTTGCTCTTCAAAAACTTGAGACTCTTCCAATTTACTTTGCAATCGCCACGCAATAAACGCCACAATCGTTAAGAAAATGAATAAAAGTCGATTTCCCAGCAAACCGATGGGAGCTAAAATGGTCCCCGCAATAAAAATAATTGCCGGTCCCATTGACCAAGCAAATTGGGAAATCCCAATATTCTTTGCTCGATCAGTTGAACCTGACGTTTCTGAAATATAAGTCCATGACGCGGGTACTCCAGCTCCTACGGCAATCCCCGTAATCAAAAAGCCGGCCAAAAGCATTGGAAAATTAATTGAAAAAGCAATAATAGCAGTTCCTAACATGTAAACTAACATGTCATAAGTGTAAATTACTTTTCGACCAAACTTATCCGATAGATGTCCACCGATCAACGCACCGATCGCCGAGCCAAATGCGTTGGCACTTAACGCTCCTAAAAGCCCCACTTGGAAACTAGAAAGACCTAGTTCCTTTGTCCAAAATGTCAATCCACTGGCTCCGGCAACAATTGAACCCGAATCTAAAAAATTTGTGATTGACACGGCAATGGTTGATTTCACCGAACCTTGTTCTTCACTCATTTCAATACCTCCCCAAATCATTTGTATTTGCTTACATCCTGAATTGTAATCGTTTACAAAGGGTGATAAAATATCCTAGTTCTTCATGAAAAGTATCATATTTACAGGAGGTATTTTGATGAATCCTAGAGCCTTGCACATGCTGTCACAAACTAATATGATTGAAGAAAAGCAGAAGATTAAGCACTCCTTTGTCGAAGACATGCCATCTTACGTTCTTCAAACTGGTGAATTAAGCGATGATAAGATTCAAACTCTAAATAATAATTTATTTAAGAATCGGGATGTTTACATTAGCCGTCATAACCGCTATGCTCCCTACCCCGCACACACGCACACCTTTTTTGAAATGAATTACATGCTTCAAGGTCATGCAACCGAGATTGTTAATGATCAACGAATTGAACTACAAACGGGGGATTTATTGCTTTTAGATATTGGCGCAAAGCACCAGATCGCTGCGTTAGATGATCACGATATCTTGGTTAACATTCTTTTCAAGAGACAAGTCATTAGCATCAACTTATTAAATGATATTCGGCGTAGTAACAGTATTTTGCATGAATTCTTAATCGATCGAGCCATTGACGATGCAACTGGCACGAAAAATTTTTTATTATTTAAACATAAATCTGGCCACGAAATTTCTAACGTTTTAGATAAAATTATCGAAGAATATTACTTAAAACGAGATTTTTCTAACTCAATCATTAAATCCTATCTTCAAATTTTATTTGTTCTTCTTGTCCGCCACTATCCTCTCGACATTGGACAGCATCCTACCAAGCAACAAATCCTAATCACCAAAATCCTTAAGCAAATTGCCGAAAACTATCAAACAATTCGACTTGATGATTTAGCACAAAAGTACAAATACAGTAAAAATTATCTTAGTAACCTGTTCAAAGAAGTTACCGGAAAAACGTTCACGCAAGCAGTCACGCAACAACGTCTGATTCAAGCTCGTAATCTAATTTCTTCAACTAACCTTCCCATTACCGAAATCATGCACCAAGTTGGTATCACAAATAAAACCTTTTTTTATAAAAAATACGAAGAATTCTACCATGGTAAACCAGGAGACGATCGTTAATTTTAATTTTTTTGAAAATTTTTCTTCATCTAATGCATTAATGTTCACCTTTTTCTGAAAGAAATTCATCAAATTTTCTCTTTGCAAACGCTTTCTTTTGTGAAATAATGAACCTGTCAAAACATAAAAGCACAAAGGAGATTTGTTACTATGAAAATTAAAGCAGCAGTTGTTGAAAAACAAAACGCAGATTTTACCATCAAAGACGATATTGAACTGGCTCCCATGGGTGCGGATGATATTCAAGTTCACATGGTTGCTAGTGGGATTTGTCACTCCGACGAAGCCTTGCGAGTTGGTGACGCAGTAATTGATTATCCAATTATTCTTGGCCATGAAGGCGCAGGAATTGTTGAAAAAGTTGGCCCAGAAGTTACCCAATTTAAACCTGGTGATCACGTAGTTTTAAGTTTCTACGCTTGTGGTAATTGTGATAATTGTTTACGAGGTATCCCTACCCAATGCCGTAATTACGCTGCCAACAATCTTTCTGGGGTACGTCCCGATGGTTCTAATCACTTCACTGAAAATGGTGAACACGTTGCGGACATGTTTGATCAAAGCTCCTTTACCACCACCACCGTGGTCCGGGAACGGAACGCTGTTAAGGTCGATGACGAACTCGATCTTCGTAAATTAGGCCCGCTTGGTTGTGGATACGTTACTGGTTCAGGAACCGTGCTTAATACTCTCAAACCACGGCCTGGTGACACAATTGCCGTTTTTGGTACCGGAGCGGTTGGACTGGCTGCCATGATGGCTGGTAAAATTTCTGGGTGCACTAAGGTAATCGGAATTGATATTGTGGATTCTCGGCTAGAATTGGCTAAGGAATTGGGTGCTACCGACGTGATTAATAGTCGCAACGTAGACGTAGTTGAAGAAGTCAAGAAGCTCACGGATGGTCGCGGAGTTAACTGGGCCGTCGACACCACTGGAATCACCCAAGTGATGGAACAATCTATCCAAGTCCTCACCCAAGGTGGCACTACCGCAACCATTGCCGTCACACCAAATCACATCGATTTAGATACTTGGAACGACCTTTGTGTAGATGACAAGAAGATTGTGGGGGTCAACATGGGCGATTCCATTCCTCAAATTGACATTCCTCGTTTAATTGAATTCTATAAAGCTGGCATGTTTGATTTTGATAAAACTGAGAAATTCTTCAAATTTGAAGATATTAAGCAAGCTAACGAAGCATCCCGTTCCGGCGAAGTGATTAAACCAGTTTTGATTATTGACCCTGACTACGTTCCGGGCAAATAATTCATTTAAATAATTGAAGATAACCAAAAGGAGTTTCCAGTATTAAAACTGAAAACTCCTTTTTACGTTGTCAAAATCATTTTTTATAAATCACTTTAAATACTTTAATTCTGCTTTTCGCCGAGCAGCAACCGCGTCATCAAAATCATTGTAAGCTTCGTTTAATACCATTTCACCGTTAACCATCATGCGAGCAACCCACTTTCCACCAGTAGAATTAAAGGAAACTCCAACTACTCCAGATTGGTTACGTGAGCTAGCAACTACCGATTGAATCGGATTACCGTTGGAATCTCGAAATGCATCCTTTGCCCCCATTTTAGCAGTTATTTTTTGGTTACTTCTCAAACGTTCGGCAGACTTTTCTTTTCGTAAACATCCACAACTCTTAACTTTTCCGTGCCGAAGCAGATAGCTTTCCGCGTCCACTTGACGTCCACAATCACATCGACAAGTCCAATAATAGTTTCCCGACGCACTTTTACGATCAGCCCGTCCCGTTACCACTAACCGGCCAAAGCGTTTTCCTGTTAAATCATAGCGTACCCTTGTACAATACCCACAGCTTCTAGTATTACCAGTTTTTAAATGTTGTAAGTCAACGTTAGTCGCCCTACCACAATCGCATTGACAATGCCATTGTAATTTACCGGTCTTAGACGACCTAACTGGGTACTGTGCTACAAGTTTTCCAAAACGTTTTCCAGTGATATCGATACGGATTCTCATCGTAATCCTCCCCAAATTTTGGTATCTTATTTTCTGTTTGAAAGTGTCTCTTTAGGGTACACCCTAAAAAGACATCAATTATAACCGCATTTAACCCTTAAACCGTCGCTAACATTTTATCTAATTGTACACCAAAATCATATCACTTACGTTAAGTAAATTGTTAACAGTGTTAATTTCATGACATTTCAGATTTAATTCGGTAAATTAAAGTGCGACTAACCCCTAATTTTCTTTTGATTGCCATAATACTTTTGCCTGCTTCTAGATTGTCACGGATATCAAAATAAATCTTCCGGCGACTCGGATTTTTAACGTCTGGACCATACAAAACTGGACGCCCTTTATATACACCGCGTTTTTTAGCCAATTCAATTCCTTGTCGTTGGCGGATTCGGATTCGTTGCCGTTCTGACTCTGCTTGAAATTTCTTGGTTTCAATAAAAATATTCTGTAAAAAATTCCGCATATTTTCATCATCAATATCGTCAAAGGTTGGTAAATCAAGGATAATCAGCTTTGCTTCCCGCAAATAAACTTCCATAAAAATATGGGTCAAAAACTTATTATTTCTTCCTAGACGCTCCATTTCTAATACATACAGTTCGTCACCAGGCTTTAAAACATCCAGCACTTTGGCAAGTTCTGGGCGGTCATTAATCGCGCCTGAAATCTTTTCTTTGTATATTCGATTAACGCCGACTTCTTTTAACCTTGCTAACTGTCGTGCAAGGTTTTGATCTTTTGAGCTCACTCTTGCATACCCGTATTTCACTTTTCTTCCTCCTAATTTTTTGAACTTTTAGGGTGTACCATAAAAAAGCACTCCAACAAAATTATTGCTCTTTGCAATTGCTTCAATTGTTGATTTAATCCCCTTTTCAACCTTCCTGCGTGTGTTCAGTCAGGCTGGCAAACCCATTCATATTACCCGATTGCGGTATAATTAACAAGTTTAATAGGTAAAATCAGATTGCTCATTACTAGTCTTTATTATTGATCGTTGCTGATTAATAACACCCTGTGAAACTTAAATACGTTAAAATTTATCTACTGAATCCGATTAGTTATCGCTATGCTTTTCTACAGATTATTCATTGAAGCGTTTTCATTAAAGTGCTACCATAAAAGTGTACAAAGTTATTAAAGCGTACCTGAGGAGGTCCTCGTGATGAAAGAAAACTTTGATTTTTTAATGCCGAGCGTTAACTTTTTTGGCGCAGGTGTAATTAATAAAATTGGTGAACGCGCAAAAATGGTGAATATGAAGAAACCATTATTAGTAACTGATCAATTTTTAGAAAAAATGGCAGACGGTCCAGTAGAGCAAACCGTTAATTCTCTTAAGGAAGCTCATGTAGATTTCGCTATTTATGACGGAGTTGAACCGAATCCTAAGGTAAGGAACATTAAGGAAGCCAAACAAGTCTATTTAGATAACGACTGTGATGGCATCATTACCGTGGGTGGTGGCTCTGCCCATGATACTGGGAAAGGAACTGGCATAATTTTAACGAACGGCGATGACATTACTAAATTGGCGGGAATCGAAACTTTAGATAACCCACTTCCACCACTGATTGCCGTGAACACAACTGCGGGAACAGCTTCCGAGCTAACTCGTCACTGTGTGATCACTAATGAAGAAACCCATTTAAAGTTTGTCGTAGTTTCTTGGCGGAACGTCCCACTAGTTTCGTTTAACGATCCGAAATTAATGCTGGGCGTACCACCAAAATTAACCGCTGCCACCGGAATGGACACCTTTGTACAAGCAATCGAACCCTATGTTTCGACTAATCACAATGATATTACGGATGGACAATGTCTCCAAGCAATTCGCTTAGTCGAAGAAAGTTTACGCGAAGCGGTAGCTAATGGGGACAATCTCGAAGCCCGAACAAAGATGGTTGAAGCAGAAATGCTTGGCGGAATGGCCTTTAATAATGCTGACCTTGGTTACGTGCACGCAATGGCTCATCAATTAGGCGGCCAATATGACGCTCCGCATGGTGTTTGTTGTGCAGTACTACTTCCAATCGTGGAACGCTTTAACATTATTGCTTGCCCCGAACGGTTTGCCGATTTAGCGGTTGCGATGGGCGAAAATATCGACGGGCTTTCCGTTCGAGAAGCTGCCGATAAAGCAATCGATGCTATGCAACAACTTAACGACGACGTGGGTATTCCGCGGAGTATTAAAGATCTTGGCGCCGACCCCAAAGATTTCGAACTAATGGCCGAAAACGCATTAAAAGATGGCAATGCTTTCTCAAATCCGCGGAAAGCCACGAAGGAACAAATCGTTGCGTTATTCCAAGCTGCCTATGACGCAAAATAAAAATTTTAGCTAAAAAAGACGAAGTTGAATTCAACTCGAATTCTAAACTTCGTCTTTTTAATATGCCATCTAAAATTTATTTTTTTACAATCATTTCAATTGCTCGAGCGATTTTCTCATCTTGAGCTTCCTTGTCGTTGGTTGGATTTTCTAAACAATTTTTTAGATTTTCAGCAACCATGATTCCTTTAATTCGATCCACGCTAGACTTCACCGCGTTTAATTGTGGAATTATTTCCGAGCATTCTTTTCCATCCGCAATCATTTTTTGAATTCCACGAATCTGTCCTTCTGCCCGCTTTAATCGGTTTAAAATTTGTTGATCACACGTAGCCATTTATTCCCTATCTCCTTGCCAAGCATTCATTCCATCTTCAACATTGATTATATCAAATCCAAGTTGGTTTAAATAACCACAAGCATTGGCTGAACGTGCTCCCGATTGACAAATGACATAGTAAGTCCGATTTTTATCTAGGCTTTTGGCGGTGTCTTGTAAGCTACTCAAGGGTAGGTTCTTTGCAGCTGGAATGTGTCCCATCTTAAATTCAAAACTTTCCCGCACATCAATTACGTTTACTTTCTTATTTTCAATTTTCTTCATTAAATCCGTTGCTTTAATACTCTTCAATTCGTTCAACTTCCTCTTTCATTATCATTTTATACAACCCAAATGCTCCATCTAAATTTTCAACTTTAAATCCTTTTTGTCGTAAAATCCGTTCTCCAACGTAGCTTCGTAGCCCGCTTTGACAGTAAAGAATATATTCCTGGCGGGGGTCCAACCGACCAATTTGATTTCGCAATTGTTTTAAAGAAATGTTGGTTGCTCCCCTAATCCGGCCGTCCCTTTCAATTTCTTCTGGATTACGCAAATCAAGTAACCGTTTGCCCTTTGCTAATTCAGCAGATAACTCATGCCATTGAATATTTTTACTTAATCCTTCAACCAGGTTGGTTGCAACGTAACCAACCATATTAACAACGTCTTTTGCCGTGCCAAACGGCGGTGCATAAGTTAATTCTAGCTCTGGTAAATCAAACACCGAAAGATTCCCTTTAATTGCCGTCGCTAACACGTCGATTCGTTTATCGACACCATTCGCGCCAACTGCTTGAGCACCATAAATTTGCCCCGTCTTTCCATCGAAAATTAATTTAAGCCACATCGCCTGACTATCAGGATAGTAGGTCGCATGGTCCGTTCCGCTCACGTGAGCAACTAAGACATTAGCGAATTTCTGTCGTGCCGCATGCTCATTTAACCCGGTGGAAGCCGTACTCAAATTAAACGCTCGCACAATTGCCGTACCGATACTCCCCTGATTTATCCGGCGTAAACCAGCTAGCACATCCGCAACTTGCCGCCCTTGTCGATTTGCTGGAGAAGCTAACGGAATTAAGGTTGGCTCGTTTGTAATCTGCTGCTTGGTCACCGCTACGTCACCAACCGCATAAACATGCTTCACGCTCGTTTCATAGTTTTCATCCACCATAATGCCCTTTTTCAAACCTAACTGAAGACCAGCATTTTCTGCGAGTCTACTATTGGGTTGAACTCCAACGGATAGGATCGTTAGGTCGGAGTTAATCTGAGTTCCGTCATCTAAAACAAGGCGAGTTCCATTATCCTTGATTTCGGCAACTGACTTAGAAAGGTGAAGATCTACGTTATTTTTTAACAACTCTTCTTCCACAAAAGCTGCCATTTCAACATCCAGGTTAGGCAAAACGTGGGCAGCTTTTTCTACCAAAGCAACGTGAATTCCCCGCTTATGTAAATTTTCAACCATTTCCACGCCGATAAATCCCGCTCCTACTATCGTTGCGTTTCGTACTCCTTGCTCCAACTGGTTTAAAATCTCGTCCATATCGGGAATGTTCCTTAAGGTATGCACATTTTCAGCCTGTGCAAGCCCCTCAATTTGCGGAATAATTGCGCTAGCTCCGGTCGCTAATATTAATTCATCGTAACTTTCTTGGAAAACCTTTCCTCGATGCCGTACTTCCACTATTTTTTCTTGAGGGTGAATGCTAATAACTTCGTGGTTGGGCCATGCGTCGATTCTGAACCGGTTCCATAATGCTTCCGGGCTTTGAACCATTAGTGAAGTTCTTTCTGGAATCATTCCCGAAAGGTGGTACGGCAATCCGCAATTGGCAAACGAGACGTACGGTCCCTTCTCAAAAACGATAATCTCAGCATCTTCCGCTAATCGGCGTAACCGGGTCGCTGCTGACATACCACCGGCAACCCCGCCAACAATAACTACTTTACTCATTTTACTTCCCCTTTCTTACCGGGCCATCCCATTGGCTCATTCCTCCACGAACACTTTTAGCATCATAGCCTTGGTTACGCAAAAATTTAGCCGCCCGCTTACTGCGCATCCCCGATTGGCAAATCACATAAATGGGTTGATCTTTTCTGCCAGAAAATCGATTAATTTTATCTAAGGGAACGTTCTTTGCATAATTAATATGTCCGCTCCGAAATTCAACAGGTGTACGTACATCAATTAGTTCGAAATCCTCTTTACGTTCTGCAATTGCACTAATATTAATAGTATTATATCCCCAAAATGGTAGTTTCATTCTTTCAAAATACCTCCATGGGTATATTAAACTATAATGCTGTTTTTAAGTCAAATTAAAGTTAAAATATAGCTCAAATTCTATACGTATCACCAATTTAAAAACATAAAAATACCTGTGGCAGTATGTAAACTACATAATAAAAAGACAAAATCACTATGGTTTTTATCTTCTTAGCTAAATAATCAATCTGTAATTACTCTAAATACGCTTTTTAAATTAGAATAATCTTTTTCTTTTATAAAGACCCTACCCAACTACGAAAAATCGTAATTAGATAGGGTCTTCATCTTTCAGAATTAGCTTGTGATGACTGATTTATTTCTCAAAAGAGGAATTTTACATCACTACGCCTTTTCGCAAAATTAAATTACCATACAGTGCTTTTTCGCCCGTCTGTACAATGGCAAAGCATTGGTGCGAATACTCGTAAAAAGCGGATCGTTCAATTTGTTTTACCGTATAATTTTTAAAGCTTTTTCCAATGCTATCCCGGTACTTCTCCCAAATCGGTGGGGTACCATTGGGAACGTTCTGATCTCCAGGTACGACTTGCATGAAAATTGCTTGGTAATCAGAATAGCTATCTAACGGCATCAATTTTAAAATTGAATCAAGTAATTCTGGAATCATTAAACCATCTGCTCGAATAATTTTTTTGTTATTGGACACCGCAGGATAATTGGCATCCGCCAACAAGATTTCATCCCCGTGTCCCATTTCCATTAGCGTCTTTATTAGCTCCGGCGATAGATTTTTAGGTACTCGATTTAACATTCTCATTCCTTCTTTCTTGATTCCCAATAGGCTTCAATTTCTTCTAACGACCGTCCTTTAGTTTCTAAAACATACTTATGGATGTACCAAACCGAAAAAGCGGATAAAAATGCGAAGAAATAGAAAATGTTTATTCCGACAATGCTTAAACAAATTGGAAAAATCAACGAGAAAATAGCGTTTAAAAGATATTGAGTAAAGGTGATTACTCCCATCCCTAAAGCACGCGCTTTTAAAGGCAGGATTTCTGGAACGTAAGACCAAAACACCGGACCAAGCCCAAAACCGAACATAAACACGTACAGAAAAATCGAAATAACCGCGATAATTACGTTGTCTGACCAAATACATAGCGCAATCGCTGGTAGGACTTGACCACCCAAACTGATTTCTAATAATTTTTTTCGTCCCAACTTGTCAATGAAGGGCAAAGAAACGAAGGTCGAGACGACTAAAGCAATTCCCACCCCAAAATCAGCGACAATGCTAGAATTTGCCATTCCTAAATTATGAAAAATTTCTGGTGCATAGTAAACGGCGGCATTAATTCCGGTAAACACTTGAAAAATAGTTAAAATAATTAGTAAGGTAAGGGCTGGCCGGAATGTGCCAAATAGTTCATTTAGACCCGCTTCTTTTGTTTTCAGGCTATTTTGGATATCTTTAATTTCAGATTCTACTTCCGTGTTGGTGAACCGGACTTTAGTCAAAACTTTTCGCGCTCGTTCAACTTTACCATCCCGGATCAACCACCGGGGACTTTGGGGACTCATTACCATCCCAATCGTCAGTATCAGGGCTGGCACCACCCCTAATCCTAAAGTCCACCGCCAGTTATCTTGTGGTAAATTGTAGGCTCCAACTGCATACGCAACCAAAATCCCCACGTTAACACTTAACTGGTAAAGTGAAGACATTAATCCCCGAATGTGGGCTGGCGCTAGCTCTGATAAATAAATCAAACCGTACATATTCGCAATTCCGGCCGCAATTCCTAAAACGAAACGTGCCATCATGAGGAAAAAAGTTCCCGTTGCAATTGCGCTTAACAAGCTTCCGGCTAAAAATACCACCCCAGCGACAATCAAGACGTTGCGTCGCTCAATTTTCTTTTCTAACGCAGTAAATACGACGATTGAAGGCAACGCGCCGAAAAGAAGAAAGCTAACCACCAGCCCCTTTTGAACCGAATCTAGCCCAAAAGCAGTAGTAATCGATGGCAGTGCTAGCGAAATTGCTCCCGAATCGTATCCGTAAAGTAACCCGGCAAATCCTCCTAAAATAGCAAATAGGTAAACAATCCCTTTAGTTTTTGGTTTAGTAGATAGATTTTCTTCCATAATTATTTTCCTTCCGTATTATTTGCAGCTAATATCCTCATAAATTGGGCATACTTCTGTTCTAAACCAGGAATTTCAGTTGGATTAAAATCTTGTACATCAACCGTATTCACTAAAACATCTAGTTTAACCGGGTCAGTTATCTTACCGAGAACCTTTAATTGGGCGACTACATTTCCCAAAACACTTGCTTCGACTGGTCCAGTAACCACCTTGCGCTGTGTAAAATCTGCGGTTAGTTGAACTAATAACTGGTTTTGAATACCTCCGCCGAACATATGAACTTTTTGCAAGGTTGTTCCAGTAAGTTTTTCTAACTTTTCAATCACCTGTCGGTAGGAAAAAGCTAAACTTTCTAATACCACCCGGATCAACTGTCCCCGATTTTTCGGTAAAGTTTGATGGGTTTCTTTAAGAAAGGCCACAATCTTTTCTTCCATTTGCCCAGGTTCGGCAAAACGCACGTCTGCTAAGTCAATAAAGGAATTGATTGAGTACGCTTTTGCAGCTTCATCCTGCATCTTAGCAAAGCTTATCTCTGCACCCGTATACGTCCATTCTTTTTGTAGTTCTTGAATTACCCACAAGCCGGTAATGTTTTTTAACACCCGGTTAGAACCATCAAAACAACCTTCATTCGTCAACCCCATTTCAAAAGCTGCTTCGCTAATGATTGGCTGGTCATTTTGTAATCCCACAATCGACCATGTTCCGCAACTAATAAATGCGGTTTGTTTACGTTCTGCTTCGTTTAGTGGCAATGCCATTAACGCTGCTGCTGTATCATGACCAACACCTGAAATAACCCGCATTTCAGCAGAAACCTTAATCTCTTCACTAATTGCTTGACGAATCGGGCCTAAATCGGCTCCCCCAATAACAACGTCTGCAAACCATTCAGCTGGAATTCCCAAAGTATTTAAGACCTTTGTATTCCAATTCTTAGTTTGCACGTCAAGGAGCCCCGTAGTACTGGCAATGGTAAATTCGTTTTGTTTGACCCCACTAAAAAAGTATTCAATCAAACTAGGCATCATTAATAACTGATCAACCGTTTGTTTTAAAAAAGGCGCCCGTTGCAAATCTGCAAAGACCTGCAGATTAGTATTGATTCGATCAGGAACGTTTCCAGTCATCTTGTACAATTGCAGGGCTGGCAGTCTTTCTGCAAATTCCACTTCGTAAGGAGCTGTGCGGCTATCCCGATAACAATGAGGAGCAAAAAGTACTTCTCCTTCCTTAGTCAACAAGCCATAATCGACGCCCCAAGTATCTACGCTCAAACTATCTAGATGTCCTAGGCCTCGCATTGTTAACGCTAAACCACGTTTTACTTCCTGAAAAATCTTTAAATAATCCCAATTAAGTCGGTCATTAATCTCGACGGGGTGATTGGAAAACCGGTACTGCTCCTTTAGTTTAATTTGTTTTCCATCAAACTGACCGGAAATTACGCGACCAGAACTCGCCCCTAAATCTACTGCAATTACATTCACTTTTTCCATATTTCATCACACGCTATTTATATAAAGGACCTAAAGTTTGACAAGCATTAAAGTCCGCTGCTTCTTGATTTTCCGTTCCAATCAATGACCATACCCGTGGACGGAAAATCTTATCTTCGGGCACGTTATGCATGTTAACTGGGATCCGTAACATGGATGCCAACGTAATTAAATCTGCACCAATATGTCCATAACTGATTGCACCATGATTTGCTCCCCAGTTGTCCATTACGTCATAAACACTCTTAAACGCTCCGTGCCCGGTTAAAATTGGCGCAAAGAATGTTGAAGGCCAGCCTTTATCAGTCCGTTCGTTAATCACGTTAAAGACTTGTTCAGGTAAATCAATTGCATAACCTTCTGCAATTTGAAGAACTGGTCCTACACCCTTAACTAAATTAATCCGTGACATCGTTACGGGCATACCTTGACTACCACCTTTAGTAAGGTAGTTGCTAGAGAAGCCGCCACCCCGGAAGTAACCGATATTTGCAGGAATCCAACGTGTTTTTTCTAGACTACGTTTTGCTTCATCTTCGGTAACTTGCCAGAACGGTTTAATGGCAGGGTTGCCATCCACTTTTTCCTCGCCAGTCGCGTCCAAGGTTTGCGCGCCAGAGTTACTGAGATGAAGGAAACCATCTTTTCCTAATCCGGTTAACTCGGTTCCAGTAACCCGTTTGATTGCTTCGGGACTCCAGAAGGTCCGTACGTCGGCAAAAATTTGAGGTGTGTTAGTCAGTAAGTAGTTAAGCAACATCGAAGCTCCATTTAAGCTATCGTTCTCCGTTGCAAATACGTGCGGCGCATGGATGCCATTCCAGTCGAATTGAGAGTTCAAAAAGGCCTCCATGTAATCGCCGTTTGGAAAATGATCGGTCCACTGCCGTTGTCCTTGGAATCCCGCAGCAATTGCATTATGCCCGTCGGCTTCTTCAACAAATCCTTTTTCAGCTAACTTCGGGTTTCCTTCCATTAAGTCTCGAGCAATGATGGCCATCTTAACGCAATCCGCCAACTGTGCTTTCTTTTCTTTGTCTGTAAATCGATTAGGGTCCTCGCTATTATATAGATCTGGTCCGATTGGAGTATGCTTTTCAGCCCATTTCATGGCTTTTTCAAACTCTTCTTTGTCATAAATCCCTTCATCCCAGCGCCGAACTATTTCAGTCATGTCTACATATTCGTTTCGCATACCTAAATAGTTTTGGAAGAAATCGGCGTTAACCATTGAACCACCAATTCCCATTGCTACGTTACCAATCGATAAGTAAGATTTGTTGCGCATAATGCCAACTGCAAGAATACCCTTAGCAAAACGAATAAGTTTCTTGGCAACGTCATCTGGAATTGACTTATCATCGGCATCACAAACGTCCGCTCCGTAAATCCCAAAAGCAGGAATTCCTTTTTGCGCATGCGCTGCTAAAACTGCCGCTAAGTAAACTGCTCCAGGGCGTTCAGTACCGTTAAATCCCCAAATTGCGTGAGGAATATCAGCGGTCATGTCCATCGTTTCACTTCCATAGCACCAGCAAGGAGTTACCGTGATGGTTCCGCAAACATTTTCCTTATCAAATTTTTCTTTCGAAGCTGCTGCCTCTTTTACTCCCCCAATAGTTGAATCAGAAATAACGGTTTTTACTGGGGTACCATCAGGATAAAATAATTTTGATTCCAACAATTCAGCAACCGCTTTATCCATATCCATCGTTTGCGTCTCTAATGATTCACGAATACCTTTACGCCGACCATCAATTGTTGGACGTATTCCAATTTTGGGATAATTAATTTTTAACATGTCCTAACCTCCTAAATTATTTGAACTGTTTGTTAAAAGAAATACATAATTTCTTTTCGCCCTCATAGTAACCGCTTCCATAAGCATTTGGAAGGTGTTTCACGCCTTCTGAAAGTTCTTCATATTTTTTGCATCTTTTTGTTCAAAAGCATTCATCATTTTCATTCATTTAACAAAAAAACCGGGAACTTCCCGGCTACAAAATCATTTAAATTTTTAATACAAAACCTCTACGTTTTTATGGGACCAAGCCGCCATAATTTCTTCCGGTGGCTGTTGATCCATAATGATCACATCAAAGTCATTTACATCGCACAATCGGTAATATCCTTTGACGTTAAACTTTGACTGATCACATAGTAAAATTTTCTTTTCAGCATTTTCCATCATCCTTCGTTTAACTCCCGATTGTTCTTCACTGGACATATAAACGTCATTGGCATTAATTGAAGAACAGGATAGAAACACTAAGTCTGCTCGAAAATCACTAAAAAAATCTAGCGAAATATCGCCCAGAATTGAACCAGTCCCTGAACGAAGTCGTCCGCCCGCAATGAACGTTTTTACTGTTGGAATTTCGTCTAATTTGATTGCCAGTTTTAAACTGTTGGTGACTACCACTAAGTTTGTCAATCCTTCAAAAAAAGGAGCTAAAAAGGACGTAGTGCTGCTGGAATCTACAAAAATAGCTTCGTTGTCCCCTAAAAACGTACTTGCAATTTCAGCGATATATTTTTTAGATTCACTATTCTCTTGTTGGCGAAACAGAAAGGATAACTCAATATTATCCGCCTTAACTAATTCAACTCGTCCAAATTTACGGGTAACTTTGCCCATCTTTTCCAATGCTATTAAATCACGTCGGATAGTGGAGTCACTGACAAATAGTTCTTTTTGCAAATCCTTAATCCGCATAACCTTCTTTTTTTGTAATAAATCCAAAATAGTCAAAAAACGTTCGTTCTTAAACATTACTTTCCTCCTCGATTTTCATTAAATTCATTGAAAATGAAGACTTATGAAGCACTTTGAATGAAATACTTCTATTATTTTGAAGGTATTTCATAAATCTAGGCCAGTCCTAATTTTCAATACAGTTGTCAGTATAATGAGGCCATAGAGTGATTTAGCACTTTAAATTTAGGAGGAATTTAATTATGAAAATGATGTTTGAAGAAGAACGAATCGACTTAGCCCATACCGTACAAAAAATGTTTGATCGTAAAAATACCAACGTGGCCGGTGGTAACATGTCGATCAAAGTTTTCGATCCAAAAATGCACCCTTATATTATCATGACTCCAACTTTTATGTCAGAAACCTATTATTCTGAACTTCACGCAGCACAAATTTTAGTGATTGATGAAGAAACTGGCGAAAAGGTTGATGGTGTAGGAGACGTGACACGAGAAATCAACTTGCATAAAGAAGCGTACAAAGCTCATCCAGGAATTCGATGTGTCTACCATTCTCACGCCGAAGAATCCATGTTTTGGGCTACCTCTGGTTTAGATATGCCTAACGTAACTGAAGCAACGCGAGAACTAGGCAAAATTAAGGTACTCCCCTTTGCTCCTGCCACTAGCCAAGCTTTAGCCGACATTGTATTTAAAAATCTTAAAGAAATTGGTGATAAAGCCATGGAAAACGTCTTTTTGCTAAATAGCCACGGCGTAGTCATCACTTCTACTGACTTGCACGTCGCCGCTCGTATTCTAGAAACCTTGGAGTGGAATGCCAAGATAGCTTTTCAACAAGCCCTTTTTATTAAACTTGGTCTGCTATCCGATTATCGTTCTTGCGGCGCTAGTTATAAAGAGGCCCTTCCTAGTGTTCCACCAATTGCCATGCCCGAAATTCCAATAACTGCTACACCAATGAAATTTCCACCCCATCCCCAACGACCAGCAGATTTAATGTAACTTTCGCGCTTCTAGTACCGTGAAATTTGTATGTATGGGGCGTCTTATATAAAAAAGTTGGAGACCCGTTTCTCCAACTTTTTGCTGTGCTATATTTTATTCATTGCGTTACTTAATCTCTCGTCCATCACCCCTGAGCGCATTAGCAGCAGCTAAAATCAGCTGATTTTGTGGATCCAGCGATAATTCCCACAACATCAATCCTCCCAGGTGGTGTTCCTTTGCATACATAGCTTTATTTTTCATAGACTTTTTATCGTCAAATGACATAAATACTTGTTTATCAAAATAGTATGGTGCTGACGCTTGTGCATCCCAAAAGTAATTTTTGGGTTTTTGGGCAATTAATTGATCAATTTTTTGATATGGAGTAGTTTGGATTCCCTTTTCCTTAGCAAGTGCTCCTACAGGCGAACGCGCCTCCTTATCTACTTCTAACCAGTTTCGGCTATACGCTGCACTACCAATCACGATTTTATTTGCTGGAACTTGGTTAGCGATTAAATACTTAACCGTAGTATCAATACTAAGCTCACCTTCCATGGCCTCATAGGGATATAGGTTGGTTTGATGGCCCGTAATATTAGTCCAACTTCCCCGTAAATCGTAAGTCATTACGTTAAGGTAATCTAGATACTCTGCTATGCTGAGTTTTTCGCCGCTTATCAAACTAGTCAATAAACTGGGATCTCCCGCTATTGCAGCAGAAATTTCATATTCATCACTACAACTTGCCAATTTTTCTCGCAATACCTTTAAAAAGGCGTAAAAATTTTCTGCATCTTGAGTGCGTGATTTAATTCCTCCTAATGCAGAACCAGGGTATTCCCAATCAAAGTCAACCCCATCTAAGCCATATTGCTGTATAAAATTAATTATATTGGTTGCAAATTTATTTCGACTATCAGCGTTTAAAACGGCATCTGAAAATCCTTCTGCGCCCCATCCACCAATGCTAATGTTAACCTTTAAATTTGGAAAGCGCCGCTTTATCGTTGCAATTCGTTTAATGTGGGCCCCTTTATCCACTAAATTCTTCCCGTCAATTTTTGCGAACGCATAATTCAAATGTGTTAATTGTTCTCCTGGAATCTGATTGATTTGCCAGTTTTGTCTTCCATGTAGGTATGCCATTAATACGGTCAAGAAAATCCCTCCTCCTCGCGCTTAAGAAAGCGCTTGCAAAAATATTTTAATCCATTATACTACTCTTGAATCGATTCACATTTAATTTTTCACTATATTTGAAAAGAGGTGCAAGCCCGTGCTTACCAAATATATTACCAAGTGGCTGATTCCTGTAGCTACTAAAGTGTCCGAATCACGGCACCTAGTTGCTATCCGGGATGCTTTTATTGACATTATGCCAATTATTATGGTTAATTCACTTTTTATTTTGCTTAATTCTCTGGTTTTCACTAATGCAACCGTAGTGAAGGCGTTCCCTTACGCAACTAAATTAGTTGACATTGGTACCATGGTAAATCAAGGAACTATGGGAATTATGACTATATTGCTTTCATTTTTAATCGGTTATCGGTTAACTAATTTTTACATTGCTAATGGCCGAATTGATTCTAAAGAAGTCAACCCACTTCATGCCGGAATTTTGAGTTTAGCAACTACTTTAATCATGTTTCCTCTCTACAATGACGTTATTCCCGTGGGGGCCACTAAGCCCGTCCAAGTCGCTGGTATTTATGCCCAAACGTTAACTTCTTCTGGAGGAATGTTTGTAGGAATTATCGCGGCTCTATTAAGTACCGAGCTACTAGTTTGGATTTCTAGTAAAAAGAAGTTTCAAATTAAGATGCCCGATTCAGTACCTCCTGCAGTAGCTCAATCATTCAATACATTAATTCCTGAATCATTAGTAATCATTTTATTTGCCATTTTAACCTTTACTTATACTCAAATTGCGGGGCAAAACGTGCCGCAATTAATTACCGACGTAATCTCCCTACCTTTACAAGTTGCTTTAGAATCTCCATTAGGACTTTTTGTAGTTCAAATTCTAACCCAAATTTTATGGTTCTTTGGATTACACGGTCAAAACATCGTTTCTTCCGTGACCTCTCCCTCAATGCTAGTTGCTATTCAGCAAAATATCGATGCTTTCAACGCTGGCCATACCGTTCCTAACATTGTTACTAATCCATGGATTGGTATGTATACATTGCTCGGAGGAACTGGTGCAATTTTGCCATTCTTAATTGCCATATTCTGGGGCTCTAAACGAAAAGACTACCGCAACGTTGCTAAGCTTGGACTACTGCCTAGTTTCTTTAACATTTCTGAACCAATTATGTTTGGGATGCCCGTCGTAATGAATCCATTTTTTGCGGTGCCATTTTTATTTGTACCCATCATCAATTTAGCAATTGCTTATCCCCTAACTGCCCTAGGTCTCGTAGCTAAAAGCGTGGTAATTCCGCCATGGACTTTGCCGCCAGTACTAACCGCCTGGGTGACAACTGCGGGTGATATACCGGCAACTTTATTATCTGCATTCTTATTTATTTTAGATATTTTCTTGTATTTACCATTCGTTATTGCCAGTAATCGTAGCAAAAAAATTTAATATAGGTTATGTAAAATGAAAAAAATTCGACAAGATATCGTTGAACATCAGAAATCTGTCACTGAAGAATACGCTTCGCTTACCGATTCCCAACAACAACAGCTTAGTTGGTTTCAAGACCAAAAAATTGGGGTCATTTTTCATTGGGGCCTCTATTCAGTGGCTGGAATTGTTGAGTCATGGCAACTTTCCAAAGAAGACACCTGGGCTCGCAAAAAGCCTTGGAGAAGCGATCTTACCACCCTTCGCCGAGATTATTGGAATCTAGCCCATTCCTTTAACCCGCTTAAATATGATCCAGACAAATGGGCTGTTGAAATTAAAAATGCTGGCTTTCGTTATGCAATTTTTACTACCAAGCATCATGACGGATTCAATATGTATGCCACTCAACAATCAGACTACAACGTGACTCATTACACTGGAAAAGACCTTTTCCAAGAATTTGCCGAGAGCTTTAATGCTCATAATATCGCAGTAGGAGCCTATTACTCTAAGGCCGATTGGCACTGTCCTTACTATTGGACTCCTGGTTCTGATCCCCGGGGCCGTTATGCTTCGTATGACCCGCTTTCCAATCCTCAACGATGGGTAAAATTTAACGACTTTGTTAAAAATCAACTACTGGAAATTAATCGTAATTACGGTAAAGTTGATATTCTTTGGCTAGACGGTGGTTGGGTAAATAGCGAACACCATGAATTTTTAGACATGGACAGTATTGTTCCCCAGATCAAACAATCTCAGCCACAAATTCTAATTGTTGATCGCACCATTGGTGGCAAATATGAAGATTATGTAACTCCCGAACGAAAAGTTCCGGAGGTAATTCCACATAAGGTCTGGGAAAGTAACCTCCCTTTAGCAAAAAACTGGGGCTACGTTCCTAATGACGTTTACAAAACGTTTCCAGAGATTTTACACTATCTTGTAAAGATTGTTTCACTGGGTGGAAACATCATTTTGGGCATCGGGCCTAAACCTGATGGCACTTTACCAACGCCTGCTCTAAAACTGATTCATCAATTAGGAAAATGGTTGGTAACCTACGGTGACGGCATATATGGTACCCGAGCCGTTCCTAATCTAAAACAGAATAATTGGTATTTTACCGCAAAAGACCGCTATATTTACGCTTTCGCTGAAAAGAAATACTTTCACCCACGCAACCTACAACTTAAAAATTTGGCTTCCCACGTGGTTAGTCAACAAAATATGGCTAACAATAGTTTATCTGATCCGATAATGGGCTTAAAAATCACCATGGATAACCCGGTTACAGATTTATTTTAGATATTCAAAAAAGCGTTCACTTCCCTCCCAAGGGATTTCAAACGCTTTTTTAGTGTCCTATTTCTAACACAAGTAACTAATTTAAATATTTTCTCATTAAATATACTGGCGTACAACTCCATGCGTGGCAATAACTATTAACCATTGAGCTACCGTATGGTGAGTAGCTAGGTCTTGTAGGATCGAAAGCTTCCCAAAATGTATCAGCCCCTAAATTAATCATCTTTCCCCAATAGTCTTTTAGTAATTGAACTCCCACATCCGTTAATCCGGCTTCAAAAAGTGCTTGAGTAACGTGGTGATACATATACGGAGTTGCAATCCCCTTAATTGGAAATAGTTTTTTGACCGTATTAGTCATCAATCGTTGGCTTTCTTCAGGAGTCATTACTTGAGCTAAAACCATCCAGACTTGACTAGCAACGTTAGTTTCATGATTGGGACCAGAGATAAATAATCCCTTTTCTTCGTCAAAAAGGTTTTGTTTAACATAATTTACAATCTGTTCCAACTTTTTTTTGTAGTGGTTAATAGTAGGTAACTTTTGATGCCTTGCCAAATGTATAAACTGTCTTAAAGTGTAAATAATAATGGCAATTCCCGCGGTATCCTTGTTAAATTCGTTAGACCAATCAATAAAAACTGGATAATCTTCATCAAATATGACGTTACCATCCTCTTGAACCATATTTTCTATTACATAGTCAATTTGCTTTTTAGCTACTGGGTATAAGTCGTCCAACATCGTTTGATCAGCAGTATGACGGAAATAATCGTCTAAAATACTAACGAAAAATAAACTGTAATCGAGTAGAAAGGTATCATCTGGTGTATAAGTCGGTTTCACAAAAACGTTAGCAGGTATTCGCCCATCTTTAGCTGTTAGCGCTCCAAACAAATACAAACATCTTTTAACCAATCGTCGGTTATCAAAAGTTTCATAGTCTGCTAATGCTTGTAACCTTAAATCTCCAATCCAAAGTCGTCGATCCCGTTTTGGGCCATCTTCAAAAACATTCTGCATACAATCAGCAAGTGTTTTTAACCCTACTTGGTCAATCTTTTCTAAAAGGACGTCGTTAGTAACAAACTGAGTAGGTATCCCATGTGCTGTACTTTCGGCAATTAACGTGGGCTCAAAGAAGCTAACTTGCCACTTAGGAGAAGTATCCACCACTTTAAGTTCCACATATCGAAAACTGTATCGGCGAGGCAACGATAGTTTTGTAGGTAATTCGTCCAAGTGAATGACTTCTTCTTGCATCCACGAACGACTCAACCAGCCATGGTAATCCTTACTCTCTTGGTTTAATTCAGTGGGTAACTCAGCGAACTTTAATTTTAATGTTAATGGGGCATCCATGGGCGATCCAACTGATTTAATTTTAACTGAGAAACGCCCGACATAGTGATCTCCAAAATCTAAAATCACTCGTTCATCTCTACCGAGTCTCATTTGACTAAGCTGAGCAATATCGGCCACCTTCTGTATCCCCACGTTATCTAATAGTCCTTCATTAGCTACCGTCTCAACTAGTTTTGTTGGAGTTACCACTTGCTTAACTAATTCGGGAACGTTATCATCTGCTTTTTTTAGTAGTAATTTATCATGGTTGAATTCTACATTATCATTAATTTGAAACGTAAATGCCATCGTATTTCACTCCTCAACGTTAATCTGGTACTTTTTTTGTAGATGAATCATTATCAGTCCCGCAACCAAACACACAGCAACAACTCCAGCAAAGCCAAACATGGTTATACGGATGTGGCTTGGTAAAACTAGCGTAGGTGTAACAAATGCAAAAATCCCACATAAGAAACGAGAAAATCCATTAATAAATCCCTGTACCGAAGCCCGACTGTCTATAGGGAAAGATTCCTGTGTCCATACTTTATACATGGCCTCACCAGCAATATTATTACCTAAATTATAGAATCCAATAGCAATTACAATTGGCCATAATGCGTGACTACTTAACGCCAAGCCTAACATAGCAAATAGTTCAACAATGGAACCAACTATAAAAAATTTATTTCGGTAACGACTACCTGCTACTGATGCAAACGAAATCGACGCCAGCAAGGCAATTACGTTTAATATTAATCCTGCTCCAGTAGCAAAACTTTGAGTAGCGTGCGCTTGTACCAAAGTAAATGTTTGAAATTGTCCAAATGTATTTGCCAGCAAGTTCCAACAACAATAGAAGATCATAATCCAAATAAAGAATAAGCTATATTTATGATTTTGCCGAAGTATTCTTATTAATGAACCAGATTCAGTACTTTTCGTTGGCTGTAACTGATTAATTCGTTGATTGGCTTCGTAATGAAAATTTTTAAATCGGGGTGATAATGTCCGCCAGATAAAAGTAACTGCGGCACAAATTGCTAAAATAGCAAAAACAATTCTCGCACCAATTGCCCCCGTCATTTTAGAAACTAAAAAAGCACAGCCGTAAGAGAAAAACACCCCAATTTGCCAAAAAATTTGGGTAAAAGACACCAATTTTGCCGTAGCTTTATCGTCCGGTACGTCATGTGAAATAACCGTTAAGCTAATTGGTAGGTCTGCTCCTGAAGCTAATCCAGCGATGATAACTCCTGCTAATAAGATTTCATAACTGTTAGCTAAAACACATATTAATGCTCCAATTGCGTAACCTAAATTTAACCAGTTAAATGATCGAGTTAACCCGAAAATATTGGTAATCCATCCAGCAATTAATGAACCAATCGCAATTGCAAAAGTTAATGCTCCAGAAATCACTCCAACCTGTGTGTTTGATAGCGCTAATCCCTGTTGCCATACCGTAATAGTTGCCGATAATCCAACAATGATTCCAGAGCCCAAAATTGAACCGATCCCTGCTGCTGTAGCTAAAGGTCGGTACTTTTTCACTAAAATATCACTTTGTTTTTGCATATATCTCTCCTCCTTAACTAGTCTCATTGTAAGCGCTTAAAATAAGTGCTACAATATCTCCAGTCCACCCGAATAATTGCAAAACTACAGGTAGTTAAAAGGAGCAGTTTATAATGGATTTTATTGCTTTAGATAAAAAAATACGTGACTTGAACTACGTAGAGGAAACTCAACGGAAAAATCATGCAAATTATAATTATATGAAGCTTAACTTTAAGGAAAGTCCAATTCCCAAAATGCCTAAATATAATTTTTTCAAGCACGGTGATTTAACCATCGTTAAGGGAAATCGTTTTTCTTATGTTCCCGCCCATACTCATGACTTTATCGAACTTAACTATATGTACTCTGGAAACTGTATTCAATCGTTAAACAACGAACAATTTGAATTCAAACAAGGTCAATTACTATTAATGGATAAAAATACTGTTCAAAAGATTGGCTATACTGGAGAAAATGACACTATAATTAACATCCTACTAAAAAACTCGCTGACCGTTACTCATTTACTAGAATTACTTGCGGGTCAAACTAACCCAGTGACAGACTTTTTACAAAATTGCAATTTAAAAACCACGAACCATAACTTCATGATCTTTGATTTGCCAGCAGAATCGTTGTCTCGTAGTTTAATTATGGATTTATTTTACGCAGTATTTGTGTCTGCTCATACGATAAATAATCATGTCTTAGAATTACTCTTTTCAACTTTAATTACGCAATTACCTCCGTTGGTTAGTCATCACCACCTTAATTTTACTGCGGACAGCAATGTTGAATTACTCGCAATTCTAAAATATATTGAGCAGCATTACTCGACCACTAATTTGCAGTATACAAGTAAGCATTTTGGATATAACATGAATTATCTTAGTAATAAAATTAAAGCAGCTACTGGCCAAACATTTAAAGAATTAATTGAACAGCGTCGGCTTTACGCAGCCCAAGAGCTTTTATTTCAAACTAATTTATCTCTCGATCAAATTTCTCAACGAATCGGTTATAAAAACCCGTCATCACTAAATCGATTATTCAAAAAATACGTGAATACCACCCCCATTAGCTATAAAACCGAATTAATCAAAAATCGAGATGATTTATACTAACTAACAAAAAGTGACCGACAAGATTTCAGTAAATCCCGTCGGCCGCTTAATTATGACACTTTTAAAATTTTAAAGACTAATCTGTCCGTGGTTCTAAATACTTAATTAAAAGATTGCTATAAATGTTTGAAAAACATAAATATTCTTTTTTATTCACGTATTCATTAATTTTATGGGCAACTCGATAGTCTCCTGGTCCAAACATTATAAATGGAAAGTCTACATTTAAATGATCCTTTAGTAAATTAGAAGCGTCCGTTACACCAACACTTGCTGTCGTTTTATATTCAATTCCTAAAGTCCTTTTTGCCTCTGAAGTTGCTAATTCAATAAGTCTGTTACGGGAGCTTTTTAATACCGGTTCTTCTACCATATATATATCCATTTTCACTTTAGCGCCTTGTTTATTTTGTTCCTCGACTAATTTTTGAAAAACTTTTTCAACCTTTTCACTTGAATACTCAGGTATCGTTCTTACATTCATCTCCGCAAACTCCTTATCAGGTATCGAGTTTACCTGATCACCCGAATGTAAAATTGTAGCATTATATTTCAAATCACCTAAAGTTTCATTAGACACCGTTACTGAATCAAAAATCTTTTTGGCTTCCGCTAATATTAATATAATTGGATTTAACGCATTGAACCCACTTTCAGGTATTGAACTATGTGCTACTTCCCCATAAGAAGTAAGTCTTATATCCATCGATCCTTTATGAGCATAAATTATTTCATGATTAGATGGCTCTCCAATTATTAATGCGTCTATATCCCTCGTATAACCATACTTATGAAGTTTATTTGCCCCTATTCCTCCAATTTCTTCTCCGACCGTTGCCATAAATCGGATTGTGCCATTCTTTGGTAAATCACGCTGTTTTAATTCGATCAACGTGATAATCATTGCTGCTAATCCGGATTTCATATCTGCCGTTCCCCGACCATACAAATTACCATTCTTTTCAGTCATGGTAAATGGATCACTTTGCCATTTACTGGCATCGATTTCTGAGACTACATCCATGTGCCCAGAAATTCCAATAATAGGTTTTCCCTTTCCTAATTCAGCAATGATGTTTGCACGATTTTCTGATACAGGTAAAATTTCTGAATCGATTTTATATTGTGCCAATTTATTTTGTATATATTTCGCAACACTAAATTCATTATTATTGACTGTCCTAAATGAAATCAAGTCAGCTAATAATTCAAGTTTCTCATCATCCGAAAACTTACGTTCAATGCTTTCAGTCATGTTATCACTCTTTCTTAATTCAAATATGATGTAAATAGATCAACATATAAGCGCGTGAAATCAAGATACATTTGCTTATCAACATATTCATCAACTTTGTGGGGAGTATCGCTTCCAGGGCCGAAAATAGCTAGTGGAAAACTCTTTGATTTACCCTTCAATAAATTAGAAGCATCCGTAACTGGAGGAATAGCAACTGCCTCAACTTTAAAACCAGCGTATTTCGTACCTAAAGTTTTACTTAGCTCAACTAATGACGAACTACTATTCGTTTCAACTGAGGGCTGTGACATATAAATATCCATCGTTATTTCTGCTCCAGTTTCATTTTGTTCATGAACTAATTCTTTCATAACTTTTTCTACTTCTTGATTGTCAAACTCCGGTATCGTTCTTATATTCATTTCAGCACTTGCAAATTCTGGAATTGAATTAACTTGATTTCCGCCTTTAATAATAGTTGTGCTAAACGTTGCTTTACCCAATAGAGGATTTTGGTAGCTAGAATTTTTAAATACCATATTTGCCTTGTTTAAAAGCGTTATCAATGGATCAATGGCATTAAATCCTTCTTCAGGTAACGAACTATGTGCCGCCTTACCCTGAGATTCTAGTTTAATATCCATAGAACCTTTGTGAGCATATACCACCATATAACCTGATGGTTCACCAATTACAAGCGCATCCACATCATCCATATAACCGTTTTCATAAAGTTTCTGCGAACCTAATTCCCCAACTTCTTCACCCATCGTAGCCATCAAACGAATGGTTCCATGTGATAACAAATTACTTTCCTTAATTTGAATCATAGCAATGATCATCGCTGCCAATCCCGACTTCATATCTGCTGCTCCACGTCCGTATAATTTATTATCACGTTCTTCAAGATTAAACGGGTCGCTACTCCAATTACTTTCATCACCCGCAGGCACAACGTCCATATGACCTGAGATGCCAAGAATCGGTTTACCAGTCCCAATTTCCGCTACTAAATCAACCCGTTTATTTACAATAGGAATTATCGTTGAACTTATTCCAAACTTTTCTAGCAATTCTTTAATATATTTTGCGGCTTCAATTTCATTCCCATTACTTGTATTAATATTTACTAAATCTTTAAGGATGTTTACCTTCTCCTGGTCTGAAAAACAGTTGTTTTTTATCTTATTCATATTTTCTATCCTCCATTTTATTTTTTCTTAAGTGACATATACACTAGAAGTGCTGGAATTATGCAAAGAACTACATTAAATAGGAGTGACCACTTCGCTGAAACAACTAACCCCCTTGTTGATAAGCTTGAAAAAATGGCTAGCGAGGCTGCATTTCCAATGCCACCGCCTAAAGAGCTCGCCATCTTATAGATACCTGAGACTGTTCCTACTTGATCATCGGGAACATTAGATAAGGCAAGATCGGTTGACGGAGTTGCGTATAACCCTAACCCTATTCCAAGTGACGTATATCCGAAAAACACAAAAATAAAATATAAATTTCTATCGAGAAAAGTAAGGGAGCTCAGTAAAACACCGAAACTCGCTATTAGACTGCCTAAAACCATTGGAAATACATAACCTCGTTTATTGATTGCTTTTTCGCCTATTTTTATTGAAAATAAAATAGTTAAAAAATAAGGTATAGATAAATATCCCGTTTCCAATGGAGAAATTCCATAATTACGTTGAATAAACGTATTAATAATTACTAAAGAGCCTGCTACCGCATTTAATACAAAATTTGAAAGTGTTGCAATTGTAAATTTTATATTTCTAAACAATTTAAAGTCTACGAATGGTTGCTTTTCCCTTCTCTTTTCTGTAACAACAAAAAAGATACCAACTATTATTGCAATAAAGATAATTAAAAATGAAGGAAGGCTACCCCACCCCCAAGCAGCTCCTTTTGACAAATATATATTAATAGACAAAATTGAAATCAAAAAAAATGTAAGTCCCAGGAAATCAAATGCTATATGATTTTTATATACAACTTTTGACTCTTCCGTTCCCCACAGTAATACCATCGCTATTAATGTAAAAAAAATTCCAAAAATAAAAATCCAACGCCATGATAAAATTGTTGCAATCACTCCGCCAGCGAAAGTGCATATTCCAGATCCACCCCATGACCCCATTGACCAGTAACTCAACGCATTTTTTCGTCTATCGCCGATAAATTGGTTCTTTATAATTGCAAGTGTTGCAGGCATAATAAAAGCCGCAGAAAGGCCTTGTACAATACGGCCAATAATTAATAAGGTAGGTCCTTGAGATATACTAATTAAACCTGAACCCATTAAACTAAAAAAAAGTCCAATGTACGTGGCTCGAACTCGTCCGATCCTATCAGCAAGATAGCCTGCTAAAACAACAAATAAGCCAGAAAAAAGAGAAGTTAAACTGACTGCCAAACTCACCACTGATGAATCTATTCCTAGGCTTTCTTGTATATCAGGAATAACATTTACAATTGATTGTGCAAATAACCAATATGTTAAGACGGATAGAACAATTCCTAATAGCATCGCTCGTTGTTTATTCTTATTTACAATCCTATTTTGCATATCATTCACCTCTAAATTGTCAAAAAATATTACAATTCGAATTATAGTCTGTTCACAATCCTTTATGTGGCCATTAATTTACATATTTTTCCCTTAATATTTCTTATTTCAAATATTTTTTCTGCTAGAGCAATTTTTGTCTTCTGGTGTATAATTTATTTAATATTGGAGGTGTTTCCAGTTGTCTGCACTAAAAAAAATTACTTTAGCTCCTTATCTGTTGTTTATTAATGAAAAACAACGTTTCAACATTTTTGATACCGCTTTCATTTTTGCTGTAAAGGGAACTTTAGAAGTAGAAGAAATCTCCCGTGATGGTAGCTTCAACACCTGCATCCCGGAAGGAGAGATTTTTTCGTTAAATTCTCAAGGCATTTACAAATTAACTGCAAAACGTGGTTCTCTTGGCTGTATCTTAATTTTTCCAATTCAGTATTGTGAAAAACAAATACCAGATCTTCCCCAAATACTATTTACTATTGCCCCAAAAGAAAATACATCTTTTTTTAAGAATTATTATCAAACAGCACAACAAAACTTTGCTAAATTAATTTTACTTTGGATTTCCGAAAATGGTCATTCTTCAACTTTTGAAAGAAAAGCACTTGAATTTTTGAACTTTAATTTAAAATATTTTAGTGAACTCAATTCTGAAAATAGAATCATCTCCGACGTCATAAAATACATTAAGCTTAACTATAATAGACCAATTGATTTGCAAAATATTTCAAACAATTTTTATCTATCTAATTCATACATATCACGTCTTTTTTCTAAATCTACAGGAATAAAATTGCATAATTTTTTATCTAGATTAAGAATTGCAGAGGCAATTAATATATTAACTACAACTAATAAAGATATTGATTTTATAGCAACCGAAATTGGCTTTAACAACACCCGTACTTTTGACAGGCTCTTCAAAAAAATTACCAATCTATCCCCTTCAGAATATAGAGAATTATATGGTAATGAAAAAAGACATCTTAATCTTTCAATAGAATCAAACAAAAATATTATCACCTTTTTAAAAAAGTATTTAGAAGCACCAGAATATTCAACCTCCAAAATAAACTCCGTAAAAAAAACAGAATATTCTTACTCTGTTGATTTTTTAGAAAGTAATGTTAAAAGATACCCCCAATTTCAATTACCAAAGGTATTCATCATTATTGGAAATCCACACCAACTGCTTAGAAAAAACGTTCAAAAACAATTATCTGAAATCACAAAATCAATTAGACCTTTTTCAATCTGCATGGACTTAAATACAAACTCCTTTTCACCACAAAAAGATTCTAATCTTAAAACTATAAGCTCAATTTTTGAAGTATGGGATGAAATCTTTAATTATTTAACGACTCAAAACATTGCGCCTTTGATGATCGTTCACGAAGAAAATTTCATTAAAAATATTCCTCTATTTAAAGAATTTTGTGTTCATTTTTCAAATTTATTAAATACCGAAAATTCCCACCAAAATTGGAGATTTCTATTTAAACCTTCTGAATCCAGCCAAACTCATATAACAAGTAAAGCATTTATAAAATTTGTTAACCTATTCAATAAGTTCTTTACCCAAAGCAAATATGGCATTTCATTAGGAAATGCCGTAAGAGAAAAAGCTTGCTTAGATTTATTACATCCCATTGTGCAATCTCAGACCTCAATCGATTTTCTAGACTACAGTTTGAATCAGAATGACGACGTAGATAGTGATAAACATTTCTTAAGTGCTGAAAATGATGATCAAAAGCTAAAAGTAATAAAAAAAGTTTTGAAAATACTAAAATTTAATGCTCCAATCTATTTGCTTAATTGGAACACTATAACAGGTCAAACAGAATTTACCAACGGGCACTTCTTTAGAGGAGCATTAATTGCAAAAAATATCATTGATCGACTTGGAGAAATTGATGGCATTGGATTTTGGATTAATACAGAAATATTAGAATTTGCAAATGGTAACAAAACTAATGGACTAGGTATTAGCTTAATGCATTACCATAACGGAAAAAGACCTGCATTTTATTCCTTATCACTACTCAGTAGACTAAGAGGCCAATTAATTTTCTGTAATAACCATGTTTTAGTTACCACCAATAACGATAGCTTTGAGTTATTATTGTTGAACCCTACAATCTTTGACCCTAAATTATCAAATAATAAAATATTACTTCGGGAGGAAGAAATAAAATTAAATATCATTTTAAATAACCTACCTAATTCAAAGTATCGTATAAAAAAGTACCAATTTGATATGTTACATGGTGCACTGTACTATCTAACAAACAGTTTGCAGACACCTTCTGGAATGGATAAAGAAACGATTGATTATGTTTCCCAACACGCAACTCCTAAACTTTCGGTATACGAAACGAAAACTATCAATTCTTTACAAATAGCTGAATGTTTAACTTATAATGCAATGGAACTTTTTATAGTAAAAAATATTATATAGCACCTTAACATAAGGCAGTAATGCATCTTTGATATAATCTTTTATATTTAAACTATTACCATGGCTAACCTAATAAAGTTTTTCTCACTACGAAGTCAGTTTATTAAAATAGTAAACTTACCAAAAAAAGACAACATTTTAACCAAATTTATATAGATTAATCTTTACCATTTTTTGCAATTTGGCATTATTACAAAGAAAATAATGGTCGCCAGGATCCTAGTAGATCCTAGCGGCCACTTTATTTGTGCTCCGCATAAAATTTTTCATCCACACAGAAGCTTTAATTTTAAAAAATAAAAAATGAGGTCAATCCATGGATTGATCTCACCATTCATGAATCCTTCAATCTACTTTCAGATTACAAATTAGGATCCATCTTAAACGTCAGTTTTGATAATTCTGCGCCTTGCTTAGTTAGCTTAGCTAAAAGTTTCTTGGTTTCTTTATTGTAATGTTGTGCAATCAGGTGATTTTGTTCGGTAAGGTATTCCGTCAATTTTTCACCCGACATTTCCTTAGCTACTTGATCAACTTCCTCAATTTTAGTCCGTGCCCATTGTGATAATTCCTTTTGATAATCTAAATCATCCTGAATAAATTCAGCATAGTGGGATTCCACCACCATTGCCAAAGCTTCGTATAACCAGTATGCACTATCTAACGACATTTCTTCGGGTAATTCGCGGTAGGAGATGTCAGTATCGTTAGCGTTGGTAAAGAATGGCACGTGTGGACAGAAGCTCGGCACCCCGAATCCAATCCATTGAACTCCCGCGGCTTCATTTTCATGGCTATCCCGCATTTGTAAAATATGTGAATTGGCCGTTCGAGATAAGGAAATTGCCCGGTACGTCTTCCGATCGTGTTCGCTACCACTTCCTAATGGGTCGTACTTAGTTTCGTTATAGTGCGACTTCAGAATATATTGAATATCTTCAACCGAAATCTTTCGACTAGCTTTCCGAATAAACGGTAGATCTGGTGATTCAGGATCTTGTTCAATCTCCGGGTTTAAGTAACGTTGAGCAAACCCAACCCGAGGAGTATTGTAATGATGATCCTTTTCCGTATCCGTTCCAAAGATGTGCCGGAAATTCCAGCGATCTTCGTCAGGATTCAAACCATGCTTTTCGACAAATTCTTGAATGCCGTCCGCCCACATATAATTGTCAGGATCGTTAAAGTCAATATCTTCAATCGCAATTTGGTTAGCTGCCACGGCATAGCAATCATCTGGGATCCGAACGGCAACCCATTGATGACCCGTAACAATCTCCATGTACCACACTTCGTCAGCATCATTAAATTGGACGCCATTACCTTCTGCTGAACCGTACTTTTTCACCAGTTCGCCTAGGTAACGAACCCCATCCCGAGCAGAATCAATGAATGGTAATACTAACGTAGTCATGGAATCTTCTGCTAAACCATTTTTAACAAATGGATCGTACGCTAAAACTCGTTCGTTAGCGTAAACACTTTCCGTGGCACTTTCACCAACGTTCTTTTCATTGAATCCGTCTTCTTCGTTAGGTCCTTCGCTCTCATCTGCGTTAGGTGTTGAAGTATAACGGTACCCACTTTCTGGTAATGGCACGGTTAACCCGTTATATGGTGATTTATAAGTTTCTTGTCGGCCTGAGACGGCTGGTTGAACCAAGAAGCGTTTTGGATGAATAGCTACTAACCGGTCTTCATTTCTGGAAATGTAGGTTGCACCATCGAGCGAAGCCTTTTTTCCAACCATTACTGAAGTACATGCTGACATTTCAATTCTATCCGTCATGATAAATCCTCCTTTTAAATTTCTTTAAACTCGTTCAATAATCTGTTCGTTAACTTCTAATTGTTTCAAATATAGTAAAAGTCGACTATATAAATAATCATTCGCTTCTTCAAAATGAGCGCCTAAATTCTGACCAATTTCGTACGCACTACGCTGTCCGTTAATTTGGCGAAATACAAAGCTTCCGTATTCATCCAAATCCAGATAAGTATATTCTGGAATTTTAAAATGTAATTTTCGTAAAAACTGTTGAATCCAATGATTCTGGGCGCGAATGATAGTTACTTTTTCACCCTCAACTTTATAATCAACTTGTGGATTTTTTTTAAAGATCAATTCCTTTAAATCAGCGTCCGTTAATTTAGGCGACTTACTCACGACTCTTAACCTTCTTTTGATTGCCAGTCTTTTTAATCATGTACAGTGGCATTATGATTGCAGCCGCCATGATTGCTAACATTATTAGTCCCATTTCGTTGCTTGCTAAAAAGCCACTTGGTGCGCTATTACCCAACATACCAGTAACGTGGAAAATAATTCCTACGAGGCCAATAATTGAACCACCAGCAATTAATCCTGAAGAAAGACTAACGCCGCTTTGTACCCGTTTGTCACGTAACTCTTTGTCTTTAGTAGTCTTATTGATCAAAAGTTTTAATAATGCCCCTACTAAAATAATTGAAGTAGTTGAAATTGGTAAGTAAAAACCTAGTGCAACCGTCATAATTGGCAAGTCTAGCATCCAGAAAACTAAAGCCATCACAATTCCAACGATAATCATAATCCATGGTAAATCTCCAGACATGATGCCAGACGTTAAAGTTGCAATTAAGTTAGCTTGTGGCAGTCCAAACGGTGGGTTGGAACCCGTGATTCGCAATTGTGGTTCTAAAAGTACCGTAGTTCCAATTACGGTGAGAACTCCTACGAAACCTGCAATCATGTAGTACTTCATCATTTCCTTATTCGAGCCGCCAATCATGTAGTTAACTTTTTGGGTTTGCATATAACCGCCACCAACCGAAACCGTGGTAACGATAAATACCCCAAACAAAAGTAAGATCTCTGTGTAATTTTTAGTAGTCCAGCCCATCAATACAAAGGCTAAAGTCATAATTACTAACGATGCGATGGTCATTCCTGACACCGGTTCGTTAGAACAACCAATCGTCCCCGCAAGTCGAGCGGAAACAATTACAAACAACAACGATAAAATCAAAGTTAAAACTCCGCCAAGCAAAGCAACGATGACGGAACCAGAAATAATGAAACCAGCGATAAAAATAGCAATTACTGAAGCTAATAGAGCAATTAATCCTAAAGCGTTTTTGTCTTCCGTAGTGCTATTCCGCGCATTAAGTACCTTTTTAATTGAAGTCCAGATTACGGGGATCAAGTTGACTGCTCCGATAATTCCTCCACAAAGCATCATTCCAGCACCAATGTATTTAACGTAAGACCCCGCGACGTCATCGACACTCATTTGTGAGATGTTTAATGCGGCATCATTCCAAACGTGCGCCCCGCTGCCTGCCATTTGTGCAAAGTAGCTAACTAAAGGCACCACCGCAAAGTTTGATAAGATTGACCCAGCAAACATAGTCATTGCCACTTCTAAGCCAACGACAAACCCGATTCCGGCTAGCATAGGGTTAACTTCTGTTGACATTTTCCAACGGTAAAATGAGTTCCCGGTATACGTGATCATACTGTTCACCCAGCCAAAAACCTGGGAAGTAAACAAGGTGATTAAGCCACCAATTCCAAAGCCGACGCCCAGAAATTTTAGTGAATCCCCACCGCTCTCCGAAGCCACTAACGCTTCGGTAATCGCCATGGATTCGGGATACGCCAGCCGACCGTGTTCTTCCACAATCAGGTAATTTTGCACTAACGAGGCACTCCCGATGGCAAACATCACGGCTAAAGCGCCTACCATTACGCCAGTAAAAAAGTTAACGCGCCCACCAATTAAGATAATTGCTGGAAGGACGTAAATCATTCCACTAGCGACAGCTTCACCACCACTAGACATCCCTTGTAAAATATTTTTACCAAGAATTCCTTTTTTCTTAGCGAAAATGCTTACCAAACCTGAACCAATGATCGACCCAGGAATTCCTGCTGCTACCGTCAATCCGGCCTTCATCCCTGAATACGCCGTTGACGCTCCAAAAATCACGGCTAAAATAATTCCCATAATCAAAATGGCAATACTTCCACCATGCCCTTTTTTAGTAACGTAAGGAACGTATTTATCCTTACCATTACCACCATAATCTTTCTTAGAAACATTTTGTGCCATCCAATTCAATCCCTTTCTTTAATAGCCACTGACACCTAATAGGCTTATCCAATCCCAACTTTGTGTGTATCAACTGGGGAGAAGAAGTGATCAATAATTTGTGAAACACGTTGAAGGTCAACGTTACCACCCGAAACCAAGGCAACGACTTTCTTACCTTCAATCCACTTCTTATCAATCTTGCCTGCTTCAAGTGCAGCAGTTGGTAATGCGCCAGCGCCTTCTGCAACAATCTTAGTCCGTTGCATCAAGTCCTTCATTGCCATAGAAATCTCTTCTTCACTAACTAGGACAATTTCATCAACTAACTTAGAAACAATTCCGTAAGTAATGTCACCAGGTGTAGCTACGTCAGTGCCATCAGCAAGGGTAAAGTCATCATGATGTTTTACAATCTTGCCTGCGTCTACCGAAGCTTTCATTCCGTGAACGTTTTCGGATTGTACCCCAACTACGTGAATGGAAGGGTTGATTGACTTAACTGCCGTAGCAATTCCTGCAATTAATCCACCACCACCAACTGGCACAATAACAGTCTCTACGTCCACTAAATCTTCAAGAATTTCTAGGCCAATAGTTCCTTGTCCAGCACAAATGAGCGAGTCATTAAATGGATCAACAACGGTTTTACCTTCTCTTTTGGCTCTTTCAAGCATCCAATCGTGAGCATCATCAAAAGTTGCTCCGTGAATGTCAATTTCAGCTCCGTAACCACGAGTAGCATCTCGCTTCATTTGAGGAGCTTCGTCTGGCATTACGACCGTGGTGTCAATTCCAGAAAGCTTGCCAGTTAAGGCAACTCCCTGCGCATGGTTTCCAGCTGAAGCTGTAATTACTCCACGCTTCTTTTCTTCATCAGATAAATGGTTAATCTTATTATTAGCTCCTCTGAATTTAAATGAACCGGTAAGTTGCATATTCTCAAGTTTTAAATACACATCTGCATGGGCAACATTATTACTTAAAAACATCGATTGAACCAACGGAGTTCGACGAGCATATTTACTGATTACTCTGCGTGCTTCTTCAATTTGGTTTAAATTTAATAAGTCATAAGTTTGAGCAACTACTTCATTTCTTGGTTCGTTATTTTTCACGTCTTTCACCCCATAAATTAAAAGTTAATAATCATTTATATGTTTAACTCAATGTAAGGAAGGTCTAATGAATCTGCAAGACCCTTGTTAGTTACCTTACCTTCATAGAGGTTAACTCCAGATGCTAAAGCTTTATCTTCCTTGATTGCTCCTTCAATTCCCTTATCGGCAATTTCCAAAATGTAGTCAAGGTTACCAGCTGCCAACGCCATCGTAGCAGTCCGTGGAACGGCACCAGGTTGGTTAGGAACGGCGTAGTGAATTACACCATCTTTAATGAAGACTGGGTCATCGATTGTGGTTGGATGATCAATGGTTTCCACCGTTCCCCCCTGGTCAATTGCAATATCAGCAATTACTGACCCCTTCTTCATACTTTTTACCATGTATTCTTTAACCAACTTTGGTGGCTTAGAACCTGGGATTAAGATTGTGGATACAAAGATATCTGCATCTTTGATTTCTTTCGCAAGATTTTCTTCGTTCGATTTAACTACGCGAACATCTTTACCCTTATATTGTTCTTCCAATTGAGCGATTCGATCGTCCTTTAATTCAATAATTACTACTGAGCATCCTAAGCCTAAAGCAGTGTCCGCAGCACCAGTCGCAGCGTTTCCACCACCAAAAATTACTACGTGTCCAGCAGGGATTACTCCAGGAATTCCAGAAACTAAAATCCCTTCTCCTTGATGTTGTGCTTCAAGGTAATAAGCTCCCATGATTACTGAACGACGTCCCGCAATTTGACTCATCGGTGCTAACAACTCTAATTTGCCATCTTTAACAATGGTTTCACCACCAATTGCAGTAACTCCGGCCTTCATCATTGCTTCAACAGTTGTTTTAGAAGATGCTAGATGTTGGAATCCCCAAATAATTTTACCTTTATCAAAATATTGGTATTCTTCAGCATCAGGTTCTTTGACCTTAATACATAACTCCGCTTTCCATGCATCTTCATGAGAAACGATCTTCCCACCAGCTTTTTCGAATTCTTCGTTAGAAAAGCCTGCGCCAATTCCGGCATCCTTTTCAACTAAGACTTCATTACCGGCATCAACCATTTTTTGAACATTTTCCGGCGTGGCCGCTACCCGGCCTTCCCCTTCTTTTTGTTCTTTAATAACAGCAATTTGCATAAAGACACTTCCTTGTGATTTATTTAACTACCCATACATTATTGCACATTGTAATCAAAATTACACATCTTTTATATTAAAAACAAAAATAATAAATTATGGGTTTAATTAACATTTTTCACTTTATCGGTACCGAATCAACGAATAAAATGTCACAAAATACTTTAAGGGTGTTAAAAACAATGGGTTCACATTCACAAAAAATAATCCTTTGCGACGCCCTTAAATCCGTACTATTAACATTTATCTACTAATATTTTTTCGGTCGGTACTTTTACCCCCGTTAAAGAATCACAATAAAAAGAACCGGTCGCTTTAACGATCAGTTCTTTTAGAAACATTTATTTTAGTAAACAATTATTTGATGTTAACGTATGTCAAACCAAACATATTGCTGAGATCTTGCAATTGTTCAGCATCCACATTGAAGGAAAGTACGGTATGGTGACCGCCACCAAGTGTGAGCCAACCTTCAGCACCCTTCTTCCAACCTTGTTTTGGTGTCCAAAGTTGTTTAGCAACTGGGAGATGTGGTGTTTCTTTTTCAGGCTTGTTGCCTTGAACATCGTAAGACATTAGCTTGAATTCATCACCGTAGTCAGCCATCGTAACGTCAACCGCGTCGCCTTCCATACCAGTGAAGACAAAGCGTGCTGGGTCATCCTTGCCACCGATGTCAAGTGGGTGAACTTCGACCCGTGGCGTATCACTAGCTAACGTTGGGTCAACTTCTAGCATGTGTGAACCAAGGATTGCTTCGTGACCCTTACGGAGGTCAAGGGTGTAATCTTCCATGAAGGCAGTGTGTTGGTTATGCGCAATGATCTTCATTAAGCGATCCAAAGCAGCGGTCTTCCAGTCCCCTTCACCAGCGAAGCCATAGCCTTCAGCCATTAACATTTGAACAGCCAATCCTGGAAGTTGTTCCAAACCAGCTAAGTCTTCAAAGTTAGTTGTGAAGGCGGTGTATCCACGATCGTCCATGAACTTCTTCAATGCAAAGTATTCACGAATTTGGTACTTAGTATTGTGTTCGAATTTTTCTGAAGAATTTTCTCCTTCAACGAAGTTGTATTCCTTCTTCATTTCTTCGTACTTATTGTTGATGTCGTCTTCAGAAACAGCATTAACTTCTTCAACTAAGTCCGCAACTCCCCAGTAATCGACGGTCCAGCCAAATTTAATTTGTGCTTCAATCTTATCACCGTCAGTAACCGCAACGTTACGCATCTTGTCAGCAAAGGTTACTACCTTGATACCGAATGATTCGTTGTAACCAACGGCAGCGTCCATCCATTTAGCGATTTGTTTTTGAATATCTTCATCACCCCAGTAACCAGTGATGATCTTGTTGTTCTTCCGCAAACGTGCGTTGATAAATGCATATTCACGATCACCATGAGCAGATTGGTTTAAGTTCATGTAATCAAAATCAATGGTGTCGTATGGAATGTGGTTTAAGAATTGAGTTGCTAAGTGAAGCAATGGTTTTTGCAATAACTTAGTACCACGGATCCAGTTTTTAGCTGGTGAGAAGGTGTGCATCCAGGTAATTACCCCGGCAACCTTGTCATTATAGTTAGCATCCTTCATTACTTGGGTGATGTTTTCAGCAGTGGTTGCTACCAACTTGAATTTAACTGGATAAGGTAAGTTCTTGGATTCGTTTAATTTATCAACGATTTCGCGAGCATCCTTTTCTACTGAACGAAGGGTTTCTTCACCATATAGGAATTGACTACCTGTAATAAACCAAAATTCATAATCTTGCATTTTTTTCATGTTAAAACGCTCCTTTTCTAATTAAAAATATTTTTATTTTCTTTGTGCGTGTTCTTTAGATTTGGCATTATTTTGCCCATAATAAGCATTCTTACCGTGTTTACGGTAGTAGTGTTTATCTAATAAGTATTGAGGAACTTCGATATTCCGCCGGGTCATTTGTAAAGCGTGATAGTCGATTTCAGCAGCGACTTCCAATACTTTAGCGTTGTAAACCGCTTTGTCCGGTGTAGCACCCCAGGTAAACGGTCCGTGTTGGCTAACCAATACAGCAGGAACCGCATTGTGATCCAAATTCCGTTCCTTAAATTCTCGAACGATTACTTTACCAGTATTTTCTTCGTACGCCTCTTCAATCTCTTGTTTAGTTAAGGCTGGAGTTACCGGTACGTCGCCGTAGAATGTGTCGGCATGGGTCGTACTCAAAGCGGGCACGTCAATTTCGGCTGCTGCAAATGAAACTGCCCATGGAGAGTGGGTGTGCACGATTCCTCCAATGTCCGGAAATTCGTTATATAAAACAGTGTGGGTTGGTGTATCGCTAGAAGGATTCATATCCCCTTCAACAACTTCCCCCTTTAAATTAACTACCACCATATCTTCGGGTTTCATTTCTTCATACGAGACTCCCGAAGGTTTAATAACGAATAATCCCTTTTCGCGATCGATCCCGGAGACGTTTCCCCAGGTAAACGTAACTAAATCCAACTTCGGCAGCTGCATATTAGCTTCGTAAACTTCTTGTTTAAGTTTTTCTAGCATCAAATCTCCCCTTTCTAAATCACTTCACCGGCACGCGCTTCAACTGGCAAGCCCGCTTCATACTGCTTAGTAAACTCGTTGTAAGCCGCCACTCCTTCTGGTTCGGGACTCAAAGTCATGCTTTCTGGATTGTTAAAGACGTTGTAGTCTAAATAATCACTTAAGCTTTGTCCCTGGTTATCGGCAGCGTACATTGCCAAGATTGCCATTCCCCATGGCCCACCTTCACCAGCGTTGCTCATTACGGTAATTGGGGTGTTGAGGGCGTCTGACAGAACTTGCTGTGCAATTACGGCTGTCCGGAACAACCCGCCTTGCGCGATCATTACGTCGGTTTTAATATTCTCTTCCTTACTCAAAATATCCATTCCGATTTTTAGTGGCGCAAATGCGGAATAAAGTTGGGTTTGCATGAAGTTTGGCAAGTTAAAGTGGCTGTCTGGCTTCCGAACAAACAGTGGCCGACCCGCCTTGATATTGGTGATATTTTCACCAGACTGGTAACTGTAGTTGACCAATCCGCCGAGGTCATGATCCGCTTTAGCTGCCTCTAAAAACAGTGCTTCGTACAACTTATCCGGCGTTAAGTTAATCCCCAGTCGAGTCGCAAATTCGTTAAAAATTTGGGCCCAGGCGTTAATATCTGAGGAACAATTATTAACGTGAACCATTGCCACTGCTGCCCCATCTGGTGTCATAACTACGTCAATATCCCGGTGAACAGATTTCAACGGTTTTTCTAAAACAACCATCGAAAAGGCGGAAGTACCAACCGAAATATTTCCGGTCCGCTTACGAACGCTGTTAGTTCCAACCATTCCGGTTCCAGCATCCCCTTCTGGAGGAGCCATCAAACTACCCGCTTGTAAGTTGCCCGTAAGGTCTAATAGTTTAGCGCCTTGAGCGGATAGCTTTCCTGCATTTTCACCAGCCTTTTTAACACCTGGCAAAACGTGCTTAATATCCCAGTTAAATGGTTTAACTTCTGGCAAGTCAGCAAAGGTTGCTAACATTTCTTCTGAGTAATAGCCAGTTTGTTCATCAATTGGAAAGACTCCGGAAGCATCTCCAATTCCTAACACCTTTTCGCCCGATAATTTCCAGTGTACGTAACCGGCTAAGGTAGTGACGAAATCCAGATTTTCAACGTGTTCTTCGCCATTTAAAATAGCTTGATATAGGTGAGCAATTGTCCAACGTTGGGGGATGTTGAAATTAAATGCTTCGGTCAATTTAGCTGCCGACTCTTCAGTGATGTTATTCCGCCACGTCCGGAACGGCACTAATAGGTCACCGCTTTGGTCAAAGGCCAAGTAACCGTGCATCATCGCACTGATCCCAATCGACTTAATTTTGGTTAAGGGCTTGTGATACTTGCTTTTGACTTCGGCCGCCATCTTTGAATAACTGGTTTGGATTCCTTTCCAAACATCTTCAAGCGAATACGTCCAAATGTTGTCTTTATATTGGTTTTCCCAAACAAAACTACCAGAAGCAATCGTCTTATAGTCGTTAGTGATCAAAACCGTTTTAATTCGGGTGGAACCTAACTCAATTCCGAGGGCGACGTTTCCTTGTTCGATTTGGTTTGATATTTCTACAATATTCATTTTCAAAATCTCCAAATTCTTATTTTCTAAGTCCTTGTTCTTCAATTTCTTCTAGACTGTGACCCTTGGTTTCGGGTACCCGAGTTCTGATAAACAATACACCTAATAAACAAATGATTCCGAAGATTGCAAACACTGCTTCTTGGGGCATGTTTGCCGTCATAATTGGGAATAATAAACCAACTAAGAATGAACCGATCCAGTTGAATGAAGATGCAACCCCAGATGCTTTACCACGAATAGCTAGCGGGAAGATTTCCCCAACAATTACCCAAGTTAGTGGAGCCCAAGTAAACGAGTAAAATGCTACGTAAATACATAGGAAGACTACAATCATCATTGGATTCATGTCCTTGATAAACATATTTAAGACTGCTGGGAGGATAAACGATAATCCCATAATGGTGCCCCCCATCGTCAAAAGCGTCCGCCGTTTGAATTTATCAGCAATCCATAAGAAGACTAACGAACCTAATACCAAAATCACCCCTTGGATAATCGGCCACATTAAGGCTGAGCTAGCAGCGTTACCAGTAGCTTTTTCAACAATTAATGGAATGTAGTAGAAGATTGCGTTAGCACCTTGGAATTGCTGGAAGGCAGCCACGCCGACCCCGGCAATTACTAGGTAACGATATTTACCATTTAGCAATTGTGCAAAGGATGATTTTTCGTTGGCACTTGCTTCTTCGGCGGCAGTCTCTTGAATCGTTTTCAATTCGGGTTCTACTTCCGCTTCGTTACGGATATAAGTCAATGTCCGCCGTGCACCTTCAACGTCGTTGCTCTTAACTAAGAAACGAGGTGATTCTGGTAGTCGTAACACCCCAAAATAAAGGATGATTGCGGGAACCGCAGCTAAACCAAGCATCAACCGCCATGCCATTGTTTCAGGCAAATCTTTAAGTAAGAAATCCACAATGTAAGATAACAACATTCCCGAAACGATCATCGTTTGGTTGATTCCAGATAACCGCCCCCGTAAACGAGCAGGTGCCATTTCAGACATGTACGCTGGGACTAGCGCTGAAGCTGCTCCTACTGCCAATCCTAAGAAAATACGGACAATTATCAGATAAATTTGACCATCATGTGGCGATAATGCAGATAATAGCGAACCAATTACGAAAATTAATGATGAAATCAAAATCATTTTCCGCCGACCAAGTCGATCTGATAAGTTACCGGCTAAAGCGCCTCCAAAAATAGCTCCAAACATTACCGCACTAGTAATCCAGCCGATTACACCGGCGTCACCGTATAAATTCCAATCATGTTGTAAGAACGGGAGTGCCCCGGTCATTACCCCAATGTCATAACCAAACAAAATTCCTCCAAATGAACCGAAGAAGTAAATAAATCCACTTGGAATTTTCTTTTCCTTGCCCATGCTATTCCTCCTTAAACCGTTTCCATTTCTTTGAAAACGTATTCATTAACACGCTTTCATATTAGAATATTTATACGGACAAGTCAACATAATTTTTAAAAATTTATTAGCATCAATTTAACTTATGGATATTAAAAAAGAGGTGTAATACCAACGATCGGTACTACACCTCTAAATTTATCTAATCAATTGACTGTTACGATAATTTCTTAATTGACTCCCGATAGATAATCTCGGGTTCGTAGATTTTATTTTTAATATCCGTCTTACCATCAATCATATCAAAAATCATCTTGGCTGCGTCCCGCCCTAATTTTTCTTTAGGATGCTCTACAGAACTTAGCTGTGGAGACATGTACTTTGATAGCTTATAGTTATCGAATCCAAAGATGGAGATATCATCTGGCATACGTAAGCCTAAGGACCGCACTAGTGCCATCACTTGAATGGCAATCTGATCATGGTAACAGATAATTGCGGTCGGACGTTCATTTGGCGAACGACTCAAGATTTGTTCAATCTTCGTAAATACCGACCGCATATTATCCGAAGTTTGGTACATTACAATTTCACTCTGATAAACCAAATCTTGGTGTTCTTTATAAGCTTGAATGAACCCGTTCATCCGGTGAACTCCCTGTTGATCATCCACCTTAAAAACGCCCAGAATTTTCTGGTGACCCATACTAATCAATTTATTAGTAATGATTTTTTCCGCCCGGGTATCGGCCATTTCTGCGTATGGAAAATCTAATTCAGGATAATGCGCGTTAATAAACACGGTGGGCAGCTTAGATTCCTTAATCTTCTCGTACAAATCACGATTAGGGTTGCCTAAAGCACTCTGGGTGGGTTCCACGATCAACCCTGATAAATTACTGTCCATCATCTTTTGGACGCTTTTTCTTTCTCGAGCAGGATCATTTTGCGTATTGCTAATGAGGATTGAATAACCACGTGAGGAAATCAACCGGTCAATACCTGTAATAATGTATGGAAAGATGTACTCCGCAATGTGGGTGGTGATGACGCCAATCACCTTATTTTCTACCTTTTGGTTTACGTATTTCTGCCAGTCGTCAACAAACATTCCCCCGCCTTGCACCCGGTAGATGTAATGATCGTTTTCTAAGTCGCCAACCGCGCGCCGAATTGTATAACGACTCACGTCATATTTTTCCATCAACTCTGATTCAGTTGGCAATTTATCGTTAATTGAATAACTCCCCGATAAAATTTCTTCCTTCAAATCTTGTTTAACCAGTTCGTACTTCTTTTCGATGATTGCTCCTCCTCTACTACAGCAAATTTATTATACGATAAGTAAAATGTTATCACTTATTTTTAAATGATAAATCTATAATGCCGATTCTTTTTTAATTCTATGCATTCGTCGTTAAAATCATTGACATTTATCCGGACAAATTTTAGGATTAAGGATAATGATAACGGTTTCAAACATGGAGGTACATAAATATGCACATTGATATACTTAAGTTCGATCAATTTCGCGGTCATCAGGTTGAAAAAATTCGCTTAACTAATGATCACGATGTTTCCGTTGGGGTGCTCACCATGGGAGCCATCTTAAATGAATTTTCGGTTCCCCAGACTGATGGACGAAAAAATCTCGTGCTTAGTTTTGACCAAACTAAAAAGTACTACGATAATCCCTTTTACATTGGAATGGCAATTGGTCGAACCGCGGGACGCATTAAGGACGGAACCATGCCGTTAACAAAAGGTGTGGTTCATTTACCAACAAACGAAAATAATAATACTCACCACGGCGGTCCCCACGGCTTCTTTAATTACCTCTGGGATTACCATCTGCAAAAGGGTGAAGACTTTTTGTCCGTCACCTTTACTCATCAAATCAAAGAAAGCGACGACGGCTATCCAGGAAACATTGATGTTGCCATTACGTTTAAGCTTACTAACGACGACCAAGTTATCATTACTTATCAAGGAACTGCTGATCAACCAACGCTTTTCAATCCAACTTGTCATGCGTACTTTAACTTAAGTAATCGTGACCATGTATTGAACCATCAGTTGACGATTGATAGTGCCCAGTATTTAGCCGTTGATCAGCAAAAGGTCCCCACGGGAGAGTTTCTTGCCACCGAACGTACTCCATACGATTTCCGTCAACCGGTAAAGCTGCAAGACACCATTGCCGCCTTGCAGGATACCCCGGAAAAGGGCCTTGATGACATCTTTAAAATTAACGAAAACGCCGCTCCAATCGCGAAACTACAAGACTTAGATAGTAAAGATGCTCTCGAAATTTATTCTAAACGCAATGGTCTAGTGGTTTACACCGCTAACGCCCTCGACGATGCCCTAAGTTTTACTAGGAGACCGGGACGCCCTCAAATGGGGATCGCTATGGAAGCTCAAACTCTGCCAGACACCCATAACCATCCCGGTTTTGGCGATATCACTTTGCCAGCTAACGAACCTCAATCTTACACCATCACTTATCGCTATTTAAAAGGTAATTAACTAATTTTTAAACCATAAATTCCCGCAATTATTAGATTGTTTTCTAATAATTACGGGTTTTTATTTACCAAATAAAGATTGTACATTCTATTCGTTAGAAATAGGTAACGATTTGATCGGCAAAAATCAGTCTCTTCCCACTATACAGGAGCCCTTTTAAAAAGCAAGCGTTTTCCTAACTTAAAGCAGACTTATTTATTTTTTGATAAACACGAACTATAAATATAAAAATAACATTAAAAGTTCTTTTATTGCTAAATATAACATGTTAAACTCAAAGCATAGTTAAGATTCAGGAAGGAGTGCTTTGAATGAAACGATCCGTCGATGATTATTCATCCCTTTGGCAGCGCATTAAAAGTGAAAAGAAAATTTACCTAATTAGTTTGGTCTTAGTGTTAATTGCCGACGGGATTGGCGAGGTCACCCTTAAAATTGGCAACGGGGTAATTATTTTCTTTCCCGTTTTCTACGCAATTATTTTAGGAATTATGCTCGGTCCCCAGGTTTTAAAATTAATCCGGCCTGCCGAAACTACGGCTGCTGGAAAACTTGTTTTAGTTGGCATCTGTCCCTTTATCGTTAAACTTGGCATTACCGCGGGAGCTAACCTTCATTTAATTTTAAACGCCGGTCCCGCCCTGTTGCTACACGGTTTTGGGAGTCTCCTTGGTCCAATTGTAGCTCTTCCAATTGCGATGTTACTTGGTCTACACCGTGAAACCATCGGAGCCTGCAGCTCCTTAAATCGTGAATACCACTTGGCCGTGATTAATAACGCGTACGGTGCGGAATCTGCCGAAAGCAACGGTAGCTTAGCCCTTTACATCGTCGGCGGCATGATCGGAGCAATATACTTTGGCATCATGGCTTCCTTAATTGCCAGCACCGGTTGGTTTGCTCCCCAAGCACTCGGGATGGCTTCCGGAGTTGGAGCGGGAATCTTCATGGCAAGTGCGAGTGCTAGTTTAGCAAACGCCTTTCCTGCCCACGCCGCGGTAATCACCACAATGGCTTCCGCTAGTAACACAATTGCCGGAATTACTGGAATCTACATCACCATGTGGCTGGCCCTTCCCCTAACCGAAAAGTATTACTCCTTACTTTGTAAAATCTTCCGTTTACCAACTCAACAGCATCTTAAACTGAACCGAGGTTAAAACATGCGTTATCGAGAATGGACTTTCCTATTAATTATGTGTGGCATTGGTACTGGATTAGCCAATTGGATTGGTTACGGTATCTCATTTCAAAAAAGCCTTAACGGCATCGTCGCATTAACCGTGATCACGCTTTTAGCAGTGCTTTGCGTAAAATACCTGCCCCTCAAGCTTCCGCTAATTGCCTACTGTTCAATTTTAGGGCTATTGGGAGCGGCCCCTTTTTCGCCCATCCATGCTTGGCTAATCAGTAGCGCGAACGCTATTGAATTTGCGGCCCCCTTCACCATCGTGGGCTCCTTTGCTGGAATTGCCATTAGTGACCAACTACAGCGCTTTGTTAGTCAAGGATGGAAATACATTATCGTGGGAATTTTAGTCATGACCGGAACTTTCTTAGGTTCTTGTTTATGGGATTCCTTCACGCTAGGCTTAACCAAATTACTTTAGCGAGGTTAATAATAACAATGTCTGATATTTTAATTACAAATGCCACCATTCTAAAACAAGCCGGACAGATTAACACCAAACAGTCAATTTGGATTCATGACCACCGTATCCAACAAGTTGGCAATTTTCCTCGGCCTCCTAAGTTTACGGGCGAGATTATTGACGGGGCCGACCACCTTTACCTTCCGGGATTAATTGACAGTCACTTACATACTGGACAGCAACTTTTGCGGGGGCGCGTACTTGACGCTAAACCAGTAATTTGGACCCGGATTATGCTACCTTTCGAAAGTCAACTAACCGCATCCCAGATGAAACTAAGCGCAGAATTAGCTGCTTTAGAAATGATTACTGGCGGAACCACCGGTTTTGTAGAAGCGGGGAGCTACCACATGGAAAGTGCTGCAGAAGTTTACGCTCATAGTGGGTTGCGTGGCACATTAACTGCCTCCACCATGGACGATTCCCAGCTACCAGCGTCAATTAAAATGAGCGCCCGCGAAGCCGTCAACCAAACCACCCAACTATATCAGCAATTTCATCACCAAGATCGTTTGCAAGTTTACTATTCGCTACGCGCCCTCACCGCTTGTTCCGATGAATTAATTGACCTTGCTGCTGAGGCTGCTCAAACACACCACACTTTTTTAACCGCGCACATGAACGAATACCCCACCGAAATACTCAACATTATTCAACGAACCGGATTACGGCCCTTCGAATGGTTAGCTAAGCGTCACTTACTCAGTAACCATTTTTTAGGTGCCCATAGCCTCTTCCTATCTAACCACGAAAAAGAACTCATTAAAAAATACCGGGTTAAACTTTGTCATTGCCCGTTTAGTAACGCCGGAAAAGGAGTTCCCACTACTCCCGAGTTACTTCAAAATCAAATTTCCATTGGGTTTGGAACCGATGGCGCCGCTCACGGTGGTTTAAGCCTTTGGAACGAGATTAAAATTTTTCGCTCCCTAATGGTTGCTACCCACGGTCTTCGATTACGGCAACCTAACGTCATGCCCGCTGCTCAAATTTTTCGAATGCTCTTAGAAGGTGGCGCCGCCGCATTAAACCACGCTGGGCAGTTAGGTAAAATTCAACCCGGTTACAAAGCCGACTTAATTGCAATTGACCTTAACCAGCCCCATCTTTACCCTTCCAGTAATTGGCAAAACACCCTGTTAGAGTGTGTCAACGCTAACGACGTCACGGATACGATGGTTGACGGACAGTTCTTGATGCGAAATCGGCAAGTACTCACTCTCGATCAAGAACGCATTATCGCTGAAGCTCGCAATTACGCGTGCCACCATTGAATTACATACTATCCCAATACAAAAAGAGGTTGGAAAAAATACTTTTCAAGGATGAAAAGGTCCTTAAAAAGTCATTTTAACCTCAATAGAGCCCAAACGTGTACCCAAAGTCAGTTTGTTCCGTTTAACCAAAAATTGACCATTACGCCAAATACAGGCATAATGGTCAAATTTCAGTTAATGTTCGCAAACTACCCGACTTTTGTCCCACTCTCTTTTTTCAATTAATTTTCTAAGAAAGTTGTTTAGCCGCCTTTTTACCCGCTCGGATTTTTAAAATAGCAATAATCAAAACGGAAACCGCGGTACCAGTCAAGATTGCGATAATAAATAACCCTAAATTATTGGTTGCCCCAAGCACACCGACAATCGGGCCGCCATGGGGAACCGCGTCCGTAATCTTAAAAATCATCCCGGTGGCGCCGGCAACTGCTGAACCGATGATAATGCCCGGAAATACTTGTCCTGGCCGGGTCGTTGCCAGTGGGATGGCCCCTTCCGTAATGCCAATCAACGCCATTAACATGGCAGAAATTCCCGCCGACCGTTCTTCTTCATTGACGTTTAAATCCGGGCGAATTAAGGTTGCAAGCCCCGAAGAAAGTGGTGGAACCGAAACTGAACAAGCCACGGCACCCATAATCATGGGATTTCCTGCGGTAATTGAAGCTACTCCAAACAGGAAGGCTACCTTGTTAATCGGACCACCCATGTCAATCGCTACCATCGCGCCCAAAATCAATCCGAGTAATACCGAAGTTGACGGGCTCGCCGATAGCGTATCGAGCATGTTTTGCAGTAACGTCATCAACGCAGAAATTGGACCACCCAATAGGTAAATAAACGCTGCCGAAATTATCGCGGTACCTAAAAGCGGAATTACAAAAATCGGCATGACGGACCGCAAGTTTTTCGGGATTGGCCAGGAGTTCATCCATTTAACTAAGTATCCAGCTGCAAAGCCAACTAGAATAGCTCCCAAGAATCCAGTTCCCGCCTTGGTTCCCAAAATATCTGGTGAATTGGCAACCATGGCACCAATCATGGCGGGGGCTAACGCAGCCCGTCCCGCAATTGCATGAGCTGTAAATCCTGCAAGAATTGGAATCATTAAGGTGAAGCCTAAGGTTCCGATTTGATTCATTGAACTCCAAATGGTTCCGGGAGTAACCACCATTCCGGCATTGGCAGTTGGATGGCCACCTAAAGCAATCGAAAGGGCGATAAACAATCCGCCGACAACTACGAACGGAATCATGTGCGAAACCCCGTTTAACAACTGTTTAATTGCTGGATTTTGTCCCTTGGCATTGTCCGTGCTTTGCGCTGCGACTGCCGCATTTTTTTCAGCATAGTATACCGGAGCATCGGTAACTTTCTCAACTAACGCTGCCGAATCCTTAATGGCTGCCGAAGTTTTGCTGAATAAAACCTTTTTCCCGTTAAATCGTTCCATCCCGTCAATTGCTACGTCAACCGCTAAGATTACGTAATCTGCAGCATCAATTTCGGCTTGAGTTAACGGATTTTCGGTTCCCGAAGCGCCCTGCGTTTCGACCTTAGCCTCGTATCCGGCTGCTTCGGCCGCTGCCTTTAACTTTTCGGCCGCCATGTACGTATGGGCAATTCCCACCGGACACTTAGTTACGCCAACAATTTTTTTCATTTCATTACCTTCTTTCCTGAACGTTTATTCTGCTAAAGCTTGTTGAACCTGTTGGGTGAGTTGCACAGCATCGTGCGCGGATCGACGAAGCCCTTCTGCATAATCATGATCGACTAATTTACGAGCCAGCTTAGAAAGCAACTGCAAATGAACTTGATCTGCCTTAGTAGGTACGATTAACGCAATCGCAAGCGAAACTGGCTGTTCATCAATTGCCGCCCACTCAACTGGGTCAGCGTACGTTAAAATTCCCACTACCGGAACTTCTAACCCAGAAACCTTTGCATGGGGAATAGCAATTCCGTCCCCGAATCCTGTCGAACTTTCCGCCTCCCGGTTAACAAAGCTGGCATACAATTCTTTACCATCAATCGACCACTGGTTTGCTAGTAATTCGGCCGTGGTCGCTAACGCCGCCTCTTTTTGCGGTGCTACCTTCACATCAATAAAAGCTGCGCATTTTACGTCTGAATTCATTACTCATTCTCCCTCTTTCTGTATAAATTTTTGAATTTGCTCCATTGCATCAGTCGGCGTTGTTGCTTGGGATAACTGCTGGCAGAAATCTTGATTTTCAACCAGCCGATTTAAAAGCTTATAAACCTCTCGACTTGCAGCAACTTGTTCCCGGGTCAACGCTAAAAAGATAACCACGTAAACCGTATTGCCCAACCACTGCACTCCTTGGGGAATAAGCCACAAAGCAATGGCCGATTTTTGTACGTAATTGGGAGCAATATGTGGAATTGCTACCGCATTAAGCGCGGTGGTCGCCATTTTCTCGCGCGCCACTAGCATTTCCAAAATTTTAGGGTTATTCACCAAAATTTCCTGCGTAGTAAGCGCCTTAACAATCTCTTCCAGCACTGTTCCGTAGGATTTTTTCGTTGTACCAACCTGGATTAACTGCGGATCCAACAAATTAAAAAATGAATTTGAATGTTTATTTTTAGTCAGGTTAATAATTGCATGATTGATTTGCTGGATATCCTCAGGTGGTAAAAGCGGACTAACCAAGATCACTGGTTGTTTTAACCCGTAAATGGGAATCGTACTAACCACCATTTTTTCCGCTAAGTTAGTCTTCATGACCGTCGCCAGATCTAAAATTCGGGTAACTTTCAAACTGTTGTTGAAACGTTCCTCAAGTCGTTGGGCTAATAGCTGGGATGCTCCGACTCCGGCAGAACTAACCACCACCGTTTCAATTGGAGCGTGTAAATGACAGCGTTCGAAAAAGGCTTCAAAATGAAGGGCTAAATATCCTAATTCTGCGTCGTGAAGCTGGACTGGATATTGGGCTTCTACCGCTTCTCCCAGTTGGATTGCCACGTCAAAAGCAATCGGCAAATTCATTTTAATTTCGTTCGTATAGGGGTTATCGATTACGATCCCTTTTTTTAAACGATCGACCGCAGTTGCTAAGTGAACTGCTAAATCTCGCAGCAGTACCTCGTCAGGCTCCAATTCCGCTAATTTATCCAACAAAAATTGGTAGTATTGCTTTTCAGTTTGGGACACGTCGGAAATTAAATAGCTATTTTTTTGCCGTGCCACGATTACTTCAAGATATCCATTCACCCGCTGGAGTCCCGTTAACGAAAAATTAATGGGCCGTCGCTTTTCTATTGCGGCCAACAATTGCTTTGTTTCGGATAGCAAGTTTTGGGGTATGCTCTGGGTAGCATTCTCATCCGTGTTAATGATTAAGTGGATTGCTAAAGACTGAAGATCATAGTCAGTTAATTCCAACTGGCTTGCTACCATAAAATCCGTAATTCCGGCCAAAACCGCCTGGACAAGGTCGGCAGGAAAAAAATTTAGTAAATAATCTGGCAATTTAAGGGTGGAAGCAATTTGTCCATCACCATCCCGAATCACGGAGATATTTTGTCCCCAGTATGTTTTCAAAATTTTAGCCATCAACCGTTCGCGTTGTTCGCCAGAAGCCCGAATGGCAATCCCATTTGCTCCCCGCTTGATCTTAACGTGATGTTCGTTAAAGAATTCCCGAATCTGCTTGAAGTCGCTTTCTAAAGTGCTCCGACTAACGTATAGGTCATCAGCTAGCTCGTTTAACGTATAGCTTCGGTCCGCATCCAGCAATTTGATTAGTAGATAACGAATCCGTGCTTCCTTCGAAGTAAAACCGCTATGAAGCTTCAACGCCGCTAAGAAATCTTGTTTATTGCGTAACTGTCCGTTTAAATAAATTCCGACGTTTGGCTTTCTCGTTAGTTTCAAGTTAAAGGGCTGAGCGTCATTTTCGATAATATCTAGGTAATTTGCAATACTTCTTTTCGACAACTTGGTCGCTTTAGCGATTTGTTCGTAATGAACCACTCCGTGATGAATTAAAAATTCGACAATTTCTGCTTCCCGATCATGCATTATGTCGACTCACCTCCTTCCAATACGTACTATACGTGCTTATCGGCTTCCAGAAAACGTTTTCTATTGCATGATTAATGTTGCAACTTCTGTAAAGGACTTATTTTTATATAGGAACTAAAAAGTACTTCTCAAGAATTTTCACTTTCTTGAGAAGTACTCATGGTTAGCCGCTTTTAAAACACAAAAAATTTATCGCCAGCGTTAAGCCCCCTTAATAGCTATTCGCTTAAAAAATCCACCAACTTAGCATAGGTTTCCTGGGCTTCTTTATTACTAAAATCAAATTGATACTCGTGATTCAACTTGGCGGTTTTCTTCGGGTAACTTACTTTAGTCACCTGTCCATTATGGTCACTAATTGCTTTAGCAGTGGCATTCATTTGCTTTGTAAAGGTATTTGTGTTGCCATCAGTCAAAAAAGTCTTCGGCGTCCAATCGTTAACGTTACTGATAATTGATAAATCACGAATGGACTTCTTTTTTTCAAAATGCTTGTCGGCAAAATACGCCCAGCCGCATTTAGCGTATAGGAAGCTAGATGTGCGATCACTAACTTGGGTAAACTTTTGGGGTTCTAGCAATCCCGATAACGACACAAACTTTTTAACTTGCTGCTTTTTTAAAACCGGCTGCACTTGATCCATCTTACGAATCTTTTTATTTTGCAAAGTTAAAACATATTCACTGCTTATTTGCGCCCCAGCTGAATCTCCGCCAATGGTGACCTTGGACCAATCAATTTGTTTTCCGTATTTTTGCTTGGTTGTCTGAACAGCTTGGTTGATCTGTCTAACTGGTGTCGCATGATGACTTTCTGGTGCAAGAGCGTAGTTAATATTCACCACGACTTGGTTAGTATCCGCGCTCAAAAGTTTTAGATAATCCTGACAATCGCGTTTATCCCCGCCGACATAGGCACCACCGTGCATCCAGAAAAGCACGGGCCTTTTACTAGCATTGGGCGGTAAGTACACGTCCATGGCGCTCCTGTTCAAGTGCTTTCCGTACTTAACGTTTTTTGCACCGTTAGCTCAGCCGTTTTTTGCTTGAACCTTTTGGGCCGGGGGTACACTTGATGTTTTTTGGACGTATCAAATTGTTGCCGGGTTAATAAACTAATTGGTCGGGGCGTTAACGCGTTAATTAGCATTGCTCCGCCAATTAATAAAATTAACAAAGCTGGTATTATGATTAACAGTCGTTTTATCCATCGCATAATTGGTATCTTCCATTTTCACTAGGATTATTTTCTTAAACGTCGTTATTGATTACCGCAATTAATTCATCCCTCATTTGCTTAAAATCGTCCGCAGTTTGCCTAAACAATTTTGGCGCTGCACAATGGCTATCTTCCATCCATTTCCGAGAATCCGCTTCCCCAAAAAAATGTTCTAATATTGCCGTGGTCCTTGTTTCATCCTTAGCCTTTGCAGACTTGATTAAACTAAAGTCCTCGACCGCCCGTTCCAACTGCTTATAGCGCAACGATAATAATAAATGACCGTTTTCCCCGGGATATACCAAACAATTGTCCCCAATCGGCAACGAACTGGTGTTGTAACGAATATCTTCGCGGGCGTTGCTTGGCCAGCAGTTAAACGCCCACCGTAACAAGCCATTTACCGGTAAGAATGCCGTCAACGTACCTTGCAACCGGGTTTCCAATAACGGGCTGTGCAAGAAGGTGTTGGGGTGGTCTGGGTAATTGCAAATATAATACTGGACTTCCCCAGGATGACTGGCCTGCAATTGACTGCCGAATTGACTAGTACAATAAAACGAAGTTGCCAAGGTATCTACTAGCGGAGCTAATTCGTTTAGGATCGGCTCCTTATCAAAAGCAACCTTAACCTTGAGATCTGGCACCATTTGCTTCAACGCAGATAACGCATCCTTAAATTCTTTTAACTGTGCTTGTTTAGGTTCGTCCGCAATTAGCCGAACTTTTTTCCAAACTTGCAAGTCCTTTAAATGATCACAAAGTGTTATAACATAGTTCGTTAAATCTGCTACGTTATCGATAAATTGCATTGTTCCCGTAACTTCGTCTAGATAACGAACCACTAAATTTTCTGGGTAATCTTTAATGGTTACCTGTGGAAAGAACGGTGGTTTCCAAACTCCTAGTAAGCCAAAAATTTCAATCTCTTGGTCAACACCCCATTTAGCAAAGCTAGCAAGGTAACGATCCAAAACGGTAAAGTCACATTTCAATTTACCTGCGGAGTCTTTGCTGACCTGGATCATCGAATATTCGTACAGGTTTGCGGGGTAGTCCTTGACAATGTAGTTAAACCATCCCTTCCAAGGAATTTCACCCGCAATCACCGTTACTGTTTTTTGTCCAATTTGCGCTAGTTTTTCGGCCATTTCATCAATTAACGCAAAGTGCTGGTCGCCCCACATGGGTACGTGGAACGTGCGGGCTAAATTAGAGGGCTGCTGCCAGACATCGAGATGAAAGTCCTTTGCCGGATTGGGTGATAAGGCAAAATTAGCCACCACGATTTGGAGTTTACTTTCGACTACCAAAACTTCTGATCCAGTTAGGCTAGTTTGGTATACTTTAATTTTTACGGGATAGTTTCCTGCTTTTAAATCTCGGTTAATCGGAATTTCTACATAAATCGGGGCCCACTGGTTTCCTGGATAGGTATGACTGGCCTCGCTTAAAAGTTTATCGGCATAGGCGACGTCATCCTTCCCCAAATAATATTCCACAAAATTAGATATCAAAGGTAACTCAGTTTCAAACGCAATACGGTACATCGGAGTTTCCAAATCGTCTGGAATTGAAAACTGGGTGCCTAACGTATAGTGATTACGGTGTCCGTCGTTAAGCAACAGCATAAATGCTGCTTTACTGTTTTTGAAACTATGCACTTGTGCAATGGACGGCGGAAGTGGTTGGTTAAGCGCAGTCGTCGGCCGCCAACTTTCGTCGGTGATGATACTTTTCATTATTAATTTGCTCCTTCCCCCATTGTTAATTTACTTTGTAGTCGTTGCAGAATCGTTGCATTAAAAATTTGCGGCGCCACCTCGTGAAGTTCCGTAAGGTTAAACTTACGAACGATTTTATACCGGCTACGATCTTGCCAAACTGGAAAATACTCTAAGAGAATTTTTTTATTAGCTACGTTACGCATTAGTTCGCCGACCGGCATGGTTAAAACATCCGGATACTCCGCCGGCTTAGACGTCTTCTGCCAATTAATTTCCATCCACTCGCAGCATAAGTCAAACCACCGGGCAAACCGCGGGTCATTTTTTTCCACTGCCGCTGTCCCCAACGAAAGTCCATGCTTACCTTCTTGAAAAACGTGGGCCTCAAACAAAACGTCGTGTTCCTCTAAAGCTCGCAGGTACAACAACGAATTTTCCACCGGTACCACATTATCTTGAAAGGTGGTAAATAAAAAGGTTGGCGGAGTCGTTGCGGTAACTTGCTGGTCTAAGGAAGGGGCTTGCACCTGCATTACCTCGACAAACGAATCTAAAATTGCCGGATAGCCTAAAACACATAGGCTAGGCTTTTCGCTTAGCATTGTCGACGTTGCCGCCGCTAAATGCCCACCTGCAGAAAAGCCCACTACCGCGATTTTATCCACATCAATTGCAGCGTCCGAAGCAATTTGTTTAATCTGTCGTAAAGCCAGTTGGCCATCATTTAAAGCTGCTTGAAAATTGCGAAATTCTCCCACGTGATAACGTAATACTGCGGCATGGTAGCCTTTTGCCAAAAAAGCTAAAGCCACCGGTTCAGCTTCCCGTTCACTGCAAAAACTGTAACCGCCTCCCGGAATTATTAAAATTAGCGGCTGGGGAGCACTTAAATTCGTTTGTAAATACACCGTCATTCCCGTATTGGCTGACTCGTCAAATACGTAATTACTTTTTTTGATAATCGGAACCCCCTTCCTTAAATTAATCAACTATTCCGTTATGTTCAATTACCCGTTGGTACCAATTAAAGCTATCCTTTTTATAACGCGCTAAATCTTTAAGCTCGTCGTCGGTCCGGTTAACGTAAATAAAGCCGTAACGTTTCTGCATCCCTTCGTGCGTGCTAATTAAATCAATTGCACTCCATGGACAATATCTGATCACTTCAACGCCGTCTTGTATAGCTAATTCCATTTGTTGAATGTGCTGTTTTAGGTAATCAATTCGATACTGATCATGGATTTGATGGTCTTCCGTAAGTTCATCATGCGCGCCGATCCCATTTTCGGTAATTAACACTGGCAAATGGTAGCGGGAGTAGATTTCGTTCAGGGTAAACCGGAATCCTTGAGGATCGATTGGCCAGCCAAATTCAGTCGATGGTAAATGCTCGTTGGTGACCGTTTGGAAAAACCCTGGAATCCCAAACCCCGATTGTTGGTCAATTTTATTTTCTTTAGCAAAGTATGCCGCAACCGTCATGGTGTTGTAGTAGTTAAAGGCAATGTAGTCGCACGTCCCCGCCGCTAAAATCTCCCGGTCGGTTTCCGTAACCACTGGCGCAGCTCCAATGCTTTCTAAAATATGCCAAGCATTGTGGTTATAGCGCCCGTAAACTGCCACGTCTAAGAACAGCCAATTGCGTAGTGCACTCATGTTGAGCGCTGCTAACTGGTCTGCCGGACGGTCAGAAGCAGCGTAAACACTAGCGATGTTGGGTGCTGGACCAATTTTTCCTGGGTAACCGTGTTCGTGATAATGTTTGGTTACTAATGCCTGAGCAACAAGCATGTGATGATTTTCCTGGAATTTTTCACGCATGCTTTTTTGGCTAGTCCCAATTACCGAACCAGCAAGTGCCATTACGTTTTGCTCGTTTATCGTCTGCCAGTACTTAACGTCTTGACCAAAGTTTTCAAATAAGACGTCACAGTAGTCCGCAAATTGCTGAATGGTCTTCCGATTTTCCCATCCGCCAGCTTGGTCAATTTCCGCAGGTAAGTCAAAATGAAATACCGTAACAATTGGTTCAATCTGATTTTCCTTAAGCAAATTAATTAGGTTACGGTAAAATTTAACGCCTTCTGGGTTCACTTTTCCGTTAGGCATGACCCGACTCCAGGCGATTGAAAAGCGGTAGGCCTTTAAACCTAATTCTTTGAAAAGCTTTACGTCTTCAGCAAACCGGTGGTAGTGGTCTACTGCAACCTTGAAATCAGTGGTCCCTGCTGGAATGTCCTTTACATCTTGGACGGAGGGTCCCTTTCCGTCAGCGTTCCAACCGCCTTCAACTTGGTAAGCACTGGTGGAAGCTCCCCACAAGAAATTTTCTGGAAATGTTTTAGCCATAATTAATTACCTCCGCAGCCCCAATTAAATTGGCATCCGCCTTAAAAAAAGCGTCCGCGATGTCAATTTGTTTAACCGTCTTCTTAATAATTGGGGACGTATTTAAGATTTGCTGGTATGCTTCCTGAACTTTTTCGATTAATAGGGGCTGACTGCTAATGCCGCCACCAATCACAATTTTTTCTAAATCCAATACGGTTTGTAAATTAAAACAGATTTGCGCAACCCCAAAACAATACTCAGCAAATCGTTGGTGCGCATCCGCATTAGTTTGCTGGTTTAGCTTAGCAAATACGGCAGGTCCGTCCGGCTCGATATTTAAAATTTCTGCAAGGTCCTCAACCAAGTTAACGGCGGATAAGCCAATCCCAACAAAAGAGTCCCCTGATTGAACGCGTCGATCCCGCATCATGAAACTTAATTCACCTGCTTGGTGATGGCTCCCTTTGTACAAGGAGCCGTTCAAACAAATGCCTAATCCAACCCCGGTCCCCAAAATGAGTGCAGCTCCGTTATGGATTCCACGTAAGTTGCCGTGCCACATTTCTCCCAAAGTTGCCGCCTTAGCGTCATTTTCCACAACGACCGGCAAATCCGCCATCTTACTTACGACGTTTTTCAAGTTGATTTGGTCAAGATATGGAATTGCCCCGCCAAATCGCACGGTGCCATCATTTTCGACGGTACCCGGGACGGCAAGCGCAATTTGCTCAAGATTGGTTGAAACTCGATAACGTTTGATTAAATCTTCAAGTAAAATTTTTAACTCTAAATAAGTATTGGGAGTCGGGAATTTGTGTCGGTCACTAACCGTACCGTCGGCTACAATCCCCGCTTTAATACTGGATCCCCCAATATCAATACTTAACTTTTTCATCTGTCTTCTCCACGCTTTTAAACTATTCGGTAACTGCTTCCGCTGCTTCCGCTTCTTTTTCTGCTTCAGTTTCAGTTTGTTCTTTTTTTGCGAGTTCCATTTCTAAGCGGTATTCTTTGTTGTCCGCAACCTTAATGAATGGGTACCACATTAAAATTCCAATCGCCATACAAATCACCATTAGGATGGTGTAGTTTAGACCCCCTGAAAATGGCATCTTAACGAAAGTTGGTGTAGTCCATGGGAGTAGCGACATCGTTGGGTTAAGTGAAATTGGTAAAATAGTGGTCGTTAAGCCCCAGGTTACAAAGCCCGCAATTAATTGCGTAAATACTTGCGGAATAAAGAAGAGCGGGTTCAAAATAATTGGCATCCCGAACATAATCGGTTCTGAAATATTAAAAAGTGATGGAATAAATGCTAATTTACCTAATTGCTTCATCTTGGTTGACTTACTGCGAATCATTACAAAAGTAACTAAGCCCATGAATCCCGCTGCGTACATTCCCATGTAAATTACGGAAGGTAACAAGTACGGTAATTTTTGACCATGTTGGAAAGCCGTGATGTTACCAACGATCATGGTCATGCTAACTGCGCCTAAAGGTCCTTGTAAAACAGCGTTGTGGATTCCGAAGAACCAGAAAATTGCTAAGAGTTCCATTATCAAGATAATTGAAAGCGGGCTAGCAACTAAGGAGTTCAACGGAGCGTTAATTGCGTCAACGAAGAATTGGAAGATGGTTCCTGATGGCGTCAACCCAAACAATACCCGAACGATGAATACTAGTACGAAGATGATGGTAACAACGAACACTGGGGATAAAGATTGGGTAACCATTGGCGGAACGCTTTCGGGAAGCTTGATCATCAAGTTCTTTTTGGAAAGGGCTGCGTAAAGTCGGGTGATTACCAATGCTAAAATCATTCCGATAAATAGCCCCTGTCCGCCTAAGTAATCAAGTTTTAATGCTCCAATTGCTTGACTAGTCGCGTGGCCGCTCTTCATTACCGTGGTGGTAACCGATTGCGGCATTAACATGATGAAACTGGCTAACGAAATTAATGAAGCATTCCGTTCGTTAGTTTTCAATTGCTTCGCGTAAGAAAAGGCTAAACTGTACACTACGTATAGCGAGAAAACTCCGGTAGCCCCATTAGTAATCGCTTCGACATGTTGGAAAATCCCAATCTTAGTTAAAAATTGAGTCCAACCCGGAACCGGAAAGTTCCCGATAATGGTGATTAACGCAATTCCCAACGTGATTGGACTGGTCCGAATAAATCCTTCCATTAGGGCCGCCAGGACTTTATTCTTTTGTAATTTTTCCGAAATTGGTAGTAGCTTGTCGTTTAAAAACTTCTCTAAATTGTTCATTTTTGATACTCCTTTACTTAAGTTTAGTTTAATTTCAAGTCAATATCTGCGGTTTCTCCTAAAATATCAAGTTGGAACTGGTATTGGACGTGTTCAAGGTGTTTTTGGCCTTGGTTGTCAAAGTAAGCTAACTCCTCTACTGGCAATTCAAAATCAACCACCTGTTTACCAGAGCCTGAAAACTGAATTTTAACGGTTTTAATTAATCGTTTGACCGGCTGAACAATTTCTGCAGGAAATTGCTTAAGGTAAATCTGGGCAACCACATCCGCAGTTCGTTCACTAAGATTTTTTACCTCAAATTGGCCTTTTAAATTACCCGCCTCGTAAGATAAATTCCGCCATTTACCGACAAATTTTGCGTAACTAAGCCCGCTACCAAATGGATATAGGGGTTCGTTACTTTCATCAATATATTTGGATACAAACCGTTCTGAATGATTAGTTTTACCTAACGGACGACCAGTAGGAGTTCTTGCTAGATAAATCGGAAGTTGGCCTTCGCTCCGCGGAAAAGTCATTGATAATCGAGCTGAAGGACTTGCTTTACCAGATAGTAAATTAGCAATCCCCACGCCTCCCATAATTCCGGGATACCAAGCTAATAGCAAACTATCAAAATATGGTTCAACGTCAGTTAAAACGAGTGGGCGTCCAGTATAAATGATTCCAACAATCGGTTTGCCTAGCTTAGCAAGCGCTTGAATGAGTTGCTTTTGTTTCGCTGGTAAAGTCAAATGAGCTTTAGCGGCACCCTCCCCACTTTCCAAAAAGTTTTCACCAATGGTTAGCACTACAACGTCCGCCGTGGCTGCTTGTTTTTCGGCTTGCTTTAAAAGCATTGCTTCATCTTCAATTGGTCCATTCACCAGTTCAAGGCCCTTTTTCAAGGGTCCAAAGGGCGCATAAGAGTCAAATAGGTTAAATCCGCGGCTAAATGATAGCTGTTCGGGCTTAAATACTTGTTGAAGCCCTTCTTTTAAAGAAACTACGTCAGTAGCTTTGCCACTTACCGAGGCCCAAAAGCCAAGGGTCAGTTTGCTTTCCGCGTACGGCCCAATCACCGCAATTTTTTGATCTTGTCGTAGTGGTAAAGCGCTTTTATTTTTTAATAAAACACAGCTTTCCTCAACTAGTTTGGTGGCCAGCGCGCGATCTTGTTGGGCAAGTACTTCACCAGTAGTAGGTTCATCCAGCCCCCGGAAAGGATTCTCAAATAAGCCTAATTTGTTTTTCAAAACCAAAATTCGCCAAACTGCTTCATCTAATAGCTTTCGCATCTCTGGATTCTTGAGGAGTTTTGGTAATCCATTAGCGTAAGTTGCAGTCATCATGTCTAAATCGACTCCCGCACGTAGCGCTTTTTGTGCGGCATCTTCGGAATCTGTTGCATAACCATGAGCCACCAATTCTGCAACTGCTGCATAATCAGCGTCAAGTACTCCATTAAATCCAAACCGTTTTCGTAAAATTTTTCGATTTAACCACTGGTTACCAGTCGCGGGTACCCCATTTAATAGGTTAAAGGCAGTCATTACCACCTGGGCCCGGGCTTCAATTGCGGCTTGGTAAGCTTGTAAATATTCGTTGTAAAGTTTTTGTTCGGAAAGCTCAACGGAATTATATTCTCGACCGCTCTCTGGTGCACCGTATGCCGCAAAATGTTTGATACAGGCGGCAACGTGGTTTGGTCCAATTTTTCCGCCGTTCATATCTCCCTGGTATCCATGAACAACGCTGCGTCCAAATTCTTTAGCTGTGTAAACGTCTTCCCCAGGCGATTCCATTACCCTTCCCCAACGCGGATCCCGAACCAAATCTAGCATGGGCGAAAAAACAACGTGAAGACCATTTTGGTAACTTTCTTTTGCAGTTACCGCTGCCGCTCGTTGAATTAAATCAAAGTTATACGAGCCTGCTTGTGCTAACGGCATCGGAAAAATCGTCCGAAATCCATAAATAATATCTGACATAAATAATAGCGGTATCCGATGACGACTCTTTTCCAATACTTCCGTTTGCAACTGTTTTAGTTTTTGGTGGTCGTTGACGTTGTAAATCGAGCCAATCTCGTAATAATTAAAATTGACAGGAAATCCTAAATCAGTTTTAGGGCCGGTACTCATCACCCCACTTTCCACAAATAAATCACCGTTTAACTGGACGGTTTGACTAACCTTTTCTTCATCGCTTAAATCATTGAATAATTTTTTTAATTCTGCTTCCTTCAAATGACTGCCTCCCATAAGTAATCGTTTTCAATCCTCTTATAGTTGCAGTATAGTTGATTTTATTTTCAAAATATATCAGTAAAGTAGCGTTTATATCAAAAAAGTTCATCATAAATAAAAACCCCCTATATTTTTAGATTCCGCTCCTTTAACCACTTTATTAACCTATCCTTCGTTTAGCCAAAACAAAAAGAGTTAGGAATTTTTCCCTAACTCTTTTATACAAAAACCTCGATTAGCTTCTAGCCAACGTATTTTTCAATCGCCTTATCAATATTTTCCCGTACTTGGGTAACTCGATCCATTTCGCTTTCTTCAACGTGTGGTAATGGATAACGGGCGCGGCCCACAGCAACCCCTCTTTGCGCCAGAATTAACTTCATTACGTCGTAAAGATTTCCTTTAAATGAAGTTAATTGTGAAATTAAATCATTGACGCATAACTGAATTTCCAACGCCTTATCTAATTCGCCTTCTCGTACACAGCGGTCAGCTTCTAAAAGTAACTCTGGATAAACGCCGTACGTTCCGCCAATTCCAGCATCTGCGCCCATTACACGACCGCCAACGAATTGTTCATCAGGGCCGTTAAAAATGATATTTTCTTTTGGAGCACGTAGTTTCCACATGTTGATGTCCATTACCGGCATGGAAGAATTCTTAACCCCGATTACCTGTTCCTTAGCCATCATCTTCTTAAATAGGTTCTCAGACAGTGCGTATCCAGTTGTTTGGGGAATGTTATAAATGATGAAATCAAGGTTGGTTGCCTCCATAATACTTGTCCAGTACGCTTCGATTGCGGGTTCTGGTAGTACAAAGTAAATTGGTGGAATAGCTGCCAACGCATCAACGCCCAATTGTTCCGCATGTTTAGCCAACTCAATGCTATCCCGGGTTGAAGGAGCGGCAACGTGGGCAATGATCGTCATTTGCCCGCCAACTGCTTCCATTACGTTTTCCAAAACTAGCTTCCGTTCTTCCACCGTTTGATAAATACATTCTCCCGAAGAACCGCCCACGTAAAGTCCCTTCACTCCCTTTGCCAAATAATATTTAGCAAGCTTTTGCACCCGTTCTGGGCTAACGTTGCCTTCATCGTCATAACATGCGTAAAATGCTGGAATGATTCCTTTATATTTATCAAGATTTTTTGTCATTTTAATTACTCCTTTTAATTTTTGAGATTAACTTTTTGATCAATCGTTTTAAACGTCAAGCCGGTAATGTCATGTTGATGTCCCGGTTTAAGAAAACTGAAAAGATATCCTAAAATCATCGCACCTAGGAAACCAACTACACTAACAAAGAGGGCGTTGATTCCATGGGTTTGAATAAAGTAGCAAATTGCCGTAGTGACAATCATGCCAAGGGTTGCACCAAAGCCGTTTGCCCGTTGACTGACGATACCTAGAGCAAAGATTCCGGCAATTGGTACGCCGAAGAGACCGAAGAGCGATAAGTAAGTATCGATCATGTCCGAGCTATGAAGCTTAATCAGTACTAGCGTTACTAACAACCCAAAAATTCCACAAATTAGGATACTTAGCCGTGTGATCCGCATACTCATTCGGTCACTTTTATCTTTCATGAACCGTTTTTGGATATCGGTTACCAGACAAGCCGCAGTACTATTCAAACTGGAAGCAATCGTGGCTTGCGAAGCCGCAAAAATCGCCGCAATAATTAATCCAGCAACTCCCGCTGGAATTTCAGTTAATACAAAATATGGCACCAATGCGGAAGTATTAAATCCGGTCGGTAAACTGCCTCCGTGTTGGTAAAAACTGTAAATCACGGTTCCCATTCCGTAGAAGAGTGGAATGGTGATTAACGATAGCAATGCGTTAGTCCAGATTGACTTAGCAATGTGCTTATTATCAGTCGAAGTAGTGTACCGCTGAACTACGTCTTGACTGGCCGTATATTGGTACAAAGTGTTGAAGATCTGACCCAACAGGATGATTGGCACTGTCGACTTAGTAACGCTCCATACAAAATCAGCCTTAGTTAGGATTTTCCCTTTATTGACGGCATCTTGCGCAACGGTTTGCAGTCCCCCGTGGGTTCCATGAACCGCGAAGAAAATAATTAAAACCGCGCCCACTAGTAGGAGAATTCCTTGAATCACGTCGCTCCAAATTACCCCTTCCATTCCGCCATGGTATGTATAAACGATACACAGGATGGTGATCAAAGAGGCGATCAGGTACGGGTTAATGTTGATAATGGATTGCAATGCCACGGTCGGTAAATAAATTACGATTGCAATCCGTCCAATATGGAATAACACAAACAAAATGCTGCTAAACACCCGTAAAAACGGGTTAAACCGAAATTCCAAATATTCGTAAGCCGTGGTCACCCGCAACTTTGAAAAGAATGGAATATAATACTTAATTAATACCGGAGTGATCAAAAAAATCGCTAAATTTCCAAAAGCATAAGCCCAGTTGGTCAAAAATGACTTTTCTGGCGTTGACATGTAGGTAATCGCACTTAAAGTTGTCGCGAAAATACTAAATCCCACCGCCCATGCCGGCACGTTGCTGGTACTTGCCTTGAAAAACTCTTCTGAATTCTTTGAACTTTTCTTACTGAAACTTAAACCAATTACTAACATAATGATTAAATAAGCAATTAAAACCAGCCAATTTAAAACACCGAATCCTTGTTTAACCATATTACGCAGTACCTACTTTCTACGAATTCCAAATTAAAAATTTTCACGTAGTTTAAGTAGCGGCATCCATTAGTCAGTAAGTCTGGTCCCCTCCAGAATTAACGACCAATCTTTTCTAATTGCAATAAAAAATGCCACAAAAACTCGCACTACATGATGTGGTAGTGTGAAACCTTTGCGGCAGTTGAATTCGCATTAATAACTATTACAGGTAGTGATTATAAACTGTTTCCCGTTAAATGTAAACCCTTTCAAAGAATTAAATTTACTTTTTGGATTTCTTCATCTAATTCTTCTTCATTAGCAATTGCGTACTCCAGAAATACCGGCACTTCAGGAGTTAATGCTTGTATCATAGGCTGCCAATCGGTGGTCCCTTCCCCCAACCGAACCGTCGTTAAATTGGCAACGTCCTTCAGATGAAACACAGTAATCCACTTTTTCAATGAATCGAATGCCAGATGCGGAGTCTCCTTTATCCAATACCAGTTTCCCGAATCAAACGTATAACCCAGTTCAGGAACTAGCGCCAACAATTTAATCAGGTTGGCTTCAAAAACATTTAACTGCCCATCCTGATTTGGTTGATTTTCTACCGTTAACACTCCTGAATAGGCGCGCAAAGCTTTTTGCAGCTTCGCCAAGCTTGGAGCCGCCGTATTCTGACAATTTCCTAAACTGATTTTTAACCCTTGAATTTGAAATTCATTTGCCAACGCTATGTAATCAAAAATATTTTCGTTTAACTTTCCTTCCGTAAATAACGCTTCCGGGATTGAATAGTAAAATTGCCAATGATTTTCTTCACATAGCCGCTGAATCGCAGCTAGCTCCTGATCACGGCCATCTTCTTTAAAAAATTCGCCCCGAACTTCAATCGCGTCAATTGGTTTACCCACCAGTTGTTTTAAACATTCGAATTGGGAATTTCCATTTTCAAGTTGGTTCAAAAATACTGCGGTATTAATCGATACTTTTTTCATTTGTTTTCTCCTTATTTGTCTCTAAAAAATGGAACAACTGCTCCAATTAGTTGTGCTTGGTTCCCTCGTTGTGCAATTTTTAACGTGGTCTGGTTGAAATCCGTTGGCAACAACGTTGGTAATTGAGCGTTAAGTAAATCAATCAAGTATTGTCCTTGCGCAGAAACTGCGCCACCAATTATAATTTCTTCCGGGTCAAATAAGACGATTACTTCCGCAATTCCTCTCGCCACTTCTTTAGCCCACCGTTCAATAATTGATACATAAGGTACCTGCCCCTGCTTAGCTTTTTCAAAAGCCTCAATTACCGTTATTCCTTTATCTGCTAATTGCCGTTCTAAAACCAAGGTCGAAGCCCTTTGTTCATAATTCGTGTTAGTCTGTGGATCAAATAACGTATAACCAATTGAATTGCCCTGCCCATGGGCTCCGCTAATAATTTTTCCGTTACGATAATGTGCCCCACCAATTCCCGTACCTAACGCCATACAGTAGACATCATGATCCGCTAAGTTTCCGGTAAAGACTTCTCCTAAAAGAGCGGCATCAACGTCATTAACTACGCTGACTGGTAAATCAGTTTGGGCAGCCAGGCTTGCTCTGATAGGAGTGCCAATGTAGTTAGGAATGGTTGGTCCCGCATATTGAATACCGCCATCCTTACCAACAATCCCCGCTGTACTAACGCCAATTCCTGCAAGCGAGACGCGATTCTGAATTGCTTTACTAACTTGTAGTAGCGTTTTTAAAATATGCCCGTCCCGATTTTGTTCTGTATTAACTTTACCTGAATCTGCAAAATTTAAGCGTTCGTCAAGTACCGCATATTTAATAGTGGTTCCCCCCACATCAAATGCTAAAAATTTTTTGTCCATCTCGGGTTCCTCCAATTTATTCAACACTCTTGATAACGATTTCATATTACCACCCGTTTATAATTTTCACAATTAAAAAAAGTGAAAATATTTTTAATTACCATAACAACAGCATTCATAGCTCTTTTTGAAAACAATTATCACATTTATCTATTGCAATATTTTTTAACTCGCGCTATATTTACTGCGGTGGTTGAATTAGCAATTAACTATTACAAATTAATTTTTATTCCAAACCCCATCATTTATAATTAGCGGTATATTTTAGGAAATTAAATTTGATAGAAGTGAAGTGTCAGTATAATGAAAAATAGATTTTTAGATGCTGTCAAAGGACAGTTAATTGTTTCTTGTCAAGCGTTACCAGCAGAACCGCTCCATAGTTCCTTTATTATGGCACGGATGGCGCGAGCTGCTAAGATGGCTGGTGCCGCCGGTATCCGAGCAAATTCGGTAGTGGATATCCAAGCAATCCAGGATGAAACTGGTTTGCCAATGATCGGGATTGCCAAGACAGACTATCCAGATTCTCCAGTATTTATTACCCCCACCATGAAAGAAATGCGGGCAGTTGCGGCTACTGGGGTTGAAGTTGTCGCTTGCCAAGTCACTGGACAACCCCGTCCACACGGCGAAAAGCTTGCTGACATCGTCAAACAATTTCGGGCTGAATTTCCAAACACCCTTTTGATGGCCGATACTGACATTATGGAAAACGCCCTGCTGGCTGATGAATTAGGTTTTGATATTATTGGGACCACGATGCGCGGTTATACCCCGGCTTCAAAGGGTTTGAACATTGCCGACGACGATTTTGCCTATCTCAAAGAACTCTTACAAAAGGTGCACCATCCGGTGGTTGCTGAAGGAAAAATCGACACTCCAGCAAAACTAAAACGATGCATTGAATTAGGTTGTCATTCGGTAGTGGTCGGTGGCGCCATTACTCGTCCGTTAGAAATTGCGAGTCGTTTTGTAGATGCAATCAATTAATTAGTTTTAAAGAAGATTATTTTAACGTTAAAAGAGACGGGATTCCCCGCCTCTTTTTTTAATAAAAAATGATGAACCGTGATTTTGTAAGACCACGATTCATCATTTTTTGTCTACCCACGAGTTATCCCCGGGGCTTTTTCCTTTTAATTCCAAATGCTAAGCCCATCAAACCAACTAATAAGCCTAAGATGCCTACTAGGCTGAGTTCATCCTTTACCTCACCTGTTTGAGGCAATTTTCGAGCAGTCGTTTTATTTGCCGGTTCACTTTGAGCAACCGACCTCTTTGGTAAAAATTTAGTTTCTGTAGGCTTATTATTATTTCGTCCTTGTTTAACAGCTGGATTTGCTGGCGTTTCCGGAACGTTTGGCGTTGGAACAAAATTATCATCAGTTTCTGAATTGTTATCCGCAGTATCGTTAGAAGCATTACTTGAAGAATCACTTGAAGTATTGTCTTCTGGATCATCATTTGATTTTGGCGTGTCCGGCGTTGGTTGATCGTTATCAGATCCCTTTCCAGCAATCACGTGGACCACGACCTGTTTGCTTACCACGTTGCCATAAGCATCTGTATAAGTGTACGTTACTACGTAATCACCGGCTACGTTTGGATTTACTTTCCCTTCAACCGTTACCTCACTAAAATCAACTAAATTACCATTTGCATCCGTTGCCCCGTCAAAATTGTCTTCCGCCTTCCAGCTCGCATTAGCATCGCCAACTATCGTACTATCATGAGCCGCAACACTTGCTTGACTGTCAACCACGTGAACAACTACGGTCTTATCAACTTGGTTGCCATACGCATCAGTATAACTGTAGGTTACTTCATAATCGCCTGGTGTGTGCGGATCTACATTACCTTTGACCGTCACGTCCTTTAGGCTAATTGGATTACCTTCCGCGTCTTTTGCGCCATCAAAATCTTCTAACGGATTCCACGTACTATTGGGACCCGCAATAATGGTAGTATCGTGGCCGTCCACCGTTTCTTGACTAGCAGTTACGTGGACCGTCACCGTCTTGCTGACTGTGTTGCCGTACGCATCGGTGTAACTGTAAGTTACTTCGTAATCTCCAGGTGTTTGTGGATCTACATTGCCTTTGACCGTAACATCTTTTAAGTCAACCGAATGTCCTGCAGCATCCGTCGCTCCGTCGAAATCTTCTGCTGGATCCCACGTACTATTGGGACCCGCAACAACGGTTATATCGTGGCCGTCCACCGTTTCTTGACTAGCAGTTACGTGGACCGTAATCGTCTTGTTAACTGTGTTGCCGTAAGCATCCGTGTAGCTGTAAGTTACTTCGTAGTCTCCAGGTGTTTGTGGATCTACATTGCCTTTGACCGTAACGTCCTTCAAGTCAATTGGGTTACCTTCGGCATCCGTTGCTCCATCGAAATTATCCGCAGGATTCCACTTACTGTCTGGTCCGGCAATTAATGTACTATCATGATCGTCTACACTAGCTTGGCTGGCGTTTACGTGCACCGTCACCGTCTTGCTAACTGTGTTACCGTAAGCATCCGTGTAACTGTAGGTTACCTCGTAGTCTCCAGGGACTTGCGGGTTCACGCTACCTTTGACCGTAACGTCCTTCAAGTCAACCGGATTTCCTTCAGTATCGGTTGCTCCATCAAAGTTGTCTGCTGGATTCCACTTACTGTCTGGTCCGGCAATTAATGTACTATCATGACCGTCTACACTAGCTTGGCTGGCTTTTACGTGCACCGTCACCGTCTTGCTAACTGTGTTGCCGTACGCATCCGTGTAACTGTAAGTTACTTCGTAGTCTCCAGGGACTTGCGGGTTCACGCTACCTTTGACCGTAACGTCTTTTAAGTCAACTGGGTTACCTTCGGCATCCCTTGCTCCGTCAAAATTATCCGCTGCAGTCCATTTGCTATTTGGACCAGCGATTAGGGTACTATCATGACCGTCTACACTAGCTTGGCTGGCGTTTACGTGCACCGTAATCGTCTTGTTAACTGTGTTACCGTAAGCATCCGTGTAGCTGTAAGTTACTTCGTAGTCTCCAGGGACTTGCGGGTTCACGCTACCTTTGACCGTAACGTCCTTCAAGTCAACCGGGTTACCTTCGGCATCCGTTGCTCCATCAAAGTTGTCTGCTGGATTCCATTTACTGTCTGGTCCGGCAATCACCGTACTATCATGACCATCTACGTTAACTTGGCTAGCAATCACGTGGACCGTAATCGTCTTGCTAACCGTGTTACCGTACACATCGGTGTAACTGTAAGTTACTTCGTAGTCTCCAGGGACTTGCGGGTTCACGCTGCCTTTGACCGTGACGTCCTTCAAGTCAACCGGGTTACCTTCGGCATCCGTTGCTCCATCAAAGTTGTCTGCTGGATTCCATTTACTGTCTGGTCCGGCAATTAATGTACTATCATGACCGCCTACGTTAACTTGACTGGCGATCACGTGGATCGTAATCGTCTTGTTAATTGTGTTGCCGTAAGCATCCGTGTAGCTGTAAGTTACTTCGTAGTCTCCAGGGACTTGCGGGTTCACGCTACCTTTGACCGTAACGTCCTTCAAGTCAACCGGGTTACCTTCGGCATCCGTTGCTCCATCGAAATTATCCGAGGCAGTCCATTTGCTATTTGGACCAGCGATTAAAGTACTGTCATGACCATTTATACTTGCTTCAGACTTAACCACGTGGACCGTAATCGTCTTGCTGACTGTGTTGCCGTAAGCATCCGTGTAACTATAGGTTACCTCATAGTTTCCCGGCACTTGCGGGTTCACGTTGCCTTTGACCGTGACGTCCTTCAAGTCAACCGGGTTACCTTCGGCATCCGTTGCTCCATCGAAATTATCCGTAGGATTCCACTTACTGTCTGGTCCGGCAATCACCGTACTATCATGACCGTCTACGTTAACTTGGCTGGCGTTTACGTGCACCGTAATCGTCTTGCTGACTGTGTTGCCGTACATATCGGTGTAACTGTAGGTTACTTCGTAGTCTCCAGGTGTTTGTGGATCTACATTACCTTTAACCGTTACGTCCTTTAAGTCAACCGAATTTCCTGCGGCATCCGTTGCTCCATTAAAATTATCTGCGGGGTTCCATTTACTGTCTGGTCCCGCAATCAATGTACTATCATGACTGTCTACACTAGCTTGGCTGGCGTTTACGTGCACCGTAATCGTTTTGCTAACTGTGTTGCCGTACATATCGGTGTAGCTGTAGGTTACTTCGTAGTCTCCAGGAACTTGCGGGTTCACGCTACCTTTGACCGTAACGTCTTTTAAGTCAACCGGATTTCCTTCGGCATCCGTTGCTCCATCAAAGTTGTCTGCGGGGTTCCATTTACTGTCTGGTCCCGCAATTAGCGTACTATCATGACCGTCTATATTAACTTGGCTGGCGATCACGTGCACCGTAATCGTCTTGCTAACTACATTGCCATATGCATCCGTATAACTATACGTAATTTCGTAATCGCCGGGCACCTGCGAATTTACGCTACCTTTGACCGTAACGTCCTTCAAGTCAACCGAATTTCCTTCGGCATCCGTTGCCCCGTCAAAGTTGTCTGCTGGATCCCACTTACTATTTGGTCCTGCAATCAACGTACTATCATGACCATCTACATTAACTTGGCTAGCAATTACGTGAACCGTAATCGTCTTGCTAACTGTGTTGCCATATGCATCCGTGTAACTGTAGGTTACTTCATAATCGCCAGGAACTTGCGGGTTCACGTTGCCTTTAACCGTGACATCCTTCAAGTCAACCGGATTACTTTCAGCATCGGTTGCTCCATCGAAGTTATCCGCAGGATTCCACTTACTGTCTGGTCCCGCAATTAACGTACTATCATGGCCATCTACACTAGCTTGGCTGGTAATTACGTGGACCGTCACCGTCTTGCTAACTGTGTTGCCATAAGCATCTGTATAACTGTATGTTATCTCGTAATCTCCAGGTGTTTGTGGATCTACACTACCTTTAACCGTGACGTCCTTTAAGTCAACCGGATTTCCTTCGGCATCCGTTGCTCCATCGAAATTATCCGCGGCATTCCACTTACTGTCTGGTCCAGCAATCACCGTACTATCATGACCGTCTACGCTAACTTGGCTAGCAATCACGTGGACCGTCACCATCTTGCTAACTTCATTACCACAAGCATCGGTATAACTATAGGTAATTTCATAATCACCTGGAACTTGCGGATTTACGGTTCCCTTTACCACAACATCAGAAAGAGAAGCCCCACCTTTAAATTCATTGGTCGCTCCATCAAAATTGTCTGCGGGATTCCACTTACTATTTGGTCCTGCAATGATGGTACTATCGTGAGCGTCTATGCTCGCTTGACTTTCGTTTACGTGTACAATGACTGTTTTACTAGCCACGTTGCCATAAGCATCCGTGTAACTGTAGGTTACTTCGTAATCTCCAGGTGTTTGCGGGTCCACATTACCTTTGACCGTAACGTCTTTTATGTCAACTGGGTTACCTTCGGCATCCTTTGCTCCGTCGAAATTATCTGCGGCAGTCCATTTGCTATTTGGTCCAGCGATTAAAGTACTGTCATGACCATTTATACTTGCTTCAGACTTAATCACGTGAACCGTAATCGTCTTGCTAACTGTGTTGCCATACGCATCCGTATAACTGTAGGTTACTTCGTAGTCTCCCGGCACTTGCGGGTTCACGCTACCTTTGACCGTAACGTCTTTTAAGTCAACTGGGTTACCTTCGGCATCCTTTGCTCCATCGAAATTATCCGCGGCGGTCCATTTGCTATTTGGTCCAGCAATCACCGTACTATCATGACCGTCTACGTTAGCTTGGCTGGCTTTTACGTGAACCGTAATCGTCTTGCTAACTGTGTTGCCATACGCATCCGTATAACTGTAAGTTACTTCGTAGTCACCAGGGACTTGGGGGTTCACATTACCTTTGACCGTGACGTCCTTCAAGTCAACCGGATTTCCTTCGGCATCCGTTGCTCCATCAAAGTTGTCTGCTGCGGTCCATTTGCTATTTGGACCAGCAATTAGCGTACTATCATGACCATTTACGTTAACTTGGCTGGCTTTTACGTGAACCGTAATCGTCTTGCTAACTGTGTTGCCATACGCATCCGTATAACTGTAGGTTACTTCGTAGTCTCCCGGCGCTTGGGGGTTCACATTACCTTTGACCGTAACGTCCTTCAAGTCAACCGGGTTACCTTCGGCATCGGTTGCTCCATCAAAGTTGTCTGCTGCGGTCCACTTACTGTTGGGCCCCGCAATTAGCGTACTATCATGACCGTCTATATTAACTTGGCTAGCAATCACGTGGACCGTAATCGTCTTGTTAACTGTGTTGCCATACGCATCCGTATAACTGTAGGTTACTTCGTAGTCTCCCGGCACTTGGGAGTTCACATTACCTTTGACCGTGACGTCCTTCAAGTCAACCGGATCGCCTTCGGCATCCTTTGCCCCGTCAAAGTTGTCTGCTGAATTCCACTTACTGTTGGGTCCTGCAATTAGGGTACTATCATGACCATCTACGCTAGCTTGACTGGCAATTACGTGGGCCGTAATTGTTTTACTAACTATGTTACCTGAAACGTCTGTATAACTGTAGGTAACTTCATAGTCTCCTGGGGTATGAGGATCTACTTTGCCTTGGACCGTGACGTTTTTTAAGTCAACCGGGTTACCTTCAGCGTCGGTTGCCTCGTCAAAATTATCCGCTGCAGTCCACTTACTATTTGGACCAGCAATTAATGTACTGTCATGACCATTTATACTTGCTTCAGACTTAACCACGTGGACCGTAATCGTTTTACTACCATGGCGACCGTACGCATCCGTATAGCTATACGTGATATCATAATCACCCGGTGTTTGCGGATCCACCGTGCCCGTAACCGTAATGTCTTTAAGGTCAACCGGTGCCCCAGTCCCATCCGATGCTTCGTCGAAGTTATCCGCTGGGCTCCATTTACTATTTGGCCCTGCAATGATGGTACTATCGTGGCCATCAATAATTACTTGTTCTGAAATAACGTAGGTATCCGGTGAAGAAGGTCCTTTAAAATCAAGATTATGAGATGTATAAAGCGTGTTTCCGTGCGGGTCCTTTTCAGTTCCCCCATTTACCGCTACCCACTTATTACGAGTTCCGGGAAAATTGGGTTCTGATAAATCAGCATCGATAAGGCGATTTTTTGAGCCAATGATAATAACGCGTAGGTTACTCATCTCATTTAACATTTTCGTTGAATTCCGCACTTTAGTCATATCAAAGCTAGAGATGTCTAATCGCTCAACTCCCACAAGGTAAAACATTCTTTCCATGTTGGTCACTTTTGACGTATTCCAACCAGAAGTGTTTAACTCTTGCAATCCGCTACAACCATAAAACAAAGTCGACATATCGGTTACGTTTGCGGTGTTCCAGCCAACAAGATTAAGACTTTGCAATGAAGCGCATCTATAGAATACACCCTTCATGCTAGTTACCTTAGAGGTGTTCCAATTGGATACATCTAAATTCTTTAACTTGGATACTTTGCCATCACCACTCAACATAGCAAACATTGACGACAAATCCGTTACTTGTGATGTATCCCAGTTAGAGACGTCTAGAGTAACTAATTCCGTACAACCTTTAAACATTGCACTCATGTTCGTAACCCGCGAAGTATCCCAATTATGGACGTCAATTTTTTCTAGCGCGCTATCCCCTTCAAACATGTAATTCATGTTTTCGACTTTGCTCACGTCAAAATTCTGCGCATTTTCTACGGTTTGTAATTTAGTTAGCTCATTAAAAAGCGCTCTACAATTGCTTCCAGCAACCACTTTTCCATCGAAAACAATCGACTTAATTAGCCGTTGATAATTGAACCATGGATTTTGGTTAAAACTGGTAACACTCTGCGTATCCGCAAAGGTTCCGGCACTGAAATGCAGTACCCCATTTTCGTCGATATACCAAGTACTTGTCCCAAATTGGCCACTTGGGGTTTGACTTTTTACCCGTGTTTTAGTCTTGGTAACGTCGCTTGATTGTTTTACATTCTTAGCATCGTCATTTTTTGTCGAACTTTTTTCCTTCCCATCGGAAGTTGTTAAATCGTTTTCAACATTTGATGAATCGACCGCCTTTGAAGTTGAACTTTCATTTTCCTTAGTCGACGGGTTTTCTTTATGATTTTCCGTAGTCGAACGGTCCGTCGTTGAAACCATTGGATTATCATCATTATTAGTTTTATTCCGGTTGTCGTTAACGTACGACTGGCCAGCTTGTTCGTTGTCCGTAGTTTTAGCTGCATTCGAGTTCGGAGTAGTTGTTGCCGTACTTTTATTTTCGGTAGTGCCTTCGTTCACATTACGCTTATTATCAGCATTTGCGGTTGTTGCCGTTTGCGTGGTTGCGGACTGGTCTGGATTATTTACTACATTAGCCTGTTCAACCGGTTTTTTCGCTGATGTAGCATCCTCAACTGGAGTCGGCTTTGCTTCCGGCGCATTCGTTGTAGTTGATTTTGCACTAGTACTCTAGCTTGGCATTTCGGTAGTAGTTTTATTTACCGTATCGGCTGCCGCATGAGTACTCACCAAACCTGTGCCAAGTGCCACGCTTATAACCGTTAAACTGCAAAAAATCCACTTCTTACCATCTTTGTACATTTTGTAATGTTCTTTGCGTTCCTTATTCATTTCGTTCCTCCAAAAAGACTTTTCAATGCTGTTTTAACTAGTGCTTAACCTACTCTCTTTGTATTCCATTTTAATAGCCCAAATCTTTTACACGGTTGGGGTCATCCATACCTCGATTCACCAACTAAATAAAAAATTTCAGTAACTTGTTTTCGCTTATCAACCCAGTCTTTTCACTAGTTTTTCCTAAACATACTATTTAAAATGGCAAACTTAAATATTTACTAAGAATATACACTACACCCGTTAAATTGTATATAGTGTAAAAATATTAAATAAGTTTTTTTGTACCCCTTTTGTAGTTTATATTTTATAATTTTAATTCGAGTATTAATTTTACCCGCTAGAGATAGGCTTCGGTTAAAAATCGCCAAAAATATTTATGCGTATCATTAATATTTCATTAAAGATAAAAAAATGGTACAAATATTAGCTTTTTGCAAACTCGTCATAGTTATCTTCAAAAACATTTTTCTGTTTTCTATAAAGAACTAGCCTTTTATCATCATGAAATAAAAGCGTATAATTAAAGCTATTAGCAAAGATCCATGAGGAGGTTCTCAATGAATATTCTTGAGACGGTGGAACAAAAATATCCTTCGTTATCGCGCCAAGAGCGTAAAATTGCGTTAAAAGTAATCCAACACCCTTCCCAAGTAAAAAAGATGAACATTGGCATTCTCGCCAAAAAAGCTGAAGTTAGTACCGCTACCGTGACCCGTTTTGTCAAGAAAATGGGGTGCCAAGATTTTAGTGAGTTTAAACTAGGTTTGGCAGAGGCAACCTCCACAATTACGGAGGACGTAAACAATGCCCCCTTGCCTGATCAAGTAACCAACTTTTATAACCAAATGATCACCGGAACGTGGAAAAAAATTGACCAATCTGCTTTAGACGAAGCTGTACAATTGATCAAAAATGCCCCCCGAATTTTCGTTTTCGGTTTGGGCAGCTCGGGATATAACGCTCAAGAATTATCACAGCGGCTCTTGCGTATGGGAATTAACGCATTTGCTCCGGCCGATAGCCATACAATGTACATTACCAGCAGTATTATGCAAAGTGATGACTTAGTAATCGTGCTTTCAGTTTCCGGAAACTCGGCAGAAGTCAACGAGGCCACTAAGCTAGCTAAGGAGCACAATCTTAAAGTCATTGCGATTACCGCGTTTGATGATAGCCCCCTAGCATCCATGAGCGATTGTAAATTATTTGTTCAATACAGTGATTTTGTGGACAATACCCGCTTTATTAACTCTCAACTAGGAATTGTCTATGTGATTGACGTCTTATCGACCATGCTCTTGCACGACCCAGACTACAAGCAGCATTACCAACAAACCGTAGAAGCAATTTTAAGTCGTAAGTTACGTTAATTCGCCAATTAATTTAGCTTAAACAAAAAAGGTAAGGAACTAGAATTCGGTTATGAATTCAATTCCTTACCTTTTTAAATATCAGCTAGTTTTAATTTTGGCTAACCGTCATGCTTCGGTCAACCCGGGAACGCCCGGTCGTGTAGTCAAACCGGACTCCCGGTTGAACGTTCCAAATGAAAACGTTGAAATTAAGGCTACCATCCGTCGAGATTGCTTCAGAATGGTAACCGATCGGCATTAAGTCGTTGCCTTTAAATACCGTAGAAACCCGATAAATTACCCGTTTATTTTTCGCTAAAGCGTCGCGTACTCGCTCTTCAAAAATCTGCATTGTTTGTTGGTTGCTGAAGGCAGTCTGCGTAGCTAAGTTCTTTGGATTATCTAGGGAACCAAATTTACGGGGATTAAAATTACCGTTTTGGTCAAACTTACCTGTTACCGAATAGGCTAATAGGTGGCCCCGGTTTTGAATTTCAACGCTACGTCCGTTGATTCGAACCCGTTTTTGGTGCCAACCGGTTGGATTCCAGGTTTGGCTAGTTCGGGTGTTCGACTTTACTAAATTAGCCCGGCTTAGATATCCAGTTGCTTGGGTCGTCCGGTTCAAACGGTCCAAATTACCATAATCAATCCGGTTGGTCTTCCAATCTTTCGGATTTAACGTACTCCGGTTATGGTTGACATATATGTAAGCCGGGTCCCCTGATTTAAACGTTAATTGTGATAGCTGGCTATCGGTCACACTTTTGGTTGTCTGCGCATTTTGGGGCATTACTTGGTTAAGCAAGTTGTTCGTTACTTGATGAACGTCATTGCCCTTTAAAAACATCCCCAAGATAGCCACAATTAAAACTAGCCACCAGTTATTAGAATTTCTTCTTTTCTTTCGTTTACTCATAATTCCCCCATTAATTTCAAAACAAAAAAAGTTGGGGTTGGACATCTTAATCTTCCAGCCTCAACTTATTTTATTAAATTACTTTTTGGTTTACTTTCGCAACTTCAAGGCTAATTCGATTGAACGATCCACCAGCACTGACTGTGAATCGACTACCGGATAAGAATGGTTATGGGCCATTTCTTGCGCGTAAGAAAGTTCCGTGCAACCTAAGATAACTACTTGGGCGCCCTGTTCTTCCGTCATTAACCGTAAAATCTGGTAGAACAGTTGGGCATCCACTTTATTTTGGGCCTTGATATCATCAAAAATTAACTTGCTTGTTAAATCCTGAATTGCAGCGGTTGGTTTAATGACTTCGTAGCCTTCCGCAAGTAATTCCCGGTCGTAAATCCCGTCCGTCGTGGTACCCGGGGTGCCAATAATACCGATCCGTTTAGCAGCCGGAAACTCCTTTTTAATTTGCTTAACCGTTTCACGCGGCATGTGCACAATTGGAATTGTAGTAGCCTTTTGCAACTCGTCATAAAAATAATGGGCTGTGTTGCAAGTAATCACGAAAAAGGCGGGATTCAACTGACTTTGTTGTTGAATATCTTCCAGCAAGTCGGGATACGGGTTGGGCTGCGAATGGTCCATTAAATAAGTGGAGCGATCCGGAACCGTAGCGTGATTAACTAAAATGTAGTTTAAGTAATCCTGATCCCGGTGCGCCGGTGTGCGGGCGTTCAGCAACCGGATGTAGCTTTCGGTTGCGGGCGTGCCCATTCCCCCAATAATTGTGAAAAAGTCCTTCATTCCACTTACCCCTTGTTTTCTTTAAAATACTTTCGGAAATTCTTGACGTAGTTATGGTTCATCCACCAAATTAAAAGACTGCGTTTGAAATTCATGTCTTCGTCATAAACCGCGGTAAATCCATACTGGTCGCGATTAATCAAATCAAGTGCCGCCTTTTTTTCTTCATTATCCTTAGCATATTTCTTGAAAACCTTAACTGGCACCCCTAGCCATAGTTTCCGATTTTCAATGACGTCGTTAGCGTAAACTGGCTCCATGTCTGCCAAAGTGTTGTTAGCATAATCGTCAACCACCCAGCGAGCCAAGTTATAGCCATTTAAAGTAACGAAGAAACTACTCCGTCCTTGGCGAATGTTGATTTCAAATAGCTTAAACTTACCATCACGATGGTCATACTTCATATCAAAGTTCGCGTACCCCACGTAGTCAATGCTTTCCAAGAAGTTTTTAACGGTGTCGTAAATTTCTTGGTTGAATTCGGGCAAAATGGCCACGTAATTACCAATTGCGGATGGCGCCGGATCTTCTAGCAACGGATGTCCTAAGCACATCATCTTTACGTGATGGTTTTGGTCAACGTAGGCGTTGAGCACCCGCATGTTGCTATCATCTCCCGGGATAAAATCTTGCAAAATCAAATCGGAAGTGTAGCCATTGTCGTAAATTTTAGCAATCACGTCGTCTAACTCGGCCTGAGATTGAATCCGGAAGGCTTTCTTTCGGCCTTCAAAATGAATATCTAACCATTCAACACTATCGGCCGGTTTTAAAGCCACTGGGAAACCAAATGGTGAAGTGAACGTTTCGCCGCTTTCGTATTGGGCCTTCGTGATGAACTTGGTTGCTGGATAAGGCAGATCATATTGATCACAAATTGAATAAAAACGTTCCTTATTATTCAACTGTTTCAATAAGTCATAATCAATGTATGGGCAAACAAAGGTCTGCGAAAGTTCTTCCTTATGTTTAGAAATTAATTCCGCGTAACCGTCGCCCATCCCTAGTAGGATCACCTTTTCATCCGAATCTTGGTATTTTTTTGCAATTTTTCGCATTGATTCGATAAATACCGGATCTTCAGAAAAACCAGGAATAATTTCAACGTTCACAATGTTAGTAAACCGGGTCGGTGCTAGCGTAGCACTAGCATAAGCCTGCACCCGTCTTCCCGTGATTTCATAAAAAGCACGAGCCATTCCGTAGGCGTTAAAGTCACTCCCTAAAAGAATTGGTGTAAAGTTGTTTACTGGTCTTTCCATTAACTGATTCCCCTTTTCACTTCTTGTGCAACGCCCATATCCGTTGGCCAAGGTGTGTCAACTCCCCGCACTTTTTGGTACGGATCTTCGCCCTTTCCAGCTAGCACGACGATGTCATGAGGGCCGCTTTC